>NZ_JBYPZI010000015.1:0-40225 GCF_057815145.1 Tsukamurella sp. II2bb
GGCGGGTTCACATGATCGTCGCAACACTCTCAACGAGAGGTTGCGGCGATCATGTCGTTTCAGGAGGACTGTGCCCGGTTCGGCGGCGAGCTGGCGCAGCTGGTCGACTCCGGTGTTCCGGTGAAGGAGGCCGCTGTCGCGGTGGGTGTGCCGCGGCGGCGGTGTTACGCGATTCTGCGGGCGATTGGCCACCCGGTGGGGCCGCCTCGCGGGCCGGGTAGGCCGGCAGATCCGGAGCGGATCGTGGCGGTGTTCGATCGGACCGGCTCGATCAACAAGGCTGCGATCGAGTGCGATGTGGCGTTCTCGGTCGCTCGCAGGGTCTTGGTCGATGCCGGTCTGGTCACGGCGGACAAGCTGAAGGCGGTGGGTAAGCCGGAGGCGAGGAAGCGATTTCTCGCGCTGCTCGATCAGGGGTGGTCGTCAGCGCGCGCGGCCCGTGAGGTGCAGGTGAACGAACGCACCGCCCGGGACTGGCGCCAGGGAATCCGACGAACCAGTGGCAGGCGGATCCACCCGGACGGCACAGTCGTGGACTATCGAACCAAGACGATCTACAAACAGGCTGTGACCAGTGCCATCTCGAGCCGAGACGATGCTTCGGCGATCGCGATCGCGATCAGTGACCGTTACCTCTCGCTCGATGACCGCATCGCAATCGCTGACGGGCTGGTACTCAAGGACTCGATGCGGACCATCGCCGCCCGGATCGGCAAGAACGTCTCCACCATCTCCCGGGAGGTCCGTCAACGCAGCATCGGCGGCCGGTATCTGCCGTATCAGGCCGATCGGGTAGCGGTGGCGGCTCGGGCGCGGCCGAAGCAGTCCAAACTGGTGGTGAACACGGTCCTGCGGGCAGAGGTCGAGGAGGGCTTGTCGAGGAAGCTCTCGCCGGAGCAGATCTCGCACCGTCTGCGCCGGGATCACCCTGACGACGAGAGCATGCGGGTGAGCCACGAGACGATCTACCAGGCCTTGTACTTCCAAGCCCGTGGAGGGATGAAACGAGAAGTGCAGCAAGCACTCCGGACCGGACGAACCAAACGCAAACCGCAGCGGAAAGAAGGTGAGCGGTATCAGCGGTTCATCGACCCGATGGTGATGATCAGCGACCGCCCGGCCGAAGTCGAGGACCGTGCTGTTCCCGGCCATTGGGAGGGGGATCTCATCACCGGTGAGCAGAACAAGACCGCGATCGGCACTCTCGTCGAACGCTCCACCCGCTACACGATGCTGCTGCACCTGCCCGACGGGCACGACGCCGAACAGGTCCGCGACGCGATCATCACCGCGATGAAAGACCTGCCCGCGCACCTACGCGGGTCGCTGACCTGGGACCAAGGCGCAGAGTTGGCCCGGCATGCGCAGATCAGCGTGGCCACCGATATGCAGGTGTATTTCTGCGACCCAGCCAGCCCCTGGCAGCGCGGCACCAACGAGAACACCAACGGGCTGCTCCGGCAGTACTTCCCCAAGGGCACCGACCTGAGCGTCTACGGCCCCGCGGATCTCGAGCACGTCGCTCAGCAACTCAACAGCCGACCACGCAAAACGCTCGGCTGGGAAACCCCAGCCGAGCGTATGCGTGATCTAATCACCACCCAGTAGAACAGGCAGTGTTGCGTCGACCCCTAGAAACCGCCTGGAGTCCGGGCCTTCGACTACGAGTACCCCCGATGGGATTCGAACCCACGCTACCGCCGTGAGAGGGCGGCGTCCTAGGCCGCTAGACGACGGGGGCTAGGACACGCCCCCGCTCACGCGAGGGCGTTGTCACGCTGGCCTACCAGGACTCGAACCTAGAATGGCTGAACCAGAATCAGCTGTGTTGCCAATTACACCATAGGCCAATGACTCTCTTCGAGGACGTTTCCGACCTCGTTTTGAGCCGCGATCCAGCTTACCCAGCAGCGCCGGGAACGCCAAATCGCCTGGTCATCCTTGCTGCGGGGCAGCACCGTCGGCGGGCACGAGCGCACGAGCGGCGGCGAGGCGACCCAGGGTGCGCTCCCGGCCGAGCAGCTCCAGGGACTCGAACAGCGGCGGGCTGATGGGCGAGCCCGTGACGCCGACGCGGATCGGGGCGTAGGCCTTGCGCGGCTTGAGCGCCAGTTCGTCGATGAGCTTGCCCTTGAGCGCCTCTTCGATCGCCTCGGTGGTCCACTCGCCGAGCCCCTCCAGGGCGGCGATGGCGGCATCGAGCACCTCGCCGGCGTCGGCCTTGATGTTCTTGGCCGCGGCCGCGGGGTCGACGGCGAAGTCGGCCTCATCGACGTAGAGGAACTTCAGCAGGTCCCAGGCGTCCGAGAGCACGACGATGCGGGTCTGGACCAGCTCCGCCGCGGTGGCGAACTCGGCACCGAGCCGGGCACCGTCGACGTAGCCCCGCTCGACGAGGAAGGCCCGCAGGCGCCCCGCGAAGTCCTCAGGAGTGAGGAGGCGGATGTGCTCGGCGTTGATCGCGTCGGCCTTCTTCTGGTCGAACCGCGCGGGGTTGGAGTTGACGCGGTGCACGTCGAAGGCCGCGATCATCTCGTCGAGGCTGAAGACGTCGTTGTCGGCCGAGATGCCCCAGCCGAGCAGCGCGAGGTAGTTGAGCAGCCCCTCGGGGAGGAAGCCGCGGTCGCGGTGGTGGAACAGGTTCGACTCGGGATCACGCTTGGAGAGCTTCTTGTTGCCCTCCCCCATCACGAACGGCAGGTGCCCGAACTCGGGCGTGCGCTCGGCGACACCGATCTTCTCCAGCGCCTCGTACAGCGCGAGCTGCCGCGGCGTGGAGCTGAGCAGGTCCTCCCCGCGGAGCACGTGCGTGATCTTCATCATCGCGTCGTCGACGGGGTTGACCAGGGTGTACAGCGGGTCGCCGTTCGCGCGGGTGAGCGCGAAGTCGGGCACGCTGCCCGCGGCGAAGGTGGTCTCGCCGCGGACCATGTCGTTCCAGGTGAAGTCGTGGTCGGGCATCCGCAGGCGCACGACGGGGCTGCGTCCCTCGGCCCGGTAGGCGGCGCGCTGCTCATCCGTGAGGTCACGATCGAAATTGTCGTAGCCCAGCTTCGGGTTGCGGCCGGCCGCCACGTGCCGTGCCTCCACCTCCTCGGGGGTGGAGAAGGCCTCGTAGGCGAAGCCGCCCTCGACGAGGCGCCGCACCACGTCGAGGTGCAGATCCTTGCGCTCGGACTGGCGGTACGGGCCGTACGGGCCGCCCACCTCGGGCCCCTCGTCCCAGTCGAGGCCGAGCCAGCGCAGCGACTCGAGGATCGCGGCGTAGCTCTCCTCGCTGTCACGGGCGGCGTCCGTGTCCTCGATGCGGAAGACGAAGGTGCCGCCCGTGTGTCGCGCGTGGGCGAAGTTGAACAGCGCGGTACGCACCATGCCGACGTGCGGGGTGCCGGTGGGCGACGGGCAGAAGCGCACGCGGACGGGGGTGTTCGACGGTGCGGCGGAAGACTCAGTCACGGGGTCCAGGGTAGTCGGGCGCGTCCCCGCCCGAACGAGGGCGTGGAGCCGGGCGGCGGTACTCTCGCCGCGGTGACCACCGGATTCAGCCGTCGCCTCGCGGTCCTCGTCGCCGGCGCCCTGTTCCTCGAGAACCTGGACGGGACCGTGCTGCAGACCGCGGCCCCCGCAGTGGCACGGGAGTTCGGGGTCACGCCGGCGGGCGTGAGCCCGGCCATCGTCGGGTATCTGCTCGCGGTGGCCGTCGCCATCCCGGCGGCGGCGTGGGTCGCGGACCGGTTCGGCACCCGACCCGCATTCCTGTGCTCGGTGGTGGGCTTCACCGGCGCGTCGGTCGCCTGCGCGCTGGCTCCGAGCCTGTTCTGGCTGTGCGTCTTCCGGATGGCCCAGGGGGTATTCGGCGCGCTGATGATCCCGGTCGGGCGGATCGCCGTGCTCCGCAGCGTGCGCCCGTCCGACCTCCTGGCGGCGATGGCGTACCTGACCTGGCCCTCGCTGCTCGCGCCGGTCATCGCACCGTTCGTCGGCGGCGTCATCACCGACACCCTGGGGTGGCGGTGGATCTTCGCCCTCAACGTTCCGCTCGGGATCGCGCTGGCGATCGGCGGGCTGGTCCTGGTTCCGCCGGACGACGAGACGACGATCGCCCCGTTCGATCGCCGGGGCTACCTGCTGACCGCGGGCGCGGTCATCTGTCTCACGGGCGGCGCTGAGCTTCTCCGGAGCGGGCGGCCGTGGCTCGTGGCCGCGCTCTTCGGCGGGTCGGTCGCGCTCGCGGTGGTCGCGGCGCGGAGCATGGCACGCCGCGAGCATCCCCTCTTCGAACCCGCGCTGATGCGGATCCGGACCTTCCGCGCGGGCAACGTGGGCGGCTCGGTCTACCGCCTGGTGATCAGCGGCGCGCCGTTCCTCTTCGTCCTGCTGTTCCAGGCCGGATTCGGCTGGAGCGCGGCCGCGGCCGGCGCGATGGTGACGGCCGTCTTCCTCGGCAATCTCGGCATCAAGCCGCTGACCACCCCGATCATCCGGCTCCTCGGTTTCCGGCGGACGCTGGTCGGGTCGATCGTGGCCGGGGCGGGCGCGCTGGTCGCGTTCGTGTGGGTCGACGGCGCGACCCCCGGTCCGGTGATCTTCGCGCTGCTGGTGTTCAGCGGCGCGGTCCGCTCGATCGGGTTCAGCGCGTACAACACCATGATGTTCGCGGACGTCCCCCGAGAACTGCGCAGCTCGGCCAACGGCCTGTCCGCCACCCTGCAGCAGGTGGGTACCGCCCTCGGGGTGGCGGCGGTCGCCGCGGCCGCGGGCGCCGGACTAGCGGCGGCCGGACCCGGCGCGACCGAACTCGGCTACCGCCTGGCCTTCCTCCCCCTGGCGGCACTACTCCTCATCCCGTTGATCGGCGCCCTGCGCCTGCCCGCCGACGCCGGCTCCCGCGCGGTCCAGCGGTGAGGCCCGCCGGGCTCCCAGGCCGGCGCGGCGCGAGAACGAACGGCCGGATCGTCAGCGATCCTCGGCGAGGCTGGTCAGGGTGCCGATCCCCTCGACGGTGACGGCGACGTGCTGCCCGGCGGTGATGGGGCCGACGCCCTCCGGCGTGCCGGTGAGGATCACGTCGCCCGGGAGCAGGGTCATGACCGAGGAGATCCACTCGACGATGTCGCCGACGGAGTGGATCATGTCCGAGGTCCGCGCGTCCTGCTTGATCTGGCCGTCGAGCTCGGTGTAGATCCGCGCGTCCGACGGGTCGAACTCCGTCTCGATCCACGGGCCCAGGGGGCAGAAGGTGTCGTAGCTCTTGCCGCGGGTCCACTGGCCGTCGTGGCGCTGGTGATCGCGCGCGGTCACGTCGTTGGCGACCGTGTAGCCCAGGATCACGTCCTTCGCGCGGGCGGCGGGCACATCGCGGCAGGGCTGGCCGATGACGACGGCCAGCTCACCCTCGTAGTCCACCTGCTGCGAGCTGCGGGGCAGCTTGATCGACGCGAGCGGGCCGATGATCGAGGTGTTGGGCTTGATGAAGATCACCGGATCCGCCGGCGCCTCACCGCCCATCTCGGCGGCGTGCGCCGCGTAGTTCTTCCCGATGCAGACCACCTTGCTGGCCAGGATCGGGGCGAGCAGGCGCACATCATCGAGCGCCCAGCTGCGGCCGGTGAACTCCGGTGTGCCGAAGGGATGCTCGGCGATCTCGCGAGCCCGGGCACCGTCGTCGGGGTCCCCCTCGATGGCCGCGAAGGCGACACCGTCACTGCTGGCGATTCGTGCAAGGCGCATGTCACACACCCTACCGCTGGCCGCGAATACTTCGATCAGCTAGGCTTCATCCCAATATATAAGCATGTCGTTCCACTGATTGGGATTTGATATGGAGATGTCCGCCGCCCGCCGCTGGTGGATCCTGGTGGTGTCCATGACCGCCGCGATCACATCGACCGTCGCCGTGAACGCCGTCGCGTTCCTCATCCCACAGCTCATCCGGGACGGGCTCTCCGTCAGTTCGGCCGGCGTCTTCGCAGCCGCGGCGCCCGCCGGGCTGCTGCTCACCACGATCCCGTGGGGCGTGCTGATCGACCGGTACGGCGAGCGGAGCGTCCTCATCGTCAGCATGGCCGGCGCGACGGCCGGGCTCGCCGGCACCGTCGCCGCGTTCGCGACCGGAGCACCCCTGCCCGTGGCCGCGCTCGGCCTGTTCGTCGCCGCCGGCATGGCGGCAAGCGCCAACGGCGCGAGCGGTCGGATCGTGGTCGGCTGGTTCCCCGCATCGTCGCGCGGCACCGCGATGGGGATCCGGCAGACCTCGCAGCCGCTGGGCGTGGCCCTCCTGTCGGTGACGATGCCGTTCCTCGCGAGCAGCGCGGGCCCGGCGTGGGCGATGACGGTGCCGCTGGCGGTCGCCGTGCTGTCGCTGATCCTGGTGGTGGCCTTCATCGTCGACCCGCCCCGGCCCGCATCCGGCCCGACCGGACCGGCGGCATCCGTGAATCCGTACCGGCAGGACTCGTTCCTGGTGCGAATCCACGCCGTATCCCTCCTGCTCGTGCTGCCACAGGGCGCGCTCTGGACGTGGGGCATCACCTGGCTGATCGTCGGACTGCACTGGTCGCCTGCGTCCGCGGGCCTGCTGGTCTCCGCGAGCCAGCTGTTCGGCGCGGTCGGGCGCATCGCCGCGGGCGCGTGGTCGGACCGGATGGGCTCACGCACCGAGCCGATCAAGTGGATCGCGGTGGCCGCGGCGGTATCGATAGGGGCGCTCGGCGCGCTGACCGCCGTCGAGTCACCCGTCGCGATCGCGGTCTTCCTCATCGCTTCCACCGTCACCGTCGCCGACAACGGGCTCGCGTTCACCGCGATCGCCGAGAAGGCCGGACCGGACTACAGCGGCCGGGCGCTGGGCATCCAGAACACCGGGCAGTACGTCGTCACCACGGCGACGGGCCCGCTCCTGGGCGTGCTGATCACCGCCACCGGGTTCGCTGCGGCCTTCGCGATCGTCGCGATCGCGCCGCTGCTCGCGTACCCCTTGGTCCCGCGCGACCGCGCACCGGTCTGACCACGCCGTGATGCGCCGCGGAGATGTCAGCCCCAGTCAGTAACGTCGGCTTCGTGCCGAGCCGGCACGGACCACCTCACCGATCGGACCCGCCGGTGTCTGCTTACCGAGACCTGTTCGAGAGCTACCTCGACGCACAGAAGTACGAGTCCTGGGGCGGCGATATCGCGGCGTTCCACTCCACCCGCTACCGCGTACTCGCCGACTTCTACGGCGTCCCCCTCGCTGACGCGATCGAGGGCGGAAGCCTGATCCCGGAGGTCAAGTACACAGAGGGCGGGATGCCGCCCCGGACGGTCAGTCCGAACGTGATCAAGTGGGTCCTACGCGGTTGCGCCGCGTCGTACGCGAGTGCGAAGTCACCGACCAGCGGCTGGCTCGAGGGACCACCGATGCCGAGTTGGTTCTTCGATCGGAGTCAGCGAGCGCACAACAGCCTCGATCACTTCCGCGATGAGGTCGTCGCTCTGGCCACGGAAGTCATCGAATTCGTTTGGGGCGCCCCACCCCGTGTGCTCACCTCCGCCGGCATGACCGAACTCGGCATCGGGCGCGAACAGGCTCCTGACGAATGGGAGTACTACTGATCCTCCGTCTACCGGGAGTGGCGGCGGTGCGGATCCTGGGCCCGCCAGTCTGTGCGCCTCGCCGCCCTCCGGCTACGCCGGCGTAGCCCCCTCCGTCGCCGGGGCGGTGGACTCCGCGGCGGCGTCCACCGCGGCCGCCAGCTCGGTCAGCGCCTCCCCGGTGTACACGGCCAGCCGCTGCAGGTGCGGCGATGCATCGCGATCCCCGATGAACCCGAAGTCGAGCTGATCGCGGTAACCGAGGAAGGTCACGTTCAGCGACGAGTGGTACGGGATCGACACCGGGTACATCCCGAGCAGTCGACTGCCACGGAAGTAGAGGGTCTCCCGCGGCCCCGGCACGTTGCTCACGCTCACGTTGAAGGTGGGCGGCACCGGCGTCGGCACCCCGGCGGTGGACAGCACGGCCTGGGTCGCGGCCGGGCCGAGCATGGAGAAGCTCAGGGCCATGGCCGCGTCCTGCGACAGCCCGTCGAACTGCGCCTTCCCGGCCCGCGCGGACGCCACCACGGCGGACAACCGGTCGAGCGGATCGGCGATGTCGGTCCCCAACGCCACCAGCATTCCGCCCACCGCGTTGCCGCCCCCGGTGGCGCCCGGCGGCCGCAGGCTGATCGGCACGAACGAGATCAGCGACCGGTCCGGCAGCTCGCCGAGCTCGGCGAGGAACCTGCGCAACGAGCCGCCGAGCACCGCGAGGCACACGTCGTTGACGGTGGCCCCACGGGCCTTCGCGACGCGCTTGATCTCCGTGAGGCTCAGGTCCTGGGTGGAGAACCGCCGGTGACGCCCCACCTTCCGGTTGAAGATCGAATCGGGCGCGCTCAGCGCGACACTCGGCCGGTCCAGGCCGTCCGCGGGCCGGACGATCCGGCCGACCGCCCCACCCAGCTGCCCGGCCATGCTGCCGAGTTGCTCGGCGACGGCGCCGATCCGACCGGCGGTCTCGGCGACCGCGCGGACCGGCAGGGTGACGGTGTCGGCGACCCGGCTCAGCAGCCCGGCGTGCGCCCCGTCCTCATCCGTCGCGCCGGACTCGGCCGGCTCGGCACCGTCGGCCCCGCCGTCCGACACCCCGGGGATCTCCGCGGGCACCGCGAACATGATCGGCGTGTCCAGCGCATCCGGATCCGGGAGCAGGCTGCGCAGCAGCAGCTGCAGCGCGGAGTACCCGTCGACGTGCGAGTGGTGCAGCTTCGCGTAGATCGCGAAGCCGCCGTCGGCCAGCCCCTCGATCACGTGCATCTCCCACGGCGGCCGGTTCAGGTCGAGCGGGGTGCTGTGCAGCCGCGACACCAGGTCTCCCAGTTCGCGTTCGCCGCCCGGCGAGCCCAGCGCCGAGTGCCGGAAGTGGTAGTCGAGATCGATGTCCTCGTCCACCACCCAGGCCTGAAGCGGATAGGGCGTCACCCGCGGCGCGCGCAGCTTCCTGTTCCACGGGTCCTGGACCACCGCGTCCCGGCGGATCCCGGCCACCAACTGCTCCACGTAGTCCGCGGGCGCGCCCGGCGGCGGGCTGAACCGCAGCAGGGCCGCCACGTGCATCATCGTGGTCGGCGACTCGCCGTAGAGGAAGAACGCGTCGAGCACGTTCAACGACTTCGCCGCAGCCACCGGGCTCGGATTCGATTCGGACATCGTGAGGACCCTCCCGGACAGGGCGCCCGTGGTCTCGAACGCCTGCCCGACAGGCTAATCGGCGCGGGCGGAACCGGACGGCGGTTCGGGATAAGCCCGTCGAGAAACGCCGCAGCGGACGCCCACCACCCCCGGGAAAGGGAGGTGGCGGACGCCCGCTGCGGTCGAGAAGTCCGGCCCGCCGGAGGCCCCGGCGCTACCGAGCGACGGCGGCGGCGATCCGGTCGCCGACCTCGGTGGTGCGGATCGGGGCACCGCCGCGCGCGGCGAGATCCGCCGTCACGGCGGCCTCGATGCGCTGTGCGCCCTCCTCGTTGCCGAGGTGCCGCAGCAGCATCGCGGCGGACAGGATCGCCGCCGTGGGATCCGCGACGCCCTGGCCGACGATGTCCGGGGCGCTGCCGTGCACGGGCTCGAACATCGACGGGTTGACGCCCGTCGCGTCGATGTTGCCCGATGCGGCCAGGCCGATGCCGCCCGAGATCGCGCCGGCCTCGTCGGTAAGGATGTCGCCGAAGAGGTTGTCGGTGACGATCACGTCGAACCGCGACGGGTCGGTGACCAGGTAGATCGTGGCCGCGTCGATGTGGCAGTAGTCGACGGAGACGTCGAGGAACTCCTGCGCCACCTCGTCGACGGTGCGCTGCCACAGCCCGCCGCCGTGCACCAGCACGTTGGTCTTGTGCACCAGCGTCAGCTTCTTGCGGCGCGACTGCGCCAGCCGGAAGGCGAAGCGCACCACGCGCTCGGCGCCGAAGCGGGTGTTGACCGAGGTCTCGTTCGCGACCTCCTGCGGCGTGCCGACGCGGATCGCGCCGCCGTTGCCGGTGTACGCCCCCTCGGTGCCCTCGCGGACCACGACGAAGTCGATCTCGCCCGGGTTGCGCAGGGGCGACTCGACGCCGGGGAAGAGCTTGGACGGTCGCAGGTTGACGTGGTGGTCCAGCGCGAAACGCATCTTGAGCAGCAGGCCGCGCTCGAGCACGCCGGGCGGGACCTTGCGCGGGTCACCGATGGCGCCGAGGAGGATCGCGTCGTGCTCGCGCAGGGACGCGAGGTCCTCGTCGGTGAGCAGCTCTCCGTTGCGCTCGTAGCGCCGAGCGCCCAGGTCGTAGTCGGTGGTCTCGAAGTCGCCGACCACGGCGCGCAGGACCTTGAGTGCCTCCGCCGTCACTTCGGGGCCGATACCGTCCCCGCCGATCACCGCGAGCTTCACGACAGGTCCACCTGCGCGATGGTGGTGGCGGCGACCGCCTCGGCGATGGCCTTCTGCAGCTCGGCCGGGACGGCCTGGCTGACGCGCAGCAGCACCGTCGCACCGTCGCCCTCGGCGTCCTGGCTCAGCGCCGCGGCCTGGATGTCGATGCCGGCGTCGCCGAGAAGCGTGCCGATCTTGCCGAGCGAGCCCGGCTTGTCGCCGTAGGCGATGAACAGGTTGAGGCCCTCGGCACGCAGGTCGAAGTTGCGGCCGTTGACGTTGGTGATCTTCTCGACGCGGCCCAGGCCCGACAGGGTGCCCGAGACGTTCTGGACGGTGCCGTCGCCGTAGACGGCGCGCACGTCGACGAGGCTGCGGTGGTTGGGGCTCTCCGAGACCTTCTCGAGCTCGGCACTCACGCCGCGCTCCTCCGCGAGGGCGGGGGCGTTGACGAAGGTGACCGCGTCCTCGATGACGGCGGAGAAGAGGCCGCGCAGCGCCGAGAGCTGCAGGATGTCGACGTTCTCGCTGGCCAGCTCGCCGCGGACGGTGACGCCGATCTTCTCCGGCAGCTGGCCGCCGGGCAGGCCGCCCAGCAGCACGCCGAGCTTGCGGGTGAGCTCGAGCCAGGGCGCGACCTCCTCGTCGACGGCGCCGCCCTTGACGTTGACGGCGTCCGGCACGAACTCGCCGGCCAGGGCCAGGCGGACGCTCTTGGCGACGTCGGTGCCGGCGCGGTCCTGGGCCTCGGAGGTCGAGGCGCCGAGGTGCGGGGTCACGACGACCTGCGGCAGCTCGAACAGCGGGCTGTCGGTGCACGGCTCGGTCTCGAAGACGTCGAGGCCGGCGCCGAAGACGTGGCCCGAGGTGATCGCGTCCGCGAGGGCCTGCTCGTCGACGAGGCCGCCGCGAGCGGCGTTGACGATGATGACGCCCTTCTTGGCCTTCGCCAGCAGCTCACGACCGATGAGGCCCTTGGTCTCGGGCGTCTTCGGCAGGTGCACCGTGATCAGGTCGGCGCGCTCGACGAGCTCGTCGAGGGTCACCAGCTCGATGCCGAGCTGGGCGGCGCGGGCGGGGCTGACGTAGGGGTCGTACGCGATGATCTTGGTCTCGAAGGCCGCGAGGCGCTGCGCGACGAGCTGGCCGATCCGGCCCATGCCGACGACGCCCACGGTCTTGCCGAGGATCTCGACGCCGTTGAACGCGCTGCGCTTCCAGGTGTGCTCGCGCAGGGTCTTGTCGGCCGCGGGGATCTGGCGCGCGGTGGCCAGCATGAGCGCGACGGCGTGCTCGGCGGCCGTGTGGATGTTCGAGGTGGGCGCGTTGACCACGAGGACACCGCGCTCGGTGGCGGCGGGGACGTCCACGTTGTCGAGGCCGACGCCCGCGCGGGCGACGATCTTGAGCTTGGTGGCGGCCGCGAGGACCTCCGCGTCGACGGTGGTCGCCGAGCGGACGAGCAGCGCGTCGGCCTCGGGCACCGCGGCGAGCAGGGCCGGGCGATCGGGTCCGTCGACCCACTTCACCTCGACGCCGTCACCGAGCGCCTCCACTGTCGACGGTGCCAGCTTGTCGGCGATCAATACCACGGGACGGGTCACTTGCGCTCCTCATTCACGGTGCCGGTTGCACGGTCAGCTTAGTGACCTGCGTCGGACGACGTCCGCGCCGGGTTGCCGAGAGCCTGCGGGCCGAAGATCCTGCGTACCGCGAGCGCGACCTCCACATCCAGCCGGTCGTCGCCGATCGGCCGGCCGCGGCGCACGATCGCGCGCCGCACCCGGTACTTGACGGAGTTCGGGTGCATGAGCTGCTGCTCGGCGGTCGCCTTGAAGCTTCCTCCGGTGCGCAGGAAGACCTCGAGCGTGCTCCGCAGCCGCTCGTCGGCGGCGCTCTCCCCGGACAGCTCGCCGAGTACCCCGTCGGCCCACGACCGCGCGGCGCCCACGTCCTGCGCGACGAGAGCGGCGAGCCCGACCCCGGGATCCGTCGCGACCAGCAGTCTCGAGCCCGTCGCGTCCGCGACTCGGCGCACCTCGCGGGCGGCGCGGTTCGTCGCGCGGAAACCCTCGAGACCCGTACGAGGCGGCCCCAGGGCCACCCGGGGCGACTCCGGGTCGGCGGTGACGAACGCGCGGGACGCGGCGATCGCCGCGTCCCCGTCGGTGACCGGCAACCAGGCCCAGACGGTGAGCCGGTCGATCGCCACCGAGAGCGGGGGCGCCGTGGCGGCGGCGGCCTCCCCGAGCGCGCGGAGGAAGTGCTCGATCCGCTCGACCTCGTCGACGCCCTCGGCGTACCAGACCACCATCCCGATGTGGCTCCCTCGCAACGGGTACCGGATGCTCGCGGAGGCGGCCGCCACACTCGGCACCTCGCCCTCCAACACCTCGAGCACCCGCACCGTCCGTGCGCCGCTCCGGGCGTCGACCCAGACCGCGCGCTCCGCCTCGTACTCCTCGAGGACCCGCTGGGTGACGACGTCGTTGTAGTCGAAGGACCATCCCACGAGCCAGCGCAGCGCCGCCTCCCGCAGCTCCTGCCCGGCATCGGGATCCGCATCCAGCGCATCGGCGACGAGAGCCATCATCGTCTGCTGCCCGAGGTAGTAGGCGCGCACGAGGGACGTCGCGGCCAGGCCGCGCTGCGCGAGTCGGCGCGGGAACTCGAGGGCGGCGAGCGGGACCTCGATGCGCTCGACGGGCACGTCGAGAACGACGGCGTGGGTGACGTTCTCGACGTTCGCCTCGACGCTCGCCGCCAGCGCCCCGAAGATGGCGTCGTCGGCCCGTAGGCCGGGGATGTCCGTGGCGATCCGGTCCGTCATGGCGTCGGAGACCTCGCGCCGCGACGCCGACTGCAGCACGCGGGCGATCAGCCGGCGCGGCGCATCGGGATCCATCGCCAAAGTCTAGCGCCCGAAACGGACGTCGAGAGGATGAATTCGTCCTCAGAGGACGAAACCGCCGTCACATCTCGTCACCTCTGGACGATGTGACCACGATCACTGCGGCCCTACGGTGGTTACACCTACCGCACAAGGAGCCCCCGTGACCTTCGACTTCACCACCTTCGCCCACCTGCCCGCGGTGCGCGCCGCGGCCGCGCCGCACGCGCCCGCGGTGGCGGACGACGCGCTCGATCTGGACAACGCCGCCTTCGACGGTGCCGTGCGCAGCGCCGCGGCCGCCCTCCGGGCCGCTGGCATCGGCCGCGGCGACGTGGTCGCGGTGAAGCTGCCGAACACCGCGCTGCTCGTGGTCACCCTGTTTGCGTCGTGGCATCTGGGTGCGGCCGCGACGCCGATCAACCCGTATCTGGCGCAGCCGGAGGTCGAGTACCAGGTGCAGGACGCGGGGGCCGCGGTCCTCGTCACCGACGCCGGTGCCCCCGCCGGAGTCACCGTCGTCCCCGCCGACTCGCTCCTGGGGCACGCCCCCGACACCGCGGAACCGGTAGCGGCACCGTCCGACTTGGCGCTGCTGATCTACACCTCCGGCACCACCGGTCGCCCGAAGGGCGTGATGCTCGACCACGCGAACCTCGTCGCGATGAGCGAGATGTCCTCGGCGGCCTTCGCGTTCGACGAGAACGATCACAGTCTGCTGATCCTGCCGCTGTTCCACGTGAACGCCATCGTGGTGTCCGCGCTCAATCCGCTCCGCGGGGGCGGCCGCGTGACGATCGCCGGCCGGTTCGACCCGCGTACCTTCTTCGACGTGCTCGCCGAGACGGGCGCGACGTACTTCTCCGCGGTGCCCACGATCTACACGATGCTGGCGGGCCTGCCGCCCGAGGTGCGGCCGGAGCTGCCGAAGATGCGCTTCGGCGTCTGCGGCGCGGCTCCCGCGAGCCGGGAACTGTTGGAGGGCTTCGAGGCCCGCTACGGGTTCCCGCTGATCGAGGGCTACGGGCTGTCCGAATGCACCTGCGCCGCGACCTGCAACCCGCTCGACGGTGTCCGCAAGGTGGGCAGCGTGGGAGTGCCGCTGCCGGGCCAGCAGGTGCGGATCGCCGGGCCCGACGGTGCCGAGGTCCCCGTCGGCGAGCCGGGCGAGGTCCTGCTCGCCGGACCGAACATCATGCGCGGCTACCTGGGCCGGCCCGAGGAGACCGCCAAGACGATCGTCGACGGCTGGCTGCACACCGGCGACGTGGGCGTCCTCGACGAGGACGGCTACCTCCGCCTGGTGGACCGGGCGAAGGACATGATCATCCGCGGCGGGGAGAACATCTACCCCAAGGAGATCGAGACCACGGTGTACGGCGTGGACGGTGTCGCCGAGGCCGCCGTCATCGGCCGCCCCGACGCGAAGTACGGCGAATTGCCGGTACTGTACGTTTCGGCCGCGCCGGGCGCCGTGCTCGACGTCGAGGCGATCGCCGCGCACGCCCGCGCACAGCTCGCGAAGTACAAGCAGCCGGTGGACATCACCGTGCTCGAGACGCTGCCGAAGAACCCCGTCGGCAAGATCGACAAGCCCTCCCTGCGCCGCCTCGACGCAGCTCATCGCTCCTGAAGCACCATCTCCCCGTTAGGAATTCATCATGGGATTCATGAAACCCGACCTCCCCGCGGTCGATCCGGCCGAGTTTCTCACCCGGCCTCTGCAGGAGCGGCTCCGGTTCGCGACCCAGCGCTGGGTCGAGCACGGCTTCGGCACGCAGAAGGTCGCCTTCGTCATCTACGTCGTGAAGCTGGTGGTGCTCTACGCCTTCGGCGGCGTCGTGCTCGCGACCGCCACGTCGGGCCTGCACTTCTGGGAGGTCTCCACGTGGTGGAACCAGCCCATCGTCTATCAGAAGCTGGTGCTGTGGACCACCCTGCTCGAGGCCATCGGGATCGCGGGCGCCTGGGGTCCGCTGACCTTCAAGATCAAGCCGATGACGGGCGGCATCCGGTTCTGGGCCCGCACGGGCACCATCCGGCTGCGGCCCTTCACGTGGGTGCCCGGCACCGCCGGCACCCGCCGCACCGCGCTCGACGTGGGCCTGTACGTGCTGCTGCTCGTGGCGCTGGCGCTGGGCATCGCGCTGCCCGGCGGGATCGTGCTCGATTCCGCACCGCACGAGCTGGTGGCGCCCTGGCTCATGATCGCTCCGGTCGCGCTGCTCGTCCTGATCGGCCTGCGGGACAAGACGATCTTCCTCGCCGCCCGCGGCGAGCAGTACATGCCGGCGATGATCATGTTCGGGCTGCTGCCGTTGTTCTCCTTCGCGACGATGATCGTCGGGCTCAAGCTGCTCATCGTGGTCGTCTGGGTCGGCGCCGGCCTGTCGAAGATCGGCAAGCACTTCATCAACGTGATCCCCGTGATGGTCTCCAACTCGCCGTGCATGCCCTTCAAGGGCCTGCGCCGCGCCCACTACCGGCGCGCGCCGCACGACCTGCTGCCGTCGGGCCTCGCCCGGTTCATGGCGGAGGGCCTCGGCACCGTCGTCGAGATCGCCGCGCCGCTGATCCTGCTGTTCTCGGTGAACCGCACCCTCACCGTCGTCTGCGCCGTGTTCATGGTGTGCTACCACCTGTTCATCATCTCCACCTTCCCGCTGGCCGTCCCGCTGGAGTGGAACCTGCTCTTCGCGTACACCGCTCTGATCCTGTTCGTCGGATTCCCCGCGCAGGACGGCTATTCGGTGGTGGACATGAATCCGTCGTGGCTGATCCTGGTGGTGCTCGCCGCGCTCGTCTTCTTCCCCGTGCTCGGCAACATCCGGCCCGACAAGGTCTCCTTCCTGCCCTCGCTGCGCCAGTACGCGGGCAACTGGGCGACGGGCATGTGGGCCTTCGCGCCCGGCGCCGAGGAGAAGCTGAACCGGGTGCAGCGGCAGGCGAGCAACACCGTCGACCAGTTCGTCGCGACCGGCGTTCCCCGCGAATGGGCCGAGACGCTGATGAACATGGGGCTCGGCTGGCGGGCGCTGCACAGCAACGGCCGCGGCCTGTTCTCGACGCTGCTGAGCCACGTGCCCGATGTCGAGCAGCGCACCCTCCGCGAGGGTGAGCTGGTGTGCAACACCCTGATCGGCTTCAACTTCGGCGACGGTCACCTGCACGACGAGACGCTCATCGCCGCGGTGCAGGAGCAGGCCGGCTTCGAGCCGGGCGAGGTGATCGTGGTGTGGGCCGAGTCCCAGCCGATCACACGCTTGCGCCAGGACTTCAAGATCATCGACGCCGCACTGGGTGTGGTGGCGCGCGGGCGGTGGAGCGTCACGGAGTGCGTGAACACCCAGCCCTGGCTGCCCGACGGCCCCGTCGCGTGCGAGATCACCTGGTCGGCGGACCACGACCGCTTCCCCCTCGGCACCGGGATAGGCTCGCGGGCATGACCACCGGCACCGTCGTCGGCGGCGGGCCCAACGGGCTCGCCGCCGCGATCACCCTGGCCCGCTCGGGCGTCGAGACCACCCTGTTGGAGGCGGGCGACACCGTCGGCGGCGGGCTCCGCTCCTTCGAGGCGATCGTCCCGGGCCTGGTGCACGACCACTGCGCGGCGATCCACCCGATGGCCGTCGGTTCCCCGTTCCTCGCCACGATCGACCTCGAGAAGCGCGGGCTGCGCTGGCTCTCCGCGGAACTCGAGTGCGTGCACCCCCTCGACGACGGCACCGCAGGGGTACTGCGGCGCGGCGTCGCCGAGACCGCCGCGGGTCTCGGGGTCGACGGTGCCGCCTGGCGCGCCCTGTTCCGGCGTCCGGTCGAGCACTTCGAGAAGATCGGGCCGTCGATGCTCGGGCCACTGCTGCGGGTGCCTCGGCACCCGGTGGCGCTGGCCGGCTTCGGGGCACCCACTCCCCTGCCTGCGGCGGCGCTCGCGCGCGTCTTCCGCACTCCGCAGGCGCGGGGCCTGTGGGGCGGCGTCGCGGCGCACACCTTCCGGCCACTGCACGAGCCGATGAGCTCGGCCATCGGCAAGGGCATGCTCACCGCGGGCCACCGCTACGGCTGGAAGGTGGCCGAGGGCGGATCCGGTGCGATCGCCGGCGCCCTGGCCGCCGAGTTCGAGGCCCTCGGCGGGCGGATCGAGACCGGCGCCCGGGTGACCGCGGCGAACCTGCCCGCGGCGGACCTGACGCTCTTCGACCTGGACCCACGGCAGGTGGCCGCGATCCTCGGCCCCCGGCTGCCGGACCGGATCCGCCGGGCCTTCAACCGCTTCCGGTACGGACCGGGCGCCTTCAAGGTGGACTTCGCGGTCGACGGGGGCGTCCCCTGGACCAACCCGGACGCGCGGCGCTCCAGCACCGTCCACCTCGGCGGTGAGTTCGCCGAGATCGCCGCCACGGAGAGGGCGATCGCCGCGGGCCGGATGCCGGAGCGGCCCTTCGTCCTCGTCGGCCAGCAGTACCTCGCGGACCCCTCCCGCAGCGTCGGGGATGTGCACCCGGTGTGGTCGTACGCGCATGTGCCGAGCGGCTTCACCGGCGACGCCACCGAGGCCGTCATCGCGCAGATCGAACGCTTCGCGCCGGGGTTCCGCGAGCGCATCGTCGGCACCGCGGTCTGCTCGACCACCGAGATGTCGCGCTACAACGCCAACTTCGTCGGCGGCGACATCAACACCGGCTCCAAGGACCCGCTCCAACTCGTCTTCGGACCCCGGATCACGCTGCAGCCGTACGACCTCGGCGTCCCCGGTATGTACATCTGCTCCGCCGCTACGCCACCCGGGCCTGCCGCTCACGGCATGTGCGGATACCACGCCGCGACCCGAGCGCTCACCCGACTGGGGCGGTGACCCTCTTCGGGGCGACACCCCGCCCTGCCCCGTCCGGCCCATTCCCCCGGACGGGGTGGGGTGCCGGTCAGAGAGCTTCGATCTCCGGCATCCGCCACATCTTGTCGCGGAAGGACTCCTGCGGTCCGTAGAGCCGGAACATGACGAAGAAGTCCTCGCCGCTCGCCGGGAGCCAGTTGGACTCGTGTCCCTCGGGCCTCTCTCCCAGGTAGATGTCCACCGATCCGTCGTCGCGCAACACCAGACCGGAGCCCGCGTACGAGTCGAACCCGGCACGGTCCAACTCGTTCGGGATGAACGACTTGGTCTTCGCGCCGTAGACGATCAGCGACCAGAACTTGTCGACGGGCACGTCGGCCGGCACCCGGAGCCGGTAGCGTCGTTTCCCCGACAGCAGCTCGCCCGATGAATCCCGCAGCCCGATCAGGTAGGTCTGCTCGCCGCTGAGCGTCTGCGGCAGGTAGCTCGCCCAGAAGAAGGGCAGCACCGCGCGCTCGTAGCTGCGGAGCCCGGCCGCGGTGTCGAAGGACCAGTTCTCCCCCATCAGCGGCACGTACGCCGGGTTCGGGCCTGCCCACTGACCGCCCGGCCACACCGGGGCGAGCCCCTGGCCCGGGGTCTCGAAGCCGTACTGCATGATGTCGAACGCTTCCCGCGCGGCCTCGTCGAGCAGTTCCCTCATGGCCGCGTCGGGCTCGAAGGGCTTCCCCGGCTCGATCCCGATCGAGGCCAGGGAGCCGACGATCGCCTTGTCCCGCTCCCGGATCGGCTCCTCCGAGATGAACTTCGCGAGCTTCTCGAAGTACGTGTGGTCGTACGCGGGGAGCGAATGCAGTTCCTTGTCCCACGGGTCGATGATGCGCGTCGGCCGCGGGTTCTCGGCTTCGGCGAGCGGGTACGCCTTGGTCTGCCGCGCCAGCGCGACCGCGCCCTCCATGGTGCCGGAGCCGAGCACCACCGGCCGGAAGACCATCGTGCCGCGGTAGCCCTCGAACCGGATCGGCAGGTAGCCGTCCGGTACCGGATCGGAGTGACCGGGCGGCAGGAGCAGATACTTGCCGCCCCGGCCACCGTCGGGCCCTTGCGCGCCGACCATCGACAGCGGCGCCTGCCAGTTGTCGCAGAACTCGCCGATGATCGCGCACTCGGCGGTGCTCGCCGGGATCTCCACCACCAGCGGCCCCGCCGACAGGTCGTACGGAACCGCGCAGTAGCCGACCTGGTTGTTCGGGGTGAGCACCTCGTGCCGCGCGACCAGCGGTCGCCGCATCACCATCACGTCGCCGACGTCGACGCCGAAATCGTCACGCAACGCGTCGCGGAAGAAGACGTCCACGAGCGCGGGTATCGACCAGATCACCGCCTCGATCGCGCGCTGCCGGGCGTACTGACGAATGATCTCCATGGACGTTCTGCCTCTCGTAGCGCAGGGCCGCTGTCTCGACCCCGACTACGGCCGGCACCGTCAGGCGATGCTCACCGACCGCGGTGCCACACTACAACCCACCGCGCGGCGTCGGCGGCAGCAAGAGCGAGAGCACCAGCCGCGGGAACGCCCCGCGCGTCGGGATGCGGTGTTCGAGGAGCCGATGCTCGCAGCCCCCTCGGGCAGTCGGGGATGTGCACCCGATGTGTGGTCGTATGCGCATGCGCGGAGCGGCTGCACCGGCGATGTCACCCACGGCATGTGCGGATACCACGCCGCGACCCGGGCACTCCGCTCGCTCGCCTGATTCAGTCGAAACCGCCCAGCGGCACCACCGCGTTCGCCCGGCCGTCTCCGCCGATGATGCGTCCCGACTGCTTCCACCGCCGGAGCGTGATCGTGCGATCGTCCACCTCCACCCCCGGCCCCATCGCGACAAGCCGCTCCTCCAACGCGGGCAGGTCCTCCGGCCGGTGCAGCCACACGATCACCAGGAGGTTGTGTCGGCCGGCCAGGGTCATGACGGAGCGCTGCTCACGCAGGGCGGCGATCGCGGATGCGGTCCACATCAGCAGGTCCGGCGACACACGCAACCAGAGGTACGCGGTGATCTCGCAGCCCGGCACCGCAGAGGTCAGGTCGCATCGCAGCGACAGCCATCCTGAGCCGACCAGGCGGGCCAGTCGACGGCGTACGGTGTTGACGCTCGCGCCCGTCGCTCGGGACAGGTCGGTCAGCGAGGTCCGCCCGTCGTGCGCGAGGACCCGCCCGATGTCCCGGTCGAGGGCGTCGACCCGCGGCAGTGGCGACCGCGGAGTCCGCCGAGCGATCTCGCGCATCGCGGACGACTGACGTCGATCGAGCGCGTCGAGCCGCCAATCACTGCCGTGGGACACGAGGGACGTCGATACCGTCATGATGCACCCGGTCACTGCGGGGACGGCCCGAATCCGGTCGAGCTCGTCCGCCATCCTGGAGGTGTCCGCAGCCACCATCGTCAGCAGCAGCCGATGCGCCCCCGCAGTTTCGTCGATGCTCACCACGCCGGGAATCGCACACAGGGAGGCCCGGACCTCGGGCTCATGGTCCGGATCGAAATCCACGTGCACCATCGCCGTTCGCGAGTGCGGCCCCGGCACGTAGGCGGTCATCCACGCGTCGCCCCGCTCCACGATCCTGCTCCACCGCCTGGCGACC
This sequence comes from Tsukamurella sp. II2bb, assembly GCF_057815145.1. Taxonomy (NCBI): domain Bacteria; kingdom Bacillati; phylum Actinomycetota; class Actinomycetes; order Mycobacteriales; family Tsukamurellaceae; genus Tsukamurella; species Tsukamurella sp. II2bb. The sequence continues at coordinate 20,798 of NZ_JBYPZI010000015.1, forward strand.
GTGGTGGGCGGCATTCCGATCGCCGCACCGATCTCAGCCCAACTGGCCCGGGGCGCGATCTGCAAGGCATGGAGGACGGTCAGGTCCACCTCATCCACGACGTCCTCGAAGGAATCGACTCCGGGAGGCGCCGCGGCGGCACGATCCGTCATAGAACTCCCCGTTGTTCCATCGATTGACAAAATCGAGCGTTTCTTCGATCAAAGTGAACGGAATCATACGCTCGTGGGGGTTGTGATGCCACTCACATGCCGCGCTCCGCGGCCCTAGAGAAATTAGGGAGTCCATGGATATCGCCGACGACGTCACTCACATGCGGGGTGACCTGACACAACTCCGAAACCGCTTGCACGCGACTCCCGAGGTGGGCCTCGTGCTCCCCCGAACCCAGGAGATCGTGCTGTCCGCGATAGACGGACTGGGACTCGAGATCACGACGGGCACTGACACCACCTCGGTCATCGGCGTCCTGCGCGGCGGTCGTCGCGATCCGCAGAACCCCGCCACCGTGCTGATCCGTGGCGACATGGACGGCCTTCCCGTCGCGGAGCAGACCGGACTGGATTTCGCCTCCATGAACGGCGCGATGCACGCCTGCGGGCACGACTTCCACACCGCCGCGCTCGCCGGCGCCGCGCAGCTGCTGTCCCACCATCGGGATCAGCTCGCGGGTGACGTGATCTTCATGTTCCAGCCCGGCGAGGAGGGATTCGACGGTGCGGGGGTCATGCTGTCGGAGGGCCTGTTGGACGTGTCCGGGCATCGCCCGGACGCCGCGTACGGCATCCACGTCATGTCCACGATGTTTCCGAACGGGAAGTTCTGCAGTCGGCCGGGAACCCTGATGGCGGCCTCGCATCGCCTGGTCGTCACCGTGCACGGTGCCGGCGGCCACGGGTCGATGCCCCACCGGGCCAAGGACCCGATCCTCGCGGCCGCCCAGATGATCAACAGCCTGCAGACCATGGTGACCCGCAGTTTCGCGGCGGCGGATCCGGTGGTGATCTCGGTCGGCCGGATCAACGGAGGAACGAAGGCCAACGTGATTCCCGAAACCGTCACCTTCGAGGCCACCGTGCGCAGGTTCAGCGAGGAGCACCGCGTGCTGCTCGAGAACGCCACCGCCACGACGCTGAAGGGCATCGCCATGGCGAACGGCGTCGAGGTCGACGTGGAACTGATCCAGGAGTACCCCGTCACCGTCAACGACGGCGACGAAGTGGCTTTTGCGGCGGAGACCGTCCGCGAGGTCCTCGGGGAGGAGCGCTACATGGATCTTCCCGCCCCGATGCCCGGCTCCGAGGACTTCTCACGGGTCCTCGACGAAGTGCCCGGCGCCTTCCTCGCCCTCGGCGCCGCTCTCCCCGGCGCCGATCCCGCCTCCGCACCGGCGAACCACTCGCCCAAAGCGGACTTCGACCCCGCCGTCCTGCCGGACGCGGTGGCCATCTACTCCTCACTCGCCACACGTCGTCTCGAGCTGATCGCGGCAGGAGACGGACGATGAGCGCAGTAAGTGACGCCTCGGAGGCCGAGCGGCACCAGAGCACGTTCCGGACCATCGTCGGCGTCGGCGCCGGCAACCTCATGGAATGGTACGACTGGGGTGTGTACGCGGTGTTCGCGCCGTTCTTCGCCTCACAGTTCTTCCACTCGGCCGACCCGACGTCGAACCTGCTCAGCAGCCTCGCCGTGTTCGCCGTCGGGTTCGTCGCCCGGCCTTTCGGTGGCCTGTTCTTCGGCTGGATATCCGACAAGGTGGGCCGTAAAGCCTCCATGACCTGGACCATCGCACTCGCCGCCGGCGGCAGCCTGGTCATCGGCCTGGCTCCGAACTACGCCACCATCGGCGTCGCCGCCAGCGTGATCCTGGTCCTGGCCAGGCTCGCGCAGGGACTCGCCCACGGTGGCGAACTCCCGGCCGCCCAGACGTACATCGCCGAGACGGCGCCGCGCGAACGCCGTGGACTGTGGTCCTCATCGATCTACTTCTCCGGCACGATCGGACAGCTGATCGCGCTGGTCCTGGGAGCGACGCTGACCGCCGTGATGTCCAAGTCGGATATGAACGCGTGGGGCTGGCGGATCCCCTTCGTCATCGGTGGCGTCTTCGGCCTCTACTCCCTCTACATGCGCACCCGACTCAACGAGTCCGAGGTGTTCGATGAGGAGGCGCCTGCCGGGCACGAGGGCGCCTCGGCGCCACAGCTCAGCATCTGGGCCACCATGCGCAGCCACCCGAAGATCCTGCTCCAGGTCTGCGGACTCGTGGTCGGTGGCACCGTGCTCTACTACTCGTGGGCGGTGTCTGCGCCCGCGTACGCGATTCAGGTGCAGAAGGTCCCTGCGTCGCAGGCCCTCTGGGCCGGTGCGGCCGCTCAGGTGATATTCCTCATCGTCCTACCCATCGGCGGATACCTCTCCGACCGGTTGGGCCGCAAGCCTGTGCTACTCGGTGCGTACGGTGCGGTGTGCCTCGCGACCTTCCCGTTGAACGCGATCCTCGACTCCAGCGCTACCTCGTTGTTCGTCGCGATGTCGCTCGCCATGGTCCCCCTCGCGACGTTGAGCGCCGTAGCCCCCGCCGTCTACGCCGAGATCTTCCCGACCAACATCCGGACGATCGGCCTGGCGGTGCCGTACTCACTGGTGGTCGCACTGTTCGGCGGCACCGCACCCTACCTGAAGACGTACTTCGGCAACCTCGGCCACTCCAGCTACTTCCTGTGGTACGCCATCGCGCTCGGTGTGATCTCCATGCTCACCATTCTCACTCTGCCCGAGACCAGGGGCATCGACCTGCGCACGGATCACCGCGCGGCCGAGCCCGCGGGCTGAGCCGACGCCGCGCACGCCCCCGTCACCGAGTTGTCGGTGACGGGGGCGTGCGCGTGCTGTTCGAGGTGGACGCAGCATCGGCTGCGGCGTGCGAGCTACTGCGCGGCGTAGGCCGGCTCGCTGCGGAAGCGGGAGACGCGACCGTCGATGCCGCAGATCCGCCACATGAGCCTGCTCAGCGGGTTGATCAGGCCGCACTTCTCGGCCATCATCCGCACGTCGCCGAAGACGTCGCGCTTCATCTGCTGTGACTCGGGCGAACGCCAGAAGATGTCCTTCTTCACCGACCGCGGGATCTCGAAGGTCTCCCAGAACTCCTTGGGCGGCATCATGATCATGGTCACCATGACCCGCATCGTCAGCGGCAGCATGAGCGAGAGCACCAGCCGCGGGAACGCCCCGCGCGTCGGGATGCGGTGCTCGAGGAGCTGATGCGCGAAGCCGATGTGGCGCGCCTCCTCGGCCACGTGGATCTGCATGATCGAACTCATGGCCGGGTGCTGCTCGGAGCCGGAGCGCAGGAACTGCTTCTGCAGGTGGTCGATCGGCTCCTCCCCGCCCAGGACCATCATGTAGAAGTACAGCGGCGTCATGGTCGCGAAGAGCGGCACGATCGGCGAGATCCGCCGCAGGAACCAGCTGCCGCCCGGCACGTCCATACCGACCCGGTTCACGAACTCCTGGAACATCAGCGTGTGCTGACACTCCTCTTTCGCCTCGTGCGTCGCGTACCGGAACTCCGGCGAATTGTTCGGCAGCGCGGCGGTGTACTGCATGATGCCGCGGATCAGCATGGACTCGAACTGCAGGCCGACCTTGGCGACGTTGGCCTGGCGCCACATGCCGATCTCGATCTGCTTGGCCAGCGGCTGCGCCTGGTACCAGGGGTGGCGGCCGATCGGATCGAAGCGGGAGTCGCACACCCAGCGCGGATCGTCGGGGACGATCGCCAGCTCCGGGTCGTCCCAGTCGATGTCGATGTACGGGTCGAAGTTGCGCCGCACCGACGCCTCGGACAGGTCCGTGAGCGTCTGCTCGTACTCGGCCTGACCGGGGAACGGGCGTCCCATCGTGCGGCCCATGTGGGTGAGCGCGAACTTCGTGGCCATTCTGTCAACTCCTGTCGGCACGCTAGCGATAGCTACTGCCGAGTAGTCTATCAGTCATCGCTGCTGGTTTTTTACGTTCCGTGAATTGGCACACCACCTCACCGCACTTCTCCCCCGCGCACGCGGGCCTGCCTCGCGGGTCCGATACCGCACCGTCCCTCCGCCGGTCGCCCGGTTCGCCCTCCGCGCCGCCGATCAGGCACTAGGTTTCAGGCATGCTGCCCCCAGACGGCCGGCCGAGTGAGGAGAACCGCACATGCGAGCAGTGAAACTGACCGCCCCGAGCACCCTTGAGCTGGCCGAGGTGCCGATTCCCGAGCCCGGTCCGGGGCAGATCCGGATCAAGATCACCTCTGCGGGCCTGTGCCATTCCGACCTGCACGTCCTGCATATGGAGAATTGGCCGGCGTTCGGTATGACCATGGGCCACGAGGGCGCCGGCATCGTCGACGCCGTCGCGCCCGACGTGACCTCCCTGGAGGTGGGCGAGCCCGTGATCGTCGACCTGATCTGGGCGTGCGGACGGTGCCGTCCCTGCGTCGAGGGGCGCAGCAACGCCTGCGCGGTCGAGGGCTCGCGGGGCCAGTTCCCCACCACGCCCGGCCTCGGTCCCGACGGTGCCATGGCCGAGTACCAGATCATCCCCGCGCTGCAGGCCCTTCCGCTCGACGGCCTCGACCCCGCGACCAGCGCTCCGCTCAGCGACGCCGGCGTGACCCCGATGCACGCGATCAACTCGGTGCGCGAGCGGCTGACCCCGGGGGCGACCGCCGTGGTCATCGGCTTGGGCGGCCTCGGCCACGTCGGCCTGCAGATCCTGGCGGCGACGAGCGGGGCGCGCATCATCGCCCTGGACACCGACCCGGCGAAGGTGTCCGCCGCCACCGAGTACGGGGCTCACCTCGCGCTGCTCTCGAACGCCGATGCCGCCGGCCGGATCCTCGAGGAGACCGACGGCTACGGCGCCGACGTCGTGCTGGACTTCGTGGGCGTCCAGCCGAGCGTCGATCTGGCCGCGGCGGTCGTCGCCCCCGAAGGCGCCGTCCGGCTCGTCGGGCTCGGCGGCGGGCGGTACCCGATGGTCGCGGGGTCGGACGGCAGGCCGTGGGGCGTGAACGTGCAGCGCTCGTACGGCGGGACGCGCGCCGACCTGCTGCAGGTGCTCGCGCTCGCCCGAGCCGGGGCGATCACCGTCGCCACCACCGCGTATCCACTGGCCGACTTCCAGCGCGCCTTCGACGACCTGGAGGCCGGCCGGATCGCCGGGCGCGCGGTACTCGTGCCCTAGACCACGCGCGAGCCGGGCCTGCTCACGCGTACGACAGGACCAGCACCGCCGTCGAGAACACCAGCATCCCGAGGCAGTTCACCCAGAACGTCGACCCCATGAACCCCGCTCGCACGTGCGAGACCGCTGCGCAGACGAAGTACGCGATGACGCCGGCATTGGCGGCGAACGCCACGCCCGGGTAGTGCAGACCGGCGAGCAGCCCGGCCACCGCCACCAGCTTGATCACGACGAGCGTCCACCACCAGTCCCGGGGGAAGCGGACACCGTCGAGGCAGTTCTGAATGAAGACGGGCGGACGCACCGACAGCAGCGCGTCGCCCAGCAGGACGACGGCGAGCGCGACGGTGAGCCACGGCCAATGCGGCGTGTCGATGAAACCGGTGGTCATTGCGGGTCTCCTTCTCCCAGGATCTGAGTGATCGCCTCGACGAGGCGCTCCGCCGCGGCCTCTCGCGTGATCGCGAGGCCGGAGGCCGCGAACAGCAGGCCGATGTAGACGAAGTAGAGGGTGCGTGCGGCCGCACCGGGATCCCCGATCCCGGCGGCGGCGAAGACGCGCTCGAAATCGGCGCGCAGCTCGTCAGCGAGGTCACCAAACGTGCGGGAGCGATGCCGCCCCCGCGCGAGGACGGCCGCGTACTCACGGGAGAGGTCACCGTCGGCGTTGAAATAGGTGACGAAGGGCGCGACCGTGCCCACCAGCCGCGCGATCGCCTCGTCGCGCCCGAGCGGTCCCAGTGGAGCCGCGGGGGCGCGCTCGGCGTGCACCGCGGCGATCCAGTCGTCGACGATCGCGATGAGCAGCGCGTCCTTGTCCCCCACGCCCATGACCGTCCCGACACTGACCCCGGCGTCGGCGGCGATGCCGCGCACCGTCGTCCCCGCGAAGCCGTGCGCGCGGAAGGACCGGTCCGCGGCAGCGAGCACGCGCGCCCGCGTCCCGGCCTTGGCCTCCGCCCGTGATTGAACATGTTCACTGAACATGTTCAAAACATTAGCCCGGGACCACCCCGACACGCAAGAGCCCCGCCGGACACGTGGTCCGGCGGGGCTCCCGAAGCGGTGCGGGTGAAACCTAGGCGGTCTCGGTGATCGGGCGATCGACCCAGCTCATGAGGTCGCGCAGCTTCTTGCCGGTGACCTCGATCGGGTGCTCGGCGTTCTCCTTGCGGAGGGCCTCGAGCTCCTTGTTGCCGCCCTCGACGTTCGCCACGAGACGCTTGACGAAGGTGCCGTCCTGGATGTCCGTGAGGATGTCCTTCATGCGCTTCTTGGTGTCGGCGTCGATGACGCGCGGGCCCGAGAGGTAGCCGCCGAACTCCGCGGTGTCGGACACCGAGTAGTTCATGCGCGCGATGCCGCCCTCGTACATGAGGTCCACGATGAGCTTGAGCTCGTGCAGGCACTCGAAGTAGGCCATCTCGGGGGCGTAGCCCGCCTCGACCAGCACCTCGAAGCCGACCTTGACGAGCTCCTCGGTGCCACCGCAGAGCACGGCCTGCTCACCGAAGAGATCCGTCTCGGTCTCCTCCTTGAAGGTGGTTTTGATGACGCCGGCGCGGGCGCCACCGATCGCCGCGGCGTAGCTCAGGGCGAGCGCCTGGCCGTTGCCGGTCGGATCCTGGTCGACGGCGATGAGCGCGGGCACGCCCTTGCCGTCGACGAACTGACGGCGCACGAGGTGGCCGGGTCCCTTCGGCGCCACCATCGCGACGGTGACGTTCTCCGGCGCCTTGATCAGGCCGAAGTGGATGTTGAGGCCGTGGCCGAAGAACAGCGCGTCGCCGTCCTTGAGGTTCGGGGCGATGTCCTCGGTGAAGATCTGCGCCTGCGCGGTGTCGGGCGCCAGGAGCATGATGACGTCGGCCCACGCGGCGACCTCGGCGGGCGTGCCCACGGTCAGGCCCTGCTCCTCGGCCTTGGCGCGCGACTTCGAGCCCTCCTTGAGGCCGATCCGCACGTCGACGCCGGAATCGCGCAGGCTCAGCGAGTGCGCGTGGCCCTGCGAGCCGTAGCCGATGACGGCGACCTTCTTGCCCTGGATGATGGAGAGGTCGGCGTCCTCGTCGTAGAACAGTTCGATTGCCACTGTTGTTCTGTATCCCTTCTAGATTTCTTCAGTAGTTCAGCGGGTCGCGGTGATCGACTTCGGGCCGCGCCCCAGCGCGATGACGCCGGACTGGGCGATCTCTCGGATCCCGAAGGGATCCAGGACCGCCAGCAGCGCATCGAGCTTGTCCGGCGTGCCGGTGGCCTCGATGGTCACCGAATCCGGTGAGACGTCGACGATCTTGGCACGGAACAGCTCCACCGTATCGGTCACCTGGCCGCGCGAGGCCGCATCCGCCCGCACCTTGATGAGCATGAGCTCCCGCGCGACCGAGGTGGTCGAATCCTGCTCGACGATCTTGAGCACCGAGACCAGCTTGTTCAGCTGCTTGGTGACCTGCTCGAGGGGCAGCTCGTCGACCGTGACCACGATCGTCATCCGGCTGACGCCCTTGAGCTCGGTGCCGCCGACAGCGAGGGATTCGATGTTGAACCCGCGGCGGGAGAACAGGGACGCGACGCGGGCGAGGACGCCCGGACGGTCCTCCACCAGGACGCTCAGCGTGTGCGTGGTGCTCACTTCTGCTCCTCCGAACGCTCCATCACGGCGTGGATGACGGCCGGCTCGTCGGCCGCGTCGTCCTCGTCGAACAGCGGGCGGATGTCCCGCGCCGCCATGATCTCGTCGTTGCTGGTGCCTGCGGCGACCATCGGCCACACCTGGGCGTCGGCGCCCACGATGAAGTCGATGACGACCGGGCGGTCGGTGATCTCGCGCGCCTGCGCGATGACCGAATCGACGTCCTCCGCACGCTCACAGCGGAAGGAGACGCAGCCCAGGGCCTCGCCCAGCTTGACGAAGTCGGGGATCCGCATCGAGTGCGTCGACAGGTCGGTGCTGGAGTAGCGCTCCTCGTAGAACAGCGTCTGCCACTGCCGGACCATGCCCAGGTTGCCGTTGTTGATGACGGCGACCTTGATCGGCGCGCCCTCGATCGCGGCGGTGGCGAGCTCCTGGTTGGTCATCTGGAAGCAGCCGTCACCGTCGATCGCCCAGACCTCCTTCTCGGGCGCGCCCATCTTGGCACCGAGGGCCGCGGGAACCGCGTAGCCCATGGTGCCCAGACCGCCAGAGTTCAGCCAGGTGCGCGGCTTCTCGTACTTGACGAACTGCGCAGCCCACATCTGGTGCTGGCCGACGCCCGCGCAGTAGATCGCGTCCGGGCCCGCGGCGACGCCGAGGCGCTCGATCACGTACTCGGGGCTCAGGGCGCCGTCGGAGGGCGTGTTGTACGCCAACGGGTAGGTCTTGCGGATCCCGTCCAGGTACTCCCACCAGTCGGTGAGGTCCGGAGCGGCGATCGTCGCGCGGTCCTCGGAGATCGCCGCGATGAGCTCGGTGATGACCTCCTTGCAGTCGCCCACGATCGGGACGTCGGCGAAACGGTTCTTGCCGATCTCCGCCGGGTCGATGTCCGCGTGGATGACCTTCGCGTCGGGCGCGAAGGAGTCAAGCTTGCCGGTCACCCGGTCGTCGAACCGCGCGCCCAGGGTCACCAGCAGGTCCGAGCGCTGCAGCGCGGCCACGGCGCCGACGGTGCCGTGCATGCCGGGCATGCCCATGTGCTGCGGGTGGCTGTCCGGGAAGGCGCCGCGCGCCATCAGGGTGGTGACCACCGGGATACCGGTCAACTCGGCCAGCTTGAGCAGTTCCTCCGAGGCCTCGGCCTTGAGCACACCGCCGCCGACGTAGAGCACGGGCGACTTCGCCGCCGCGATGAGCCGGGCCGCCTCCCGGATCTGCTTGCCGTGCGGCTTGGTCACGGGGCGGTAGCCTGGCAGGTCGATCTGCGGCGGCCACGAGAAGACGGTGTCCTCCTGCAGCACGTCCTTCGGGATGTCGACGAGGACTGCGCCCGGACGGCCGCTCTGGGCCAGGTAGAAGGCCTCGGCGATGACGCGCGGGATGTCGGCCGCGTCGTAGACCAGGAAGTTGTGCTTGGTCACGGGCATCGTGATGCCCGAGATGTCGGCCTCCTGGAAGGCGTCCGTGCCGATCAGCGGGCGGCCGACCTGACCGGTGATGGCGACGATCGGCACCGAGTCCATCTGCGCGTCGGCCAGCGGGGTGACCAGGTTGGTCGCTCCGGGGCCCGACGTGGCCATGCACACGCCGACCTTGCCGGTGGCCTGTGCGTAGCCGGTGGCGGCGTGGCCGGCACCCTGCTCGTGGCGCACCAGCACGTGGCGGACCTTCTTCGAGTCGAGCAGCGGGTCGTAGACCGGGAGGATGCAACCGCCGGGAATGCCGAAGACCGTGTCCACGCCGATCTCCTCGAGCGACCGGACCACCGACTGCGCGCCGGTGACGCGCTCGGGGGCCACGACGCGGGCGCCCTCGAGGGCGCCGTGGGCGACGTCGGTGGCGACGTTCCTCGCGGTGACGGAATGCGCGCCGGGGATCCCGGCGCCGGGCTTGCGTGCCCCGGGCTTCTGCCCTGGGTGGGGCCGAGCTGTAGGTGCGCTCACGATGTGACCTTCTCGTGCTCTGGCGGTGCTCTACTCAAATGGACATACCGGCGTGCGGGCGTCGCCCGGAGACTATCCGGGCAACAAAAAACCCCCGTCAGCGGTGGCTGAGCGAGGGTAGCGCGTCGATGCTGGTGTGAAACGGCTGTAACCGGTTCAGGCGACGACGCGCCGACCGATTACGAGGAGCTGGTAGCTGTGTTTCACACAAGTGAAACTAGGCCCCGGCGTACAGTCGCGTCAAACCAGTGAGCATCCGCGTCTCAAATACTGGGATTCACCTGCCGCGTGCGACAATGCATGTTATGAGCGAGCGCCCCGCGAAGCAGCCGAGCACGCCCGGCACCACCCGGACCGTGACCACCGATCACACGGCGGACACCGCGGTGCGGATCGCCCCCGGCGACCGGGTCGTCTTCAAGCATCCGCGCATCGCCCTGCTCGGCGTCGCGCTGTTCGCCGTCTGCCTCGCCCCCATCGTCGGCCCGTGGACCCTGGGCCGGTCGATCGACGGTAGTGGCGCCGGCACCGGCGCCGCCGTCCTCGGCTGGCTGCTGCTGGTCGTTCCGATCCTGCTCGCCCTGTGGATCCTGCGCGTGCGCACCGTCATCGGTCCCGACGGGGTGCACACCGTCGGGGTGCGGCGCGCGACGACGCTCGGATGGGACGAGCTGGCAGGCATTAGAATCGGACGCAACGGTGCGGTGTACGCCGTCCGCACCGACGGTCCCGAGGTGCGACTACCCGCCGTCACCATCAGCCAGCTCCCCCGCGTGGCGGCCGCCTCCGGCGGCAGGATCCCCGACGTCACCGCGGAATAATTCCGGCCGAACAGGCCTTCCCTTGTTCACGGGGACCGCATCCCCACCATCAGCCCGCACGATACGAAGATCCGAGACGAGAAGCTCATGCCACCGCTCCGCTCACGCACCACCACCGTCGGCCGCAACGCCGCAGGCGCCCGCTCCCTCTGGCGCGCCACCGGCCTCACGGACAGCGATTTCGGCAAGCCGATCGTGGCCATCGCCAACTCCTACACGCAGTTCGTGCCGGGCCACGTGCACCTCAAGGACATGGGCGAGATCGTCGCCGAGTCGGTGCGCGCGGCGGGCGGCGTGGCCCGCGAGTTCCACACCATCGCCGTGGACGACGGCATCGCCATGGGCCACGGCGGCATGCTCTACAGCCTGCCCAGCCGCGAGATCATCGCCGACTCCGTCGAGTACATGGCGAACGCCCACACCGCCGACGCGCTGGTCTGCATCTCCAACTGCGACAAGATCACGCCCGGCATGCTCAATGCCGCGATGCGCCTGAACATCCCCACGGTCTTCGTCTCGGGCGGCCCGATGGAGGCCGGCAAGGCCGTCATCGTCGACGGTGTCGCCAAGGCGCCCACCGACCTCATCACCGCGATCTCGGCGTCGGCGAACGACGCGATCGACGAGGCCGGGCTGGGCGAGGTCGAGCGCTCCGCGTGTCCCACCTGCGGCTCCTGTTCCGGAATGTTCACCGCCAACTCGATGAACTGCCTCACCGAGGCCCTCGGCCTCGCGCTGCCCGGCAACGGCTCGACGCTCGCCACCCACGCCGCGCGCCGCGCGCTCTTCGAGCGGGCCGGCACCGTCGTGGTCGAGGCCGCGAAGCGCTACTACCGCGACGGTGACGAGTCCGTGCTCCCCCGCAACGTCGCGACCCCCGCGGCGTTCCGCAACGCGATGGCGCTCGACGTCGCGATGGGCGGCTCCACGAACACCGTGCTGCACACCCTGGCGGCCGCGCAGGAGGGCGAGGTCGACTTCGACCTGTCGACCATCGACGCGATCAGCCGCAAGGTGCCCTGCCTGTCCAAGGTCTCGCCCAACAGCGATTACCACATGGAGGACGTGCACCGGGCCGGCGGCATCCCCGCGATCCTGGGTGAGCTGCGCCGCGCCGGCCTGCTCGAGACCGACGTGCACACCGTGCACGAGCAGTCCTTCGACAAGTGGCTCGACGACTGGGACGTCCGGTCCGGCAAGGCCACGGACGAGGCGATCGAGCTCTTCCACGCGGCGCCCGGCGGCGTCCGCACCACGCAGCCCTTCTCCACCAAGAACCGGTGGGAATCGCTGGACACCGACGCCGTGGGTGGGTGCATCCGGGACGTCGAGCACGCCTACACGGTCGAGGGCGGGCTCTGCGTGCTGCGCGGCAACATCGCCGTCGACGGTGCCATCCTCAAGACCGCGGGCATCGACGAGGATCTGTTCACCTTCGAGGGGCCGGCCGTCGTGGTCGAGTCGCAGGAGGAGGCGGTCTCGAAGATCCTCGGCAAGCAGATCAAGCCGGGCGACGTGGTCGTGGTCCGCTACGAGGGCCCCAAGGGCGGCCCCGGCATGCAGGAGATGCTCCACCCCACCTCGTTCCTCAAGGGCCAGGGCCTGGGCAAGGTGTGCGCGCTGATCACCGACGGCCGCTTCTCCGGCGGCACGTCGGGCCTGTCGATCGGCCACATCTCCCCCGAGGCCGCGGCCGGCGGCGTCATCGGCCTCGTCGAGGACGGTGACCGGATCCGTATCGACGTGCACACCCGCGCCCTGGAGCTGCTCGTGGACGACGAGGAGCTGGCGCGCCGCCGCGCGAAGATGGAGGCCTCGGAGCGCCCGTGGCAGCCGAAGGACCGCCAGCGCACCGTCACCACCGCACTGCGCGCCTACGCCGCCCTGGCGACCTCGGCCGACAAGGGCGCGGTCCGGTACGTGCCCTAGGCACCGAGGCACCGTCGAACGAAGACGATCGCCCGGCACTCCCTCGCGGGAGGCCGGGCGATCGTCGTGTGGTCGGAGGCGGCTACTGCCGCACGAGCGGGTTCGCCCCGTTGAGCAGGACCCAGACGGTGACCGCCGCGGCGATCGCGACGATCAGCAGGGCGACGGAGCCGATGTGCGGCCTGCGCGCCCAGCCCCGGTTGAAGTCGAGGGAGAGCCGGCCCGGGCCGGTGAGCATGATCGCCACCGACGCGAACAGCAGCAGTAGCTCGAACTCGACGCCCTTGCCCTGGGCGAAGAAGACGAAGCCGTTACCCGCCGTGGTCAGCTTGAACAGCGTCGCAGAGAGCATCACCCCGACGGCCCCGGCGGCCGCGACCGGAGTGAGCAGGCCGAGGATCAGCAGCGCGCCGCCGCCGAGCTCGACGACGCCCGTCGCGATCGAGATCACCTTGGTGAAGCGCTCGAAGCCGAGCGACGGGTCGTTGCCGTTCTGCAGGTACGCCGCGAAGCCGTCGATTCCGGGCCCGCCCCAGATCCCGAACAGCTTCTGGATGCCGTGCGCCGCCAGGATCACGCCGACCACGACGCGCAGCACGAGCAGCCCGGCGTCCGTGGTGCCGCGGCGAGCCGCCTTCCGCGCCTCCTCCAGCTCCGCCGGGATGTCGCCGACCGGCTTGCCGAAGCGGCGTCCGGGCGGCGGCGCGATCGGCTCGGTCGCGGCGCTCTCCAACGGGATGCCCTCGGCCTCCGCGCGGGCCTGTGCGGCCCGCTCGCGGCCCCGTCGGCGGTTGTACCGCTTGCCGAACTCGTCGCGCTCATCGCTCGAGAGGTCGGCACGGTGCGTGGCGGCGTCCGGTGCGCCGGAGGTGGAGATCGCGGCGGTGGCCGCGCTCGCGGCCGCGATCGCCGCAGCGAGGTCGCTCGTGTCCGGCACCGGCGACGCGCCCTGATCATCCGTGGGGGCCGCGTGCGCCGACGGTGCCACGCGCTCCGTCGGGGCGGACGCGGCCGGAGACACCGCCGTCTCGGCGTTCGGCGTCGTGCCGGCGGGCTCGTCTCGGTAGCGCGGGAGCACCGGCCCGATCCCCGTGTCCGAATCGTCGTGGGGGTCCAGGACGAACCCGCCCGTGGGATGCCGCTCACCGAACCTGGGCAGCTCACTCGTGGACCGGAAGTCAAAGGGTGACTCGGCCGCGCCCTCGCTGGTCTCGTTCTCGATTCCGTCCTTGTCACTCACGCGATCCACCCTAGAGTGCGAACGCGCCGGGGGCCGGGAGCGAACCGCGGCCCCGGCCCGATCGGTAGTGTGGCGGCATGAGTGAGGGGATCCGCCACGCGCGTTCCGGCGCGCGGCGCGCCGTCGTGGTCGCAGCCGTCGCGGCCCTGGTGGCGGGGTGCGCCGACTTCTCCGGCAGCGAGGCGGCCCCGTTCACCGGCCCGCCCACGGGCGCGGTGACCACGACGAAGCCCACGGGCCCCGGTATGCCCAGCGCCGCGCCGAAGGCGCCGGGTCCGTGCATCGACCAGGACCCCTTGGTACTGGCCACGTGCCTGACCGAGCCCACCGCCCTGATCCCGACGAACGATTTCGAGCACGCCTACGTCGCCGAGCGCGGCGGCGCCGTCGTGTACACCACCACGGACCTCCCCAACCGGGAGGTGCTGCGGATCGGCGTGGACACGGCCGGCGACGGTGGGCTCACCGCGATCGCCCTGTCACCGTCGTACAGCCAGGACCGGCTGTTCTACGCCTACGTGAGCACCCCCACCGACAACCGCGTGGTGCGGGTCACGCCGGGCGACGAGCCGAAGGTGATCCTCGCCGGGATCCCCAAGGGCGCGACCGGGAACGCGGGCTCGCTGCTCTTCTCCGGCCGCGACCTGATCGTCGCCACCGGCAACGCGGGCGATGCGAACGCCGCGCGCGACCCCGCGTCGCTCGCCGGGAAGGTGCTGCTGCTCCGGTCGCCCGGCACCGTCTCCCCGGTCCGGCCGACGGTGCTCGCCACCGACGGTGGGGTCCGGCAGTCGCTGTGCGGCAATCCCGGCAGCGGGCCGATCTTCGTCGCGGATCAGGGCCTGACCCAGGACCGGCTGCGGGTGATCACCCCGAACTCACCCGCGACCGTGGTCTGGAGCTGGCCCGAGCGCCCCGGTCTCGCCGGGTGCGCCGTCGTCAAGGGCGGGGTCTTCGTCAGCCAGGCCCGCGCCGGCAAGGTGGAGATGCTCTCTCTCCCGGAGGGGCCGACCACTGCCAAGGGCGAGCCCGTCCAGGTCCTCGACCGCACCAAGTACGGCGTCTTCGGGCGGCTCGCGGTCGGCCCCAAGGGCATGGCACAGGGCGTGACCACCAACAAGCCCGCCCCGCAGGCGCCCACCGACGACCGCGTGGTGCTGATCCCGATGCCGAGCGGCGAGTCGACCGTCACCGACGACTGAGCCGGCCGGGCCGGGCCCCGAGGCCGGCCGATCCCCGCGGACTACCCGCAGGCGGCGAGGACCAGCTCCCGCACGCGGGCGGCGTCGGCCTGCCCGCGGGTGGCCTTCATGACATCGCCGACGATCTTGCCCGCGGCCTGGACCTTGCCGGCCTTGATCTTGTCGACGATGTCCGGGTTCGCGGCGAGCGCCTCGTCCACGGCCTTCTGCAGCGCACCGTCGTCGCGGACCACCTCGAGACCACGGGCTGCGACGACCTCGTCGGGCTCGCCCTCCCCGTCGAGCACCCCGACGATGACCTGCTGCGCGAGCTTGCTCGTCAGCTTGCCCTCGTCGACCAGCGCGATGACCCGCGCCACCTGCGCCGGGGTGATCGCGAGCGCGGCGAGCTCCACGGCGCGGGTGTTGGCCTGCTGCGGCAGGAAGCTGCCCCACCAGGACCGCGCCGCATCGGGCGTGGCGCCCGCGTCGACGGTGGCGATGATGGCGTCGATCGCGCCGAGGTTCACCAGGTCGCGCATCACCTCGTCGGAGAGCTTCCAGTCGGCCTGGATCCGGGCGCGACGCAGCCACGGCAGCTCCGGAATCGTGCCGCGAAGTTCCTCGACCAGCTCCGCCGGCGGGGCGACGGGACCGAGGTCCGGGTCCGGGAAGTACCGGTAGTCGTCGGCGGTCTCCTTGGGGCGGCCGGCGGTGGTGGTGCCGTCGCCCTCCTGGAAGTGCCGGGTCTCGAGGACGACGGTGCCGCCCGCGTCCAGCACGGCGGCCTGGCGGCGCATCTCGTACCGGACCGCGACCTCGACGGATCGCAGGGAGTTGACGTTCTTGGTCTCCGTCCGCGTGCCGAACTCGGTGGAGCCCACGGGCTTGAGCGAGACGTTGGAGTCGCAGCGCATCGAGCCCTGATCCATCCGGACGTCGGAGACGCCGAGCGAGGCCAGCAGGTCACGCAGCGCGGTCACGTAGGCGCGGGCGATCTCGGGGGCCCGCTCCCCCGCGCCCTCGATGGGCTTGGTGACGATCTCGACGAGCGGCACACCCGCGCGGTTGAAGTCGAGCAGCGAATGCGAGGCGCCGTGGATGCGCCCCGTCGCCGAGCCGATGTGCGTCGACTTGCCCGTGTCCTCCTCCATGTGCGCGCGCTCGATCTCTACGCGCCAGGTGGTGCCGTCCTCCAGCGGGACGTCGACGTAGCCGTCGTACGCGATCGGATCCTCGTACTGGCTGATCTGGTAGTTCTTCGGCTGGTCCGGGTAGAAGTAGTTCTTCCGCGCGAACACCGAGCTCGGGCGGATGGAACAGTTCAGCGCCAGCCCGATGCGGATGGCCGAGCGCACCGCCTCGCTGTTGACGACGGGCAGCGCGCCCGGCATACCGAGGCACGTGGGGCACACCTGGGTGTTGGGCTCGGCGCCGAACTCGGTGCGGCAGCCGCAGAACATCTTGGTGGCCGTGCCGAGCTCGACGTGGACCTCCATGCCCATGACGGGCTCGTAGCGGGCGACGACGTCCGCGTACTCGGGAAGATCGTGTTCGGCAAGCTCGGCACTCATGCCTTCAGCCTAATGGCCCGGCGCTCACCGGATCGAGACGGCCACCGCGTCGGCGGTCACGGTGATCGTGCCGTAGGTGGTACCGGTATCCGAGCCGCTCACGGGCCGCCCGTCCCGCGACGTGGCGGTGAACGTCCAGGGCCGGCTGTCGCGGAAGGTCATCGAGCCGTCGCGGACGCTGTCGGAGAGGTCGATGTCGTCCACCGACGGCGCCGTCCAGGTGTAGGTGCCGTTCTCCCCGGTGAAGTCCGACTGCGGGCAGCCCGACGGCCAGCGGTCCTTTGACGCCGCGCACTGCGAGTACTTCGCCGCGATCTGCTGGCGCGCCGAGGTCTTCGCCTCCGCGCTCAGGCCGAAGTCGACGCTCACGCTCGAGCCGATCGAGAACGAGGACAGCCCGTTGATGGGCGCCTGGCCGTGATCGTCGCGACTCGAGTACTTCGACTTCTGCGCCGCCAGGTTCTTGTTGCTCGAGCCGAGATCCAGGGCACCCGGGAAGACGTAGGCGATGCCCGACGCGGGCAGGGGCTTGCCGAGGATCGTCAGGTACTGCTTGGACGAATCCGAGCTCAGGTAGGGCTTGACCTGCACCGCCGCGGTCTTGAGCTTCCAGTCGTCGCCGACCTTCTCCAGGTTCAGCTGCTCGTCGTAGGCCACGTCGCCGATGTTCACCGTGAGGTGCACGCTGCCCATGAACCCGCCCGACTCGCTGATGACCTTCAGGTCCTTGATCGGGGCCAGGTCGCGCTGCTTGCGCAGGATCTCGTCGGTGAGCAACTCGGTGGAGGCCGGCGCCTCCTTGCCGTAACTCAGGGCCTTCTTCGCGTCGCCCGCCTGCAACGCGGCGAAATAGGCCTTGACGGTGCCTCCCGGCGAGCTGGTGTCGCCGCCGCCTCCGACGCTCTTGACGATCGCGATGCCGGCGATCAGCGCGATCACCAGCACCACCGCTCCACCGCCGATCAGGGCCGGGATCAGCCAGGCTGGGCGCGGCTTCTTCGGGGCGCCGGGCGCCGGCGGGAACGGGGGCACGCCCGGGCCCTGGGGCCCGCCGGGGGTCGCGTAAGACTGCTGGACCGGGTACTGCGGATACGACGGTGCGCCGCCCTGCGGCGGGTACCCGGGCGCCTGGCCCTGGAAGTTCCCGGGCTGCCACGTGGGACGCAGCTGCGTCGACTGGTTCGGATCGGAGTGGTCGGCCGGGTCCTGGCCGGGCTGGAAGCCGGGGTTCGAGGGAGGAGGCGGATTCATGGCGACCATTCTGACGGTGACCGGTTAAGCGACGCTCAACGATCACCAATCCGGCCGGCTCGGTGCCGGTGGCGGCGGCGACGGTTGCAGGTCGAGGCGGCGTCGGTGCCAGCGGGGACGTCGGTACCGGTGGAGGGGCCGACGGTGCGCTCGTCCCCCTGCGCGGCGCCGATCCGCAGCGCCGCCGTTCGCTCCCCTGCCAGAGGCCGGTCGTGCGGTGTGGGGCCGGCTGTCCCCCGCGCGGGGCCGAGTCCCCCACGGGACGCCCATTCCCATCGGGCACTGAGCCGGGCGCCGCCGCGTGCGTGTCTCTTCGCGTAAGCCATGCGTGACACGCATGGCCATCATCACCGCAGGTCACACGGACTTTTGGTGGCGTCGGTCACGCGTGCGGCGCATGGCCTGCCCGGCTCGCGGACGCGGCACCCGGCCCATTGGGAGTGGCGGCGGACGCAGTAGCCGGCGCCCCTGGGAACGCGGCGGCTCGGTTCGTCCCCTGCGCGGCGCCGGCTCCCCCACGAGACGCGACGCACCGCGGCCTGCCCTGGGTGTGGTCCGGCACCGTCGGGCGGCGGGCCGGGGCGGCCCCCGGGGAACGGTCAGCCGAAGAATTCGGCGGCGTCGTCGTAGCGTTCGCGGGGGACGCGTTTGAGTTGTTTGACGGCGTCGGCGAGGGGGACGAGGCCGATTTGGGTGCCGCGGAGGGAGACCATGTTGCCGGTTTTGCCGGCGTGGGCGGCGTCGGCGGCGTTGACGCCGTAGCGGGTGGCGAGGACGCGGTCGGCGGGGGTGGGGGTGCCGCCGCGTTGGACGTGGCCGAGGACGGTGGTGCGGACTTCTTTGTTGATGCGTTTTTCGATTTCGACGCCGAGTTGGTGGGCGACGCCGGTGAAGCGTTCGTGGCCGAATTCGTCGGTGCCGCCGAGGCGCAGTTCCATGGTGCCTTCGGCGGGTTTGGCGCCTTCGGCGACGACGCAGATGAAGCTGGAGTGGCCGCGTTGGAAGCGGCGTTTGATGAGGGAGCAGACTTCTTCGACGTCGAAGGGGACTTCGGGGATGAGGACCATGTGGGCGCCGGAGGCGAGGCCGGCGTTGAGGGCGATCCAGCCGGCGTGGCGGCCCATGACTTCGACGAGCATGACGCGTTGGTGGGATTCGGCGGTGGAGTGGAGGCGGTCGATGGCGTCGGTGGCGATGGTCAGGGCGGTGTCGAAGCCGAAGGTGACGTCGGTGCAGTCGATGTCGTTGTCGATGGTTTTGGGGACGCCGACGACGGGGACGCCTTCGTCGGCGAGCCAGGAGGCGGCGGTGAGGGTGCCTTCGCCGCCGATGGGGATGAGGACGTCGATGCCGTTGTCGTCGAGGGTTTGTGTGATCCGGTCGAGGCCGGCGCGCAGGATGTCGGGGTGGGTGCGGGCGGTGCCGAGCATGGTGCCGCCTTTGGTCAGGAGGCGGTCGTTGCGGTCGTCGTTGGACAGTTGCACCCTGCGGTCTTCGAGTAGTCCGCGCCAGCCGTCTTGGAAGCCGACCACCGCTGACCCGTAGCGGGAATCGCTTGTGCGGACCACCGCCCGGATCACCGCGTTCAAACCCGGGCAGTCACCACCACCGGTCAG
>NZ_JBYPZI010000016.1:0-25493 GCF_057815145.1 Tsukamurella sp. II2bb
GGCGGGTTCACATGATCGTCGCAACACTCTCAACGAGAGGTTGCGGCGATCATGTCGTTTCAGGAGGACTGTGCCCGGTTCGGCGGCGAGCTGGCGCAGCTGGTCGACTCCGGTGTTCCGGTGAAGGAGGCCGCTGTCGCGGTGGGTGTGCCGCGGCGGCGGTGTTACGCGATTCTGCGGGCGATTGGCCACCCGGTGGGGCCGCCTCGCGGGCCGGGTAGGCCGGCAGATCCGGAGCGGATCGTGGCGGTGTTCGATCGGACCGGCTCGATCAACAAGGCTGCGATCGAGTGCGATGTGGCGTTCTCGGTCGCTCGCAGGGTCTTGGTCGATGCCGGTCTGGTCACGGCGGACAAGCTGAAGGCGGTGGGTAAGCCGGAGGCGAGGAAGCGATTTCTCGCGCTGCTCGATCAGGGGTGGTCGTCAGCGCGCGCGGCCCGTGAGGTGCAGGTGAACGAACGCACCGCCCGGGACTGGCGCCAGGGAATCCGACGAACCAGTGGCAGGCGGATCCACCCGGACGGCACAGTCGTGGACTATCGAACCAAGACGATCTACAAACAGGCTGTGACCAGTGCCATCTCGAGCCGAGACGATGCTTCGGCGATCGCGATCGCGATCAGTGACCGTTACCTCTCGCTCGATGACCGCATCGCAATCGCTGACGGGCTGGTACTCAAGGACTCGATGCGGACCATCGCCGCCCGGATCGGCAAGAACGTCTCCACCATCTCCCGGGAGGTCCGTCAACGCAGCATCGGCGGCCGGTATCTGCCGTATCAGGCCGATCGGGTAGCGGTGGCGGCTCGGGCGCGGCCGAAGCAGTCCAAACTGGTGGTGAACACGGTCCTGCGGGCAGAGGTCGAGGAGGGCTTGTCGAGGAAGCTCTCGCCGGAGCAGATCTCGCACCGTCTGCGCCGGGATCACCCTGACGACGAGAGCATGCGGGTGAGCCACGAGACGATCTACCAGGCCTTGTACTTCCAAGCCCGTGGAGGGATGAAACGAGAAGTGCAGCAAGCACTCCGGACCGGACGAACCAAACGCAAACCGCAGCGGAAAGAAGGTGAGCGGTATCAGCGGTTCATCGACCCGATGGTGATGATCAGCGACCGCCCGGCCGAAGTCGAGGACCGTGCTGTTCCCGGCCATTGGGAGGGGGATCTCATCACCGGTGAGCAGAACAAGACCGCGATCGGCACTCTCGTCGAACGCTCCACCCGCTACACGATGCTGCTGCACCTGCCCGACGGGCACGACGCCGAACAGGTCCGCGACGCGATCATCACCGCGATGAAAGACCTGCCCGCGCACCTACGCGGGTCGCTGACCTGGGACCAAGGCGCAGAGTTGGCCCGGCATGCGCAGATCAGCGTGGCCACCGATATGCAGGTGTATTTCTGCGACCCAGCCAGCCCCTGGCAGCGCGGCACCAACGAGAACACCAACGGGCTGCTCCGGCAGTACTTCCCCAAGGGCACCGACCTGAGCGTCTACGGCCCCGCGGATCTCGAGCACGTCGCTCAGCAACTCAACAGCCGACCACGCAAAACGCTCGGCTGGGAAACCCCAGCCGAGCGTATGCGTGATCTAATCACCACCCAGTAGAACAGGCAGTGTTGCGTCGACCCCTAGAAACCGCCTCGTGGGTTCCGGGCGCTCCGTGCGCGAGATCAGTTGCCGGCTGCGGGCGTGGTCGGGGTACCCGGGCCGGGGGCCTGCGTCTCGGCGGCGGCGCTGGCGGGCACGCCGCCGCCCACGCCGCCCACGTCGGTGATCTGCCAGTCCTTGTCCTTGTCCAGGGTCACGTTGTAGACGGTGACCACCTCGCGCCCGCTGGCCGCCTGGACGTTCGTGGCCTCGACCTTGACGTAGGCGCTGACCTTGTAGACCGGGCCGGACTGCGAGTTGACCACGGCGTCCAGGACGGTGCCCTTGGACACCCACTGCAGGGGCTGCAGCAGCTGGTTCATCGCGCCGACCGTGGCCTCGAGCTTCGTCTTCAGCTCCGGCGAGACGCCCTTGGTGAGCGCGGTGCGCCACGGACCGAGGTCGCGGTAGTCGAAGGTCGACGCGCCCGTGGCGTACTCCGCGGCCACCTTCTCGGCGTGCGCCTTCTCGTCGGCCGTCGCCTTCAGGTCGCTGTTCTCGGACTTCTGCAGGCCCCACAGCACGCCGAAGGTGATCGACGCCGCGAGCAGCGCCAGGATCACGACCGTGATGACCACGGTGGTGACCGTGGCACCGGCGGTCAGGCCCGCCGGCTGGTTCCGGGCCGCCGCCGCCCGTGCGGAGGCCTTGGGCCGGCGCACCGGCACCGTCTCCTCGTCGTCCTCGTCCTCGTCGGCCGGGGGAGCGGGGCGCTTCGTGACGGCGGACCCCGCCTTCTTCGCGGCCGGGACCTTCTTCGTCGGGGCCTCGGCCGCCTCCTCGGTGGCGTCGTCGGCCGCCTCGTCCTGCACGGCGGCCTCGTCCTGCACGGTCTCCTCGGTCGCCGCGGCCTCGCCAGCGAGGTTCTTGTCGTCCGGGGTGGAATCAGTCACTTGTCGCTTTGCCAATCGTGTCGGGGTTCGTCGGTCAGGAGGTGCACTACCTCGCCGGCCACGACGGCGGACCGCTGCCCTGCCTCGGCGGGATGACCACCGTGAGGTTCGCGGCACCGTCGGAGCCGACCGTGTTCAACGCCTGCGAGAGTAGCGCGGCCATGTCGATCTGCGGCAGCACGTCGGTCAGGGCCTGCACCACCGGCACCAGCGGCTCCGTCATCGGACCGAGGTTCGCGAGCAGCTTGCTGGTGTTCGGGGCGATCTTGAACAGGTACGGGTTGATCGACTTGGTGAGCATGTCGGGGCCGTTGGTGCCCTTCATCAGGGTGTCGAGGGCCTTGAGCACCTCGACGTCCTTGACCACGAAGGTGCGGGTCGCCGGTCCGAACTCGGAGATCGCGCCCGGCAGCCAGGCCATATCGGCCTGGTAGTTCTGCGTGTTCTCCATCATCCGGCGGATGTTGGGCATCCGGGCGGTGAGGGTCCGGGCCAGCAGGTCGCCGGCCTGCGAGATGTTCGGCAGCGAGCCCTGCGTGTTGCTGGTCGCGTCCGCCAGGGTCTCGGTGATACCGCCCAGGTCCGTCGACTTGATGTTGCTGGTGAGACCCGAGACCAGCTTGAAGGTCTCCGGCAGCGACAGCGGCTCCTTGATCTTCGCGACGTCGATCGTCGAACCGTCGGCCAGGTAGGGGCCGCTGAGGGTGTCCGGGCGGAACTCGATGTACGGCTCGCCGACGGCGGAGAGCTGCTCGATGCGCAGACCGGTGTTCGACGGGATCTTGTACTTCCCGTCGTACCGGAACTTCACGACGACCTTGCCGTCCCGGCGCTCGATGGTCTCGACGTTGCCCACCTTGACGCCGCGCAGCAGCACCGAGGAGTCGGGGAGCAGCTGGTTGGCGTTGTCGAGCTTCATCGTGACCGAGCGGTAGTCCGCCAGCGGGCGCCACCGGACCACGGAGAAGGCGATGTACGCCGTGCCCAGCACCATGACCAGCGCGAAGGTCAGGAGGCTGAAGAAGGTGCTCTTTTTCACGGAACTGCTCCCACCATCCGGAGGTTGTTGACCGCCTGCCGGGCGGCATCGGACGTGGGCACGTTCCCGTTGGTGCCCAGCTCCTTGACGTTGACCTTGGCGCCGCTGGCGAGGAACGGGAGGATCTTGTTCTTCAGCAGGTCCTCGAGGTTGGCCAGGTTCGCCTGCCGGCCGTTCATGTTGGGCCACCCGGGGAACATCAGCGGCTTGATCACGCCGGCGACCGCGGCGGTCGAGCTGTCCAGCAGGGGCGCGGTGAAGATCAGGGGAGCGAGGGAGTCGGACAGGCGGCTGAGCACCTTGATCGCGCCCGTGGTCAGGTCGAGGGTGTCGCCGAACCAGTCGTCGGTCGGCCTGAGCAGGGCGACGAGGATCTGGTCGTTGTCGTTGACCGTGGTCACGAGGCTACCGACCGAGGTGATCGCCTGGCTGACGTTGTCGTTCTGCCGCCCCAGGTCGACGACGGTCTGCGAGACGGTCTTGACCAGGCCGGAGAGCTTCTGCGGATCGGCCGGGAGGTTGTTGTTGATCCGGCTGAAGGTGTCCTGCAGCTGCATCAGGCTGCCGCTGCCGAGGAAGTTCGCCAGATCGGCGAGGATGTCCTCGATCTGCGTCGGCGGCTTCGTCTGCGAGGTCGGCAGCGTGTCGCCGGCCTTGAGCGGCGTGCCCGGCTTGCCCGGCGTGGTCTTGAGGGCCACGTAGGTGTCACCGAGGATCGTGTCCTGCTGCAGGGTCGCGGTGACGGTGTTGGGCACCGTGACGCCGTTGTTGATCTTGACGTCGACGACGGCCTTGCTCTGCTCGAGCGTCACCTTCTGCAGCCGACCCGAGATCACACCGTCGAAGACGACGCGGGCGCGGTCGGGCAGGTTGAGCACGTTGGTGAAGTCGAGGTGCACGATGTAGCCGTCACCGCCGCCCGCCTGGCCCGGGGCGGGGATCGCCGACGGGTTGAAGGGCACCGAGCCGCAGCCCGCCAGCAGCGCGCCCGTCGCGACGGTGGCGATGCCGACGGAGAGGGTCCGCCTGTTGAATGGATTACGCATCAGTACGCCGCTCCCGTCGCGCGCAGGACCGTGGAGATGAGCTCCACGTTGACGTGGCCCGCGTCGGCGACCTTGCACTGGCCCGGTGCGAACCGGTTCAGATTCTGGCAGGTCTGGGCCGGGTTCTTGGACGGCACCAGCGCTGACGGCGGGCGGTAGGTGATCTTGGTGGCCAGGGTCTTCTGGTCGACGCTGACCTGGAAGGCCCGGATCAGCGGCGGCAGGATGTTGAGCAGGTCGCCGAACTGCTTCGTGGTCGCGGCGAGCAGCGTCGTGGTCGGCACCGTCACCTCCAGGAGGGGAGCGATGAAGGCCCCGTACTTGTCGAAGATGGTGGCGAGGGTCTTCACCAGCGGAACCAGCTGCGGGAAGGCGCCGATACCGGTGTCCATCAGCGGCTCGCCGACGTTCTTGATGCGGAAGGCGTACTTCTGGAGGAAGTCGCGCATCTCGCCCCAGTTCTGCACCAGGCCGTCGGAGGCCGGGGCGAAGGCGTCGAGGATCGCCGCGACGTCGCCCATGCCGGGGCCGGGGTTGCGCATCAGCTCGCCGAGCTTGTTGGTCAGCGCGGAGATCTCCGGGCCGGTACCCTTGGTGGCCTTGTTCAGCGCGGGGATGGAGGCCATCGCCTTGCGGAACTCCTCGTCGCCGCCGCCCACGGTCAGGTCGTCGACGACCTTGGACACGGCCTGCAGCGACTCGGTGATCGACAGCGGCGTCTTGGTGTTCGTGATGCACGTGCCGGGCTGCCAGGTCGGGCCGCCCTTGTAGGTCTCGAGCAGCTCCAGGCGGCGCTGCGCGACCAGCGAGTCGGCGACCGCGACGACACCGACGTTCGTCGGCAGCTTGCGGTCGGCCGGCAGGTCGAAGTCGATGCGGTTGGTCTTGCCGTTGGGCGTGATCTTGGTGATCTCGCCGATCGGGTAGCCGAACTGCGCCACCTTGCTGCCGGTGAACAGGCCCACCGAGCTGTCGAGTTCGGCGCAGTACGAGGTGGTCTTGGTCGTCAGGCCCTTGAAGGCCACACCGCCGACGACCAGCGCGACGGCGACGATGACCACGAACGCGGACATCGCGCCGCGGGAAGCGAGGAACTTACGCATCAGCAGGTCACCCCCGGGCTCGGAATGCAGACGTTGGTCGCGAGGAAGGTCTGCTCGGACTGGTTCAGCTGGATCGTGCCGTCGGGCGCGATGGTCTTCTGCAGGTTCGCCAGCATCTCCTTGGCGTTGGCGATCGCCGGCTCGGCCTGCTTGACGACGTCGCGGGCCTTGGCCACCAGCGCGTCGAACCGGCTGGCCAGCGGGTCGACGTTGTTGAGGTAGACGTTGAGCAGGGGAGCGAGGCGCTGCACGAGCTGGGTGGTGTTCGTGAGGTAGCTCTTGAAGCCGGCCAGGTTCACCTCGGCGGCCGCGAAGAACGTGCTCATGTTCCGCATCAGCGAGAGCAGCAGGTCGCCGTTCTGGTTGACCGCGGTGGAGTACTCGCTCATCACCTTGACGAAATCGCCCGCCTGGTCCTGCTGACGCAGGATGTTGTCGAACATCCGGTTGAAGGTGCTGACGGTGTTGCGGATCGACTCGGGCTGGTCCTCGAGCGCCTGGTTCAGCTGCGTCATGGACTCGCGGACCGGCGTCGCCTTGATCTTCTCGACCTTCGGCGTGGCCTGCTGGAAGGTCTCCAGGAGGCTGTACGGCATCGAGACGCGCTCCGGCGGGATCGGCTTGCTCCCGAGGTTCGCGGTGCCCATCGGGGTCAGCGCCATGTAGTAGCCGCCGACGGTGGTCAGCATCTTCATCGACGCGGTGGTGGCGTCGCCGAGGAAGACGTCCTTGTCGACGCGGAACTTCACGCGCACCCGGTCGTCGAGCAGCTCGACGCCGGAGATGGAGCCCACGCTGATGCCCGCGACGCGGACGTCGACGCCCGAGCGCACCGCCTGCGCCTCCTTGAAGTCTGCGGAGTACTCCTTGGTACCCGGCTGGAAGACGAAGAGGTAACCGCAGATCGCGAGCACGATCACGCCGATCAGCGCGCCGACGATGCCCCAGTTCAGCTGGTACCGGCGGTCCTGCGCGGCCGTCGGGAGCGGACGGTTGAAGAGGTTCACTTTGGATTGCATACCGTCACCTTCTGACCTGCGACGAAGAGGTTCATCATGCCGGGGAGCTTGGCCTGGCCCTTGCTGCACGTCGCCGAGACCGCGGAGCCGGCCTGCGGCTTCGTGCCCTCATTGAGGAGCTGGACGATGCCGGGCAGCGTCGCCAGCGCGTTGACGAGCTGCTCCGCGATCGGCATCGCATTGCTGACGATCGCATCGAGCGGGGGGTTCTCGTTCGGCGTCAGGCCCAGCGCCGCGAGCAGCGCGTTGGTGCGGCTCACGACGCCCGAGGTCTTGTCCGACCACTCGCGCATGGAGTCGACGTTGCTCGCCAGGGTGCGGGCGAACAGGTCGAGCTGCTGCAGCACCTTCGTCAGGCCGGGGGAGGCCCCGCCGATGGACTGCGAGACCGAGCCCAGGTTGGTGATGAGCTGGGTCAGCACCCGCTGACGGTCGTTGCTCACCGCCATCAGCTTGTCGAGCGAGCCGAGCAGCGGGCCGAGGCCCTCGCCGTTGCCCTGGATGACACTGAGCACCGACTGCGTCAGGTGGTTGATGTCGTCGGAGTTGAGTGTCGACAGGACGGGCTTGAGACCCACGAAGACCGTCGTGATGTCGAACGAGGGCTGCGTGTACTTCTCGCTGATCGTGCTACCGGGCTTGACCTCGGCGGCCGTGCTCTTCGGCGTCGGCCGCACCTCGAGGAACCGGGAACCGGTGAGGTTCTGGTACCGGATGGCCAGGGTGTCGTCCGTGCGGAACTTCCGGTCGCGCTGCAGGGTGAAGGTCACCGCCGCGTTGGAGATGCGGTGGTCCGAGGACTGCTGGACGCCGATGTCCTTGACCTTGCCCACCTGCACACCGAGCATGCGCACGTCATCGCCGACCTTGAGGCCGGAGACGTCCTTGAACTCCGCGTGGAAGGTGTCCAGGTCACCCTGGGGTGGCCGGGTCAGCGCCTGCAGGACGAGCACGAGCAGCAGGATCATCACCGCGGAGAACACCGCGATCTTGATCGAGGTCGCCTTCATTGACTTCATGGTTGGCTCAGCTCCCAGGCTTCGTGGACGTCGGGGTGCTCGGCTTCGCGGACGACGGTGCGCCCGATGTCGGTGCCGTGGGCTTCGCCTCGGCCGGCTTATCGCCGGGCTTCGGCGGGATGTACGTGAACGTCGGTGCCGGAGGCAGCATCGCGCCGATGGCAGGGTAGTCGATCGACAGCCGCAGGTTCAGCACCGGACCGTTCGGGGTGTTCGGCATCGCCTTGCGGACGTTGTCGAGCAACTGCCCGATCTGGATGCCGACGCCCGTCGCGCTCCCGTTGGGGAAGGCGGTCAGCAGCGGCTGAATCAGGTTCACCAGCATCGGTGTGGTCGTCCGCAGGCCGTTCAGCGCCTTCGGGTCGAGGATCTTCTGCAGCGCGGCGGTCAGGCTGTCCCGCTCGTTGGTGAGCGCGTCCAGCGTGGCCTTGCCGCGGTTCACCCACGCCTTGTCGTGCACCGGCCGGTAGTCGAACAGCGTCTTCACCGCGGGGATGAGCGCCGTCGTGGTGGCGTCGGCGTTCTCGATCGCCTGGGTGATCACGGGGAAGGTCTCCGCGGTGGAGAGCCGCTGCGTGTCCTGCACCGCCTGCGCGACCCCGCCGAGGGCGGTGAAGAGCGGGAGCATCGCCTTCGACGAGGCGTCGAAGTTCAGCAGGACCTGGCTCATGTGCGGGCGGATGGCGTCGTCGTTCACGTCGCCGATGGTGGCGATCATGTTCGAGACCGTGTTGTCGGTGATCGGCTTCGTCGGGGCGATCTGGGCACCCTCCTTGAGCGCGCCGCCGCCGTCGTGCGGGGTCAGGATGACCTCGGAGACGCCGAACAGGTTACCGGCGGAGTAGGCGGCCTCGAGGTTGTTCGTCAGCGACTTGCCATCGGCCGACTTCATCGTCACCGTGACGCCCTGCTGGCCGTTGCCGAGGGACCTGATGCCCGTGACCTTGCCCACCTGGACGCCCTGGATCCGCACGGGCGCACCGTCGACGATGCCGGCCGCCACGGCGGGGGAGCGGAGCGTGAACGAGAACTCGTCCTTCGGCCACAGGGCCTTGACCAGCCACCCGACGAGCACGATCGCGAGGATGACGGCGACCGCGATGAGCCCGCGGCGCCGCAGCACCGACCGCTCGATCGACATTCCTGGTACGGAAACGACTCCCATTGGTTACCCCTTGAAGTAGACCGGGGAGGTGAAGCCCCACAGCGCGACGGTCATGACGAGGTTGAGGACGACGACGGCGACCAGACTTGCCCGGATCGCCCGGCCCGACGCGGTGCCCACGCCCTCGGGGCCACCGGAGGCGAAGAAGCCCTGGTAGCAGTGGATCACGATGACGGCGGTCAGGAAGACGGCCACCTTGACCACCGAGAAGACGATGTCGGAGGCGCTCACGAACTGACTGAAGTAGTGGTCGTACGTGCCGGACGGCATGCCGTACACGGATTTCACCACCCAGGCGCAGGAGAGCCAGGACAGGATCAGCGTGATGAGGTAGACCGGCACCACGGCGATGAGGCCCGCGAGCACGCGGGTGGTGACGACGAAGGACACCGAGCGCAGGCCGAGCGACTCGAGCGCGTCGATCTCCTCGTTGATCCGCATCGCGCCGATCTCGGCGGTCATGCGGCAGCCGGCCTGCGCCGCGAAGCCGACGCCCGCGAGCATCGGGGCGAACTCGCGGGTGTTCGCGAACGAGGCGACCACCGCGGTGAGGGGGCCCATACCGAGCATGTTGAGGATCGCGAAACCCTGCACGGCGACGATGCCGCCGACCGTGATGCCGAGCACGGCGAGCACCGGTGCGGTGCCACCGCCGACCACGAGGGCGCCGCGGCCCCAGGTGATGTCGGTGAGGATGTACATGATCTGCGACCGGTAGTGCTTGATCGCGTGCGGAACGGTGCGGATGACCTCGGCGACGAAGGAGACGACGTGGCCGATGGTGTCGAAGAGGCCCCACGCCGATCCGGAAGGTCCGAACAGGTCGAAGAACCAGCGTGTGCCCCGGGGGCGGTAGACGGTTGCCATGTATCAGCTCACCTGTTCAGGGACGAAGACGGTCGATTCGGCGATGCAGTGGTACATGGTCAGCCCACCTGCGTTCGGGTTGAAGAGGGTTGTGCCCTGCGTGAGTTGGTCATGGGTCAGCCCACCTGCATGGGGAAGAACATCGTGGTGACCTGCGTGATGAGCAGGTTCAACGCGAAGATGACGACGAACGCGAGGACGACGGTGGCGTTCACCGCGTCGGCCACGCCGCGCGAGCCGCCGCGGGCCTCGAGGCCGCGCTGGCAGGCGATGATCGCGATCACGGTGCCGAAGATGACGGACTTGATCAGCGAGATCCACACGTCGACGGGGTGCGCGAAGGAGCCGAAGGACAGCCAGTAGGCGCCGGGGGTCACGCCCTGGCCGCCGACCGCCACGAGGTAGCCGGCGATCGTGCCGATGGAGATCACGAGGATGTTGAGCAGCGGGGCGACGATCCACGCGGCCAGCAGCCGGGGTACGACGAGGCGGTTGAGCGGGTTGATGCCCATGACCCGCATCGCGTCCGTCTCCTCGCGGATCGTGCGGGCGCCGAGGTCGGCCGCGATCGCGGAGGCGCCGGCGCCGGCGAGCAGCAGGCCGGTGGCGATCGGGGCGCCCTGCGTGATCACGGCCAGGCCGCCGGCGGCGCCCTGCAGCGAGTCGGCGCCGAGCTGGGCGATGATGTTGCCCACCTGGATCGAGATGACGATGCCGAACGGGATCGCGATGAGGATGCCCGGGAAGGTGGTGACGCCGATCATGTACCAGATCTGGTTCAGCGCCTCCTTCCACTGGAGGCGGCCGCGGATCGTATCCGTCACCAGCGCGACCAGGGACATGATCAGCATCCGGACGCTCCGGCCGATCGTGCGGATGGAGTCCACGACGGTGCTGGAGAAGTTCTTGCTGATGATCGACCAATAGGAAGGTCGCTTGGCAGGTGCGCTGCCCTGCACGACGGATTGCGTCACCGCGAACGTCTCCTCTCGACTGTGGCCACGCTGTGACCCACATGCTGCGTTCTTAGGTGTATGACCGAGGACACTATAACGGCCGGACGAGTGATGTGCGTCATTGGCCTGCTTCGCGGAAGTCATGTGAGCGACTCGTCAGTAACATATAGGCGATCCGCCGAGTACTGTCCATCCGCTGTGGTCAGGCGGGGTGCGCCGAAAGAGGTCTTGCGCGGCGTCGGCCCGTCGAGCGTGGGTGGCCGCGGGGTGCGAGTAGATTCGCACGCGTGCACATCGAGATGCTGAGCGGGGCGGTCGCGGGTGCCGGCGCCGCCGGTGTACCGATGCGAGAGTTGCTGGTAGTGGGGTTGACAGCTGCAGTTGTCACATTTTTCGCAACCTCCCTGGTTCGCGTCATCGCGACTCGATTCGGCGCCGTCGCAGTCCCCCGCGCGCGCGATGTCCACGTCGTGCCCACTCCCCGTCTCGGCGGCGTCGGCATCTACGCCGGGATGGCCGCGGGCATCTTCTTGGCCGCACAGCTGCCGGCCCTTACCCGGGGCTTCGCGTACTCCAAGGATGCGGTCGCGGTCATGGTCGCGGGGGCCGTGATCGTGGTGGTCGGCATCATCGACGACCGCTGGGGCGTGGATGCGCTGACCAAACTGGTCGGACAGATCTTCGCGGCCGCGCTCCTCGTGGTGCTGGGGGTGGCCTGGAACGTGGTCTACGTCCCGGGGATCAATACGACGGTGGTGCTCGACCAGCTGCAGGCCGGCCTGCTGACCGTGGTGGTGGCGGTCGCCACCGTCAACGCCATGAACTTCATCGACGGGCTCGACGGGCTGCTGGCCGGTGTGGCGGCCCTCGCGGCGCTGGCGATCCTGATCTTCTCCGTGGGCCTGATGTTCGATTCGGGTGGCGACGCCCCGTCGTACCCGCCCGCCCTCATCACCGCGGCGCTCTTCGGTGCGTGCATGGGCTTCCTGCCGCACAACTTCCAGCCCGCCCGGATCTTCATGGGGGACTCGGGGTCGATGCTGCTCGGCCTGACCCTGGCCGCCGCCTCGACGTCGGCGTCGGGCCGGATCTCCCAGAACGCCTACGGAACGACCGACATCTTCGCGCTCCTGCTGCCGCTCCTGCTCGCCGTCGCGGTGATGTTCGTGCCGATGCTGGACCTGCTGCTCGCCGTGGTCCGCCGCACGCGCGCGGGCGTGCACCCGTTCACCGCCGACAAGATGCACCTGCACCACCGTCTGCTGCAGATCGGCCACAGCCAGCGGCGCGTGGTGGTCGTCATCTACCTGTGGGTGGGTGTGTTAGGGCTGAGTGCTGCGGCGTCGACGATGCTCCCGCCGGCGCTGATCGCGCCCCTGTTCGGCGCTGGGCTGCTGTGCGCCCTCGTCTTCACCGTGGTGCCGCGGATCGTCCCGCGGCTGCGTGAGCGCTACTCCGAAACGGCGAGGTCAGATGCATCGTCCAAGACGGGAGCCCGGTAACGCGGTACGCGCGTTCTGTTGTACTATCGTGTGTAGTTGATCGGCTGGATCACGGCGCCGCCCCGATGTAGGGGGCGTCCCTACTTCTTGGTAGAGTCTCAGCCAATCACAAAGAATCCGTGTTGTGAGCCACGCTACGGATTCGGCAGACGCCGCCCCGGTCCCCGCGAGAGACTCGCAGGTGCGACCCCGACCCCGAAGGAGGGGACATGACGACGCCGGCCCCCTCCGTCGACGGCCATGTCGGTCGTAGCGTCGTGAGTTTCGTCAACCCGATCGTCATCGTCATCGGTCTGTCGGTGATCGCGGCCGGCGTCGGCACGGCGTTCGGTCACCCGTGGTTCGCGGCGTGGTTCCTCCTCGGCGGCATGCTGTCGGTGCTCAACGCCAAGCTGGCGGTCCTCAAGGTCGCCACGGTCACCGCGGAGAACGAGCCGCGCAAGGCCCCGGTCGCCGTCAACTCGATGGTCCGCCTCGGCGTCGTCTCCGTCATCGCGATCGTCATCGCCTACTTCTTCCGGCCCGATGGGCTGGGCGTGATCTTCGGCCTCGCCGTGGGTCAGATCGTCCTCGTCCTGAACACCGTCATCCCCGTTCTGAAAGGGCTTCGCCAGCAGTCATGAACACCAATCTGTACGCCGAGGGCTCGATCCACGTCGCCCACTACAAGTCGTTCGAGCTGTTCGGCATGACTTTTCACTGGGACACGATCCTCGCCACCGCCATCGCGGCGGCGATCGTCCTGATCCTGGCGTTCATCCTCAAGGCGAAGGTCACCTCGACCGGCGTGCCGAGCGGAGTGCAGCTGTTCTGGGAGGCCATCACCGTCCAGCTCCGCGGCCAGATCGAGTCGGCGATCGGCATGCGCGTCGCGCCCTTCCTGCTGCCGCTGGCGATCGCCCTGTTCTCGCTGATCCTGTTCGCGAACTGGCTCGCGGTGCTGCCGCAGCAGTACACGAGTGAGAGCGGCGCCCCCACCGAGATCTTCATGCCGCCGGCCGCGGACGTCAGCTTCGTCTACGCGCTGGTGCTCGTCGTCTACCTCGGCTACCACCTCGCGGGCTTCGTCACGCACGGTGTCGTCGGCTACCCGGTCAAGGTCGTCAAGGGCCACGCGATCGGCCTCGCGCCGATCAACGTGATCGAGGAGCTGGTCTCCAAGCCGCTCTCGCTCGCGCTGCGACTCTTCGGCAACGTCTTCGCGGGCACGGTCATGGTCGCGGTCATCGCGCTCCTGCCGGCCTACATCCTCTGGTTCCCGAACTCCCTGTGGAAGTCCTTCGAGCTCTTCGTCGGCCTCATCCAGGCGTTCATCTTCTCGCTCCTGACCATCCTGTACTTCTCCACCTCCATGGAGAAGACCCACCACTGACCTGTCCGCGGCCCGGACGGGCCACGGTCATGAAGACCCTGGTAGGCCGACTACCAGAAACCGAAAGGGAAAAGATAAATGGATCCGAACATCGCGCAGGGTGCCCTCATCGGCGGCGGCCTGATCATGGGTGGCGGCGCCATCGGCGCCGGTATCGGTAACGGTCTCGCCGGTTCCCAGCTCGTCGCCGGCATCGCGCGGCAGCCGGAGGCCCAGGGCCGCCTGATGACCCCGTTCTTCATCACCGTTGGTCTGGTCGAGGCCGCGTACTTCATCAACCTGGCCTTCATGGCCCTGTTCGTGTTCGCGACCCCGATCTCCTAACTCGCTCGTAAGAAACGGGAACTGACGTCATGCAGCTCGCTGAGGGTAATTTCCTCCTCCCCACCGCGGGAACCTTCCTCTCGTGCCTGATCATCTTCTTGATCGTGCTCGGAGTGATCTGGTTCAACGTGGCACCTTCCATCCAGAAGGTCCTGGACGATCGCGAAAAGATGATCGCCCAGACCGCCACCGACGGTCGCGCCGCGGCCAAGGGGTTCGAGGACGCCGAGTCGGAGTACCGCGCCGGAATCGCTTCCGCCCGTGGTGAGGCCGGCTCCATCCGCGACGAGGCGCGCGCCACCGGCCGCGCCTCGATGGAGGAGCAGAAGCAGCGGGCTACCGCCGAGGCGGACGCGATCACGCGGGAGAAGACCGAGCAGCTGCGCACCGCGGGCGAGTCCGCGGCCGCGGCGGCGCGCGCCGATCTCGCTCCGCTCTCGGCGTCGTTGGCGAGCCGCGTGCTCGGCTTCGACGTGACGCAGGACCCGGCCCTCAAGGCGAAGCTGGATGCACTCTCGAGCGACAAGGTGGTGAAGAACTAAATGGGTGTCTTTATCGGCAACCTGATCGCCTTCGCGGTCATCCTCTTCGTCCTGTGGAAGTTCGTCGTTCCGCCGGTGAAGCGACTCATGAAGGAGCGCCAGGACACAGTCCGGGCGCAGCTGGAGGAGTCGCGCATCGCGCAGGAGAAGCTGTCGCAGGCGGGGCAGGCGGGGGAGCGCGCACGCTCCGACGCCGCTCGCGAAGGCAGCCAGATCCGCGACGAGGCCCGTGGCGACGCGGACGCGATCCGCGAGGAGCTGCGCGCCCAGACCGAGCGCGAGGTCGCTCGCATCGGTGAGCACGGCCAGGGCCAGGTCGCACTGAACCGCAGCAACCTGGTGCGGGGCTTCCGCTCCGAGCTCGGTGCGGAGGCGGTCGAGGTGGCGGGACGTCTCGTCCGTGACCATCTCGGCGATCCGGCCAATCAGGCCGCGTCCGTGGACCGTTCGCTCACCGAACTCGAGTCGATGACCAGCGGCGCCGACGAGGTGCGGGTCACCGAGGCCGATCGCATCGGCACCCGGTCGCTGCGGGCCGCGAGCCGCGACGCCGTGCGTCAACTCGCCGCCGGCTTCGATCAGCGCACCGCCGGCGTCGATGAGGCCGCACTGGCCCGCATCGCGGACGATCTGGCCGATGTGGTGAACGTACTGGGCGAGCAGCCGGTGCTGCGCAAGCACCTGGCCGAGCCGGTGGAGGCCCCCGCGGCCAAGCGCGCCCTCGTCGACCGGCTCTTCGGCGGCAAGATCAGCGCCGAGGCCAATGACTTCGTGCAGGACGCCGCCGCGGCGAAGTGGTCGTCTCCGGCCGACTTCGTCACCGCGATCGAGCGGCAGGCCCGGGTCGCCGTGCTGGTGGGCGCTGAGCGCGCCGGCAAGCTCGACGAGACCGAGGACGAGCTGTTCCGCGCGGGCCGCATCCTGGAGAGCGAGCCCGAGCTGACGGCCGCACTGTCCGATACCCGGGCTCCGGCTGCGGCTCGGATCTCGCTGCTGGACAAGGTCTTCGGCGGCAAGGTGAACGACTTCACCGCGGCGCTGCTGCGCCAGACGGTGCGCCTCGTGCGGGTCGGCCGCGTCGACGGTGCCGTCGCGTCGATCGCCGAGCTGGCCGCCGCCCGTCGCGGCGAGTCCGTCGCGGTGGTCGAGTCGGCCGTGGCCCTGACCGACGAGCAGCGGGCCCGCACCGCGGATCTGCTCGCCCGCATCTACCAGCGCAGGATCGCGGTCCAGACCGAGGTCGTGCCCGAGCTCCTGGGCGGCCTGCGCATCACGGTGGGCAACGAGGTCATCGAGGCCGACATCGCGTCGCGGCTCGACAAGGCCGCCGAACAGCTGCCCCGCTAATACACACACTTCCACCCAGAACACAAAAGAGGGAAACGAGTACTCATGGCTGAGTTGACGATCTCAACCGACGACGTCAAGGGCGCGATCGAGCAGTACGTCTCGACGTTCGAGGCCGACGCCTCCCGCGAGGAGATCGGCACGGTCTCCGACACCGCCGACGGCATCGCCCACGTGACGGGTCTCCCCGGCGCGATGGCGAATGAGCTGCTCGAGTTCCCCGGTGGGGTGCTCGGCGTGGCCCTGAACCTGGACGAGGACGAGATCGGCGCCGTCATCCTCGGTAACTACGAGTCGCTGGAGGAGGGCCAGCAGGTCCGCCGCACCGGCGACGTGCTCTCCGTGCCCGTGGGCGACAAGTTCCTCGGCCGCGTGGTCAACCCGCTCGGCCAGCCGATCGACGGCCTGGGCGACATCGAGGCCGAGGAGCAGCGCGTCCTCGAGCTGCAGGCGGCCACCGTGCTCGAGCGCCAGCCGGTCGAGGAGTCGCTGGCCACCGGCATCAAGGCGATCGACGCCATGACCGCCATCGGCCGCGGTCAGCGTCAGCTGGTCATCGGTGACCGCAAGACCGGCAAGACCGCCGTCTGCGTCGACACCATCCTCAACCAGAAGTCGAACTGGGAGACCGGCGACCCGACGAAGCAGGTCCGCTGCATCTACGTCGCCATCGGCCAGAAGGGCTCGACGATCGCCGGCGTGAAGGCCGCGCTCGACGAGGCTGGCGCCATGGAGTACACGACCATCGTCGCGGCCCCCGCGTCCGACTCGGCCGGCTTCAAGTGGCTCGCCCCCTACACCGGCTCCGCGATCGGCCAGCACTGGATGTACCAGGGCAAGCACGTCCTCATCGTCTTCGACGACCTGTCCAAGCAGGCCGAGGCCTACCGCGCCATCTCGCTGCTGCTGCGCCGCCCGCCGGGCCGCGAGGCGTACCCCGGCGACGTCTTCTACCTGCACTCCCGTCTGCTGGAGCGCTCGGCGAAGCTGTCCGACGCCCTCGGCGGCGGCTCGATGACCGCGCTGCCGATCATCGAGACCAAGGCCAACGACGTCTCGGCGTTCATCCCGACCAACGTCATCTCGATCACCGACGGCCAGGTCTTCCTCGAGTCCGACCTGTTCAACAAGGGCGTCCGCCCCGCGATCAACGTCGGTACCTCGGTGTCCCGCGTCGGTGGTGCCGCGCAGACCAAGGGCCTGAAGAAGGTCTCGGGTTCGCTGCGTCTGGAGCTCGCGCAGTTCCGCGAGCTGGAGGCCTTCTCGGCGTTCGCCTCGGACCTCGACGACGCCTCGAAGGCGCAGCTGGCCCGTGGCGCCCGCTGGGTCGAGCTGCTCAAGCAGGACCAGTACAGCCCGTCGTCGGTCGAGGACGAGATCGTCTCGATCTACCTCTGCGGTGAGGGCCACTACGACTCGGTCCCCGTCGAGGACGTGCGTCGCTTCGACGGTGAGCTGCTGAGCCACCTGCACCACGCCGCGGCCGGCGTCTACGAGTCGATCGCGGGCGGCAAGGTCCTCGAGAAGGATCAGGCGGAGATCCTGGTCGCCGAGACCAACCGCTTCAAGCAGAGCTTCCTCGCCTCCGACGGCTCGCGCGTGGTGAACGAGGCCGAGGCCGGCGCGCTGCCGGCCGAGGACGTCGAGCACGAGACGATCAAGGTCAAGCGCAATGGCTAGTATCCGAGAGCTGCGCTCGCGGATCCGTTCGGTCAACTCGACCAAGAAGATCACCAAGGCGCAGGAACTGATCGCGACGTCGCGGATCACCAAGGCGCAGGCCCGGGTCGCGGCCGCCAAGCCCTACGCCGAGGAGATGACCTCGGTGCTGTCGGAGCTGGCGAGCAAGTCCGGTTCGCTGGATCACCCGCTCCTCACCGAGCGGGCGAACCCCAAGCGCGCCGCCATCCTCGTCGTCTCCTCCGACCGCGGTATGTGCGGCGGCTACAACTCGAACGTGCTGCGGGAGACGCGCGAGCTGATCCAGCTGCTCAAGGACGAGGGCAAGGAGCCCGTCCTGTACGTCATGGGCCAGAAGGGGCTGGACTACTTCCGGTTCCGCGGCCAGGAGGTCGCGGGCGCCTGGACCGGCTTCTCGCAGCAGCCGAACCATTCGGATGCCACCGCCGCCACGGAGACGCTGGTGAAGCTCTTCGAGACCGGCTCGGACGAGTACGTGACGATCGACGGTGTCGAGACGCACGGCGTCGACGAGCTGCACATCGTCTACACGCGCTTCGTGTCGATGCTCTCGCAGAACCCCGAGGTGCGCCGGATGGCGCCCCTCGTCGTCGAGGAGGCCGACGATTCGCCGGCGGACGTCGTGGAGCGCAACTTCACCTTCGAGCCGAGCGCGGACAGCCTGCTGTCGGCGCTGCTGCCCAAGTACATCGCCACCCGCGTCTTCGCGGCCCTGCTCGACTCGGCGGCCTCGGAGAACGCGGCCCGTCGTACGGCCATGAAGGCGGCCACGGACAACGCCAATGATCTGGCCGTCTCGCTCTCCCGCGAGGCCAACCAGCTCCGCCAGGCGCAGATCACCCAGGAAATCAGCGAAATCGTCGGTGGCGCCGGCGCCCTCGCGAACTAGAAACCGGAAAGCAGACACATGACTACAGCTACCCAGCCCGCGTCGGCGGGCACCGCTGCGGCCACCGGTCGCGTGACGCGGGTCATCGGCCCGGTCGTCGACATCGAGTTCCCGCGCGGCGCCGTTCCCGACCTGTTCAACGCCCTGCGCGCGGAGATCACCCTCCCGTCCGTGGCCAAGACGCTGACCCTCGAGGTCGCGCAGCACCTCGGCGACAACCTGGTGCGCGCCATCTCGATGCAGCCGACCGACGGCCTGGTCCGCGGCACCGACGTCATCGACTCGGGCTACCCGATCCGCGTGCCCGTCGGCGATGTCGTCAAGGGTCACGTCTTCAACGCCCTGGGCGACTGCCTGGACACCCCCGGCCTCGGCCGCGACGGCGAGCAGTGGGGCATCCACCGCAAGCCCCCGGCCTTCGACCAGCTCGAGGGCAAGACCGAGATCCTGGAGACGGGCATCAAGGTCATCGACCTGCTCACCCCGTACGTCAAGGGCGGCAAGATCGGTCTGTTCGGTGGTGCCGGTGTCGGCAAGACCGTTCTGATCCAGGAGATGATCACCCGTATCGCGCGCGAGTTCTCGGGCACCTCGGTGTTCGCGGGCGTCGGCGAGCGTACCCGTGAGGGCACCGACCTCCACCTCGAGATGGAGGAGATGGGCGTGCTCCAGGACACCGCCCTGGTGTTCGGCCAGATGGACGAGCCGCCGGGGACGCGTATGCGCGTCGCCCTCTCGGCCCTGACCATGGCCGAGTACTTCCGCGATGTCCAGCACCAGGACGTGCTGCTGTTCATCGACAACATCTTCCGCTTCACGCAGGCGGGCTCCGAGGTCTCGACCCTGCTGGGTCGTATGCCCTCCGCCGTGGGTTACCAGCCCACCCTGGCCGACGAGATGGGTGAGCTCCAGGAGCGCATCACCTCGACGAAGGGCCGGTCGATCACCTCGCTGCAGGCCATCTACGTGCCCGCCGACGACTACACCGACCCGGCGCCGGCCACCACCTTCGCGCACCTCGACGCGACCACCGAGCTCTCGCG
Source organism: Tsukamurella sp. II2bb (assembly GCF_057815145.1). Classification (NCBI taxonomy): domain Bacteria; kingdom Bacillati; phylum Actinomycetota; class Actinomycetes; order Mycobacteriales; family Tsukamurellaceae; genus Tsukamurella; species Tsukamurella sp. II2bb. The sequence goes on from NZ_JBYPZI010000016.1 coordinate 19,478, forward strand.
TCCGATCTCGCAGCTGGGTATCTACCCCGCCGTGGATCCCCTGACGTCGACCTCGCGCATCCTCGAGGCGTCGATCGTGGGCGACGAGCACTTCCGCGTCGCCAACGAGGTCAAGCGCATCCTGCAGAAGTACAAGGAGCTGCAGGACATCATCGCCATCCTCGGTATGGACGAGCTCTCCGAGGAGGACAAGGTCACGGTGCAGCGCGCTCGCCGTCTCCAGAAGTTCCTCGGCCAGAACTTCATCGTCGCCGAGAAGTTCACGGGCGAGAAGGGCTCGGTCGTCCCGCTGTCGGACACCATCGAGGCCTTCGACCGCGTGTGCAAGGGCGAGTTCGATCACCTGCCCGAGCAGGCGTTCAACAGCTGTGGTGGTCTCGACGACGTCGAGGCGGCCGCGAAGAAGATCGCCGGGAAGTAGTTTCCAGTGGCTGACACGGCGTTTCAGGTAGAGGTCGTCTCCGTCGAGGAGCGGCTGTGGTCGGGCGAGGCGACCTTCGTCATCGCCCAGACCACCGAGGGTGAGCTGGGTGTGCTGGCTCATCACGAGCCGCTGTTCGGCCAGCTCGCCACCGGTGGCGCTGTCGCCATCGACACGGTGGGCGGCGAGCGACTGGCCGCGGCGATCCGAGGCGGCTTCCTCTCGGTGACGGGCGAGAAGGTCACGGTCCTCGCGGACGGGGCCGAGTGGGCCACGTCGCTGGAGGAGGCCGAGGTCCGGCGCGCCTTCGAGGCGGCGGCGGAGGGGTCCGACGAGCAGGCGGTCGCGCACGGACGGTTGCGCGCGATCGAGCTCCTCGCGGGCAAGTAATATAGGAGCAGCAGCGTGAAAGCCGGTGGCCCGGTCTGGACGGGCCACCGGCTTTCCTGCTATCCGGAGTAAGGAGCGGGTGATGGGCGGAGTGGTCTTCGTCGCGGTGGTCGCCGTGCTCGTGCTGCTCGTGATCGGCACGGTCGTCGTACTACGCCTGTACAGCCTCCGCGTGGCCGGTGTACCGATCATCCTGCGGTACCTGCCGGCGTCGGGGGAGCAGGGCTGGCGTCACGGCACGCTCCGCTACGACGACCACGAACTGAAGTACTACCGGCTCTCGAGCGTCCGGCTCGGCCCCAGCTGGACGTTGCCGCGCAACGGGACCGAGATCGTCGGTCGCCGCGGGCCCCAGGGAACCGAGCTCGACGTCATCGACCCGGACATGGTGATCGTGCACGCCGTCACCCCGGGCGGGGAGACGGAGCTCGCGTTCGCGCGGGACGGCCTGACGGCTTTCCAGTCCTGGCTCGAATCGCGGCCCAGCTCCCGCCGCCAGCACTACTAGGCCGCCAGCACTACCGGACCGGGCCGCGCGCGGCGTCATGGAGACGCGCGCATCGCGCGTCAGCGCTCGCCGCCGGGCCGCCACAGCACGTCGCCGCCGGGATTCGCGACCCGGGACAGGATGAACAGCAGGTCCGACAGCCGGTTGAGGTACTTCGCCGGCAGTACGGAGACCGTGTCCCCGTGTTCCCGCACGGCGTCCCACGCCGCCCGCTCCGCCCGTCGTACGACGGTGCGCGCCAGATGCAGGTAGGCGGCCAGGGGGGTTCCGCCGGGGAGGACGAAGGAATCGAGCTTCGGAAGATTCTCGTTGTACCGGTCGCACCAGGCCTCGAGCCGGTCGATGTAATCGTCGGTCACGCGCAGCGGCGGGTACTCGGGATCGTCGACGACGGGGTTCGACAGGTCCGCGCCCACGTCGAAGAGCTCGTTCTGGATCCGGAGGAGTACCGCGCGGACGTCCGGGTCCGGATCTCCGACGGTGACCGCCAGCCCGAGGGCCGCGTTCGCCTCGTCGCAGTCCGCGTACGCCCGCAGCCGCGCATCCGATTTCGTGACCCGGGAGAAGTCGCCGAGCCCCGTGGTGCCGTCGTCGCCGGTGCGGGTGTAGATACGGGTGAGGTGGACTGCCATGGTCACAGGCTGTCACAGCGCAGTGCGGTGTGCCATAGGCTGACCGCTGTGGGTGAGAAGTTTCTGGTGCACGGTGGAGCCCGACTGACGGGCGAGGTCACGGTCGGGGGCGCGAAGAACAGCGTCCTGAAGCTGATGGCGGCGACGTTGCTCGCCGAGGGCACGTCCGTCCTGACGAACTGCCCCGAGATCCTGGACGTGCCGCTGATGGCGGACGTCCTACGGGGTCTCGGTGCGGAGGTCGAGCTCGACGGGGACACGGCGCGCATCACGACGCCGGCGGTGCTCAACCATCGCGCCGACTTCGACGCGGTCAAGCAGTTCCGCGCCTCGGTCTGCGTGCTCGGGCCGTTGATGGCTCGTGAGCACCGCGCGGTGGTGGCGCTCCCGGGTGGCGATGCGATCGGTTCCCGCCCGTTGGACATGCACCAGTCCGGACTGCGCGCGCTCGGTGCCACCAGCTCGATCGAGCACGGTTGCGTTGTCGCCCAGGCGGATTCACTGACGGGCGCCGAGATCACCCTGGAGTTCCCCTCGGTGGGCGCCACCGAGAACATCCTCATGGCCGCGGTCCTGGCTTCGGGGCTGACGGTGATCAGCAACGTGGCGCGCGAGCCGGAGATCGTCGATCTGTGCTCGATGCTCGTGCAGATGGGTGCCGATATCGAGGGGATCGGTACCGACACGCTCATGGTGCGCGGGGTGGAGAAGCTGCACCCCACGGAGCACCGGGTGATCGGCGACCGGATCGTCGCGGCCACCTGGGGCTTCGCCGCGGTGATGACGCGCGGGGACATCACGGTCACCGGAGTCGCCCCGGAGACGCTGGGGGTCGTGCTGCAGAAGCTCCAGGATGCGGGCGCGACGGTGACCGAGCGCGCGGACGGTTTCCGCATCGCCTCGCCGGAGCGTCCGCACGCGGTGAACGTCGCGACCCTGCCGTTCCCGGGATTCCCCACCGATCTCCAGCCGATGGCGATCGGCATGGCCTGCGTGGCGGACGGGACGTCCATGATCACGGAGAACGTCTTCGAGGCACGGTTCCGATTCGTCGAGGAGATGGTGCGCCTCGGAGCGGACGCGCGGACCGACGGCCATCACGCGGTGATCAGGGGAGTGGAGCAGCTCTCGAGCGCGCCCGTCTGGTCCACGGACATCCGCGCCGGCGTCGGCCTGGTCCTGGCCGGCCTCTGTGCCGACGGGGTCACCGAGGTGCACGACGTCTTCCACATCGACCGCGGCTATCCGAACTTCGTCGGGAACGTGACGGCGCTCGGTGGGCAGATCGAGCGCGTCTCCTGACCTGCGTCGTCGGCCGGTGGATCCGGGGCGCGACGGTGCCCCGGATCGGTGGGACCACCTGCCGATTTGTGTTCCGAGTTCGACGTGTGTAACTTATATCGAGTCAGCAGCGCCCAGGCGCCGCCCGGCAAGGCCCACGGAGGTCCGGTGAATCCGGAACTCGACGCGCCGCCGGAAGTCGGAAACCGGGACGATCCGCAAGGATCATCATGCTGACCGCCATGGAAGAGAAACCTTCTCCTCGATCACGCTCTGCGCGATCGTGTGGTTCCTCCATGTGGTGTGCAGTTCGGAGGTCTGCGGTCCGCGAGAGCGGGTTGCGAACGGAAATCCGATCTGGTAAGCTAGAACGGTTGCTCCGAGCGGGTGGGGCCAGTGAGTTTGACTGGCCGGCTTGGTTCGGGTAACTTGGAACGGCCTGCGAGGGTGCGGTTCACACGGAATTCATATGGTGTGGGCGGCCGCGTTTGGCGTGTTCTTTGAGAACTCAACAGTGTGTCGATGAAATTGTCAGTGCCAAAATTTTTTTTGGCACGCATGGACAATCAGTATTTGTACTTGGTTGTTTGTGTTGTGGCTTTTCTCGTTTATTTCTTTGCGAGATGTATTTCTGGAATCATTGATTTTTGTCAGTGGTTTCGTTTTGTTCAGGATTTCCTGGATTATGCTGAAACCTTGGGTTTCTAGTGTTTTTTATGGAGAGTTTGATCCTGGCTCAGGACGAACGCTGGCGGCGTGCTTAACACATGCAAGTCGAACGGTAAGGCCCTTTCGGGGGTACACGAGTGGCGAACGGGTGAGTAACACGTGGGTGACCTGCCCTGTACTTCGGGATAAGCCTGGGAAACTGGGTCTAATACCGGATATGACCTGCTCCTGCATGGGGGTGGGTGGAAAGCTTTTGCGGTATGGGATGGGCCCGCGGCCTATCAGCTTGTTGGTGGGGTAATGGCCTACCAAGGCGACGACGGGTAGCCGGCCTGAGAGGGCGACCGGCCACACTGGGACTGAGACACGGCCCAGACTCCTACGGGAGGCAGCAGTGGGGAATATTGCACAATGGGCGGAAGCCTGATGCAGCGACGCCGCGTGAGGGATGACGGCCTTCGGGTTGTAAACCTCTTTCAGTAGGGACGAAGCGTAAGTGACGGTACCTACAGAAGAAGCACCGGCCAACTACGTGCCAGCAGCCGCGGTAATACGTAGGGTGCGAGCGTTGTCCGGATTTACTGGGCGTAAAGAGCTCGTAGGCGGTTTGTCACGTCGTCTGTGAAAACCCGAGGCTTAACCTCGGGCCTGCAGGCGATACGGGCAGACTTGAGTACTGTAGGGGAGACTGGAATTCCTGGTGTAGCGGTGGAATGCGCAGATATCAGGAGGAACACCGGTGGCGAAGGCGGGTCTCTGGGCAGTAACTGACGCTGAGGAGCGAAAGCGTGGGTAGCGAACAGGATTAGATACCCTGGTAGTCCACGCCGTAAACGGTGGGTACTAGGTGTGGGTTTCCTTCCACGGGATCCGTGCCGTAGCTAACGCATTAAGTACCCCGCCTGGGGAGTACGGCCGCAAGGCTAAAACTCAAAGGAATTGACGGGGGCCCGCACAAGCGGCGGAGCATGTGGATTAATTCGATGCAACGCGAAGAACCTTACCTGGGTTTGACATATAGAGGATCGCCGCAGAGATGTGGTTTGCCTTGTGCCTTCTATACAGGTGGTGCATGGCTGTCGTCAGCTCGTGTCGTGAGATGTTGGGTTAAGTCCCGCAACGAGCGCAACCCTTGTCTCATGTTGCCAGCACGTTATGGTGGGGACTCGTGAGAGACTGCCGGGGTCAACTCGGAGGAAGGTGGGGATGACGTCAAGTCATCATGCCCCTTATGTCCAGGGCTTCACACATGCTACAATGGCGCGTACAGAGGGCTGCGATACCGTGAGGTGGAGCGAATCCCTTAAAGCGCGTCTCAGTTCGGATTGGGGTCTGCAACTCGACCCCATGAAGTCGGAGTCGCTAGTAATCGCAGATCAGCAACGCTGCGGTGAATACGTTCCCGGGCCTTGTACACACCGCCCGTCACGTCATGAAAGTCGGTAACACCCGAAGCCGGTGGCCTAACCCCTTGTGGGAGGGAGCTGTCGAAGGTGGGATTGGCGATTGGGACGAAGTCGTAACAAGGTAGCCGTACCGGAAGGTGCGGCTGGATCACCTCCTTTCTAAGGAGCATTAGTGCCATCTGTCAGCTCGAATGTGGCTGAGGTGGTTGCTCACTTTTATTGGGTGGAACACTGACACGGTAATTGTTATCGCCTGCTGGGCCGGCCTTTCGGGGTTGGTTGGTGGGGTTTCGTCGGCACACTGTTGGGTGTCTGAGAGGACACGTCCTTTCAATTGTGCTGCTGCACGTCAGCGCCTGCGTACCACGGCCTCTGTTGGGGGTGTGGGTGGGTGGCGGTGTGGTGGTGTGTGTTGTTTGAGAATTGTATAGTGGACGCGAGCATCAACTTGATGTGCCGGCATGCTTTGTGTTGGTTGTTATCGAGTTTTTGTTTCTGTAATTTTACATGTTTCTGTGTAAGCATTTTGTTGTGTTTTTTTGGCGCTTGATGTCATGAGATGCGCGGCTTGCTTGTGGCGGCCCCTTTTTGCGGGGGTTGTTCGGGTTTGGTGTGTGTTTTGTGTGTTGTAAGTGTCTAAGGGCGCACGGTGGATGCCTTGGCGCAAGGAGCCGATGAAGGACGTGGGAGGCTGCGATATGCCTCGGGG
>NZ_JBYPZI010000017.1:0-6733 GCF_057815145.1 Tsukamurella sp. II2bb
AGAACTCACCCATCTCCGCCGCCGACAGCGTCTTGCCCTCGAACCGGTACCCCTCCGGGCTGTAGAACTCCGTCGCCGCCACATCCAACGCCAACGCCACATCCGACCCGAGCGTGAGGCCGGTCTTGCCGATGGCCTCCGAGATCAGCTCCAACGCCTCCCGAGTACCAGCCACCGACGGCGCGAAACCACCCTCATCACCCAAACCCGTGTTCAAACCCTTGGCCTTGAGCACCGACTTCAGCGAGTGATACACCTCCGCGCCCCACCGCAGCGACTCCTTGAACGTCTCCGCCCCGATCGGCGCCACCATGAACTCCTGCACATCCACACCACTATCCGCATGCGCCCCACCGTTGAGGATGTTCATCATCGGCACCGGCAGAATATGCGCGTTCGGACCACCCAGGTAACGAAACAGGGGCAGCGCCGCCGACTCCGCCGCCGCCTTCGCCGCCGCCAGCGACACACCCAACAGGGCATTCGCCCCCAACCGACTCTTATCCGGCGTGCCATCCAAATCCAACAACGTCTGGTCGATGATCCGCTGCTCATCCGCAGGGATACCGATCACCTCAGGCGCGATCACCTCCAACACACCCTCAACAGCCTTCGTCACACCCTTACCCAGATACCGGTCACCACCATCACGCAACTCCACGGCCTCATGCTCACCAGTGGACGCACCCGACGGCACCGCCGCCCGCGCAAAGCTCCCATCCGCCAACACAATCTCGACCTCGACCGTCGGATTACCACGCGAATCAAGAATCTCGCGGGCGCCTACCTGGATGATCTCGCCGGCGGTCATCAGAGCGACTTCCCGACGAGCCCGGTGAGGTCCACGAGCCGGTTGCTGTAGCCCCACTCGTTGTCGTACCAGGAAACGACCTTGGCCTGGTTGTCGATGACCTTGGTCAAACCGGCGTCGAACAGCGAGCTGTGCGGGTCGGTCACGATGTCGGAGGAGACGATCGGGGCGTCGTAGTACTTCAGGATGCCCTTGAGCTTGCCCTCGGCGGCGGCCTTGAGCGCGGCGTTGATCTCATCCGCGGTGGCCCGCTTGTTCAGCTCGACGGTGAGGTCGGTGACCGAGCCCGTGGGGATCGGCACCCGCAGCGCGTAGCCGTCCAGCTTGCCCTTGAGCTCGGGCAGGACGAGGCCGATCGCCTTCGCCGCACCGGTGGAGGTCGGCACGATGTTGATCGCGGCGGCCCGGGCACGACGCGGATCCTTGTGCGGACCGTCCTGCAGATTCTGATCCTGCGTGTACGCATGCACCGTCGTCATCAGGCCACTGACGATGCCGAACTCGTCGTTGATCACCTTCGCCAGCGGGCCGAGGCAGTTCGTGGTGCACGAGGCGTTGGAGATGATGTTCTGGCTGCCGTCGTACTTGTCGTCGTTGACGCCCATCACGATCGTGATGTCCTCGTCCGAGGCGGGGGCGGAGATGATGACCTTCTTGGCCCCGGCATCCAGGTGACCCTGAGCCTTGGCACGAGCGGTGAAGATACCCGTGGACTCGACGACCACGTCGACGCCGAGGTCGCCCCAGGGCAGCGCCGACGGGCCCTCACGGACCTCCAGAGCCTTGATCACCTGATCGCCCACCCGGATCGAGTCACCGTCGGCGACCACGTCCGCGTCCAGCCGACCGAGGATCGAATCGAACTTGAGCAGATGCGCCAGCATCGCATTATCGGTCAGGTCGTTGACCGCCACGATCTCGATGTCGGTGGCACCCAGCGCCTTCTGGGCGGCGACGGCGCGGAAGAAGTTACGGCCGATGCGGCCGAATCCGTTGATGCCTACGCGAATCGTCATGGGTATTCCTTTCAGATGTGTCCGTGTCACGGCGTATCCGTGAATGGCGGACGAGGGATGAGCTTGAGGATGGTGCAGCGGATTCCGATCAGGAAGCGCTGATGGACTTTCCGGCGGAATGCAGGTCGTTGCAGGCCTCCACGACCCGCTCCGCCATCGACGCCTCCGCCTTCTTCAGGTAGGAGCGGGGGTCGTAGACCTTCTTGTTGCCGACCTCCCCATCGACCTTGAGCACCCCGTCATAGTTACTGAACATGTGCCCCGCCACCGGACGGGTGAACGCGTACTGCGTATCAGTATCAACATTCATCTTCACCACGCCGTACGACAACGACTCCTCGATCTCACTCTTGAGCGACCCCGAACCACCGTGGAAGACGAAATCGAAGGGCTTACTCCCCGCCGGCAGACCCAACTTCTCCGACGCCACCGCCTGACCATCCCGCAACACCGACGGACGCAACTTCACATTCCCCGGCTTGTACACACCATGAACATTGCCGAACGTCGCCGCCAGCAGGTACCCCTCCGTCCCCAACGCATCGACCGTCTTCCCGAAGTCCTCATCACTGGTGAACAGCTTGTCGTTGATCTCATTCTCGACACCGTCCTCCTCACCACCGACCACACCGATCTCGATCTCCAAGATGATGTTCGCCGCCTTACACTTCGCCAGCAGCTCCTGCGCGATCTCCAGGTTCTCCTCCAGCGGAATCGCCGACCCGTCCCACATATGCGACTGGAACAACGGATTCAAGCCCCGGTCCACCCGCTCCTGCGAAATCGCCAGCAACGGACGCACCAGGCCGTCCAACTTGTCCTTCGGGCAGTGATCCGTGTGCAGGGCCACCGTCACGTCGTACTTCGCCGCCACCACATGCGCGAACTCCGCCAACGCCACCGCACCGGTCACCATGTCCTTGACACCCAGACCCGACCCGAACTCCGTACCACCAGTGGAGAACTGGATGATCCCGTCACTACCGGCGTCGGCGAAACCCTTGATCGCCGCATTGATCGTCTCGCTCGACGTGCAATTGATCGCCGGATACGCGTAACCGTTGGTACGAGCGCGGTCCAGCATCTCCCGATAAGCCTCAGGCGTAGCGATGGGCATGTTTGTCCTCTCCTGGAACGCCAGGGCGGCATTCCTCTGGTCGATAGTCGGGGCGTCAGCCCTCAGCAGTAGGTCGACGGCTCGCCGCCGTCAGTATCGAGCCGAACGGCACGCCGCCGGGTTCGAATCGACAGTTCCCCGTCGGCACTGATTCGACGGCTCGCCGTCAGTGGTCTTCCTCGCCGATCCGATGCACACGGATCAGGTTCGTCGAGCCGACGGTCCCGGGAGGCGCACCGGCCACGACGACCACCTGGTGGCCGCGCGCGTACCTGCCGAGACCGAGCAGGGCGGAGTCGACCTGGGCGATCATCTGGTCTGTGCTGCTGACCGGATCGACGAGGAAGCCCTGCGTGCCCCACGACAGAGTGAGCTGGTTCCGTACCTGTGGGTGCGGCGTGAAGGCGACCAGCGGCAGGTGGGTGCGGAGTCGGGCAAGGCGGCGCACGGTATCGCCGGTCTCCGTGAACGCCGCGAGCGCCGCGACCTGGAGCCGCTCGCCGATATCCCGCGCAGCGTAGGAGATCACACCGGCCTTGGTCCGGGGAGTGTGGGCGAGGTCGAGGATCCTGACGGGGCCGCGTTCGACGGTGCTCACGATCGTCGCCATGGTGCGGACCGTCTCGATCGGGTACTTACCCACCGACACCTCACCCGACAACATCACCGCATCCGCACCATCGAGCACCGCATTCGCCACATCCGACGCCTCCGCCCGAGTCGGACGACTGTTCTCAATCATCGACTCCAACATCTGCGTCGCCACGATCACCGGCTTGGCGTTCTCCCGCGCGATCTGAATCGCCCGCTTCTGCACCAACGGCACCTCCTCCAGCGGCAACTCCACACCCAGATCACCACGCGCCACCATCACCGCATCGAACGCCAGGATCACCGCCTCGAGGTTCTCGATCGCCTCCGGCTTCTCGAGCTTGGCGATCACCGGGATCCGCCGGCCCACCCGATCCATCACCGCATGCACCCGCTCGATATCCGCCGGCGACCGCACGAACGACAACGCGATGAAATCCACACCCAACTCGAGCGCGAACTCCAGATCCTCGATGTCCTTCTCCGACAACGCCGGCACCGAGACGTTCATCCCCGGCAACGAAACACCCTTGTTGTTCGACACCGGGCCACCCTCGGTGACCTCACACACCACGTCGTCACCGTCGACCGAGACGACCTTCAGGCCGACCTTGCCGTCGTCGACGAGCAGGCGGTCACCCGGGCGGGCGTCCTGCGCCAGCTCCTTGTACGTCGTCGACACCCGATCATGCGTCCCGACCACATCCTCGACGGTGATCCGCACCGTCTCCCCCGTCTCCCACACCGTCCGGCCGTCACCGGCGAACCGGCCCAAACGGATCTTCGGCCCCTGCAGATCGGCAAGGATGCCCACCGCCCGGCCGGTCCTATCCGACGCGGCACGCACCCGCGCATAATTCACCGCATGGTCGGCATGCTCACCATGGCTGAAGTTCAGGCGCGCAACATCCATGCCCTCCTCCACCAGAGCGAGCACCTTCTCATCAGTTCCGACAGCAGGGCCCAGAGTGCAGACGATCTTGGTTCGACGAGTCACACGAAGGAACGTATGCACCGCCGATCCAGGTGACAACCGTCACGCCCATATGGGCATCAGGCGCGATCGGCGGATTCGGCGGGCGCGACCCGCAGGAGCGAGATGGCGGTCTCCCGGTCGGTCACCAGCGACGTGACCACTCCGCTGATCAGACTCGCGCGGATGGCCTCCACCTTCTGGTGCCCGCCGGCGATGGCGATGACCTCATCGACCGCGGACAGCTCGCGGTAGGAGATCGCCAGCGTGCGCCCGCTGTAGTTGGTGCGCACCGGGCGTCCCTCGGCGTTGAACTGGATGGCACAGAGTTCGGCGGCGACGTCGAGCGAATCCAGTTCCGCCCGTCCCTGATCCGACAGCATGGCGTACACCTGCGAGCCCGTCAGATCGAGGCTTCCGACGGCGACGACGGCCACCGTGATCCGCTTCCACAGCTCCATCGCCGCGGCCACACCGGGCTGCCTCGCGAGGGCCGCCTTCATCCGCTGGTCCGACATGATCAGCGGCGCATAGATCGGGTACTGCGGCCCGCGCGAGACCGAAGTCAGCTGGCGCACGAGATCGACGGAGCTGGCCTGCACATCGCCGACCACACCGGACATCTGAACGATGGTGCAGGGCGGCAGATCCCGAACATGCTGCGCCATAGCGTCCAGGGTGCGCCCCCAGCCGACGCCGAGCACGTCGATCTCGGTCACGACCTCGCTGAGCAGGTCCGCGGCGACCCTGCCGAGTCCGTGCCGCAGGCCGTCGAAATCAGTGAAGGAGCCCGTCGCGACCAGCGCGCGGCGCAGGCCGTATGCACGGCGGAGCCGCTCGGACAGGTCGGCATCGATCGCGGCATCGGTGTTGATCTCGATGCGGACCAGCCCGGATTCGAGACAGGCGTCGAGGATTCGGGCCACCTTGTACCGGGACAGCCCGTACTCGGCGCCGATCTCCATCTTCGACTTCCCCTCGAAGTAGAAGCGCCGCGCGATCGCGGCGGCCCGGACCACTTCGGCCGGCCCCATGGACCCCATGGATGTCTCCTCACAGCATCACGGACGGGCGATCCGTCCCCTCCAGCCTAGTTCGCCGATGCCCGAATCGGCGCCCATATGGGCACCACCGTTGTCGAAACGTTCCGATACCCGTGTGATGGGCGGGTACGACGAAGCCCGGCCGGGCCCGTTCCTACGACGAACAGGGGAAAGAAAGTGCGTATCGGTGTGCTGACCGGTGGTGGTGACTGCCCGGGTTTGAACGCGGTGATCCGGGCGGTGGTCCGCACAAGCGATTCCCGCTACGGGTCAGCGGTGGTCGGCTTCCAAGACGGCTGGCGCGGACTACTCGAAGACCGCAGGGTGCAACTGTCCAACGACGACCGCAACGACCGCCTCCTGACCAAAGGCGGCACCATGCTCGGCACCGCCCGCACCCACCCCGACATCCTGCGCGCCGGCCTCGACCGGATCACACAAACCCTCGACGACAACGGCATCGACGTCCTCATCCCCATCGGCGGCGAAGGCACCCTCACCGCCGCCTCCTGGCTCGCCGACGAAGGCGTCCCCGTCGTCGGCGTCCCCAAAACCATCGACAACGACATCGACTGCACCGACGTCACCTTCGGCTTCGACACCGCCCTGACCATCGCCACCGACGCCATCGACCGCCTCCACTCCACCGCCGAATCCCACCAACGCGTCATGCTCGTCGAAGTCATGGGCCGCCACGCCGGCTGGATCGCCCTCAACGCCGGCCTCGCCTCCGGCGCCCACATGGTCCTCATCCCCGAAGTCCCCTTCGACGTCGAAGAAGTCTGCTCCCTCATCAAACGCCGCTTCCAACGCGGCCACTCCAGCTTCATCTGCGTCGTCGCCGAAGGCGCCAAACCCGCCGAAGGCACCATGGAACTGCGCCTCGGCGGCACCGACGAATTCGGCCACGAACGCTTCACCGGCGTCGCCCACCAACTCGGCGTCGAAATCGAAAAACGCATCAACAAAGAAGTCCGCACCACCGTCCTCGGCCACGTCCAACGCGGCGGCACCCCCACCCCCGCCGACCGCGTCCTCGCCACCCGCTACGGCGTCAACGCCGCCGACGCCGCCCACGCCGGCAAAACCGGCAACATGGTCTCCCTCCGCGGCACCCAAATCGGCCTCGTCCCCCTCGCCGACGCCGTCAAACAACTCAAACGCGTCCCCCGCGAACGCTAC
>NZ_JBYPZI010000018.1:0-3417 GCF_057815145.1 Tsukamurella sp. II2bb
TCCTGTATCTAATTGTAGTCCGGCGGTGTCCTACTCTCCCACACCCTCACGAGTGCAGTACCATCGGCGCTGGAGGGCTTAGCTTCCGGGTTCGGAATGGAGCCGGGCGTTTCCCCTCCGCTATGGCCGCCGTAACACTGCGAAACAACACAGTTGTGTGTTGTCTCAGACATTGCATAGTGGACGCGAACCAGCAGCATGCTGGTTTCTGTTGTTGTTACACGCTTGTTCGTTGTGCAAACACCCAATTGGGGGTGTTCGTTTTGGCGAATGTTATGTGTGTGGTAAGCCCTCGACCGATTAGTACCAGTCACCTACACGCATTACTGCGCTTCCAGTTCTGGCCTATCAACCCCATAGTCTGTAGGGGGTCTTACCCACTCAAGGTGGTGAGAAACCTAATCTTGGAACAGGCTTCCCGCTTAGATGCTTTCAGCGGTTATCCCTTCCGAACGTAGCCAACCAGCCGTGCTCCTGGTGGAACAACTGGCACACCAGAGGTTCGTCCGTCCCGGTCCTCTCGTACTAGGGACAGCCTTCCTCAAGTTTCTAACGCGCGCGGCGGATAGAGACCGAACTGTCTCACGACGTTCTAAACCCAGCTCGCGTGCCGCTTTAATGGGCGAACAGCCCAACCCTTGGGACCTACTCCAGCCCCAGGATGCGACGAGCCGACATCGAGGTGCCAAACCATCCCGTCGATATGGACTCTTGGGGAAGATCAGCCTGTTATCCCCGGGGTACCTTTTATCCGTTGAGCGACACCGCTTCCACTTGCCGGTGCCGGATCACTAGTCCCGACTTTCGTCCCTGCTCGACCTGTCAGTCTCACAGTCAAGCTCCCTTGTGCACTTGCACTCAACACCTGATTGCCAACCAGGCTGAGGGAACCTTTGGGCGCCTCCGTTACATTTTGGGAGGCAACCGCCCCAGTTAAACTACCCACCAGGCACTGTCCCTGAACCAGATCATGGTCCGAGGTTAAGGTATCCAATACGATCAGAGTGGTATTTCAACAACGACTCCACGAACACTGGCGTGCCCACTTCACAGTCTCCCACCTATCCTACACAAACCGAACCGAACACCAATACCAAGCTATAGTGAAGGTCCCGGGGTCTTTTCGTCCTGCCGCGCGTAACGAGCATCTTTACTCGTACTGCAATTTCGCCGAGTCTGTGGTTGAGACAGCAGAGAAGTCGTTACGCCATTCGTGCAGGTCGGAACTTACCCGACAAGGAATTTCGCTACCTTAGGATGGTTATAGTTACCACCGCCGTTTACTGGGGCTTAAATTCTCAGCTTCGCCTTACGGCTAACCGGTCCTCTTAACCTTCCAGCACCGGGCAGGCGTCAGTCCATATACATCGTCTTACGACTTCGCATGGACCTGTGTTTTTAGTAAACAGTCGCTTCTCTCTGGTCTCTGCGACCCCCCACAGCTCACGGAGCAAGTCCGGTCACCATGCGAGGTCCCCCTTCTCCCGAAGTTACGGGGGCATTTTGCCGAGTTCCTTAACCACAGTTCTCTCGATCTCCTTGGTATTCTCTACCTGACCACCTGTGTTGGTTTGGGGTACGGGCCACATCAGATCTCGCTAGAGGCTTTTCTCGGCAGCATAGGATCATGGAATTCACCGCAACGGCTACGCATCACCTCTCACACTTACATGAGACCCGGATTTGCCTAGATCTCGTGCTACAGGCTTACACCAGTACAACCACTGACTGGCCCCACTACCTTCCTGCGTCACCCCATCGCTTGACTACTACCAACCGAGGTCCCGTGCATCCACCAGCTCGTCACCCGAAGGTGATCTCGCGGCTTCAGGACGGTTAGTACAACTGATTCATCAGGGGCGATCTGACACGGGTACGGGAATATCAACCCGTTGTCCATCGACTACGCCTGTCGGCCTCGCCTTAGGTCCCGACTCACCCTGGGAGGATTAACCTAGCCCAGGAACCCTTGGTCATCCGGAGGACACGTTTCTCACGTGTCATTCGCTACTCATGCCTGCATTCTCACTCGCACAGCCTCCACAACTAGGTCACCCCGCTGCTTCTACGGCTGCACGACGCTCCCCTACCCACCCACACCCAAAGGTGTGAGTGCCGCGGCTTCGGCGGTGTACTTGAGCCCCGCTACATTGTCGGCGCCCAGCCACTAGACCAGTGAGCTATTACGCACTCTTTCAAGGGTGGCTGCTTCTAAGCCAACCTCCTGGTTGTCTTCGCGACCGGACATCCTTTTCCACTTAGTACACGCTTAGGGGCCTTAGCCGGCGATCTGGGCTGTTTCCCTCTCGACTACGAAGCTTATCCCCCGCAGTCTCACTGCCACGCTCTCACTTACCGGCATTCGGAGTTTGGCTGACGTCAGTAACCTGTGAGGGCCCATCGGCCATCCAGTAGCTCTACCTCCGGCAAGAAACACGTGACGCTGCACCTAAATGCATTTCGGGGAGAACCAGCTATCACGGAGTTTGATTGGCCTTTCACCCCTACCCACAGCTCATCCCCTCAGTTTTCAACCTAAGTGGGTTCGGGCCTCCACAACATCTTACTGCTGCTTCACCCTGGCCATGGGTAGATCACTCCGCTTCGGGTCCAGACCCGGCGACTATAGAACGCCCTCTTCGGACTCGCTTTCGCTACGGCTACCCCACAACGGGTTAACCTCGCCACCGAGCACTGACTCGCAGGCTCATTCTTCAAAAGGCACGCCATCACCCCACAACGAGGGCTCTGACGGATTGTAAGCACACGGTTTCAGGTACTATTTCACTCCCCTCCCGGGGTACTTTTCACCTTTCCCTCACGGTACTAGTCCGCTATCGGTCGCAAGGTAGTATTCAGGCTTACCGGGTGGTCCCGGCAGATTCACAGCAAATTCCACGGGCTCGCTGCTACTCGGGAAACTCATCCAGGCAGTCACCACATTTTCAGTTACGGGACTCTCACCCTCTCCGGCAGGCCATTCCAGGCCACTTCACCTAACATGACGATTTCTCACTGCCCTCCAGCAAGGTAGTACTGGAAAGATGAACCCCACAACACCACACACACAACCCCTACCCGGTATCACATGTGCATGGTTTAGCCTCATCCGCTTTCGCTCGCCACTACTCACGGAATCACTCTTGTTTTCTCTTCCTGAGGGTACTGAGATGTTTCACTTCCCCTCGTTCCCTCCACACCCCCTATATATTCAGAGGCGGGTAACACCACATGACTGGTGCTGGGTTTCCCCATTCGGAAATCCTCGGATCACAGCTCGGTTGACAGCTCCCCGAGGCATATCGCAGCCTCCCACGTCCTTCATCGGCTCCTTGCGCCAAGGCATCCACCGTGCGCCCTTAGACACTTACAACACACAAAACACACACCAAACCCGAACAACCCCCGCAAAAAGGG
>NZ_JBYPZI010000002.1:0-433266 GCF_057815145.1 Tsukamurella sp. II2bb
GACGCCTCGGTGATGCCGATGATCACCCGCGGCAACACGAACGCCCCCACCATCATGATCGCCGAGAAGGCGGCCGACGAGATCAGGAAGTCAGCATGACCGCAGCGAACACCAAGACCTTCGACTCTCTCAACCCGCGGACCGGCGACGTCGTCGAGTCCTACCCGATCCACTCCGCCGACCACGTGCACGCCGTCGTGGCCCGGGCCCGGGAGCAGGCCGACTGGTGGCAGGAGATCGGCTTCGAGGGCCGCAAGAAGGCCCTGAACACCTGGAAGGGCGTGATCACCCGCCGGATCAACCAGCTGGCGCAGATCGTCCACGACGAGACCGGCAAGCCGCACGGCGACGCCCTGCTCGAGGCCGCGCTCGGCATCGACCACCTCTCCTACGCGGCGTCGCACGCGAAGAAGGTGCTCGGGCCGCGTCGGGTCGGCTCGGGCCTGGTCATGGCGAACCAGTCGGCGTCGGTGCGCTACCACCCGCTGGGCGTGGTCGGCGTGATCGGTCCGTGGAACTACCCCGTCTTCACCCCGATGGGCTCGATCGCCTACGCCCTCGCCGCGGGCAACGCCGTCGTCTTCAAGCCCTCCGAGTACACGCCCGGCGTCGGAGTGTGGCTGGCCCGCACCTTCGAGGAGGCCGTAGGCCGCCCGGTGCTGCAGACCGTCACCGGCCTCGGCGAGACCGGCCACGCCCTGTGCACCTCGGGCGTGAACAAGGTGGCCTTCACCGGCTCCACCGCCACCGGCAAGAAGGTCATGGCCGCGTGCGCCGAGACTCTCACCCCGGTCGTGATCGAGGCCGGCGGCAAGGACGCCTTCCTCGTCGACCGCGACGCCGACCTCGACGCCGCCGCCGACGCCGCCGCGTGGGGCGCCTTCGCCAACGCCGGGCAGACCTGCGTCGGCGTCGAACGCGTCTACGTGCACAAGGACGTCTACGACCCGTTCCTGGAGAAGCTGGTCGCCAAGGCCCGCGAGGTCACCGCCAACGACGCGGTCGACTCCAAGATCGGCCCGATCACCATGCCGAGCCAGCTGCCGATCATCAAGGCGCACATCGAGGACGCCCTGGCCCGCGGCGGCCGCGCCCTCGTCGGCGGCGCGGACGCCGTCGGCGAGCGCTGGGTCCAGCCGACGGTGCTCGTCGACGTCCCCGAGGACTCGGTCGCGGTCACCGAGGAGACCTTCGGCCCGACGGTCACCGTCGCCAAGGTGGACACCATGGACGAGGCGGTCGAGCTCGCGAACGCCACGAAGTACGGCCTCGCCGCGACGGTCTTCTCCAAGGCCCGCGGCATGGAGCTGGCCGACAAGATCCGCTCGGGCATGGCGGCGGTGAACGGCATCATCACCTTCGCCGGGGTGCCGAACCTGCCGTTCGGCGGCGTCGGCGAGTCGGGCTTCGGCCGTATCCACGGCGCCGACGGCCTGCGCGAGTTCACCTACGCCAAGGCCATCGCACGCAAGCGGTTCAACCCGCTGCTGAACCTCACGAGCTTCGCCCGCACGCCGGCGCAGGAAGCGACGTTGGCGCAGATGGTGACGGCGGTGCACGGCCGCACCGGCACTATCGACAGCTAGTTCCCACTACCCATGCACCGAGCCGTGCAGATCGTTTTCAGTTCTCGAGATTTCGTGAAGGGGATACATGTGTCAAATCTTGCCCAGGCATTGGCCACTACGACGGCCGCACACCCGGATTCGTTGGCGCTCAAGCATGACAGCGGGGAATACACCTACGCCGTGCTAGACGAGTCTTCTGCTCGTATGGCGTCGTAGCTTGCAGATCTGGGCGTGGGCCCGCGCGTGGGCCGGCGAGGGACAGCCGGTTCGCGATGAATACCAAGCGCACACGGTGGTCACCCAAGCGATCACGCAGGCCCAAGCGCGGACGCTCCCGACCGACCTGGTGCGCGATGTCTTCGACGACCTGGTCGTGACGTGCGAGTCGATCCATACCCACGTGATGCTCAGATGGCCATCCGGCCAGCTAGAGGTGCCCCGCCACCACTATGAATCGTTCGCAGTGAGATCGCCGCACTGATCCCGCGGATTCTGGGCGCGCTCAGCCACATCCAGGCACTGGGGATGACCTGAGCTGAAGTGCAGTCCCGCCTCGGAGACGCCGCACTCGATGAGGAGCGCCGCCGACACTGGGACCGGACTGGGGCGGACGCGCTATGGGTGTCGATATCACGAGTGGACCGGTTCGGCATCTAGCCGAATCGCCTCGCCTCGAACGAACGAGCCTCACCGCGGAGGTCGGCCCGCGCCCGGTCAGACGCGGCACACGGACGTGTGGAATGACGCACAGCGACCTCATTAGGGCTAGAGACGAACAACGTCATTGCCCACGCAGAAGAGGCATACGACGAAAGACACCTCACCTTGCAAACCCGAGCCAACAGCAGCCGAACCCGAGGGGAGAAGATCTCATGCGTGGTATCCGTCGACGCGATCTCATGCTAGGTGCCGGCGTGGGTATGTTCGGCAGTTCGGTAAACCTGGCGCACGCGACCGACGACGCTCTACCACAGTGGGACTCGGCGATCGAACCTGCAGTCGCGCTCGGAAGGGCCATCGCCGCCTTCAACAGTTGCCCCCGGCCTCAGCTGTCTTAACCGCCGGCGAGCCGTGCCTGCGCCACCGCAGTAGGACAATTCCACCACATGGTCATAGCCGAGACCTCGTCGAGCTCGGCCGGCTCATGCTGGCGACCATGCACGCGGCCCCGGGGGTGGGACTAGCAGGCCCGCAGGTGGGGCTTGGCCTACGCATCGCAGTGCTCGGCAACAGTGCCCTCGAGAGGTTCCCCGCTGATATCCGCCACGCTCGGCAAATCGAACCACTCGAAGACCTCGTCGCGATCAACCCTGTGTGGAGACCACTGACACCGACGAAGGCATACTTTTACGAAGGCTGCCTGAGCGTGCCCGGATTCCAAGCCGTGGTCGGCCGCCACCAGGCAGTCGAATTCACCTACACCACTCCAAGGGGGCAACAAGTAAAGCGACGACTTTTCGGCTGGTCAGCACGAATTGTCCAGCACGAATGCGACCATCTCGACGGACACTTGTACATCGACAAGGCGATCACCGAGTCCCTGACGACCAACGTCAACTATTCCCACTACTGGAACGTAGCTTCGCTACTGCCGGCGCAACACGCGCTGAACTTCAGCGTCTAGACAGCGACCTGCCGCGCCGTGCGGTAAACTCGCGTGCGAGCATCCTCCCGTGGGATCCGCTCTTCTGGGGCATAGCTACAGATCGGTGTCCGGACAACCGGGCCCCGCTCCATCGGATAGCATGCGTTCGATAGAAGATGACCGATCAAAGGGGGTGTTTACGTTGAACGGTCCACGCAGTTCAGCTGCTCTTCGCGCACAGGTCGCAGGTGTGTTGTTGTTGGTTACAGCCACGACCCATTTCAGTCAACTTTGGGTTCTCCACGTCACCCAGACGGTAATCGCGTCCGCCGCCTTCGCTGTCCCTTATGCTGCTTTGGGCGGGTCGCTCCTTGCGCGGCCGACCCGGCGCGCGTCGTTTCTGGCCATTGTGGCGACTCTGGTCGGCGGAACGAGCGGTGTGGTCCGGTTCTTCGCGGTGCAGCGCAACGCATTCAGCGTATTCCACCCGCTGCTGGACATTGTCATCATCGCATTGCTGATTGGTTGGCTGCTCACGACGGCGCGGCGCGCGACCGTCGTGGTCGCGAAACCGCATTGACGAGGATCCGAGCATCGAGCCGGGCTATAATGTTCGCCACCGTCGTGGGCTGGCCGATCCCCAGGTTCATGAAGGAGCCGGCGGGATGTCCGCGGCTACCCGGGCGGCCATGTCCGCCTTAGTCATCGGCTGCGCGTGCCGCACCAGGTCGGCCGCGGGCAGCGCGACCGCGACGGTCACCGGGCACCCGCCAAGGCCAGGCGGCTTGCAGGTATCGCGACGATCCGGTCCGGGTAGATGCTCGGGGTGATCACGTTCTCGGAGTCCAGGTCACCCACTTCCCCCACGATCTCGTCCACCTGGACTGCCACCAGTTCGGCCGCCGTGGCCATCGCGGGGGGCGAAGTTCCGGGTGGTCTTGCGGTACACGAGGTTCCCCGCGCGGTCGGCCCGGTGCGCGGTGATGAGCGCAAGGTCGGCCCGGATCGGGAGTTCCAGGTCGTAGGTGCTCCCGTCCAGCTCGCGGGTCTCCTTGCCGGCCGCGAGGGGCGCGCCGACGGTGGTGGGGCAGTCGTAGCCGCCGATCCCCGCGCCGGCGGTGCGGATCCGTTCGGCGAGCGCCTTCCCTCGCCGATGGCACCGTACACTAGGAGAACCTGCGCCTGTGGCACTCGTTGCCCGACGATGCGAAGCTGCTCGTATACCGGCCTACCAGCAGTGATCCGCTCAACGATGATTAGCCTTCCCGCCGGGTCAAGCTCCTTCTCAATCGCACCAACGGCGTGGTCATCGCACCGCAGACGATCACGGGGTTTGAGCTGCTGACGAGTTTGCGCGGTGTGCACCACCTGGTAGCGACCGCGGAGGATGGAGATGCGGGTGAGGCTCCACGCGCCGCCCGGTGGCTGATCGAGAACATGCGATTCGGCCGCGCGACGTGACGGGCGGGCATAGTTTGGTGAGGTCCACACATCTTCGTCCGCAAGGCGGTTGGACCGTGAGCTTTCTCGATCGGGTCATCAACAAGGCCCAGGCGACCATCCCGATGGAACGGCAGGTCCAGGGCCTGCACCTCTTCCAGAAGGCCAAGAAGCTGGCTCTGGGTGACCGGCAGCCGGACTTCGTCGAGGAGGAGATCCCCGACGTCGACTCGGTGACGCTGACCGAGATCGACATGAGCAACCCGTTCATGTGGCGGCAGGGCCAGTGGCGCCCCTACTTCGAGCGCCTGCGGAACGAGGCGCCGGTGCACTACCGGGCGTCGAGCGCGTTCGGGCCGTACTGGTCGGTCACGCGGTACGACGACATCGTCACCGTGGACCGCGACTTCGAGACCTACTCGGCCGAGCCGCAGATCATCATCGGCGTACCGCCGGAAGGCCTGGACATCGAGATGTTCATCGCGATGGACCCGCCACGCCATGACGAGCAGCGCGCAGCGGTTCAGGGGGTCGTAGCGCCGCAGAACCTCGAGGAGATGCAGGGACTGATCCGGTCGCGCGTTCAGGAGGTCCTCGACGACCTGCCGGTCGGCGAACCGTTCGATTGGGTGGACAGGGTCAGCATCGAGCTGACGTCCCGCATGCTCGCCACCCTGCTGGACTTCCCCTACGAGGAACGGCGCAAGCTCGTGCACTGGACCGAGTTGGCGGGCGCCAGCGCCGCGGCCACCGGCGGCGATGTCGACATGGACGAGATGTACGAGGGCGTCGCCGAGATGGCGAAGAGCTTCAGCGCCCTGTGGCACGACAAGGCGGCGCGCCTCAAGGCGGGGGAGAAGCCGGGATACGACCTGATCACCCTGATGCAGATGTCCGAGGACACCAAGGATCTGATCAACAGGCCGATGGAGTTCCTCGGAAATCTGATCCTGCTTGTCGTGGGCGGCAACGACACCACCCGCAACTCGATGTCGGGCGGCGTGTACGCACTCAACCTGTTCCCGGATCAGTTCGACCGTCTCAAAGCCGATCACAGCCTGATCCCGAAGTTCGTCCACGAGAACATCCGCTGGCAGACGCCGCTGGCCTACATGCGGCGGATCGCCAAGAAGGACACCGTCCTGAACGGTCAGTTCATCCGCAAGGGCGACAAGGTCGTCATGTGGTACGCCTCGGCGAACCGGGACGAGCGCACCTTTGAGAATCCGGACGACTTCATCATCGACCGGCACAACGCCCGTCACCATCTCTCGTTCGGCATCGGTGTGCACCGCTGCATGGGCAGTCGCGTCGCGGAACTACAGCTGCGGATCCTCTGGGAGGAGTTGCTCGCACGGTTCGAGGACATCGAAGTGGTGGAGGAGCCGGAGTACCTCCAGTCGAACTTCGTCCGGGGCTACACGAAGATGATGGTCACGCTGACGCCGATCGGGCAGAAGCCCCGCCCCCGCGACCAACGGCCTCTGCGGCCCGCCGCGGCACGGACTCCCGCTCGTCCACCGATTCGTCGCTCCCGCGAAGCGACCACCACCACCGAGACGGAGGTCGACGCTCGGATCACGGGCCGGCGCGAGGTGGCGGACGGTGTCGTCGAGCTCACGCTCAGCGACCCGGCGGGTGCACCGCTGCCGGCGTGGACCGCCGGCGCCCACATCGACCTCCTTCTGGGGCCGTCGCTGACGCGGCAGTACTCGCTGTGCGGCAGCGCCGCGGACGAGTCGTCGTGGAAGATCGGCGTCCTCCGCGACCCGGACAGCCGCGGCGGCTCGGCGTACGTCCACGAGAAGCTGACGGAGGGCGCGACCGTCCGCGTGCGGGGTCCGCGCAATCATTTCCCCCTGGTGGCCTCCGCGAACTATCGATTCGTCGCCGGCGGCATCGGGATCACTCCGATCCTCCCGATGATCGAGGCCGCCGAGGCACGAGGCGGCGCGTGGAGCCTGCTCTACTGCGGCCGCTCCCGCGAGTCGATGGCCTTCCTGGACCGATTCGAGGACGACGAGCGGGTCACGATCTGGCCGAGCAGTGAGAACGGTCGGATCGATCTGGCGGCGACGCTCGGAACGCCCACGCCGGACACGGTGATCTACTGTTGCGGCCCAGGCGCTTTCCTCGACGCCGTGGAGGAGGCGTGCGCGCCGTGGCCCGACGGCAGCCTGCACATCGAGCGCTTCGCGGCCAAGGAGATCGCGGCGTCCGAGGATGCGCTCGACTCGTTCGAGGTCGTGTGCTCCCGCTCGGGAGTGACCGTCTCCGTTCCGGCAGGCACCACGATCTTCGACGCGGTCGAGAAGGCCGGCGTCGACGTGCTCGGATCCTGCATGGAAGGCATCTGCGGCACCTGTGAGGCCGACGTGCTCGAGGGCACGCCCGAGCACCGCGACTCGATCCTGTCCAAGGAGGAAAGGGAACGTGGCGAGACGATCATGCTCTGCGTTTCCCGCTCCCTGTCGAAGAAGCTGGTGTTGGACGTATGAACGACACCGCCCGGAACCATCCCGTCGCCGACTATCCGAGGGACTGCTGGTACGTCGTCGCCACCGTTGCCGAGGTCGGATACGGATTCACTGCGCGGCGCGTCCTCGACACACCGGTCGTGCTGTTCCGTCTGTCGGACGGCACGATCGCCGCGCTGGAGGACCGCTGCGCGCATCGGCCCTACCCGTTGTCGGCGGGACACCGGGAGGACGACTTCATCGTGTGCGGCTACCACGGCTGCACCTACGACGCGACCGGACGCTGGGTGAGCGTGCCGTCTCAGGACCACCCGCCCTCGTCCGCGCGCGTGCGGGCCTTCCCGGTCGTCGAGCGCGGACCCTTCGTCTGGATCTGGGCGGGGACACCCGGCGGCGAGCGGTTGCGGCCACCGCCGGCGACGCCCTGGTTGCACGGTGACGGCTGGGCGAGCGTCGGGGAACGGCGCGAGGTGGCCGCCGGCCTGCAGCTGCTGCACGAGCACTACCTCGACCTCTCCAATGTCTTCGCGATGCACCCGGAGATGGTGCCGCCCGGCATCGAGGCGCTGCCGCCGCTGGAGGACGTCGAGGTCTCCGAGCTCTCGGTCTCGTACCGTCGAGAACTGCCCGACGCGCCGCTGGCTCCGTGGGAGGCCGCCGTCACCGGGCTCGACGATGCCACCGCGTCCGGCGCGTTCGGCCGGACGGAGACGGGCACGTTCGTGACGCCGGGCCTGCACAAGCAGACCTACACCATCATCGGCGCGAGCGGTCCGGAGCTGGAGCTCGTGCGGACGCACGGTTTCACACCCCGGTCCTCCGGAGTCACCCATGTCTTTCTGCAGATCTCGTGGCGGGGCCCCTCGGTCTCACCCGACGTCGGCGAGCAGTTGATCGAGGTCTTCCACACGATGGCCGACCGGGACGTCGCCGTCCTCGAGACCATGCAGCGGTGCCTCGACGAAGACCCGGTCCCACGGCGGTACGTCAACGTCAAGGCGGACCGGGCCGCCGTCCGCGCGCGTCGGATCCTGACGGCGATGGTGGAGGACGAGCGGGGAATCTAGGCCGAGCAACGAGAACCCTGACCGAGATGCCTCTCCGGCTCGGTAGCGTCCATGGCATGCACATCAAACTCGAGAACGTCGCGATCGCGGTCCGGGACCTGGAGGCGACGATCGCGTTCTTCACGGACCTGGGGCTCACGGTGATCGGGCGGCAGACCGTCAGTGGTGAGTGGACGGACACGGCGGTCGGGCTGGACGGCAATCACGCGAAGATCGCCATGCTCGAAACACCCGACGGCCAAGGTCGTCTCGAACTCTTCGAGTACATCCACCCCGAGGCCATCGAGACGGAGCCGACGCTGCCGAACGAGATCGGTATGCATCGCGTCGCCTTCTCGGTGGACGATCTGGACGAGGCCCTCGCGATCGCGGCCGAGCACGGCTGTCATCCGCTCCGCGGCGTCGGCGTCTACGAGGACATCTACCGGCTCACCTACGTTCGCGGCCCGAGCGGCATCATCGTCATGCTCGCGGAGGAACTCGGGAAGCGCTGACGGCTCAGCCGAGCGCGTCGAGCTCGGCGAGCCCGGCCGCGGGACGCTCGCCGGCGGAGAATCCGATCAGGCCCGGTTCACCGCGGCGGCGCGGTGGATCAGGTCACGGAAGGCGGCACCGTCGAGCTCGTCGGACTCGCGCAGGTCGATGGCGCGCCGGGTGCCGGCGTCGAGGCTCGCATTGAACAGGCCGGCCGGGTCGTCGACCGAGGCGCCCTTGGCGAAGGTCACCTTCACCTTGTCCTTGTAGGTCTCCACGGTGCACAGCAGCCCGCCGAGGGAGAACGTGGGCACCCCGTCGGGGTTGGACGGCTTGCGCCACTTGGCCTCTTCGACGGTGTCGGGCTCGGCCTCGAGGATCAGGCCACGGATCTTCTCGACGGTGCTCTCCCGCCAATCGTTACTCATGGTCGAACGGTACGCCGACGGCGGCCGGGGCGCGAAGGCCCCGGCCGCCGTACGGATCGTCAGTGTCAGTGCACGTCCACCGAGGGGGTGTCGGTGACGTTCACACCGCCGCCGGTGCTGACGGTCGCCGCACCGGTGTCGGCCTCGACGCCGTGCGAGCCGGTGGCCGGGGTGCTCACCTCGACGCCGCCCGACGGGCCGGTCACGGAGCCCGTGCCCGCGCCCGGGTTGGCCGAGACGCTGCCGGTCTCCACATGCCCGCCGGCAGCGCCGACCGGGGTGTGGACCTCGGCCGCGGCCGTCGGGCCGGTCACCGAGACGTTGCCGTTGCTGCCGACGGTGGCGTTGCCGGTCGTGACGGCCGCGCTGCCGCCGCCCACGGGAGTGTCGACCGCGCCGGCGGCCGCCGGACCGGTCACGGTGACGCCGTTCGCGCCGGCGGAGGCGCTGCCGGTGGAGGCCGTGACGGCTCCGCCGCCGATCGGGGTCGTGACGCTGCCGGCCACCGCCGGGCCGGTCACGGCGGCGCCGGCCGGGGTGATCGCCGCGCTGCCGCCGTCGACGGCGACATCGGCCTTGACGGTGTTGTTCAGCAGGTTCACATTGGCGACGAGGTCCGGTGCGTCGACGGTGAGGCCGCCGGTGCCGACGGTGATCGTGCCCGGCGTCACGCCGACTCCGGCGCTGCCGAGCGGAGTCGTGATGCTGCCGGTGAGGCTCGGCAGGACGAGGACGAGCTGGCCGTTCTGGAAGCCGATGCCGCCCAGGTTCAGGCCGAGGGTCCCGCCGCCCAGCGGTGTGGTCAGGCCCAGGTTGATGGCCGGGAGGCCCACGATGAACGTGTTCGGGCCGTAGGTGACCTTGACCGGGACGATCGTCGCCGACGCGCCGCCGAGGCCGAGGGGCGCCGTGGCGGTGAGGCCGAGCGTCGGGGTCCAGGTGGTCAGGCCGTTGGCGGTGGTGGCGCTCAGCGAGGTGGACAGGCCCAGGGCGCTGCCGAGCGGGCCGTTCAGCGAGGTCACGGAGCCGCCGATGCTGCCGTTGCCCGCCCCGTTGCTGCCGACGATGCCGTAGGTGACGTTCGTCAGTCCGCCGAGTCCGAGCGGTGCACCCACGGAGAAGACGTTGTCGACTCCGACGCCCGCCCAGGTGGGTGCGTAGGGGTACGCCCCGACCTTCGTCCCGTTGGGGAGGGTCACCTGCGGGACGCCGGGAATCGCGATGACGGCGCCCGCCGCGTTGGTGACGGGGATCAGGCCGCTCAGCACCGGGATCTGGTTGTAGAGACTCACGCCCCGGTCGATCTGGGGCGAGATCGCGAGGATTCCGGCGGAGGTGAGTCCGCCGGGCAGGAGAGGTGCCGAGGCGAGGAACGAGTCGATCTGCGGGTTGCCGGTGGGAGCGGCGTTGGCGGCGGCCGGGGTGGCGACCGTCATGGCAGCAGCCGCGGCGACAGCGGTGGCCGCAACGGCGCTGCGGCGCACCGTCTTCCGGGCATGCTTGGGGGACGTAGCGGACATGGAGGGCCTCCGGTTCATGAAGGTACGGCGCGCCGGCCTGTGGGCGCGCCGATCAAGGGGATGGGACCCGGGAGACGCCGAGGCAAGCGCTCGCAGAGTGTTTTCGAAGCGCCGCCTGTGTATCTCCTGGGAGTTCTGAAGTTAGCAGCATCGCGGCCGATTTCAAATGCTTTTGAAAGGAATCTCCGAACCGTGAGAAAGCTACTGTGCAGTACCGAAATCCCAAGCAGGATAAGAGAACCGGTTCCACATATTTGCGATCGACAGGTCCTCGACAATGGCCGTCCGCGCACGACGGGAGCGGGCATAACAATGGCGATCGCAACCCTTAGGAAACGTCCATGTGCACTGTGCGATCCCGACGGAGCGGTGCGGGTGCACGGGAGGCGCCCGGCGCGGCGTCCGCGTCGGTACCGTGTAGCCATGTCCGATCAGCAGACGGAGCGTCCGCACACCGGCCCGCGTGCGTGGCGCGAGCGCATCAGGTCGACGCGGCACGGTGCCCTCGCCTGGCGGATCGCCGTGGGCATCGTCGGCGGGGTCGTCCTCGTCTGCGGCATCATCGCGATCCCGTATCCGGGACCGGGGTGGCTCATCGTCTTCGCGGGCCTGGGGATCCTCGCCACCGAATTCGATTGGGCGCACAGGCTTCTGCACTACGCCCGCGCGCGCTACGACCGGTTCGCGGACTGGCTCGCGGGGCAGAACCTCGTCGTCAAAGCGCTGTTCGCGATCGGCACCTGCGCGATCGTCCTCGCCACCGTGTGGCTGTTGGGTGCGGCGAGCATGATCGCGGGCTGGTTCGGTATCGACTGGCCCTGGCTCGCCAGCCCTGTCTTCGGCTGACCGTGACGACGCGCGAGGCCGTCGCCGCCCTGCGCCGCGGAACCGGCGCGCCGGACCTGCGCGTCGCGGGAGTCCTCTACTGGTACGCCCTCTCCGGGGCGCTGGCGCGGCTCGCGGTCCAGGGTCTCGACGGCGCCGACGGCGTCCGGTCCGGGCCCGGCGGCTGGCCGGAGGTGGGGGAGCCGGCACCGTCGGGCGACGCCGACGGAGCCCTGGCACGGACCTTCCGTCGCCTCATCCCGGACGTGGCCGCGGCCTCCGGGGCGTCCGAGCGCGCCCTGTGGGCGATCGCCACCGATTCGATCGCCGCGGCGGCGCTCGCCACGCCGGACCCGCCCGGCAGTGCGCGCGCCGCTCTTCTGGCCTGCGGTCCGGACGCCCCGCCCGCGCGGTTCGAGGAGGTGCGCGGGCGGGGCACCGTCGTCCGACGGGGCTCCTGCTGCCTGCTCTATCTGTGCCCCGGGATGACGAAGTGCCTGAGCTGCCCGCGGCAGACCCCGCAGGAGCGGCGCGCCCGGCTCGCGTGAGCGTCGCCTCGGAGGGCGGCGCGGCAGTGGCGACCGATAGGATCGGACGTACTGACAACCGCGTGCGGCCAGGTATGCCGCCCGCTACATGACTAGGAGCAGTGTGAGCACCACCTTCGTCGTCCCCGCCGGTATCGCCGCCGGGGCCGCCATGCGCGACCTGGACCTGCCCAACAAGGGGCCGGAGGCCGTCGTCGTCGTCAAGACCGCCGACGGCGCGCTCAAGGACCTGAGCTGGACTCCGGAGACGGACACCGAGGTCGAGGCCGTCGCGGCGAACACGGAGGACGGGCGCAGCGTCATCCGCCACTCGGCGGCGCACGTGCTCGCGCAGGCGGTGCAGGACGGTTTCCCGGGCGCCAAGCTCGGCATCGGCCCGCCCATCAAGGACGGCTTCTACTACGACTTCGACGTCGCCGAGCCTTTCACCCCCGAGGATCTGAAGACCCTCGAGAAGAAGATGAAGCAGATCATCAAGGCGGGGCAGCGATTCAGCCGTCGCGTCTACGGGTCGAAGGACGAGGCCCGCGCCGAGCTGGCGGGCGAGCCCTACAAGCTCGAGCTGATCGACGACAAGGGCGCGGCGGAGGACAGCGAGGTGATGGAGGTCGGCGGCGCCGAGCTGACCGCCTACGACAACCTCAATCCCCGCACCGGCGAACGGATCTGGGGCGACCTGTGCCGCGGCCCGCACGTGCCCACCACCAAGTACATCCCGGCGGTCAAGCTGACCCGCAGCTCCGCCGCGTACTGGCGCGGCGACCAGAACAATGCCGATCTGCAGCGCGTCTACGGCACCGCCTGGGAGTCGCAGGAGGCGATGGACGAGTACCTCGAGCTGCTCGCCGAGGCCGAGAAGCGCGACCACCGCAAGCTCGGCGCCGAGCTCGATCTGTTCAGCTTCCCCGACGAGCTGGGCTCGGGCCTGCCGGTCTTCCATCCCAAGGGCGGCATCATCCGCAAGGAGCTCGAGGAGTACTCGCGCCAGCGGCACATCGAGGCCGGGTACGACTTCGTCAACACCCCGCACCTGACCAAGAGCACGCTGTACGAGGTCTCCGGCCACCTCGACTGGTACAAGGACGGCATGTTCCCGGCGATGCACCTCGACGCCGAGTACGACGACGAGGGCAACGTCACCAAGCCCGGCCAGGACTACTACGTCAAGCCGATGAACTGCCCGATGCACAACCTGATCTTCGATGCGCGCGGTCGCTCGTATCGCGAGCTCCCGTTGCGGCTCTTCGAGTTCGGCTCCGTCTACCGGTACGAGAAGTCCGGGGTGATCCACGGCCTGACCCGCGTGCGGGGCATGACGCAGGACGACGCGCACATCTACTGCACCAAGGAGCAGATGCACGAGGAGCTGACCACGACGCTGCAGTTCGTGCTGTCGCTCCTGGGGGACTACGGTCTCGATGACTTCTACCTCGAACTGTCCACCAAGGATCCGCAGAAGTACGTGGGCTCCGACGAGGTGTGGGAAGAGGCCACGGAGACGCTCCGCGCCGTCGCCGAGGCCTCGGGCCTGACCCTCGTCCCGGATCCGGGCGGCGCCGCCTTCTACGGCCCGAAGATCTCCGTGCAGGCCAAGGACGCGCTCGGCCGCACGTGGCAGATGTCCACCATCCAGCTCGACTTCAACCTGCCCGAGCGGTTCGAGCTCGAGTACACCGCGCCCGACGGCACCAAGCAGCGCCCGGTGATGATCCACCGTGCCCTGTTCGGCTCGATCGAGCGCTTCTTCGGCGTGCTCACCGAGCACTACGCGGGCGCCTTCCCCGCGTGGCTGGCGCCGCAGCAGGTGGTCGGGATCCCCGTCGCCGATCAGTTCGGCGATCACCTCGAGACGGTGATCCGCGCGCTGCGGAAGCACGGGATCCGCGCCGAGGTCGACCACAGCGACGACCGGATGCAGAAGAAGATCCGCAACCACACCACGCAGAAGGTGCCGTTCATGCTGCTCGCGGGCGAGCGCGACCAGGAGGCGGGCGCCGTGAGCTTCCGGTTCCGTGACGGCACGCAGGTCAACCAGGTGCCCGTCGACGACGCGGTCCAGCGGATCGTCGACTGGGTGCACGCGCGGCGCAACGAGTCCCCGACGGCCGAACTGCTGGGCCCGGCGGAGAGCACCGTCGGGACGGCTTGAGCGGGATCGACGGACGAACGGGAGGAGGGGATCGATGACGGACGCCACCGAGGGCTGCGCGCAGGGTGCGCACACCGACTTCGGCGTCGGGGACGGCGACGAGTCGATCGAGCGGCTCTGGACGCCGTACCGGATGCGGTACCTCGTCGACACCCCTCCCGTTCCCGAGGGCAGCACCGCCTTCCTCGAGATCCCGAAGCTGGCGGACGAGGACGGCCTCATCGTGGCGCGCGGCGAGCACTGCTACGTGGTGCTCAACCTGTTCCCCTACAACCCGGGGCACTGCATGGTGGTCCCGTACCGCCAGGTGGCCGACCTCGAGGAACTCACCGACGACGAGGCCGTCGAGCTGATCAAGCTCACCCAGAAGACGATCCGGGTGATCAAGCGCATCTCCCGGCCGGCGGCCTTCAACGTCGGTTTCAACCTGGGGCGCGCCGGCGGCGGGTCGATCGCCGAGCACCTGCACCAGCACATCGTGCCGCGCTGGCCCGGCGACGCGAACTACATCACGGTCCTCTCGGGCACTAAGGTGATGCCGCAGCTCCTCGGACAGACCCGGGCGCTGATGGCCAAGGCCTGGGAGGAGGAGCGCTAGCGTGTCGTCGATCTTCAACCGCGAGGTGGTCTCCAAGGTCACGCGTCCGATCGCGAAGGTGCTGATCAGGACCGGATTGACGCCCGACGCGGTGACCGTCTTCGGCACCGTGTGCTCCGTGGGCGCGGCGCTGTGGCTCTTCCCCGTGGACGAGCTCTTCTGGGGAACCATGATCATCTGGTTCTTCGTCATGTTCGACATGCTCGACGGGGCCATGGCGCGCGTGCGCGGGGGAGGCACCCGGTTCGGGGCCTGGCTCGACGCCACCTGCGATCGCGTCGCCGACGGGGCCGTCTTCGCCGGGCTCGCCTGGTGGGCCGTCTTCACCGCGGACAATCGCTACAACCTGCTGGTCGCCACCCTGATCTGCCTGGTCACCTCGCAGGTCATCAGCTACGCGAAGGCCCGCGCGGAGGCCTCGGGCCTGCGGGGCGACGGTGGCTGGATCGAACGCCCGGAACGCCTGATCATCGTGCTCGTGGGAGCCGGATTCACCGGCCTCGGCGTGTGGTGGGCGATCCACGTCGCGATGTGGTTCCTGGCGGTGACCAGCATCGTCACCGTCGTGCAGCGGGCCTTGAGCGTGCGCCGCTCGCCCGGCGCCACCGAGCTCCTGCCGCTGCCGCAGGGTGCCGTGCGGCACGAGGAGGAGCAGGCGTGATCGACCCCCGCGAAGAGGTCGCCGACCTCGCCTACCGGACCGGGTGGGCCGTCACCAAGCGGATGCCGGAGTTCGCCGCGAAGTTCCTCATCGACGACCTCGGCGGGCGGCTCGGGGCGCGCGGGGAGAACACCCAGCTCCGCAAGAACCTCGCCCGGGTCCTGGGCACCACGCCGGATGCGGTGCCGCAGAGCCTGATCGAGGCGTCGTCGCGGTCCTACGCGCGGTACTGGCGCGAGTCCTTCCGGCTGCCCTCGATGGATCTCGTCGAGCTCGGTGCCCGGCTCGATCGGTACGTGGACGTGCCCAGCGTGCACGAGGCCATGGCTGCCGGCACCGGCGCCGTGCTCGCGCTGCCGCACAGCGGCAACTGGGACATGGCCGGGGTGTGGCTCGCCCAGACCTACGGGCGCTTCGCCACCGTCGCCGAGCGCCTGCGGCCCGAGTCGCTGTTCCGGCGGTTCGTGGCGTACCGCGAGTCGCTCGGCTTCGAGATCTTCCCGCTCTCCGGCGGGGAGCAGCCGCCGATGCAGGCGCTCGCCCAGCGGCTGCGGGAGGGGCGCCCGATCTGTCTGCTCGGCGAACGCGACCTCGCGCGGCACGGCGTCCCCGTCACCTTCTTCGGCGAGCGCACGCGGATGCCCGCCGGGCCGGCCAAGCTGGCGATCGACACCGGCGCGCCGCTGCTGCCGGTGCATTGCTGGTTCGAGGGCGACGCCTGGGGCTTCAAGTCCGAGGCGCCGATCGACGTCTCCGGTGGCATCGCGGACGCGACGCAGAAGCTCGCGCACGCCTTCGAGCGGAACATCGCCGAGCACCCCGCCGACTGGCACATGCTCCAGCCGCTGTGGGAGGCCGACTGGTCGCAGGCCCGGCGCGACCGCATCCTCGGGACTCCCCGCGATTCCGTGGACGGGGTGTAGATGCGGATCGGAATGATCTGCCCGTACTCCTTCGACGTGGCGGGCGGGGTGCAGGCGCACGTCGTCGACCTCGCGCGCGTGCTGATCGAGCGGGGCCACGAGGTCTCGGTCCTCACGCCCTCGTCCAAGGACACGCCGCTCCCGGACTTCGCCGTCTCCTCCGGCAAGGCCGTCGCGATCCCGTACAACGGTTCCGTCTCCCGGCTCTCCTTCGGCCCCAAGGCCTTCGCGCGGCTGCGCAAGTGGATCCGCAAGGGCGCCTTCGACGTGCTCCACGTGCACGAGCCGAACGCGCCCAGCCTGGGCATGCTCGCGCTGGCGATCGCCGACGGGCCGATCGTCGCGACCTTCCACACCTCCACGGAGAAGTCGCTCGTGCTGTCGGTCTTCCAGAGCGTTCTGCGGCCCTCGCACGAGAAGATCCGCGGCAAGATCGCCGTCTCGGAGCTGGCCCGGCGCTGGCAGATGGAGTCGCTCGGCTCCGACGCCATCGAGATCCCCAACGGCGTGGACGTGCGGGCCTTCGCCGACGCCGACCCGCTGCCCGGCTACCCGAGGCCCGGTAAGACGGTGCTCTTCCTCGGCCGGTACGACGAGCCGCGCAAGGGCATGGCCGTCTTCCTCGAGGCGCTGCCCGCCGTGGTCGCGGCGCAGCCCGATGTCGAGGTGCTCGTGATCGGCCGCGGGGACGAGGACAAGCTCCGGCGCGAGGCCGGCCCGTACGCGGGCCACCTGCGGCTCATGGGCGCCGTGACCGACGAGGAGAAGGCCGCCGCCCTGCGCTCCGCCGACGTCTACGTGGCGCCGAATCTGGGGGGAGAGAGCTTCGGCATCGTGCTCGTCGAGGCCATGGCCGCGGGCACCGCCGTGGTCGCGAGCGATCTCAACGCCTTCGAGCGCGTGCTCGACGGGGGCGAGGCCGGCCGCCTCTTCCCGGTGGGCGACGGTGCCGCCCTCGGCCGCGCCATCGTCGAGCTGCTCGACGACGACTTCGGGCGCGCCGAGCTGGTCACGCACGCCTCCGAGGTGGTCTGGCGCTACGACTGGTCCGTCGTCGCCGAGCAGGTGATCCGTGTCTACGAGACCGTCGCCGTGCCGGGTGTCGTCGTGTCGATCCCGGGCGCCGGGAGCGAAGCGAGCGGGCCCCATGACTGAGGTGCCGGGCGCGAGACGAGCGGGCCCCATGACTGAGGTGCCGGGCGCGAGACGAGCGGGCCCCATGACTGAGGTGAGGGCCGTGCCATGCTGAATCTCACGGCGATGACGGTCCTCGTCATCGGCCTGATCGTGATGGCCGTGCTGATCGTCGCGGCGCTGGCGTACCAGACGGCGCACCGTCTGGACCGGTTGCACGTGCGGGTCGACCTCTCGCTGGCCGCCCTCGACGCGGCTCTCGCCCGACGCTCCGCCGTGGCCCGGGCGGTCGCCGCGACGCTGCCGCCCGAGCAGGGGCAGGCGCTGCGCGCCGCCGCCGACCGGGCCGAGAACGCGGCTCCCGAGGACCGGATGCCGAGGGAGAACCGGCTGTCCGCGGCCATCGGCGCCATCGACATCGAGTCCCTGCCGCGGTCACTGGTGGCGGAGATCGCCGACGCCGACACCCGCGTGACGATGGCCCGCCGGTTCCACAACGACGCGGTCCGCGACACGCGCGCGCTGCGCGGCCGGCGGTTCGTGCGCTGGTTGCACCTCGGCGGCACGGCGCCGATGCCGCAGTACTTCGACATCGTCGACCGGGGCGGGGTGCTTCCCGCGGCGCTGCTCGCGGTGACCGACGAGCGCCGGGTGTCGGCGCGCGTCATCGTCGTCGATCCGGACGGTGCGGTCCTCCTCGCCCGTGGGCACGAGCCGGTACCGGACGGTACGACCCCGTCGGGGCACTGGTGGTTCACGATCGGCGGGGGAGTCGAGCGGGGCGAGGACCTGCGCGCCGCCGCCGCGCGGGAGCTGCGCGAGGAGACGGGCCGGACGATCGCGCCCGCGGACCTCGTCGGGCCCCTGTACCGCCGCGAGGCCGTCTTCACGTTCGACGGTGAGGTGATCGACTCGGTCGAGTACTTCTTCGCCGTCGCCTGCGATCGGTTCGATCCGGCACCGTCGGGCTGGACCGACCTGGAGCGTCGCACCCTGGACGAGATGCGCTGGTGCACGCCGGAGGAGATCCGGGCGCTGACGGACCCCGTCTACCCGGCGGCGCTCGCCGACCTGATCCCGGGCGTGCGCACCGCCCTCGCTTCCGGCGCGGCCCCGGGCGCGCCGGCCCCCGTCGAATAGGAGCTGCTGTGGCGCCGAAGGAGATCTCCGGGTACCGCGTGGTGCGCCGGCTCGGGGCGGGCGGGATGGGCGAGGTCTTCCTCGTGGATCATCCGCGGCTGCCGCGCCAGGACGCGCTCAAGCTCCTGGGCCCGCAGTTCGGCGGCGATCAGGACTTCGCCGCGCGCTTCCTCCGCGAGGCCGACATCCTGGCCGGGTTGCGGCACCCGAACATCGTCACCATCTACGACCGGGGCGAGTACGAGGAGCGGCTGTGGCTCGCGATGGAGTACGTCGCGGGGGAGGACGCCGCGCAGTACCTGCGCACCCGCGGGCCGCTGCCGGCCGAGACCGTCGCGCAGATCGTCGAACAGGTCGGCAGCGCCCTCGACTGGGCCTGGGCCGAGCGGCGGCTCACGCACCGGGACGTCAAGCCGGGGAACATCCTGATCGAGCCCGGGCGGTCCGGCCGGCCGGCCGCGGTGAAGCTCGTCGACTTCGGCATCGCGAAGGCCAGTGACGACGCGAGTTCGTTGACGGCCACCGGCGTCGCGGTCGGGACGATGGCGTACCTGGCGCCGGAGGTGATCGAGGGCAAGCCTCTCGACAACCGCGCCGACGAGTACTCGCTCGCCTGCACCGCCTTCGAACTGCTCACCGGTGCGCCGCCCTACGGCCCGGGCTCGCCGAGCGCGGTGATGATGGCGCACCTGCGCGCGCCCGTCCCGGACCCGGCCGCGCGGCTCGCCGGGGTGCCGGCCGGCCTGGGACCGGTCTTCGCCCGCGCGATGGCGAAGCAGCCCCAGGACAGGTTCCCCGACAACGCCGAGTTCGCCCGCGCCTTCCGCGCGGCACTGGCGGGTCCGGCGCGTCCGGCTGTCGGCGCGACCGCCCCGAACCGGCCGCCGGCGCCGGCCGCGGAGCCCACCGTGATCCGGCCGACGCCGCCGCCCACGCCGATCCCCGCGTACTTCCCGCCCCCGCCCACGACGCCTCCGCTCGGTACGCATCCGGGCGGTGCGTACCCGGCTGCTGCGGCGGGGAGCGCGCAGCGCGGGAACGGGCGCGTCATCGCGCTGGCGGCGCTGATCGCCGTGCTCGTCGTCGCCCTCGTGGCCGTCGGCTACCTGGCCTTCGGGCGCGGCGCGGACCCGGTCGCCCCGTCGACGGTGACCGCGACCGCGCCGGTGACCTCGGCCGTCGCGCCGACGGCACCGTCGACCACCGTGCCCGCCACGACCACCGTGCCCGCCACGACGGCTGGGCCGGTCCCGACGGTGCCCGGCACCGACGCCTACGGCTTCGTCGGTAGTCCGGCCCGGTGCGCGGGCGGCGAGCAGCTGGAGTTCGCCCTGCTCACCTCGGGCGCGGGCGCCGGCTCGCGGGTGGTGATCTGCAGCGCCGGCGGTGCGTTCACCTACCGCGGTGCGCGGGCGTCGGGGGACAACAGCGGTCTGACGCTGCCCGCTGCCTCGTCGGGCGACGGGACGTACCGCGCGGTCAACCAGGACGCCAAGGGCAAGACCAAGGACGACACGATCTACACCGTCAGCGCCGCGGGGCTGGTGATCTCCCGCGGCGACGGTCGCGCCGTCGCCGCCGAGCCCGCCCGGTCCGTCTGGCTGCGCTGAGCCCCCCCGGATCCGTCGTCTCCCCGCCGAAACGCCGCCGGCCCGGTGCTCCCGCGGGGAGTTTTCACCGAGCAGCGGGTTACAACCCGGGACTCGGTGAAGAGGTCCCGCGGGAGGAGCTGTCCAGGAGCAGGCGGTGGGGCCGGAGCGCGTCCTGAAGCTTCGTCCGCAGCCGATCCGACTCCGTGCAGTCCTTCCATCGCCAGTGGGTCGGCCACAGACCGCGATCCATGAGCAGCGTGTCGCGCTTGAGCCGGGCATCCGCGTCGAATCCTTTCTTGCGCTTTCCCTCGCCGTCGAACTCGCCGACCACGTTCTCCCCGAACAGAAAGTCCACGCGGGCTTCGAGCGCGCCGGCGGGAGTGAAGAACTCCCGCTGCAGATCGGGCCGCGGGATCTCGGGCCAGGTGAGCATCAGTGCGCGGCTGCGGGATTCGCCGACGGACTCGGAGCGACCGTCCGCCTCGGGAAGGGCGGCCCGGAGAGTTGCGATGCCCTTGCGCCTGCCGAGCCGGTCGAGTGCGGCGTGCAGTTCGTCGAGCGTGACGCCCATCCGCAGTGCCGCGTCCAGCGCGCAGATCGCCTGCTCGAAGTTCCCGGCCAGCGCGAGGTCGAGCGCCGTGCGGGCGATCGTCGTCACCGCAATGCCCTCGACGGCGGTGACGTCCTCGGCGTCGAGGCGGCGGATGTGGACTCGGCGTCGACCGTCGATGCCGCCTCCGCGCCGCCCGTCGCGGGTGAAGTCGATCGTTCTCCAGTCGAAGGTGAGCACCTCCATGCCGAGCAGAGCGGCCGCGGCGGCATGGCTGAGCACCAGTCCGGCACTCGATCGCTCGGCGGCGGCCTGGGCGGACAGCGCGAGTTCGACCCACGGCGCGAGTCTCTTGCCCTGGTGGTAGCTGCCGCGCCAGACCCGGGTCATCAGCTCGTCGTCGACCCACTTGCGAATCTTCCGGTCGGTGGCACCCGTCGCCAGCATCTCCGATCGGTGCTTGCGCAGCACCGCTTCCCCACCAGGCATATCGGCCCCCGACCTCGGCGCCCCCACGCCGACGCCTCCATCATCCACGAATCACAGCCAGCGCGAGTCGGTTTCGCTCCCGGCGCTCCCGCGGGGAGTTTTCACAGAGTCGGCGGTTGCAACCCACTGTTGGGTGAAAGGGTCCCGCGGGAGTGGGGGCTTCGACGGTGACGGTGGTCTGCAACGTTTCCTCCGGCGGTCGTGGCGCAGACCCGGGCGGGGGAGGGCGCACCGTCATCGGGAATACTGGAGCCCCGCACGCCCCGAGCTACGAGGAGACCCATCAGTGACCACTGATCCGCAGACCGCACCCGTCACCGGCACCGCGCGCGTGAAGCGCGGGATGGCCGAGATGCTCAAGGGCGGCGTGATCATGGACGTGGTCACCCCCGAGCAGGCGAAGATCGCCGAGGACGCCGGCGCCGTGGCCGTCATGGCCCTCGAGCGCGTGCCCGCGGACATCCGCGCGCAGGGCGGCGTCAGCCGCATGTCCGATCCGGACATGATCGACGGCATCATCGAGGCCGTCAGCATCCCGGTCATGGCGAAGGCGCGCATCGGGCACTTCGTCGAGGCGCAGATCCTGCAGGCCCTGGGCGTGGACTACATCGACGAGTCCGAGGTGCTGACCCCGGCCGACTATGCGAACCACATCGACAAGTTCGCCTTCACCGTGCCCTTCGTCTGCGGCGCCACCAACCTGGGCGAGGCGCTGCGCCGCATCACCGAGGGCGCCGCGATGATCCGCAGCAAGGGCGAGGCCGGCACCGGTGACGTCTCGAACGCCACCACCCACATGCGCAAGATCCGCGACGAGATCCGTCGCCTGACCTCGCTGCCCGAGGACGAGCTGTACGTCGCCGCCAAGGAGCTGCAGGCGCCGTACGACCTCGTGGTCGAGGTCGCCAAGAACGGCAAGCTGCCCGTCACCCTGTTCACGGCCGGCGGCATCGCGACCCCGGCCGACGCGGCGATGATGATGCAGCTCGGCGCCGAGGGCGTCTTCGTGGGTTCGGGCATCTTCAAGTCGGGCAACCCCGAGCAGCGGGCCAAGGCGATCGTCGCGGCGACGACCTTCTACGACGACCCCGCCAAGCTGGCCGAGGTCTCCCGCGGTCTGGGCGAGGCCATGGTGGGGATCAACGTCGATGACATCCCGCAGCCGCATCGCCTGGCGGAACGCGGCTGGTAACGGCATGTCGCCCGCCGGTCTCCGACGATTCGCGCTAGCGTCGAGGCTGCGCGTGTCGGGCAGACGCGGGATGTGAAGTGGAAGCAGTGAGGCGGAGGATGTCAGACCAAGCAACGGCCAGGGCCACCCAGGAGTACGGGGCCCGGACGTCCCTGGGCGGGGCGCAGGTGGAGGCCGCACCGACGGTGCTCCGTGTGCTCGCGTACATCGCGGACCTGTGCGTCGCGGCCACCGTGGTCGCGGTCGCCCTGATCGTGAACATCGCCGCCGGCCTCGAGAAGGGCTGGATCCTCCTCGGCGTCGGTGCCGCCGTCGCGATCGTCGCGTCGATCGTGCTGCACGGCGTCTTCGGCGCCAGCCCCGGCAAGCTGCTCGCCGGACTGAAGGTGGTCGACGCGCAGTCCCACCGTCCGGTCGGCTTCCCGTCGGCGGCGATCCGCTCGGTCGTCTTCAACGTTCTCGCGCCGCTGGTCTACCTGCCGGCGTGGTCGGTGCTGGCCG
This sequence comes from Tsukamurella sp. II2bb, assembly GCF_057815145.1. NCBI lineage: Bacteria > Bacillati > Actinomycetota > Actinomycetes > Mycobacteriales > Tsukamurellaceae > Tsukamurella > Tsukamurella sp. II2bb. Next base: position 22,862 of record NZ_JBYPZI010000002.1, read on the forward strand.
ACGGTGCGCATCGTGGCGTGCACGAGAAGGCCTCGGGGTCGACGGTGGTCGACGAGGCCGACGTCGCGACTCCGGCCCGCGCGGCGGCGCCGGCCCCGTCGGGCCCGCTCGGCGGCCTGGTCACCGGCGACTCGGAGAGCACCCTCCAGCGCATTCCGAAGCCGCTGCCCGAGGAGAACCGCGGCGCCGACGCCGCGACCGCGGTCGTCGGGACGGGGGAGACGCGCGAGCGGATGCAGCCCCCGTCGCTGCCGCCCCTCCCGGACGACGTCCCCGGCCTGCGGCCGATCCCGCCGCGCTTCGGCCCGCCGCCCACCGCGGGCGAGTCGCCGGCAGCGGGCCCGGCGCCCGCCTACGAGGCCCCGCAGCAGCAGCCCTTCGCCCCGCGTCCCAGCGGCCCCACGGGCCCCAGTGCGCAGCCGATGCCGCGCCCGCAGGGCGCGCCGCAGCCGCCCGCCGCGCGTCCCCTGCCTCCGCAGGCGCAGCCGCCGCAGGGGCGCCCCGCGGCCGCCGCCCCGTCGGGCGGAGCGCCGATCGTGCTGCGCTTCGACGACGGCCACTCGATCGACGTCCGCGGCGACGGCATCATCGGCCGCGAGCCCGTTCTGCCCGGCGGGGCCGATCCGGGCAAGATCACCAAGCACGTGCTGGTCGACGACACCGCCTCGGTGTCGAAGACGCACTTGCTGTTCGGCATCACCCGCGGTGAACTGTGGGTGGAGGACGTGGGCTCGACCAACGGGTCCGCGATCGCGTACGGCGATTCGTGGACCGAGCTCACCAAGGGAGTGAGGTACGCCGTGGAGAAGGGCAGCGTCGTGCACATGGGCCAGCGGAGTTTCAAGGTGTTCGCAGGATGACGACCGAAGCGGGGGAGGCGCGCTCCGAGATCGTCTACGGCGAGCAGGGCGGCGTGTCCATGAAGTGGGTCGCCATCAGCAATCCCGGCCGGGTCCGCCTGACCAACGAGGACGGTGCCCTGACCGGACCGGGCATGTTCCTCCTCGCCGACGGCATGGGCGGCCACGACGCGGGCGAGGTCGCCTCCGCCGCCGCGCTCGAGGCGCTCGCCGAGGTCTTCGGGCCGGAACCCGCCGACGCGCAGGTCGTGATGGAGCAGGTCGTCGACCGCCTGCGCGATGCGCACGCGGCGATCGAGGCCATCGACTCGGACACCGGCAAGCGCGCCGGGACCACGGTGACGGGCGTCCTGCTGACCACCTACGAGGGCGTGCCGCACTGGCTCGTGGTCAACATCGGCGATTCGCGCACCTATCGGCTCGCGGAGGGCTACTTCGAGCAGCTCACCGTCGATCACTCGCAGGTCCAGGAGCTGATCAACGGCGGCTTCCTGAGCCCGGAGCAGGCCCGCGTCGATCCCCGCCGCAACGTGATCACGCGCGCCCTGGGGGCCGGGATGGAGCCGGACGCGGACTTCTGGATCGTGCCGGCGCAGCCGCGCGAGAAGCTGCTCGTGTGCTCCGACGGACTCAACGGTGAACTCACCGACGAGGAGATCCGGCAGATCCTCGATACCGATGTGCCGATCGACGAATGCGCCGATCAGCTGGTCGCCGCGGCGCTCAATGCGGGCGGGCGGGACAACGTCACGGTGATCGTCGTGGACGCCACCACGGAACCGACCGAACCGGGCTGGTGACCTGAGTAGAGTCTCCCCTCGTGGCTGACATCGAAGCACTGCTGAGTCTTGAGAAGATCGACCGCGACATCTTCCGCGGCATTCACGCCCCTTCGATCCTGGTGCGCACCTTCGGTGGTCAGGTCGCCGGGCAGGCCCTGCGTTCGGCGATCGAGACGGTGCCCGCCGAACTGCAGGTCCACTCCCTGCACGGCTACTTCCTGCGTCCCGGCAACCCCGACGCCGACACCGTCTTCCTCGTGGACCGGATCCGCGACGGCCGGTCCTTCTGCACCCGCCTGGTCAACGGCGTGCAGAACGGCGAGGCGATCTTCTCGATGTCCGCCTCGTTCCAGATCCCCGGCCAGGAGGGGATCGAGCACGCCGACGAGATGCCGCCCATGCGGGACCCGGAGACGGTGCCGAGCCCGCGGGAGGATCCGAACGCCACCCGCGAGAGTCTCGGGCTGTTCGAGGAGTGGAGCGACTGGGACATCCGGATCGTGCCGCAGGAGGCGACCGAGCAGTACGCGGGACGGGCCGTGCACCAGCAGGTCTGGTTCCGGCACATCAAACGGCTCCCGGACGACCAGAACGTGCACACGAGCGCGCTCGCCTACATGAGCGACATGACCCTGCTCGGCTCGGCGCGCGTGGCGCACCCGGGCGCGGACACCCAGGTGGCGTCGCTCGACCACGCCATGTGGTTCCTGCGCCCGTTCCGGGCCGACGAGTGGCTCCTCTACGACCAGACGTCACCGTCGGCCGGCCAGGGCCGCGCGCTGACCGCCGGGCGCATCTTCGCGCTCGACGGGACCCTCGTGGCCGTCGTCATCCAGGAGGGGCTGCACCGCTTCCGGAGGTAGCCGCCTAGGCTGGCTCATCGTGACTGTGCGGATCGGGGTACTGGCCCTGCAGGGCGACGTGCGGGAGCACCGTCGGGCGCTGGAGGCGGCGGGGGCCGCCACGACGGCGGTACGGACCGTCGACGACCTCGCGGCGGTCGACGGCATCGTCCTGCCCGGTGGTGAGTCGACCACCATGAGCCGGTTGCTCGGCGTCTTCGACCTCTTCGATCCGCTCCGCGCGGCCCTCGCGGACGGGCTGCCGGCGTACGGCTCCTGCGCGGGGATGATCCTGCTCGCCTCCGAGGTGCTCGACACCCGGCCCGACGCGCGCTGCCTCGGTGCGATCGACATGACCGTGCGGCGGAACGCCTTCGGTCGCCAGGTGGACTCGTTCGAGACGGACCTCGCGGTCGCGGGCATCGACGGTGACCCGGTGCGCGCGGTGTTCATCCGCGCGCCGTGGGTCGAGCGGGTGGGTGACGGCGTCGAGGTGCTCGCCAGGGTGCCCGCCGAGGCCGGTGCGACGGCGGGTACGGTGGTCGCTGTTCGACAGGGTGTGACGATGGCCACATCCTTTCATCCCGAGGTCACGGGAGATCTGCGGATCCACCGGTGCTTCGTGGACATGGTCCGGCGCGGGTGACTCCGCCGCCGTAGAGCGAGGAGAGTGGCGCCGTGGGCTACATGCCGGTGACCGATTCGATGTTCCTGCTGGCGGAGTCCCGCGAGCATCCGATGCACGTGGGCGGGCTGCAGCTGTTCACGCCCCCCGAGGGCGCCGGTCCGGACTTCGTGCGGTCGGTCGTCGACACCATGCGCGGGCGCACCGAGATCAGCGAGAAGTTCGGCCGGCGTCCCGCGGACCCCGTGGGGATCCTCGGCAACACCTGGTGGTCGTCGGTGGACGAGTTGGACATGGACTACTACGTCCGGCACACCGCCCTGCCGAAGCCCGGCCGCATCCGCGAGCTGTTCCAGCAGGTGTCGCTGTGGCACGAGACCCTGCTCGACCGGCACCGTCCGATGTGGGAGGTGCACGTGGTCGAGGGGCTCGAGGACGGCCGGTACGCCGTCTTCTCGAAGGTGCACCACTCGTTGGTCGACGGTGTCTCCGCCCTCCGGTACATGACGCTCGCGCTCTCGAACGACCCGAACGACATGGAGGGCCGGGTCGTGTGGCAGCCCGGCCTGGGACGGCGCAAGAAGGCCACCGCGCCCGCGAAGGAGAAGAGCGGCCTGCTCCCGTTCAGCCCGGTGGACACGGTGAAGCAGGTCGGCGGGCTGACGGGCGAGGTGTTGGGCATGCTCCCGGCGTCGCTGAAGGTGGCGGGCAGCGCGTTCCGCGACCACGATTACACGGCCCCGTTCCAGGCCCCGCACACGATCTTCAACGTGCCGATCGGCGGTGCCCGACGGTTCGTGGCGCAGTCCTACTCGCTCGACCGGATCGACGCGGTGCGCCAGGCCGCCGGCGCGACCGTCAACGACGTGGTGCTCGCGATGTGCGGCGGCGCCCTGCGCGCCTACCTGGCGGAGCTCGGCGAGCTGCCGGACCGCTCGCTGACCGCGATGGTCCCCGTGTCGCTGCGCAAGGACGCCGACGATGTCGATGCCTCGAACGCGGTCGGCGCCATCATCGCGACCCTGGGTACCGACCTTCCGGAGGCGAGTGAGCGGCTCAAGGTCATCCGCGAATCGGTGATCTCCGCCCGCAAGGTCATGGGTGAGCTGTCGCCGCTGCAGGTGCTCGCGGTGAGCGCGGCCAACATCGCGGGCCTGGCCCCCGGCATGCTGCCCGGGTACCAGGGCGTCTCGCGGCCGCCGTTCAACCTGATCATCTCCAACGTCCCGGGGCCGCGGGAGGCGATGTACTGGAACGGCGCCCACCTGGACGGCGTGTACCCCGCGTCGATCCCGTGGGAGGGGCAGGCGGTGAACATCACGATCTGCACGAACAACCGGAACCTGGAGTTCGGGATCACGGCGTGCCGCACGTCGGTGCCGCACGTGCAGCGGATCATTCACCATCTCGAGGACGCGTTGACGGAGCTGGAGAAGGCTTTCACGTAAACTCTCGGGGTTGATGCACCGCACCCGAACGGAATCGAGGGATCGATGAGCGGCCATTCCAAATGGGCCACCACCAAGCACAAGAAGGCGGCGATCGACGCCAAGCGCGGCAAGCTCTTCGCCAAGCTGATCAAGAACATCGAGGTCGCAGCGCGCACCGGTGGTAGTGATCCCGACGGCAATCCGACGCTCTACGACGCCATCCAGAAGGCGAAGAAGACCTCGGTGCCCAACGACAACATCGAGCGCGCCCGCAAGCGCGGCGGCGGCGAGGAGGCGGGCGGCGCCGACTGGCAGACCATCATGTACGAGGGCTACGGGCCGAACGGCGTGGCGGTGCTCATCGAGTGCCTCACCGACAACCGGAACCGGGCCGCGGGCGAGGTCCGCGTGGCGATGACCCGCAACGGCGGCAACATGGCCGACCCGGGCTCGGTGGCCTACCTGTTCACCCGCAAGGGCATCGTCACCCTGGACAAGAACGGTCAGGCGGAGGACGACGTGCTGATGGCCGTCCTGGACGCCGGCGCCGAGGAGATCAGCGACCTGGGCGAGCAGTTCGAGATCGTCTGCGAGCCGACCGACCTGATCGCCGTCCGCACCGCCCTGCAGGAGGCGGGGATCGACTACGACTCCGCCGAGTCCGGCTTCCGGGCGTCGGTCGAGGTCGCCGTCGACGCCGAGGGCGCCCGCAAGGTCTTCAAGCTGGTCGACGCGCTGGAGGACAGCGACGACGTGCAGAACGTCTACACCAACGTCGACATCTCCGACGAGGTCCTGGCCGAGCTCGACGAGGACTGACGCCTCCGGATTGAGGTGACCGCATCGGGTCTACTGTTCGGTAACAATGCGTCAGGATATTCTCAGGTTGTGATTCGCAACCGAACGACTCCGCGCCGCGCCCCGGCGCTCGCCGTGGTGGTGGCCCTGCTGCTCGGAGCAGGCGGGGCCGCCCTGTGGGAGACGGGGCGTGCGGAGACCGTCCACGGTGCGACGGCGGTCGGGGTCGGCTTCGGTGCCCTGGGTCGCGATGCCGCGGCCGCCCGCCTGAGCGACGCGGCCCGCCGCGCAGACGCCGAGCCGATCACGCTGCGCACCGCGAAGGGCACCGTCCGGCTCACGCCGGCGGAGCTGGGGCTCACGATGGACGTCCCGGGCACGGTGCAGCGGGCCATCGACGCGCGGACGCCGCTGCGCGATCTCGTCGGACTCGTCAGCGCGCGGCCCGTGCACCCCGCCTCCGTCGTGGACCGGAAGGTCTTCGACGCCGCCCTCGCGAAGGCGGCCGGCCCGCTCACGGAGGAGTCGGGCGACGGTGCCGTCGTCTACCGGTCCGGATCGACCGTGGCGGTCGTGCCCAAGCCGGGCGATCGGATCGACCCCGCGAAGGCGGCGGAGGCCGTCGCCGCCGCGTGGCCCGATTCGACCGACATCACGCTTCCCACGGACCGGGTCACGCCGACGGTGTCGGTCGACACGGTGAACGCGGTCGCCTCCGGCGCCGCGGCGAGGGCGGTCGCCTCCGAGGTCGTCCTGCGCCGGGACGGGGCCGGGCAGGTGCCCGCGGGCACCGTCGGGAAGCTGTCCGGGGCCGATATCGGCACCTTCCTGTCCTTCCGGCCCGACGGTGCCGGCAACCTCGCGCCCACGGTCGACCGGGAGGCCGCGAAGAAGGTGCTCGGCACGCGGCTGCAGTCCGCGGTCGTCAAGCCGAAGGACGCCACGTTCTCCCTGAGCGGGAGCACGCCCACCGTGGTCGACGCCGTCCCCGGGCGGGAGGTGGTGTGGGACCCGACCATCGACGCCGTCGCCAAGGCCGTCACCGAGCAGTCCGTGCAGGGGCGCACCGCCACGGCGCAGTTCACGACCGTGGAGCCGAAGCTGACCACCGCCCGGGCCAAGGAACTGGGCGTGCGGGAGGTGGTCAGCGAGTTCACGACGGGCGGCTTCAGCGACGCCTCCGGCGTGAACATCCGGCGCGTCGCGCAGCAGGTCAACGGTGCCGTGGTGCTGCCGGGGGAGACCTTCTCGCTGAACACCTACACGGGCCCGCGGGGCCTCGCGCAGGGGTACGTCGAGTCGGGGATCATCAACCACGGCCGGCCGGACAAGGCGGTCGGCGGCGGTATCTCGCAGTTCGCGACCACGCTGTACAACGCGGCGTACTTCGCCGGGCTCGAGGACGCCGGGCACACCGAGCACAGTTACTACATCTCGCGCTACCCCGAGGCCCGGGAGGCCACGGTCTTCGAGGGTGCGATCGACCTGAAGTTCCGCAACGACACGCCCTACGGCATCCTGATCGAGTCCAGCGCCGGGGCGTCCTCGGTGACGGTCCGGTTGTGGAGCACCAAGACCCGCGAGGTCTCGTCGAGCACCGGATCGCGCAGCCTGCCGACCGAGCCGTCGACGATCCGCCTGCCGAAGGGGCCCCACTGCGTCGCGAGCAGCGGTCAGCCGGGCTTCACCACCAGCAACACCCGCACGATCACCGACACCCGGTCGGGCAACGTCTCCCGGCACACCCGCACCGTCAAGTACGACCCGGTGCCGACCGTCATCTGCGAGTAGTCGGCGGCGCGTCACTCCATCGATGCGCGCTATGAGCATGTATGCTCTCGAACAGGAGTTTGAGTGTTCGACGGTGCTTCGGAGGTGCGGCGATGCGGGTGATGGGGGTGGACCCCGGGCTCACGCGCTGCGGCCTGTCGGTGGTCGAGACGGGCGTGGGGCGCAGGGTCACGGCACTGGACGTCGACGTGGTGCGCACCCCGGCCGCGATGCCGCTGCCGGAGCGGCTGCTCGCGGTCTGGACCGCGGCGGAGTACTGGATGGACACCCACCAGCCCGACGTGATCGCCGTCGAGCGGGTCTTCGCCCAGCACAACGTCTCCACGGCCATGGGCACCGCGCAGGCGGGCGGGGTGGTCGCCCTGGCCGCCGCGCGGCGGGGGATCGACGTGCACTTCCATACCCCGTCGGAGGTCAAGGCCGCCGTGACGGGCAACGGCAACGCGGGGAAGGCGCAGGTCACGGCGATGATCACCCGGATTCTCGGGCTGCAGAAGGCGCCCGAGCCGGCGGACGCCGCCGATGCGCTCGCGCTCGCGGTCTGCCACAGCTGGCGGGCGCCGATGATCGCCCGCATGGCGGAGGCGGAACGCCGGGCGGCGGAACAGAAGAAGGTCTTCGAGCAGCGGCTCGCGGCGCAACGCCGCGGCAGCGGCAAAGGTAGTGCGGGCGTGGGCCGCACGGTCACGGGGGGAGTGCGATGATCGCGTCGCTGCGCGGCGAGGTACGGCACATCGGTCTGGACCACGTGGTGGTCGAGTGCGGCGGCGTGGGGTACAAGGTGCTGGTCGCCCCGAACACGGCGGGAACGCTCACCCGGGGTGCCGAGGGCTTCCTGCTCACGTCGATGGTGGTCCGGGAGGATTCGCAGACGCTCTACGGCTTCACCGACGGTCCGCAGCAGGAGCTGTTCCACCTGCTCCAGACGGTGCAGGGCGTCGGTCCGCGGCTGGCCATGGCGGCGATCGCCGTGCTCGCCCCGGCGCAGATGCAGACGGCCATCGCCTCCGGCGACCTCAAGACGCTGTGCCTGATCCCCGGGATCGGCAAGCGCGTCGCCGAGCGCATCCACATCGAGCTCAAGGACAAGGTGAGTGCGGCATCGTCGGACGTCTCCGGCCCGGCCGGGGCGACGGCGCCGGTGGGCGGCGTCGCGCAGCAGCTGATCGACGCGCTCGAGGGGCTCGGCTTCACCCCGAAGCAGGCGGAGCCGGCGGTGGCCGCGGCGATCGAGGCCGGCCCCGGCAAGTCCGTCTCCGAGCTCCTGCGCGACGCCCTGAAGTCCCTGGGACGCGGCTGACGTGCAGTACGACGACGAGGTGGGCAGCGAGTTCGAGGGCGCCGAGGGCATCATGGGCCCGGCGGCCCTGACCGGTGACGACACCGAATCGCTGCGACCGAAGTCGCTCGACGAGTTCATCGGCCAGCCGAAGGTCCGGGAGCAGCTCCAGCTGGTGCTGCACGGCGCGAAGCTGCGCGGCGGCACCCCGGACCACATCCTGCTCTCCGGCCCGCCCGGCCTCGGCAAGACCAGCCTCGCGATGATCATCGCCGCCGAGCTCGGCACCGCGCTGCGGGTGACCTCCGGACCGGCGCTGGAGCGCGCCGGCGACCTCGCGGCCATGCTGTCCAACCTCGTCGACGGCGACGTGCTGTTCATCGACGAGATCCACCGGATGGCCCGCCCCGCCGAGGAGATGCTCTACCTCGCGATGGAGGACTTCCGGGTGGACGTGGTGGTGGGCAAGGGGCCCGGCGCCACCTCGATCCCGCTCGACGTGGCCCCGTTCACCCTGGTCGGCGCCACCACCAGGTCCGGCGCGCTGACCGGGCCGCTGCGCGACCGGTTCGGCTTCACCGCGCACATGGACTTCTACGAGACGGCCGACCTGGTGCGCGTCATCGAGCGGAGCGCGAAGATCCTCGGCATCGCGATCGAGCACGACGCCGCCGCCGAGATCGGCAGCCGCAGCCGCGGCACGCCCCGGATCGCGAACCGGCTCCTGCGGCGCGTGCGCGACTTCGCGGACGTCCGGGCCGACGGTGTCGTCACCGTCGAGGTGGCACGGGGTGCGCTGAAGGTCTACGACGTGGACGAGCTGGGTCTCGACCGCCTCGACCGGGCCGTGCTCGGGGCGCTGCTCCGCAGCTTCGGCGGCGGCCCCGTCGGCGTGTCCACGCTCGCCGTCGCCGTCGGTGAGGAGCCCGGCACCGTCGAGGAGGTGTGCGAGCCCTTCCTGGTGCGCGCCGGCATGCTGGCCCGCACGCCGCGCGGCCGCGTCGCGACCCGGGCCGCGTGGCACCATCTCGGGCTGGAGCCCCCGGCCGGGGCGCTCGCCACCGGCATCGAGGTCCGCAGCGACGTCGACCCCGGCGACGAGCGCCTGTTCTAACGCGGGGCGGTCAGGTCGTAGACGGTCACCCCGTCGACGGTGCGCGCCGGGAAGGTCTTCTCCACCCATGCCCGGATCTCCGCCGCGGTGCCGGAACCGCGTCCGAAGCCGAACCCGCCCGACTCGGCGAGGAAGTAGTGGACCCTGCCGTCCCGCACGTACTGCTGGAACTGCGCGAGCGTGGGAGAGGGGTCGGTGCCGTTGAAGCCGCCGATCGGCATGACCGGCTTCTCCGTCGCCAGCTGATAGCCGGCGGCGCTGTTCGCACCGATCGTCGCCGCGGCCCAGGTGTAGCGGTCCGCGTCCTGCAGGAGCAGGGACTTCAGCGCCGCGCTCGGCGCGCTGCCCGTCAGGAACGAGGGCCCGCGCCCCGGGTCACCGTCGGCACCCGGACCGAAGCGTTCGAGCGCGCGCTTCATGACGGCGGTCGTCCCGGCTCCGTCCCGCCCGGGACCGAAGCCGTGGCCGCTCGACGGTCCGGCGGAGACGATCGCACCCTGCCGGGGTGTCGCGATCGTCTCGGCCGCGAACGCGGCCTGTCCGGCGGTCGCGGTGACGAACGCCGCGACCGCGATGACGCCGACGACGCCCCGCGTCGGCCGGACCGCGGGCAGGAGCGTCGCGAGGGTCCCGACGGTGCCGATCGCCGCGGCCGCCGCGATCACCCAGCGCAGCCACGGATTCCAATGCGGCGTCTCGATGAGGATGTACCACGCGGTCGTACCGGTCGCCGCCACCGCGGCGGCACCGACGATCCGGACCCATCGCCGGCTCCGCTCCCGCCACCCCACTGCGACGCCGATGGCGACCAGCGCCGCGATCGCCGGCGCCATCGCGACGGTGTAGTAGGCGTGGAAGATGCCCGCCATGAAGCTGAAGGTCAGCCCGGTGATGAGCAGCCAGCCGCCCCAGGCGATGACCGCGGCGCGGTCACCGTCGGTGCGCGGCGCCCTGCCGCGCAGGATCAGTACGACGACGATCGCGATCAGGGCCGCGGGCAGCAGCCATGCGATCTGGCCGGCCTGCGCGGGATCGAACATGCGCAGGATGCCGGCGTCGCCGAACATCCCGCCGCGGCCCCCGGGCATCTCCATTCCCGCGGGGAGTTCGAAGCCGGCGGGCATCTCCATGCCGCCGCGTCCGGGTCCGACACTGCCCCGCTCGTTCCCGTTGAGCCGCCCGAGACCGTTGTAGCCGAGGGTGAGCTCGAGGATGGAGTTGTGCTGCGAGCCGCCGATCCACGGCCGGGACGCGGCGGGCCACAGCTCGACGGTGACCAGCCACCACCCGGCACCGACGATCATCGCGGCGCCCGCTGCGAGGAGCTGGGCGATGCGCTTTCCGAGTTTCGGCGGCCCCGCCACCAGATAGGTGAGCGCCAGGCCGGGCACGATCAACACCACCGCGAGTTGCTTCGTCAGGAAGCCCAGCCCCACGAAGGCGCCGCAGGCGATGAGCCACCGCCAGCGGCCGTCCTCGACGGCGCGGAGCATAGCCCAGGTCGCCGCGATCATCAGCAGCACGAGCAGGGCGTCGGGATTGTTGAAGCGGAACATCATGGCTGCGACCGGCGTCACCGCGAGCAGGAATCCCGCGAGGAGACCCGTCGCCGGGCCGAAGCGGCGGCGCACCGTCGCGTACAGCAGCGCGACGGAGGCCACGCCGAGCAGGGCCTGGGGCACGAGCATCGCCCACGAGTTCACCCCGAAGATGCGGGTGGAGACCTCCATCACCCACAGCGAGGCGGGCGGCTTGTCGACCGTGATCGAGTTGGCCGCGTCGGAGCTGCCGAAGAACATCGCCTTCCCGCTGACGGTTCCGGCCTGGACCGCGGCGGCGTAGAAGGCGTTCGCCCACCCCGCCCGGCCGAGGCCCCAGAGGTAAGCGATCGCGGTCCCGATCAGCAGGAGCGAGGCCGCCACCCGCTCGCGGGAACGGCTCACCGGGCGTCCGCCCCGGCGCCGGCGGCACGGAAGATCAGGCGCAGTCCGAGGAAGCGCGTGATCGTCGCCAGGAGGTTCGCCACCACGAGCACCGCCAGCTGGGTCTCTCGGCTCGCCTCCGGTGCCACGTGCTCGAGCATGGACAGGCTCCCCGCGGTCAGCGCCCAGGTGATCAGGAAGACGAGGACGCCCTGCAGGTGATGCCCTACCGCACCCGTCCTGCCGCGTACTCCGAAGGTGAAGGCGCGGTTGGCGGCCGTGTTGCCCACCGCCGTGATGACGAGCGCGGCGAAATTGGCGCTCTGCGCCCCGATCAGCGGGTGGAGCAGCAGATAGAGGATCGCGTACGCGACGGTGCTCGCGGCGCCGACGACGGCGAACCGGGCGAGCTGGCCCACCATGCCACGGGGGACGCCCGCGAGGTGGGGCTCTTCGCGTCCGAGTGCACGCCGCACGTCGTCGAGGGGGAGCGTGCCGCTGGCGAGCGCGCGGCCGACCCGTACCACGCCGCGCAGGTCCTTCTTCACGGTGTCCACGATGTCGACCCGGCTGTCGGGGTCGTCGATCCAGTCGACGGGGACCTCGTGGATGCGGAGGCCGGCCCGCTCGGCGAGCACCAGGAGCTCGGTGTCGAAGAACCATTCGCCGTCCTGGACGAGCGGCAGCAGCCGGCGCGCGACCTCGGTACGGATCGCCTTGAATCCGCACTGGGCGTCGGAGAAGCGCACCCGGAGCGTGGTGTGCAGCAGCAGGTTGTAGCCGCGGGAGATGAACTCGCGTTTGGGTCCGCGCACCACGTTCGCGCCGCGGCCGAGGCGGGTGCCGATCGCCAGGTCACTGTGCCCGGAGAGCAGCGGGGCGACCAGCGGGTGCAGTGCCCTGAGGTCGGTCGAGAGATCGACGTCCATGTAGACCAGCACGCGGGCGTCGGACTCCGCCCAGACCCGGCGGAGGGCACGGCCCCGGCCCTTCGCGTCCAGGTGCACCACCCGCACGCCCTCGATCGCCGCCGCCAGTGATCGTGCCGTACGGAGCGTGTCGTCCGTGCTCGCGTTGTCGGCGATGGTGATCCGCGCGGGGAGGTGCAGTTCGGCGTCGAGGTACGCGCGGAGCGTCTCCACGCAGTGCGCGATCGTATGGGCCTCGTTGTGGACGGGGATCACGATGTCGAGGACGGGTGCGATCTCCGCCTCGGTCGGTCTGGCCCCGGTCGTGACCGTGTGGTCGGGTGCGATCTCGGCTGTCATGGGAACGACCCTCGACCGGCGCCCTTGAGCTACCCTGCGGCCGGACTGTGCACCTGCTGGGAGCGGTCGTCAGCGCTCGCCGCCGGACTGCGCGTCGCGACGCCATTGCCGCGGCGTGGTCCCGAACCGGGCACGGAACCAGCGCGAGAAGTTCGACGGGCTGGAGAACGCCAGGATCCCGGCGATCTCCGCGAACGAGTACGTGCGGCCCGCCACGAGACGCCGGGCCAGCGCGGCGCGGGTGTCGTCGACGACCTCGGTGAAGGTGGTGCCCTCGGCCGCGAGACGCCGGTGCAGGGTGCGCCGGTCCACGCCGAGGCTGCGGGCGACCTGCTCCACCGAGCACCGTCCGGTCGGGAGCAGCACGTCGACGAGTTCGCGGATCCGCGCGGTGGAGTCGCGCCCGCCCGCGTCGCCGTCCAGGAGCCGGCGCGTGTACTCCCGCAGTTGCGGGTCCGAGGTCGTGATCGCGCGATCGAGGTCGCCCGCGGGCACGCGGACCCCGTTGTGGTCGGCGTCGAAGTGCAGGGCACCGCGGAACATCCGGCGGGCCGTGTCGATCCGGGTCGGCGGGGGATGCCCGAAGGACACGGACAGGGGGCTCCAGTTCGGGCCGATCAGCTCGCGGAGGAGGCCGTACAGCGCGCCGACCGCGAGGTCCACCGCCTGTCGGTCGGGCGCCGGGCGTTCGAGCTCGATGTCGACCCGCACCGTCGCCACCCCGTCGGCCACCGACACCCGGGTGCGCACCACCTCGGTGTACATCCGCTCGTGCCGGATGAGCAGGTCCAGCGCGCTGCGCACGTCGGGTTCCTCGCGGAGGACGAGGCTGAGCGGGCCGAGGTGCGACAGCCGCCGGAGTTCTGCCATCCGCAGCCCGAAGTCGTCGCAGCCCGTCGCGGCCGCGGTGCGTTCGAGCAGGTCGTTGACGGCGTCCGCCGGGACCCACCGGTCCGGGACCGCGACCCCGTTCGGGTCGAGGCCGCTCGCCCGGAGCAGCGCGGGGGGATCGGCGCCCAGGGCGCGTGCGAGTTCGGAGAAGGTGGACAGCGCGCCGTAGCGGACGAGGGGGCGAGTGGTCGTGAGCATCGGCATCCCCCGCATGTCCCGAGATGAACAGTAATTCGTCTCGCAGGGAACAGTCTACGCGGCCCGATACCCATACTGTCATCTCGATCACACACCGGGCCCGGCCCGGAGAGGAACGGAACGGATGTCAGACCCCATGCCCCTCATGACCACTCGCTCAGGTGACGTCGCGGACACCGACGATGCGCCGACCCCACCCGCGCGGCGCCGGCGGCGGATCTACCCGTGGGTGGTCTTCGCGCTCGCATTCGGCCTGCTCCTGTCGGACTACGTGTCCCGGCAGGTGCTCGCCGCTGTCTTCGTCCCGCTCGGGCAGGACCTGAACCTCGACAAGGCCCAGCAGGGCTCGTTGGTGTCCGTCGTGGCGCTCGTGGTCGGCCTGCTGACGCTGCCCGTATCGATCCTGGCCGACCGCCTCGGCCGGGTACGCAGCCTCGTCGTCATGGCGTCGCTCTGGTCGGTGGCGACGCTGGCCTGCGCCTTCGCCCAGAACTACGAGCAACTCCTCGCGGCCCGGTTCGTCGTCGGCGTCGGTGAGGCCGCCTACGGCAGCGTGGGCGCCGCACTCGTGCTCAGCCTGTTCGCGCCCCGGGTGCACGCCGCGCTGTCGGCCTCCTTCATGGCCGGCGGCTCCTTCGGCACCATGCTGGGCACCGGCCTCGGCGGCGTCATCGCGGTCCACTTCGGCTGGCGCTGGTCGCTCGGCGCCGCGGCCGTCCTCGGTCTGCTGCTCGTCGCGACCTTCAAGCTCGTGGTCACCGAGGCCCGCGTCGAGCGGCACCAGGTCGACGGGGCCGGGCCGGCACCGTCGGGGGAGAGGACCGAAGCCGTCGGCGCGACCCGCGCCCCGCTGTCGAGCCTGTTCACCAGCCCGCCCGTCGTGTGCGCGTACCTCGGCAGCGGCCTGCAGATGTTCATGGCCGCGGTGATGCTCACCTGGCTGCCGAGCTACTTCAAGGAGGCCTACGAGCTTCCCGTCGACAAGGCGGGCGGCGCGGCCGCCGTGGTCGTGCTGCTCGCGGGCTGCGGGATGATCGTCTGCGGCTTCCTCGCGGACCGGTTCAGCCTCGCCGACGGGACCCGGAAGTGGACCGCCGGGATCATCTACTGCGCGATCGCGCTGGTCGCCCTCCTGATCGCCTTCCGGCTGCCCACGGGCACCGCACAGCTGGTCCTGTTGGGCGTCGGCGCGTTCTTCGTCGCGGGCAGCTCCGGGACCGCGGCCGCGATGGTCGCCTCGCTGACGCACAACTCCGTGCGGGCCTCGGCGCTGGGCACGCTGACGCTGGCGAACAACCTGCTGGGCCTCGCCCTGGCGCCGATCCTCATCGGCGCCCTCGCCGACCGGCTGGGCCTGGTGGGTGCGCTGCAACTCGCCCCGCTCGTCTACGTGCCGGCGGTGCTGTTCATGGTCTTCGGCAAGCGCCTCCACCCGCGGGGCGTCGCGAAACTGGAGGCGCTCACCGCCGCGACGGCACGGTGACCGCGCCGGACCCCAGAACTTGTCGGTGCGGCTGACTACCCTCGGCGAGGAGTCGATCAGGGGGTACGCACCATGTCGGAGAGCACGTTGACGGGGGCCCGCGCGGAGCGGGCGCGGCGGGTGATCGAGGCTCTGGCCGGGCCGGGAGCCGCGCTGCGGGCCGATCAGGAGACCGCGATCGCGGCGCTCCTGGAACCCGCCGCCCGGGTCCTCGTCGTCCAGGCCACGGGCTGGGGCAAATCCGCCGTCTACTGGGTGGCCACGGCGCTGCGCCGGGCGGAGGGGGCCGGGCCGGCGCTCATCGTCTCCCCGCTGCTGTCGCTGATGCGCGACCAGGTCGCCGCCGCCGGCCGCGCGGGGCTGCGCGCGGCCACGCTGAACTCGTCGAACTTCGAGGAGTGGAGCGCGATCGAGGCCGCGCTCGCCGCGGGGGAGGTGGACGTGCTGCTCGTCTCGCCCGAGCGCCTGGCGAACCCGTCCTTCGGCCGGCGGGTGCTCTCCGCCCTCGAGGGCTCCCTCGGGCTGCTGGTGATCGACGAGGCGCACGCCGTGTCCGACTGGGGGCACGACTTCCGGCCCGATTACCGCCGGGTCTCCGACGTGCTCACCCGGTTGCATCCGCAGACCCCGGTGCTCGCCACCACGGCGACGGCCAACGCCCGCGTCACCGAGGACGTGGCGGCGCAGCTCGGTGACGCCACCCTGGTGCTGCGGGGCCCGCTCGCGCGGCGCTCGCTGCAGCTGAACGTGCTGCCCGCGCTGGCGCCGATCACGCGGTACGCCTGGGTGGCCCGGCACCTGCCGGACCTGCCCGGCTCCGGCATCGTCTACGCCCTCACGGTGGCGGACGCCGAGCGCCTCGTGGACGGTGTGCGCGCGGTGCACGGGCCCGGCTATCCGGTGGCGGCGTACACGAGCAAGCTCGACCCGGATACCCGGGCGCGGCTCGAGGACGCCCTGCGCGCCAACGAGATCAAGGCCCTCATCGCCACCTCGGCGCTCGGGATGGGCTTCGACAAGCCGGATCTCGGCTTCGTGGTCCACGTGGGCTCGCCGCCCTCGCCCGTGTCCTATTACCAGCAGGTCGGTCGTGCGGGCCGCGCGATCGATCACGCCGTCGTCGCGCTCCTGCCCTCCGAATCCGATGCGGGCGTGTGGGACTACTTCGCCACGGCCACGATCCCGGATCCGCAGCAGATGGACCGCGTCCTCGGCGCCCTCGCCGAGAACGAGTCGGGGGAGGGGCTCTCCGCCATCGCCCTCGAGGCCGCGACGGGGCTGCGCCGCACCCGGATCGATCTCATGCTCAAGCAGCTCGCCGTCGACGGTGCGGTGGAGCGGGTCGACGGTGGCTACCGCGCCACGGGCGCGCCCTGGCACTACGACGCGGCGCACTACGAGGGGATCGTCGCCACCCGCCGCCGCGAGGCGGACATCATGCGGGCCTACACCCGGGGTGAGCGGTGCCTGATGCAGTTGCTCACCGAGTCGCTCGACGATCCCGAAGCGGCGCCCTGCGGACGCTGCTCCGTCTGTCTCGGTCACGTGCCCGACGGCCTGGGGGACCCGGTACCGCCCGAGACCGCGCGTGCGGTGGCGGGCGCACTGCGCTCCCAGAGCCAGGTGCTCGAGCCGCGCAAGATGTGGCCGGGTGGCGTCGCGGGCCGCAAGGGCCGGATTCAGCCGGATCTCGCCGCCGAGCCCGGTCGGGTGCTGGTCTTCGCCGACGCCCCCGAATGGACGGGCACGCTGGGCGCCGCCCGGACGGGCGACGAGCGGGCGATCGCGGATCTGGCGGACGCCGCCGTCGCTACCCTGTCGCGGTGGCGGGACCAGTGGCGCGCCCGCCCGGAGATCGTCGCTTCGCTGCAGCTGACCGATCGTCCCGCGCCGGTCGAGCCCGTCGCCGATCGGATCGCCGAGGTCGGCCGGCTGGACCGGGTGACCCTGCCGGTGCCGCGCGGTCCGGCCCCCGGGCGCGACGCCTCCGGCGCCCAGGAGGCGGCGCACTGGCTCGACGTGATCGACGTCGGGGCCGCGGGCACGGCCGTGCGGGGGCGTTCGGTGCTACTCGTCGTCGACGAGTCCGGCACCGGGTGGGCGGTGACCGTCGCCGCGGCACGGCTGCGGGAGGCCGGAGCGGCGGTCGTGCTGCCGCTGGTCGTGCACCGTCCGGCCTGACCGCTGCGAGATGTGGAACACTGGAACACCGAGTGCTGCCTAAGACCTGGGCGGCGAGGTCGCGGAGCGCCTGCGACCACACCACCAAGGAGAACCATGGGAAACCTGCTGCTGCCCCTACTGCTCGTCCTGATGCTCGTCTTCATGTTCTTCCAGTTCCGGAAGCAGAAGAAGCAGATGAACGCCACCATGGAGATGCAGTCCAGTCTCACCCCGGGCACCAAGGTCATGACGAGCACCGGGCTCTACGGCACCGTCGTCGGCCTCGGTGAGGACACCGTCGACCTGGAGATCGCGCCCGGCATCACCACCACGTGGGTCCGGCGCGCCATCGCCAAGGTCCTGACCCCCGAGGAACTCGGTGCCCCGTCGATCGAGACCATCTCCGACGAGAACCCGATCGACGTGGACAAGCGGTCCGAGGACCGCTGACTTCCAGCATCACCTTCACCACCGACGAACTTCTCCGGCAGCGCCCGCCGGGGAAGTTCCGCACGCCGAGGAGTCGTAACCGCCCGTGGCCAGGAAAACATCGAGTAGCGACCGCACCGAGTCGCGACTCCTCATCGCCTTCGGGCTGATCTTGCTCGTGGTCTTCGGGCTGGTGTTCTTCACCGGGGACCGCCAGCCGAAACCCAAGCTCGGCATCGACCTGCAGGGCGGCACCTCCGTCGTGCTGCAGGCCGTCACCCCGGACGGTCAGGATCCGAAGGCGGATCAGATGGAGCAGGCGCGCGACATCATCAACAAGCGCGTCAACGGCCTGGGCGTCTCCGGCTCCGAGGTCAAGATCAACGGCCGGAACCTGATCATCACGGTCCCCGGCACCGACGGCGATCAGGCCCGCACCCTCGGCCAGACGGCGCAGCTCAAGGTCCGGCCGGTGCTCGGCTCCCAGCCGGCCGCCGCCGTGAACACCCCCGCGCCGGACCTCACGAATCCCGAGACGGCGAAGAAGGCGATCGCGCAGGCGCGGGAGACGCGCCAGTCGACCGACCCGGCCGTGCAGAAGAAGGCGGCCGAGAGCCTCAACTGCAACCTCCCGTCGGACCCGCTCGCCGGCAACGACGATCCGGCCAAGCCGCTCGTCACCTGCGATCGTCCCGAGGAGCGCAAGGAGGGGCAGCCGCGCGCCGTCTACACGCTGGGCCCCGCGATCATCGACGGGCAGTCGATCAAGAACGCGTCGTCGGGCATCCCGCAGAACCAGGTCCAGTACGTCGTGACCCTGGAGTTCACGGGCGACGCCTCCCGGGTGTGGGCCGACTTCACCTCGAAGAACGTGGGCAAGCAGGCCGCCTTCGTCCTCGACTCGCAGGTGATCACCGCCCCGAACATCAACGGCCCCATCACCGGCGGCCAGACCCAGATCACGGGCGATTTCAACCAGAAGACGGCCGGCGACCTCGCAGGCGTGCTCAAGTACGGCTCGCTGCCGCTGTCCTTCAAGCCCGGCACCGCGCAGACCGTGAGCGCCACGCTCGGCCTCGAATCGCTCAAGGCCGGTCTCATCGCCGGCGCGATCGGCCTGGTGCTCGTGCTGATCTACGCGCTCGCCTACTACCGCGCGCTCGGCGTGCTGGTCGCGCTGTCGCTGGCCCTGTCGGTCGCGCTGCTCTACGGTCTGCTGGTCCTGCTCGGCCGGTGGATCGGCTACTCGCTCGACCTCGCGGGCATCGCCGGTGTGATCATCGGCATCGGCATGACGGCCGACTCCTTCGTGGTCTACTTCGAGCGGATCAAGGACGAGATCAGAGAGGGCCGGAGCTTCCGGTCCGCGGTGCCACGCGGCTGGGCGTCCGCCCGGCGCACGATCTGGACGGGTAACGCGGTCTCGCTGCTGTCGGCGGTCGTGCTCTACGTGCTCGCCGTGGGCGACGTGCAGGGCTTCGCCTTCACGCTCGGCCTGTCGACCATCCTCGACGTCGTCATCGTCTTCCTCGTGACCCACCCGCTGGTGTACTTCGCGTCGAAGACGGACTTCTTCGCCAAGCCGTCGATGAACGGCCTCGGCGCCGTGGCCGCGATCGGCCGGGAACGCAAGCGCGTCGCAGCTACCACCGGGGAGGCGTGAGCATGACCGACACCAGCATCGCGAGCGAGAAGAACGCGTCCTTCTTCACCAAGCTCTACACCGGCACCGGCGCCTTCGACATCGTCGGCAAGCGCCGGAGGTACTACATCGCCACCGGCGTGATCATCGTGATCGCCATCCTGGGCATCCTGATCCCCGGCTTCAAGTTCAGCATCGACTTCGAGGGCGGCACCCAGATCCAGTTCCCGGTGGGCGACTCCCGGGTCGACACCGCCAAGGTCCGCGAGACGGTGCGCGAGGCGACGGGCGTGGAGCCCTCGGCCGTGCAGACCGCGGGTACCGGGGCCGCCCAGACCTACCAGGTCGCGCTGTCCGAGCTGGACAACAACCAGATCACCCAGGCGCGCAACGCGCTCTTCGAGGCCTTCCACCCGCCCGCGCAGGACGGCAAGCCGGCGGAGAACACGATCAGCTTCTCGGGGGTGAGTTCCACCTGGGGTGATCAGATCACGCAGCGCGGCCTGATCGCGCTCGCCGTCTTCCTCGTCCTCGTCACGATCTACATCGCGGTCCGCTTCCGCGAATGGGACATGGCGCTCGCCGCGCTCGCCTCCCTGTTCTTCGACGTGGTGGTCACGGCCGGCGTCTACGCCTGGTCGGGCTTCGAGGTCAGCCCGGCCACCGTGATCGGCCTGCTCACCATCCTCGGCTTCTCGCTGTACGACACGGTGGTCGTCTTCGACAAGGTCGCGGAGAACGTGCGCGGGGTGCTCAACACCGGCCGGCGCACCTACGGGGAGCAGGCGAACCTCGCCATCAACCAGACGCTCATGCGCTCGATCAACACCACCGTGATCTCGGCGCTGCCGATCATCGCGCTGATGGTCGTCGCCGCGGGCATGCTGGGCGTCGGAACGCTGATGGACCTGGGCCTGATCCAGTTGGTGGGCGTCCTGGTCGGCACCTACTCGTCGGTGTTCTTCGCCGCGCCGCTGCTGGTCTCGCTCAAGGAGCGGCGCCCGCAGTACCGGGCGCACAACGAGAAGGTGCTGGCCCGCCGTGCCCGCGCCGAGGCGGGCGAGGCCACGGACGCGGTGGCCGCAGCGGATCCGGGCGCCGTACGCCTCGATCGGGCCCCGGCCCGTCCGCAGTCCAAGCGCGGCCGTCGGCGTGACTGACGCGGCGCGCGCGGCGGTCGCCGCGCACACCCGGCACGTCGCCGGCTTCCCGGAGCCGGGCGTCGTCTTCGCGGACCTCACGCCCGTCTTCGCCGACGGTGCCGCGCTGGCCGCCGTCATCGACGCGCTCGCCGCGGCGGGCCGCGAGTCGGGTGGCGTGGCGGGTGGCGCGGCGGGCAGTGGGGGCGACGGTGCCGTCACCGTCGACCTGGTGGCAGGCCTCGACGCGCGGGGCTTCCTCCTGGGGTCCGGGGTGGCTCTGCGGCTGGGGGTGGGCATCCTCGCGGTGCGCAAGGCGGGCAAGCTCCCGCCGCCCGTGCTGCGGGAGGAGTACCAGCTCGAATACGGTTCGGCGGCGCTCGAGATCCCCGCGGAGGGGATCGCGCTCGAGGGCAAGCGGATCCTCGTCGTCGACGACGTTCTCGCGACCGGCGGCACCGTCGGGGCGGCGGTCGCGCTGCTGCGGCGCGCCGGGGCGATCGTCGATCGGGTGGCGGTCGTCCTGGAGCTCGAGGCGCTCGGCGGACGGGCTCGGCTCGAGCAATCGGCCGGCGGGGCCGTCACGGTGTCCGCGGTCTCGGTAGGCTGAATCCCTAGTCCAGTTCTTCCGTCCGGGCGGGGAGGCACCATGTCGTTGCAGTCGCAGGGGTCGGACACAGCGCGGACACCGGACGCGCCGGGTCAGCCGGGCGTGCCCCAGGAGACCACGGGGTCCACGACCCGCAGGGTCCGGGCCCGCCTGGCGCGCCGGATGACGGGCGCGCGCAATCATGTGCGGCCCGTGCTCGAGCCGCTGGTCGCGCTGCACCGGGAGGTGTATCCGAAGGCGGACGTGGCCCTCATCGAGCGGGCCTACGACGTCGCCGAGCAGCGCCACGCCTCGCAGATGCGCAAGTCGGGCGACCCGTACATCACGCATCCGCTGGCCGTCGCGACGATCCTCGCCGAGCTCGGGATGGACACGACCACCATCGTCGCGGCGTTGCTGCACGACACCGTCGAGGACACGGGCTACTCCCTCGAGCAGCTCACCGCGGAGTTCGGCTCCGAGGTCGCGCACCTGGTGGACGGCGTCACGAAGCTCGACAAGGTGGCACTCGGCAACGCCGCCGAGGCGGAGACCATCCGCAAGATGATCATCGCCATGGCCCGCGATCCGCGGGTGCTGGTGATCAAGGTCGCCGACCGGCTGCACAACATGCGCACCATGCGTTTCCTGCCGCCCGAGAAGCAGGCCCGCAAGTCCCGCGAGACGCTCGAGGTGATCGCGCCCCTCGCGCACCGGCTCGGCATGGCGACGGTCAAGTGGGAGCTGGAGGACTTGGCCTTCGCCATCCTGCACCCGAAGAAGTACGACGAGATCGTGCGGCTCGTGGCCGATCGGGCACCGTCGAGGGACACCTACCTGGCGGCCGTGCGCGCCGAGATCAACGGCGCCCTCGCGGTGCAGCGGATCGTCGCCGATGTGCAGGGCCGGCCGAAGCACTACTGGTCGATCTACCAGAAGATGATCGTCAAGGGCCGCGACTTCGACGACATCCACGACCTCGTCGGCGTGCGGATCCTGTGCGACGAGGTGCGGGACTGCTACGCGGCGGTGGGCGTGGTGCACTCGCTGTGGCAGCCGATGGCGGGCCGGTTCAAGGACTACATCGCCCAGCCGCGGTACGGGGTCTACCAGTCCCTGCACACCACCGTCATCGGTCCGGAGGGCAAGCCCCTGGAGGTGCAGATCCGCACCCGGGAGATGCACCGCACGGCCGAATTCGGCATCGCCGCGCACTGGCGCTACAAGGAGACCAAGGGCCGTAACGGCAAGGGCGGCACCGACACCGCCGAGGTCGACGACATGGCGTGGATGCGCCAGCTGCTCGACTGGCAGCGGGAGGCGGCGGATCCGGGGGAGTTCCTGGAGTCGCTGCGCTACGACCTGGCGGTCAAGGAGATCTTCGTCTTCACTCCGAAGGGCGATGTGATCACGTTGCCCGCGGGCAGCACTCCCGTCGATTTCGCCTACGCCGTGCACACCGAGGTCGGGCACCGCTGCATCGGCGCCCGGGTCAACGGCCGGCTGGTCGCCCTGGAGCGCAAGCTGGAGAACGGCGAGGTCGTCGAGGTCTTCACCAGTAAGGCCGAGAACGCGGGGCCGTCGCGCGACTGGCAGTCCTTCGTGGTCTCCCCGCGGGCCAAGGCCAAGATCCGGCAGTGGTTCGCCAAGGAGCGCCGCGAGGAGGCGCTGGAGAACGGCCGCGACGCCATCGCCAAGGAGGTGCGCCGTTCGGGCCTTCCGCTGCAACGCCTGACCAACGCGGAGTCGATGGCGGGCATCGCCAAGGAACTGCGCTACGCCGACGTCTCCGCGCTGTACACGGCGGTCGGCGAGCACCAGGTGTCCGCGCACACCGTCGTGCAGCGCATGCTCGAGCAGTTGGGCGGCATCGAGGAGGCCACGGAGGAGCTCGCGGAGCGCAGCACCCCGTCGACCATCTCGGGCCCGAGTACGTCGACCGACGTCGGGGTGCTCGTCACCGGGCAGCCGGGCGTGCTGGCGAAGCTCGCCAAGTGCTGCACGCCGGTGCCGGGCGACGAGATCGTCGGCTTCGTCACGCGCGGTGGCGGCGTGAGCGTGCACCGCACCGACTGCACCAACGTCGCGGAGCTGCGCAAGGAGCCGGAGCGCTTCCTCGACGTCAAGTGGGCGCCGTCGGCGTCGTCGGTCTTCCTCGTCGCGATCCAGGTGGAGGCGCTCGACCGGCACCGTCTGCTCTCGGACGTGACGAAGGTGCTCGCCGACGAGAAGGTCAACATCCTCTCCGCCTCGGTGACCACGTCCCGCGATCGGGTCGCGGTGTCGCGCTTCACCTTCGAGATGGGCGATCCGAAGCACCTCGGGCACGTGCTGAACGTGGTCCGCAACGTGGAGGGCGTCTACGACGTCTACCGCGTGACCTCGGCCCAGTGAACGACGAACGCCCCCGCCGATGGCGGGGGCGTTCGATCTGGCTCGGCTAGGACGCGAGCGCCATGGTGGTGATGTTCACCGGATCCTTGGGCTTGCCGTCGGTGACCGGCTTGTCGCCGGGCTTCGGAGCGGGCGCGCCGTCCTTGGCGACGATGCCCTTCTTCGCGATCTGCTGCAGCACGGTCAGGCCCGCGTCGTCCACCTTGCCGATCACGGCGTAGTTGGCCGGCAGCGTCGTGTCCTTGTAGACCAGGAAGAACTGGCTGGACCCGGTGTTGGTCGTCCCGGGCTGGCCGGTCATCGGATTGGCCTCGGTGTTCGCATTCGCGACGGCGATCGTGCCGGCCGGGTAGATCACGCTCGGGGTGGTCTGCATCGGGTTCGCGGCCCCGCCCGCCTTCTGCAGGAAGGAGGGCTTCTCGTCGGGCGAGGTCCAGTTCGGGCCGCCGCTGCCGGTCGCGGTCGGGTCACCGCACTGCAGGACGAACAGGTCGGTGGACCCGGCCTTGGGATCCGCCGGGCTGTTGACCTCGCGGTGGCAGGTGGTGCCGTCGAAGTACTTGGCCTGGATCAGCGTGACGAAGGTCTGCACGTTGCACGGCGCCTTCGACCGGTCGAGCTCGAAGCCGATCATGCCGGCGTTCGTGGTGATCGTGCCGGTGGCGGTCCCGGTGTTCGGAACGTCCTTGCCCTCGGGCTTGGCGACGCCCTCGTTCTTCGTCTTCAGCTTGTCCAGCGCGGGCAGCGACTTCTCCGCCTCGACGATCTGCTTCTCCACGGCGTCGATCTGGTCCTGCGCCGTCTTCTTCTGATCCGCGGGCAGCTTGTCCATGCCGGTCTTCTGCTGCGCGATCTGCTGCCGGGCCTTCGCGATGTTCTCCCGCAGTGACGCCCCCTGGTCGGGCCGGTCGGCGAAGTCGCAGCTCACGTGCAGGGAGTTGTACCGGTCCTCGGCACCGACCCGGAGGGGGGCCCTCGGCCCCTGCGGGAGCCAGATGTAGCACCCGGCGGCGACCAGCCCGAGCACGACGACGCCGGCGATCGCGCCGGCCTTGATCTTGCGCTTGCGGGCATCCGCTTCGCGCCGCTCGTTCTGCTTCGCGAGTTTCTCGCGAGCGGCCTGGCGACGCTCTTCATTGCTCGGCACGGTGTGACGACCTCCTCATTACCGACATCCGGCGGGCACGACTGATCGCCAAGTCTGCCAGCTAAACCTGATGGACGCCGTCACCGGGTCTGGTGCCACAATGGTCGGATGCTGATCACCGGATTCCCCGCGGGGGTGTTCCAGACCAACTGCTACGTCGTGGCAGCCGGTCCGGACTCCGACGCCGTCGTCATCGACCCCGGTCAGGACGCTGTCGGGCCCCTCAAGCAGCTCCTCGCCGAGCACCGCCTCAATCCGGTCGCGGTCCTGCTCACCCACGGTCACCTCGACCACACGTGGACCGCGCAGCCCTTCGCCGACGAGTACGGCATCCCGGTGTACATCCACGAGGGCGACCGGCCGATGCTCGCCGATCCCGCGGTCGGGATCGGCGCGGCGCTCGGCGCGATGATCGGCGACCAGGTCTTCGTCGAGCCGCAGAAGGTGATCGACCTGGTCGACGGCGAGCCCGTCGAACTCGCCGGCATCACCTTCGGCGTCGACCACGCGCCCGGCCACTCCGCGGGGTCGATCGTCTTCACCGTCGCTGCTCCCGCGGTCGACGGTGACGGGACCCCCGTCGAGGGCGAGACGGTCACCGTCGCCTTCGACGGTGACGTGCTCTTCCAGGGCTCGATCGGCCGGACGGACCTGCCGGGCGGCAGCCACGAGCGGCTCCTGCGCTCGATCGCCGAGAAGCTGTTGCCCCTGCGCGACGACACCGTCGTGCTGCCCGGGCACGGGCCGGCCACCACCATCGGACGGGAGCGCGCCGCGAACCCGTTCCTGCAGGGACTCACGGGCACCCAGACGCCCGGGGAGCGGAAAGGACGATACGGACTGTGAGCGCCGGTAGCTTCCAGGCACCGAAGGGCATCCCGGACTACATCCCGGTGCCGTCGGGGGAGAAGAACAGCTCGGCCGATTTCCTGGCCGTGCGCACCGCGCTGCTGCGCGCGACCGCGGAGGCGGGGTACGGCTACATCGAGCTGCCGATCTTCGAGGACACCACGCTCTTCGCCCGCGGCGTCGGCGAGTCGACGGATGTGGTCGCGAAGGAGATGTACACCTTCGCCGATCGCGGCGACCGGTCGGTGACGCTGCGCCCCGAGGGCACCGCGGGCGTCGTCCGCGCCGTGCTCCAGCACGGCCTGGACCGCGGCCAGTTGCCGGTCAAGGCCGCGTACGCCGGGCCCTTCTTCCGGTACGAGCGCCCTCAGGAGGGCCGCTACCGGCAGCTGCAGCAGGTGGGCATCGAGGCGATCGGCGTCGACGATCCCGCCCTCGACGCCGAGGTGATCGCGGTCGCGGACCGCGCCTACCGCAGTGTGGGCCTCGACGGCTTCCGGCTGGAGATCTCCTCGCTGGGGGATGCGACGTGCCGCCCGCAGTACCGCGAGAAGCTGCAGGAGTTCCTGTTCGCGCTCGACCTGGACGAGGAGACCCGGCGCCGCGCCGAGATCAACCCGCTGCGCGTGCTCGACGACAAGCGGCCCGAGGTGAAGGCGATGACCGCCGACGCGCCGCTCATGATCGACAACCTCACGCCGGAGCCGAAGGAGCACTTCGAGAAGGTGCTCGGCTACCTCGACGCGCTCGGCGTGCCCTATGTCGTGAACCCCCGCCTGGTGCGCGGCCTCGACTACTACACCAAGACCTGCTTCGAGTTCGTCCACGACGGTCTCGGTGCGCAGTCCGGCATCGGCGGCGGCGGCCGCTACGACGGCCTCGTCGAGCAGCTCGGCGGACGCGAGGGCGTCACCGGCGTCGGCTTCGGGCTAGGGGTCGACCGCACGCTGCTGGCCCTCGCGGCGGAGGGCAAGCGCGCGCCGTCGTCGCCCCGCGTCGTCGCCTTCGGGGTGCCGCTCGGCGATGCCGCGCGCGATGCGATGGTCCCGCTCCTGGGACGCCTGCGCCACGCCGGCGTCGCCGCCGACATGGCCTACGGCAATCGCGCGATGAAGGGCGCGATGAAGGCCGCGGATCGCTCCGGCGCCCGGTTCGCCCTGATTCTGGGCGATTCGGAGCTGGAGCAGGGCGTGGTGATGCTCAAGGATCTGGCGAAGGGTGAGCAGCGGGCGCTGCCACTCGATACCGTCGTGGACGTGATCGTGACGGAAAGCAACGAGAGCCCCGAGAGCGCAGGGTAGCGCCCGTGTCGTCGAGTCCCGCCGAGCCCGGCGCCCGCGATCCGCGGGAGCTGAGCGCGGAGGACGCCGTCGACGTGGATCTGATCCCGCCGCGGGTGGTGCTGCCGAAGGTGCGTCGGGCCCTGGGGGTGGGCCTGGCGGCGACGGTGCTCGTCGCCGTCGTGGTCGCCGTCCTGGCGGGGCCGGGGTGGGGGATCGCGGTGCTGATCGCGGGCGCCGCGCCGGGCCTCGGTGGCTATCTCGGTGTCGCGCGGCGCCGGGTGGTGCTGGACCACCGGGTGCTCACGCACCGCACCCTGCGCACGCGGCGGATGAATCTGATGGCCGCCGACGAGGTCGATCTGGTCGCCGAGGTGGCCCGGTTCGCGCAGGTCTCGCTGCGCCTGCGGCACGGCCGGACGACGGTGCGGCTGCCGGTCGCCCTGTACGAGGACTCGGTCCGGGGCCGCGTGCGCGGACGGGAGCTGCCGATGCTCGGCACCCGGCGGCTCGCGGAGGCGCTCGATCGCCATCGCGACTCCGACGTGCGCGATGTCGCGCGAGTGCTCGCGGAGCAGGCGCGGGCGCAGGCATCGTCGACCCCGATGCGGGACAGGCCCCTGTTCCGGGCCGCGGGGATCGCCCGGGAGGTCGGCGGCTCCGAGGAGCTGGTCTTCACGGCCGCCGAGGTCGACGAGATCGCCCGCCCGCCCTGGTAGGCGCGCCGCGTTCGAATACTTGACTACCCTCGAACAAAATGTTCGACTAGGGATGTGCGATGGGATGGTCAGCTGCTGAGCGAAGCCGGCTCGGGCGTGCGTGCGCTGCCCGGCCTCGAGGGACTCGGGCGCACGGTCACGACGCCGGAGTTCGAGGGCATCACCTTCCACGAGGTGCTGTGCAAGAGCGCGTTGAACAAGGTGCCCGAGTCGTCGGCGCTGCCCTTCACCTGGACGGTCAATCCGTATCGCGGGTGCACCCACGCCTGCACCTACTGCTTCGCCCGGTCCAGCCACGAGTACCTGGAGTTCGACGCCGGGGGCGATTTCGACAACCAGATCGTGGTCAAGACGAACCTGGTCTCGGTGCTCAAGAAGGAGCTGCGCCGGGCGTCGTGGCGGGGTGAGCCGGTGGCGCTCGGCACGAACACGGACCCCTACCAGCGGGCGGAGGGCCGGTACCGGCTGATGCCGGGCGTGATCGGCGCCCTGGCGGGCGCGGGCTCGCCGATCTCGGTCCTCACCAAGGGCACGCTCCTGCGCCGCGACCTTCCGCTGCTCGCCACGGCGGCCACCAGGGTTCCGGTCCAGCTGTCGGTGTCCTTGGCGTTGCTCGATCCGGAACTCCAGCGATCGCTCGAGCCGGGAGCGCCCAAGCCGGAGGCGCGGTTGGACCTGATCCGTGCCATCGCCGATGCGGGCTTCGAGTGCCATGTCATGGTCGCGCCGGTCGTCCCGTACCTCACCGACGATGCGGCGTCGCTGCGTGCCCTCTTCGCGGCCCTCGCCGAGGCGGGCGCCGCCAGCGCCTCCGTGATGGCGCTCAACCTCACGGGACGGTACCGGGACTGGTTCCTCGGCTGGCTCTCCGAGAATCATCCGATGCTGGTGCGCCGCTACCGGCAGCTCTACGGCTCCACCGGCCGGGTCTCGGCGGAGTACCGCGCGCATCTGCGGGCCCGCGTCACGCCGATGCTGGAGGAGTTCGGGCTGGTGCGGTTGGAGGATCCGTACGCGAGCCCGCCGCAGCGCGTCCCGCGCACGCCCCGGATCCACGGCGCCGCCGCGCCGGATCTGCAGGAGGCGCTCTTCTAGACAGGTGCGTAACCGCTGAGTTACGCTTCTCGGGTGAGCGCCTTCGCAGCCATCGCCGACCCGGTGCGTCGCCGGATCGTGGTCCTGCTCAGCGGTGCTCCGATGACCGCGGGGCGGATCGCTGCGGAGTTCGACATCAGCCGCCCGGCCGTGAGTAGGCACCTGCGGGTACTCCGCGAGTCGGGCCTCGTCGAGGCGGATCGCGGAGGCGCGGATCGCGAGGACCGGGAACGCGGCGACGCCGACGGACGCGAGCGGACCTACGTCCTGCGGCCGGACGCTCTCGACGAGGTCGACGACTGGCTGGCGCGGGTGCGCGGACCTGCGCGCCTGGCCGGATTGCTCGCCTCGCCCGCGCTGGAGACCGAGGTGCATCGCGCACGGCGCGACCGCGCGCGCAGCCGGGGCGACGGCGATGACATTGAAGCGACCGGAGACGCCGATCGCACATGGGAACGGGGTACGGCATGACCAAGCAGGCGACGGGACGCGTGGAGGCCACCGGCGGCGGACGCGACCTGATACTCGAGCGCTACTTCGACGCCGGCGTCGACGAGGTGTGGGCGTCGATCACCGAGCCGGACCGGACCGCGCGCTGGTTCGGCGCGTGGACGGGCGAGCCGGGCGTCGGTTCGGTGGTGCAGGTGACGCTGGGTTTCGAGGAGGGTGCGCCGGTGATCCCGATGACCATCACCGTCTGCGAGCCGCCCCGCCGGCTCGGCGTGCGCGCGACCGACGAGTACGGCGAGTGGAACCTCGAGGCGTTCGTCGAGCCCGACGGTGACCGCACCCGCCTGACCTTCGTCCATCACCTCGACGATGCTGCGAATGCCGCCGAAGTCGGACCGGGCTGGGAGTACTACCTCGACGCGCTCGTTGCCGCCGAGAAGGGCGATGCCGCACCGGATTTCGACGACTACTTCCCGGCGATGGCGGAGCACTACACGGGCGGCTGACGGGCCCGCCGTGGCGCCACTAATGAAAATGATTACTATTAGTGGCATGCCTACCTCCGCCCCGCTCCCCGTCACCGTCCTCTCCGGCTTCCTCGGCGCCGGCAAGACCACCCTGCTCAACCACCTCCTCACCAACCGCGAGGGTCTGCGCATCGCCGTGATCGTCAACGACATGAGCGAGGTGAACGTCGATGCCGCGCTGGTCGACCTCGGCGGTTTCGACCGCACCGAGGAGAAGCTCGTCGAACTGAGCAACGGCTGCATCTGCTGCACCCTGCGCGAGGACCTGGTCGACGCCGTCGGTGCCATCGCCCGGCAGCGCACGCCCGACGGGGAGCCGCGCTTCGATCACCTCGTGATCGAGTCCACGGGTATCTCCGAGCCGATGCCGGTGGCAGCGACCTTCGATTGGACCTTCGACGACGGCAGCCGCCTCGGCGACGTCGCCGCACTGGACACGATGGTCACCGTCGTCGATGCCAGCACCTTCCTCGGCGAGATCGCGCGGGGATCGAGCCTCGCCCAGCGGGGCATGGGAGCGGCGGCGGGCGACGAGCGGTCGATAGCCGACCTCCTGATCGATCAGGTCGAATTCGCCGACGTCGTGCTGATCAGCAAGCTCGACCTGGTCTCCGCGGCGGCGGCCGGTGCCGTCGAGGCGACGGTGCGCCGGCTCAACCCGCGCGCCCGGGTCCGTCCGCTCCGGCGCGGCGAGATCGCCGTGTCCGAGGTGATCGGCACGGGTCTGTTCGACCACGACGCCGCGTCGGCGGTCGCGGGCTGGGACGACGAGGTGATCGGCGGGCATGTGCCCGAGACCGAGGAGTACGGCATCTCCTCGACGGCGTACCGCGCAGACCGGCCCTTCCACCCGCAGCGGCTCCTGGAGTCCCTCGGCGAGGTGCGCGCCGTACTCCGGAGCAAGGGGTTCTGCTGGATCGCGAGCCGCCCCGACCTCGTCGGAGTGTGGTCGCAGGCCGGGCCGAACCTCACCATCGAGCCCGCCGCGTACTGGTCGCAGGTCGACGGTGTGCCGCAGCAGGAGCTGGTCTTCATCGGTGTGCGGCTCGACGCCGATCGGATGCGCGCCCTGCTCGACCGTGCGCTGCTCACCGACGACGAGGTCGCCGAGGGGCCGGAGGCCTGGGTTCGCTACCCGGACCGGCTACCGGCGTGGAACGTGCCCGCGCATCATCACTGACGCGCGAGGGCGGCGCGCGCGGCGTCGGCGGCCGCCGCGGCCACCGTCGGGATCAGGGACAAGCGCGTGCGCCGTTCGAGCAGGTCCGCAGGCGTGACCGCGCCCTCCGCCAGGGCGCCGAAGACCAACTCGGCCCCGGTGACCTCGGTGCCCTCGGCGACGGGCGCCGCGAGGGCCGGGTCCGCCGCAGCCAGGGCGGCGACCACGGGGGCCTCGGTGCCGTACGCGCGGACCAGCCGCTCCGGCGCGTCGATCCGGCGCAGCTCGGCCCGCGGTGCCGCGCCGACGAGCGGCAGCGTCCGGGTGACGCACGGCCCGGCTGTGAGGCCCGCTGCGGAGAGCGCGGCGTCAACCGCGTCCTCCGCCATCCTCCGGTACGTCGTGAGCTTGCCGCCGACGACCGTCACGAGGCCGTCGGCCCGGGTGAGGACCGCGTGCTTGCGCGAGACGTCCGCGGTCTGCCCGGCGCCCGAGTCCAGGAGGGGGCGCAGGCCGGCGAACGTGCCGACCACGTCGGCGCGGGTCAGGGGGCTCTCCAGTGCGAGGTTCACGGTCGCGAGCAGGAAGTCGATCTCGTCGTCCGAGGGCGTCGGGACGTCGGGCAGGGGGCCGTCGGCCTCCTCGTCGGTCAGCCCCACGTACACCCGCCCGTCCGGCTGTGGCAGCGCGAAGACGTACCGGCCGAAGGAGCCGGGCACGGGCACAGTCAGGCCGGCGGTGAGGCCGCCGAAAGATTCCTGCCGGAAGACGAGGTGCGTGCCGCGGCTCGGCCGGAGCGTCACCGTGGGGTCGACGGTGCCCGACCAGACGCCCGTCGCGTTGATCACGGTCTTCGCGCGGAAGGTGAACGAGCGGCCGGTGAGCTCGTCCGTCACCGTCGCGGCGGTGCCGGTGACCTGCGACGCGGCGCAGTGGGTGAGGATCGTGGCCCCGTGCGCCGCTGCCGTGCGCGCGATCCCGACGGTGAGTCGGGCGTCATCGGTGAGCTGTCCGTCCCAGTTGAGCAGGCCGCCGCGCAGCCCCGCCCGCCGGACGGTGGGTGCCATGGCGGCCACCTCCTCGGCCGGGATCCGGCGCGACCGGGCGAGCTCCGACGAGGGCGTCCCCGCCGTGCGGCGCAGCACGTCGCCGGCGAGGAAGCCGATGCGGGTGAGGGCGGCGTCCCGTCGGGAGAGGTCGCCGAGCAGGGGCACCACCTGGGCCAGGGGCCGAGTGAGGTGCGGTGCGACGGTGCGGATCAGGGCGTCGCGCTCGACGGCGCTCTCGTGCGCGATCCCGACGGCGCCGGACGCGAGGTAGCGCAGGCCGCCGTGCACGAGCTTGCTCGACCAGCGGCTCGTCCCGAAGGCCAGGTCGTGCTTCTCGACCAGCGCCACGCTCAGGCCGCGACTCGCGGCGTCGAGCGCGACGCCGGTGCCGGTGACGCCGCCGCCGATCACGAGCAGGTCGACGGCGGGGTCGGCCTCCAGCGCGGCGAGGTCTGCCGAGCGGCGCGCGGCGGACAGCCGCGAGGCGGAGGGGAGCGAGTCGAGCGCGGCGATCACGGCTTGAGGTACCGGTCGATGAGGTCGAAGAGCTGCGCGTCCAGCAGGTCGGCCGACGGGGTGAAGACGGGGCCCGTCAGCGCCGACGACCACGCCAGTTGCAACACCACCGCGGCGAGTTCGGCGGGCTCTCCGGCACGGATGCTGCCGTCGGCCTGGCCGGCGATGATGCCGGTGGTGAGCGCCTCGAGCTGCGCGCGTGAGGTGCGGCCCGTGCGGTGCAGCAAGTAGGGCATGAGGAACTCGGGATCGAGCTCGACGATGCGCCGCAGGAGGGGGTGCGAGCGCGCCGCGGCGGTCACGTGCGCGACGGTGCGGGCCATGGTCTCGCGGCCGGTGGCACCGTCGAACAGGCCGACCGAGGTGAGCGCGGCGACGAACTCGCGGGTGGTGACGGCGGCGGCGAGGGCCTGCACGTTGGGGTAGCGCCGGTAGAGCGTCGCGCGCGAGACCTGGGCGGTGCGGGCGACGTCGGCCATCGTGGTCCGGCGGATGCCGATGGTCGACATCAGATCGCGCGCGGCGTCCAGGATGTGCTCGTCGTCGACGGCGTTGGCCGGGCCCCGGGTCGCCGCACCACGGGGATTGAGATCCTGCGACATCATGTGTACAAATGTATCATGATTTCGTCCGAGGTTGATCTCCCCGTCGTCGCTTTCGAGCCCGGGCGCTGGGGCGATCCGGCCAACCCCATGCACCTGTCCGATTCGGTGCTCGGCGCGCTCACCATGCTCGGCATCGACGGCGGCCCGGGCGAGCCTGAGCAGCCCTTCCTGATGCCCTCCCGGGTATCCGGTCGCGCGCTCTCCGCTCTGCAGAAGACGGGTGTGACGGTCGCCACCGATGACGCTACCCGGCTCGGCCACCTGCGCGGCTTCTCCACGCCGGACCTGCTGAAGTTCCGCGCGGGCGACACCGCCGACGCGCCGGACGTCGTGGTCACCCCGTCGACCGCGGAGCACGTGGCCGAGGTCCTCGCCGTGTGCGCCGCCAAGGACCTCACGCTCAGCCCGTTCGCGGGCGGCACCTCCGTGACCGGCGGCCTCGCGCCGGAGCGGAGCAAGCCCGTCGTGGCGCTCGACCTGCGCGGCCTCACCGGCCTGATCGACCTCGACGTGGTCTCGCAGGTCGCCACCCTCGCCGCCGGCACCCGCCTGCCCGAGGCGGAGCGGCTCCTCGCCGAGCAGGGCTTCGAGCTGGGCCACTTCCCCCAGTCCTACGAGGGCGCCACCGTCGGCGGCTGCGCCGTGACCCGCTCGGCCGGGCAGTCCTCCATCGGTTACGGCCGGTTCGACGAGATGGTCGTCGGGCTCACCGTCGCGACGCCGCAGGGGGTCGCGGAGATCGGCACCGCCCCGAAGTCGGCGGCCGGGCCGGACCTGCGGCACCTCTTCCTCGGCTCCGAGGGCGCGTTCGGCGTGGTCACCGCGGTGCGCGTCCGCGTGCACCCGGTTCCGGCGGTCCGCCGGTTCTACGGCTGGCGCTTCCCCGACTTCGTCGCCGGCGCGCATGCGATGCGCGTGCTCGCCCAGGGCTCGGTCCGCCCGACGGTGCTGCGCCTGTCCGACGAGGCCGAGACCGGCCTGAACCTGGCGAACCCCGGCGCCGCGGGCCAGGCCGCGGTGGGCGGCTGCCTCATGGTGGTCGGCTTCGAGGGCGACGAGCCCGATGTCGACTGCCGCGACGGCTACGTCTCGGCGCGCCTCGTCGAGCTCGGTGGCGAGTTCCTCGGCGAGGAAACCGGCGAGGCCTGGCGCGCAGGCCGGTTCCGCGGCCCCTACCTGCGCGATCCGCTGCTCGACGCGGGCGCGCTGGTCGAGACGCTCGAGACCGTGACCTTCTGGTCCAACCTCGACCGGCTCAAGGCCGACGTGACCGCCGCGCTCACCGGCGCGCTCGGCGAGCAGGGCACGCCCGCCGTCGTGATGTGCCACATCTCGCACGTCTACCCGACCGGCGCCTCGCTGTACTTCACCGTCATCTGCAAGGCGCTGGAGGATCCGCTCGCGCAGTGGGGCGCCGCCAAGGCCGCCGCGAACGCCGCGATCCGCGCGGCCGGCGCGTCGATCACGCACCACCACGCCGTCGGGACCGACCACCGCGCCACCTACCTGGAGGAGATCGGCGACGTGCAGGTGACGGCGCTGCGCGCGGTCAAGGCCGCCCTCGACCCGCAGGGCGTGCTCAACCCCGGGATCCTGCTCCCGTGAGCGGCGCGGATGTCGTCGCGATCCTCAACCCGATCTCGGGCGGCGGGGTCGCGCGTACGCGGTGGGCGGCCGTCGCCGCGGAACTCGCCCGTCGGGACGTGGTGACCGCGGTCGTGGAGTCCACGTCGGGCGCCGACGCCCGGCGGCGAGCCGAGGAGGCCGCAGCCTCCGGTGCGCTGACCGTCGCCGTCGGTGGAGACGGCCAGATCCGCGAGGTCGCCACCGGCGTGCTCCGCGTGCCCGGCGCGCCCATGGGCATCGTCACGGCCGGCCGCGGCAACGACATGGCCCGCCACCTGCGCCTGCCGGACGAGCCGTCGGCCATCGCCGACGTCCTCACCGACGGCCGCCGCGCCGACCTCGACATCCTGACCATCGGCGACGAGGTCGCCGTCGGCAACGTCTACGTGGGCCTCGACTCCGTGGCCACGGAGCTCATCAACCGGCTCCGCTGGATGGGGCCGCTCGCGTATCGGCTCGCGCCGGCGATCGCGGCGCTGCGCTGGAAGCCCGCCGGCTTCCGCATCGAGGTCGACGGTGCCGTCCACTCCGGTCCGGTGCACATGGTGGTCATCGCCAACTCGGGTTGGTACGGCAGCGGCCTGCACATGGTCCCCGCCGCCTCGTCCGGTAACGGCCGCATCGACGTCCTCGCCGTCGACGGTGCCGGCAACAAGCTCAAGCTGATCGGCGCGATGGGGGAGGCGAAGACGGGCCGGCACGTCGCCCGGCCCGAGGTCCTCACCTTCAGCGGCCAGGAGGTCGTCGTCTCCGCCGATCGCCCCATCCCCGTCCATGCCGACGGCGACTACCTGCAGGAACTGCCCGTCACCGTTCGCATCAGGAAGGCCGTGCTCCCGGTCCTCGTGCCCCGCTGAGCCGGGGTGCGAGGACCTCGGCGCCTCAGAGCCGGCCGGGGGCAACATCTTTCGAAGCGTTCTGCGATGCGAATCGACTTGGGTCCAAGGGGCTAGCGCAACACCCAGTCTGAAGGGTGATGCGTTGTGTATCTGCGTGGGCGTGAAGGTGAGTTCTGGGAGGGGATTCGGCGGGAGTTGCCGGTCGCTGAGGCGGCTGTCGCTGCGGGTGTGTCGGACAGCACCGCCCGTAAGTGGTTCCGGCAGTGTGGTGGTGTGAAGCCAGCTGTTCGTGTCCCGTGTCGTGGTTCTTACCAGCGGTTATCGTTCGCCGAGCGGGAGGAGATCGCGTTGCTGAGGGCCGAGAAGGTCGGGGTCAACGAGATCGCGCGGCGGCTGGATCGGGCACCGAGCACGATTAGTCGTGAACTGCGGCGGCTGGGGACGGCGTCGACGTTCGTCAAGGACAAGGAGTACGTCTACCCGGCGCGGTATCGCGCGTCGACCGCGCAGCGGCGGGCCGAAGCTGCCGCGCATCGTGACACCCCGACGAAGTTGGCGGCCTGCCCGCGGCTGCGTGAGGTGGTGCAGCAGTGGCTGACGAGCAACTACAGTCCGGAGCAGATCTCCCACCGGCTGCGGGTGGAGTTTCCCGATGATCCGGAGATGCGCGTGTCTGACGAGACGATCTACAAGGCTCTGTATGTGCAGGGTCGCGGTGAGCTCAAACGGGAGTTGACCAGGCATCTTCGCACCGGCAGAACGATGCGCAAGCCGCATCGCACCACGGAACGACGCCGGTTCATCCAGGAGATGGTCAACATCAGCGAACGCCCGAAAGCGGTCGAGGATCGAGCGATCCCCGGCGACTGGGAAGGCGATCTGATCCTCGGGTCGACCGAGTCGGGGTCGGCGATCGGCACGCTCGTCGAGCGTGCGACCGGCTTCGTGATGCTGCTGCACCTTCCCGGCGACCACAGCGCGGATACCGTCGCGGCGGCGATGATCGCCAAGATCACCGCGCTGCCCGAGCACTTGCGACGGAGCGTGACGTGGGATCAAGGCGCGGAGATGGCCCACCATCAGTCGATCGCCGCCGCCACAGGCGTGGACATCTACTTCTGCGATCCCCATTCTCCGTGGCAGCGTGGGACGAACGAGAACACGAATGGTCTTCTCCGCCAGTACTTTCCCAAAGGCGCCGACCTCTCCAAGTGGGGGCCGGGATACCTCGACCTCGTGGCTGCCGAACTGAACGGCCGGCCCCGCAAACGCCTCAACTGGCGCACGCCATCCGAGGCGCTCGACCAGCTACTATCGGACCTGGCCGCTTAGTGTTGCGCTAGCCCATTGGATCCGCCCGACGGATTCGTCGCAGAACGCTTCGAAAGATGTCGTGCTCTGTGCGTATCTCGGCCGCGCTACCGATGCGGCAGCTCTAAACGATCGCGGCGCGCAGGGTGTCCAGTCCCATGCCGCCGAGGGCGAGGGCGTCGCGGTGGAAGTCCCTCAGCGACGACCCCGGGCGCGCGGCGAGGTAGGCGTCGCGGGTCTGCTGCCAGACGCGCTGGCCCACGGAGTACGACGGTGCCTGCCCCGGCCAACCGAGGTAGCGGTGGTACTCGAAGCGCAGCTGCTCGTCGGACATGGCGACGTGCGAGCGCAGGAACGCCCAGCCCTTGTCGTAGGTCCACGCGCCGCCGCCCACCTCTGCGGGCGCCTCGAAGCCGCAGTGCACACCGATGTCCAGTACGACGCGGGCGGCGCGCAGCCGCTGCGAGTCGAGCATGCCCATGAGGTCACCGTCGTCGCCCAAGAAGCCCAGGTCGCGCATGAGCCGCTCGGCGTACAGCGCCCAGCCCTCGCCGTGGCCCGACGTGAACGAGTACAGCTTGCGCCAGCGGTTGAGCGGCGCGATCACGGCCTGCCCGATCTGCAGGTGATGGCCGGGCACGCCCTCGTGATAGACGGTGGTCCTCTCCTGCCAGGTGTGGAACTCGGTGACGCCGTGCGGCACCGACCACCACATCGCGCCGGGCCGGGTCAGGTCCGCCGACGGCCCGGTGTAGTAGATGCCGCCGCTGCTGCTGGGTGCGATCCGGCAGTCCAGGTGATGCAGCGGCGCGGGGATGTCGAAGTGGGTACCCGCGAGGGCCGCGACGGACTCGTCGGAGGTGCGCTGCATCCACTCGCGGAGCGCGTCGGTGCCGTGCAGGGTGTACCGGGGCTCGGTGTCGAGCCTGGTCAGCGTCTCGGCGACCGTCGCGCCCGGGTACAGCCGTTCCGCGACCTCCTGCTGCTCCGCCACGATCGACGCCAGGAGTTCCTGCCCCCAGGCGTACGTCTCCTCGAGATCGACGGCGGTGCCCAGGAAGAGGCGCGAGTACAGCGGATACACCTCGCGGCCGACGCCGAGGCCGCCGGGCCGGTCCACCGGGACGGACGTGGGCGCGATCTCCGTCTCGAGGACCTCCGCGTAGCGGGCGAAGGCCGCTGTGATCTCGTCCGTCAGGGTCGACGGTGCCTCCTCCGCCGTCCGCGCCGCGTTCGCCACGACCTGTCCGCCCGCCTCCCGCGCCTGCGCGAGCACCTCGCGGACCTGGAGTTCGGCGAAGGGCCAGGACCCGTCCGCGAGCCGGGCACGCAGACCGGAGATCGCCGATTCGACGGCCGCCGGGACGGCTGCGAGCCGGGCGGCGAGGCGCGGGTCACCGTCGGGCATGAGGTCGAAGACGTCCCGGATCGCCTGGAGCGGGGAGGCGATCACGTTGAGATCGCCGACGGTGCGCCCGGCCTCGGCGAGCTCGACCTCCACGCCGAGCCGCTCGCGCAGCGCGTCCGCGGTCACCCGATCGGCGTCGGATCGGGGCGTGAGCGTCGCGAGTTCGGCGAGCGTCTCGCGTGCGACCGCGGTGCGGGCGGCGACGCCGGAGGGGGAGAAGTCGGTGAGGCGGTCGTCGAAGTCGGTGATGCCGACCGCGGTGGCTTCGATCGGGTCGACCTCCGCGAGTCGTAGCGCCAGACGATCCGCCAGTGCATCGATCGGGGTGCCCGCAGGGGTGGAGTCAGCCATGCGCCCAGCCTATGCGCGCGCTCGTTGAACGAGCGCCATCGGACCCGCGCGGAGGCGAATCACCGATCATCGTGGATAGAGACGGTCGAGTTCTCGCTTGAACGCCGTGAGTATCGTGCTGGATTCGTCGGACGCCGGACGTTCGGGGTGGACCGGTGCGTCGGCTTCTGCCGGTTGACTCGGTCCCACCTCTGCGAAGCTGACATGACTGGTTGCGTGCCGTGTATCGACAGTGTCGGCGACGATGCGCGCCATGCCGAGTAGCTTCTTGCTCTTGCTGACCTCCTCTTGCGCGGCTGCGGCATCCTTTTTCGCCGCTGCTGCATCGGCTTGGGCGACTTTGACCGCGCTCCGGCTGACGCGTGTGCCGAACAGCCAGCCGGCGCCGGTGAACACGATGGCTTCGAAGCCGCCGTAGATGTACATGTAGCGTGACCACACCGTCTCGGTCGCGCTGGCGTCGTCAGCCCAGGTCATGAGCAGGATGGAGACCACGACGAAGACCACGATCAGGGTGACGGCGACGCCGAGAACGACCGGTGATGTCCTGGTGGGTCCGGGAGGCGGATCCGCGGCGTGACCGGTTGTCGGTTCTTCGTTCGGAGTTCGGTCGGTCATGACGGCTCCTCGGTGCTGAACCAGATGGGAGTCGACACGTTACGCGCGATCGCGGCGCCGTGTGCGGCACGTCGCGTGCCCGGTGAATCCTCGGCTTAGACGGCACACGAAGCCAGATATGGCCTTGTGTGGGCTCTGAGCCGTGGATTCACGACGCCCGGTCCGGCGCCTTCTTCATCGTCGCCGCGTTCACGCCGTTCACGGTGACGAGGCCGATGAAGCAGAGGATCCAGAACGCCGGCACACCCCAATGGTGGTGGTGCGAGAGTTCGTAGGTCTCCTTGAGTGCGATGAGGAACGCGCCGGAGGCGACGGCCAGCCAGGCCCAGGCGACGGAGAAGAAGTGCCACAGGCCCCGTCGTTGCTCGGGCGTGAGCTTCTCACGCACCTCCGCGATGTACCTGGCCTGCCGGCGCCGGGTCAGGTACAGCGCCAACGGCGGGAGCAGCCACCACCAGCGCGAGAGCCGTACGGGCGGCAGGGCCGCGTCCGGAATCGCCCGGATGCTGCGCAGCTCAGCGGCCTCCGCCTCCAGTTCGAGCCGGGCCT
This sequence comes from Tsukamurella sp. II2bb, assembly GCF_057815145.1. Classification (NCBI taxonomy): domain Bacteria; kingdom Bacillati; phylum Actinomycetota; class Actinomycetes; order Mycobacteriales; family Tsukamurellaceae; genus Tsukamurella; species Tsukamurella sp. II2bb. The sequence continues at coordinate 62,599 of NZ_JBYPZI010000002.1, forward strand.
GGATGAGTGGACCCGCGAAGAGGAGCCAGCCGCCGAAGAACGCGGCCCAGCGGATGAACGTCTCGAGCATCGAATCGCCGGATCAGATGGTGCCGGTGAAGGTGTTGCACTGCTTCATGTCGCCCGTCTTGTAGCCCTGGGAGAACCACTTCACGCGCTGCGCCGAGGTGCCGTGCGAGAACGACTCCGGATTCGGGTTGCGACCCGCGTTGCGCTGGATCGTGTCGTCACCGATGGCCTGGGCCGTCTGGATCGCGCCCGCGATGTCCTGCTGGGTGAGCGGCTTGAGCATCGCGTCCGCGCCCTTGTCCGCCTTCGACGCCCACACACCCGCGTAGCAATCGGCCTGCAGCTCGACGCGGACCGAGCCGCCCTGCGCGCCGCTGCCCTGCTGCGCCTTCTTGATGTCATCGAGCAGCGTCTGGATGTGGTGACCCCACTCGTGCGCGACGACGTACTCCTGCGCGAACGGCGCGTTCGAGCCGCCCATCTTCTTGAGCACGCGCTCCATGAAGTCCAGCTGGAACACCGCCCAGTGGTCCGCGGGGCAGTAGAACGGCCCGGTGTCGGCACTGGCGACGCCGCACGCGGTGTTGATGGCCTGCGCATCCGTGGGCATGATCTTCAGCGCCGCGGGCTTCTGGTAACCGCGGACGAGCGTCGCCCAGACCTTGTCCAGGGAGTTCGACGTCGCGACGATGCGGCAGGTGGTGTTCTTGTTCGCGTCCGCGCCCGTCTTGCACGCGGCGATGTCGCGCTTGACCTGTTCCGCGCCGGCGGAGAGGCCCTGTCCGGCACCCGGCTGCGCCGGCTGCTGCGTGACGCCGCCGGTGCTGCCGGTCAGGAAGTAGATGATCAGGCCGATCACGACGGTGCCGATGCCGCCGCCACCGATGACCATGCCGCGGCCCATTCCGCCGCCGCCACCACCTGCGCTCGCACCGCTGGAGTCGATAGAACTGTCGTCCCTGAAGGTCATGCCCAACAGCTTTCCACGAGACGGGTGTCCACGGGTGTAACAGTTCCCCGTAGCATGTCCACGGTCGTGATTCTCGTCGAAAGGACACCCGAAAGTGCTGCGCACCCACCTGGCCGGATCGTTGCGTGCGGAGGATGCCGGCACCGTCGTCACCCTCGCGGGTTGGGTGGCGCGGCGGCGTGACCACGGCGGAGTCATCTTCATCGACCTGCGCGACAGCTCCGGCGTCGCCCAGGTCGTCTTCCGTGAGTCGGACGTCGCCGAGCAGGCGCACCGCCTGCGCTCCGAGTACTGCGTGCTGGTGACCGGCACCGTCGAGAAGCGGCCCGAGGGCAGCGAGAACCCGAACCTGCCGTCGGGCGCGATCGAGGTCAACGTCACCGAGCTCGCGGTGCTCAACGAATCCGCGCCGCTGCCCTTCCAGCTCGACGAGGAGCCGGGCGAGGAGGCGCGACTGAAGTACCGCTACCTGGACCTGCGCCGCGAGGGCCCCGCCGCCGCGATCAAGCTCCGCAGCCAGGCCAACGCCGTGGCGCGCAACATCCTCGCGCTCAACGACTTCACCGAGATCGAGACGCCCACGCTCACCCGGTCCACCCCTGAGGGCGCGCGCGACTTCCTCGTGCCCGCGCGGCTGCGGCCCGGCACCTTCTACGCTCTGCCGCAGAGCCCGCAGCTGTTCAAGCAGCTGCTCATGGTCGCCGGCATGGAGCGGTACTACCAGATCGCGCGCTGCTACCGGGACGAGGACTTCCGCGCCGACCGGCAGCCCGAGTTCACCCAGCTCGACATCGAGATGAGCTTCGTGGACCAGGAGGACGTGATCGCCCTCGGCGAGCAGATCGTCAAGGGGCTGTGGGCGCTGATCGGGCACGAGATCCCGACCCCGATCCCGCGCCTGACCTACGCGGAGGCGATGCGCCGCTTCGGCTCCGACAAGCCGGACCTGCGCTTCGGGCTCGAGCTGGTCGAGTGCACCGAGTACTTCAAGGACACCCCGTTCCGCGTCTTCCAGTCGCAGTACGTGGGCGCCGTCGTCATGCCGGGCGGCGCGAGCCAGCCCCGTCGCCAGCTCGACGCGTGGCAGGAGTGGGCCAAGCAGCGCGGGGCCCGGGGCCTGGCGTACGTCCTCATCGGCGAGAACGGCGAGCTGACCGGCCCCGTCGCCAAGAACCTGTCGGACGACGAGCGGGCCGGCCTCGCCGCGCACGTCGGCGCCCAGCCGGGCGACTGCGTCTTCTTCGCCGCAGGCCCCACCAAGCAGATGCGCGCCCTGCTCGGTGCCGCGCGCGGCGAGATCGCCGAGAAGCTCGGTCTCATCAAGGACGGTGACTGGGCCTTCACCTGGGTGGTCGACGCCCCGCTGTTCGAGCCCGCCGACGACGCGACCGCCTCGGGCGACGTGGCCGTGGGTGACGGTGCCTGGACGGCCGTGCACCACGCCTTCACCAGCCCCAAGCCGGAGTCGGTCGACACCTTCGACACCGACCCGGGCAGCGCCCTGGCGTACGCCTACGACATCGTCTGCAACGGCAACGAGATCGGCGGCGGCTCCATCCGTATCCACCGCCGCGACGTGCAGGAACGGGTCTTCGCGGTGATGGGCATCGACGAGGAGCAGGCCCGCGAGAAGTTCGGCTTCCTGCTCGACGCCTTCTCCTACGGCGCCCCGCCGCACGGCGGCATCGCCTTCGGCTGGGACCGCGTGGTCTCGCTGCTCGCCGGCGCTCCGTCGATCCGCGAGGTCATCGCGTTCCCGAAGTCGGGCGGCGGCGTCGACCCGCTGACCGACGCGCCCGCGGCGATCACGGTGCAGCAGCGCCGCGAGTCGGGTATGGACGCCAAGCCCAAGAAGGCCGAGCCGGCCGCCGCGGACCGGGCCGCAGAACAGAAGTAGCCGGTGCGGCACAGGCGGGTGCGTCCGTGAGCATCGACGGTCTGCAGGCCCTCGACCGGGCCGGCCTGCGTCGGCTGTCCGCGCGGGTCCGTGGCCTCATCGACGACGAGGGCATCACCTACAACGCCCTCGACACCGTCGACCCGAACGCCGATCCGGCGGAGCCCGGGCCGTGGCGGCTCGACCCGCTGCCGGTGCTCTTCGGTGCCGACGAGTGGGACACCCTCGCGCGGGGCGTCGCGCAGCGCTCGCTGCTCCTGGACGCCGTGCTCAAGGACTTCTACGGCGAACAGCGCACCCTGCGCAGCGGTCTGGTGCCGCCCGAGGTGGTCTTCGCGCACCCCGGCTACATCCGGCGGGCCGTCGGCGTCCCGCCGCCCGGCCCCCGCTCGCTGTTCCTCCACGCCGTCGACGTGGGCGAGCCCGCCGACGGCACGGGGTACGCCGTGGTCACCGACCGCACCCAGGCCCCGTCGGGCGTGGGCTACGTGCTTGCGGACCGCCGGGTGACCTCCCGCGCACTGCCGCGCGAGTTCCGGGAGGAGACGCCCCGGGCGGTCTCGTCGTTCGCAGCCGCGCTGCGGGTGCAGCTCGTCGAGGCGGCGCCGCCCGGCGTCGACGACCCGACGGTCGTGGTGCTCAGCCCGGGTTCCTTCTCGGAGACCGCCTTCGACCAGGCGTACCTCGCGTCGGTGCTCGGCTTCCCGCTCGTCGAGGCCTCCGATCTGACGGTGCGTGACGGGGGAGTCTTCATGCGCTCCCTCGGGCGGATGAAGCGCGTGCACGTGATCCTGCGCCGCGTCGACTCCGAGTTCTCCGACCCGCTCGACCTGCGCACGGACTCGCAGCTCGGCGTCGTCGGGCTGGTGGAGATGATGACGCGCGGTGCGGTCACCGTCGTCAACACCCTCGGTTCCGGGGTGCTCGAGAACCCGGCCCTGCACGCCTATCTCCCGCAACTGTGCCGTGACCTCCTCGACGAGGACCTGCTGCTGCCGTCCACCCCGACCCTGCACGCCGCGACGCCCGCCGGCCGGGCCGCGATCGACGGCCCGCTCGAGGACAAGCTCGTGCTGAACTTCGGCACCGGGGAGCGTTTCGTGGGCACCGCCCTGACCGCCGCGCAGGTGGACGACCTGCGCGGACGGGTCGCCGCGGACCCGTCGGTGTGGTGCGTCAAGAGCCTGGTCCCGTTCACCGCCCGTCCGTCGATCGCCCGCGGCACGGTGACCGAGCGGGGATTCGCCCTGCGCGCCTTCTCCCTCGCGCAGGATTCGGGGTACACGGTGCTCCCGGGCGGGCTCGGCCAGGTCCTGCTCGACGGTGCCGACGGTGCCCTCCTGCACTCGTCCGCCGCCCGGGACGTCTGGGTGCCCACTCCCGACGACGTCCGCGCCCCCGTCCGGGTGGCGACCGCGCCCCGGTCCGGCCGGCCGGGCGCCGCGCCGAGCTGGCCGGTGGCGACGCCCCGCGTCCTCTCCGACCAGTTCTGGATCGGTCGCTACGCGGAACGGGCCGAGGCGACCGTCCGGCTGCTGTCGATGGCGCACGACCGCAGCCGCGAGTTCCGGCATCGGCCGTGGCAGGCCGGTACGGGGGTCCTGCAGCCGCTGCTCGACGCGGTGGTGGCGGCGACCGTGACGGATCAGCTCGGCCCGATCGTCGTCGAGGGCGCCGAGCAGACCGACGTTCTCAGCCGCCTGCGCCGGCTGACGCTCGACCTGGACGTCCCCGGCAGCGTCGCGCATTCCGGGGTGCGGCTGCGGGCCTGCCTGCGTGCCGTGCGGGATCAGATGTCGACCGACACGTGGTTGGTGCTCAGCGGCGCCGAGCGGTCGCTCGGACGGCTCGCCGCCGACGTCGACGATGCGGGGGAGCAGCTGGACCAGACGCTCGGCGAGGTGTTGGTCTCCCTGCTCGCCTTCGCCGGCCTGGGCCGGGAGTCGCTGGTGCAGGACCCGGCATGGCTGATGATGGACGCGGGCCGGCGGATCGAACGCGGCCTGCAGCTGTCCGCGGTGACCCGGGCGATGGTCGTGCCCGAGAACGCCGCCGAGGTCGAGGCCGGGCTGCTCGACGCCTACCTGGTGAGCTGCGAGTCGGCGGTGACCTACCGCCGCCGGCATCGTGCGGTGCTGCGCGCGGGCGCCGCCGTCGAGCTGATGTTCCTCGACGCGACGAACCCGCGCTCGCTGGTCGCGGCGCTGACCGCGCTGGCCGCGGACCTGGCGCAGCTGCCCGACGAGCTGCGCAGCCCCACCTGCGAGCGCACCGTCGGCGAGGCGCTCGCGCGCCTGGGCCGGTTCGATCCGGACGATGCGGAGATCGTCGCCGACGGCCGCCGGACGGAACTCGAGAGCCTGCTCGACGCCGTCGACGAGGGGCTACGGGGGATCTCGGACGTGCTGGAGCGTACGCGGTTCGCGCCGCCCGCCACGGCGCGGCCGATCTGGGTGGGGGTGCAGTCGTGGGCCTGAGCTTCTCCCGCCGGACCGAGGACTCGTCGACCCGGCGCTACCGCGTGGTGCACGAGACCACCTACACCTACGACGCCGAGGTCACCTCCAGCTTCGGCCGGTGCTATCTGTCGCCGCGCGAGCTTCCCGATCAGCGGGTCGAGGAGCACGCGATCACCATCGGCCCCGAGCCCTCGGACCGCTCCGAGGGGGTGGACGCCTTCGGCAACACCGACACCTACTTCCACGTGACCACGCCGCACACCCGGCTGCTCGTGCGCGGGGAGTCACTCGTCGAGGTCGACCCGCTCGACCGGTCGATCACCGACGAGGGCCCCGCGCTGGCCCCGTGGGAGCTCGCCCGCCCGGTCGGGGAGGCGGGGGCGATCGCCGCGCAGTTCCGGCTCGACCAGCGTCCGCCCGAGATCGACGACGCCGTGCGCGCCTACGCCGACACCGTCTTCACGCCCGGGAAGCCGCTGGTGGAGGCCGTCGAGGAGCTGACGACGAGGATCTACACCGACTTCGCCTACAAGTCCGGCGCCACGAACGTCTCGACCCGTGTCGGCACGGTGATGGAGCGCCGGGAGGGCGTGTGCCAGGACTTCGCGCGGGTGGCGATCGCGTGCCTGCGGTCCAAGGGGCTCGCCGCGCGGTACGTCTCCGGCTACCTCGCCACGGAGCCGCCGCCGGGACAGGACCGGGTGGTGGGCGCGGGAGCGACCCATGCGTGGGCCGCGGTCTGGCTCCCGGGCGGCGCCTGGCTGCCCTTCGACCCGACCAACAACAAGTTCGTCGACGAGCGGCATGTCACCGTCGCCTTCGGCCGCGACTACGAGGACGTCCCGCCGTTGCGCGGCGTCATCTACACCGATTCGAAGGGATCGAGGATCGACGTCTCCGTGGACGTCGCGCCGCTCGACTGAACGTCGACGAGCGTCGTGCACCGGCCCCGCACCAGCGGCCCGTTATGGCTGACCAGGACGATCCCGGTGCCAGCATCGCTGAGCTCCTCGAGCACCCGCAGCACCGCCCGCGCCGCGACCGGATCGAGCATCGCCGCCGGCTCGTCGGCGAACACGAACGCGGGCTCCTGCAGCAGTACGCGGGCCACGCAGGCCCGCTGCAGTTGACCGTCGCTGACCTGGGACGGGAACCGGTCCAGCAGATCCGGGTCCAGGGTGGCGCGTCGGGCGGCGGCCTCCACGGCGCCGCGGTCGACGGGCCGTCCCGCGATGCGCAGGGGCTCGGCGATCACCTGCGCCACCGTCCACCGGGGATTGCACACCGTTCGCGGATGCTGCGCGAGCAGCGCCACCGCGCCGGGCCGGGGGCGCGGCGCACCGTCGCCATGGTCGACGGTGCCGGCGTCCGGCGCGAGCAGCCCCGCCAGCACGCGCAGCAGTGTCGTCTTGCCGGCCCCGGAAGGGCCGGTGACCCCGGTCCAGACGCCGGGCTCGACGTCGACGTCCACCCCGTCCAGGACGGTGCGACCGCCGCGGCGCACCACGACGCCGCGGACCCTGATCGGCACTACGGTCATCGGACCTCCTCGAAGAACGCGGCGATGTAGTCGTCGGCGACGGCGGCCGCCCGCACATGCGCGGGCGGGCCCTGCACGAGGACTCGGCCGGCGCGCATCACCGCCAGCGCCTCGCACCCGGCGGCCAGCACCGAGGGCAGATCGTGGGTGATCACCAGGACGGCGGCGCCGTCGTCGGCCAGGTTGCGCAGCAGCCTCAGCACCCCGCGAGCGGTGTCCGGGTCCAGCGCGGACGTCGGCTCGTCGGCCAGCACCACCGACGGTGCGCCCGCGACCGCCGCGGCCAGGGCCGCGCGCTGCGCCATCCCGCCGGACAGCTCGTGCGGGTACAGCGGCAGGGCCTCCGGGGGCAGGCTCGCCGCCGCGCAGAGCTGCGCGGCCGAGCGCGTGCCGTTGAGGGTGCGGATCACCTCCTCGAGCTGCGAGCCCAGCGTCCGTACCGGGGTGAACGAGGTGACCGGTGACTGCGGCACCAGGCCCACCACGTGCCCGCGCACCGCCGACCACGCCGCGTCGTCCTGCCCGAGGGTCCGGCCGGCCACCGTCACCTCGCCCGTGGTGACGGTCCCCGCCGGCAGCAGGCCGCACAGCGCCGAGGCGACCATCGACTTTCCGCACCCGGACTCGCCGACCAGCGCGGTGAGCGTTCCGGCTCGCAGATCGAGGTCCACTGTGTCGAGCACCGTCGCCGCACCGGCCCGCACGGTCAGCGCGCGGGTCCAGGCCGTCATCGCCACACCTGCGGCGTCGGTGCGGCCGTCGCGCGGCGCAGGCTCGCGCCGCAGGCCGCGCAGGCGAGTGCCGTCAGGACCAGGGCGGCGCCCGGCACCGCCAACGTCCACCAGGCCCCGGTGAGGACGTCGCCCCGGGCCTCGCCGAGCTGCGATCCCAGGCTCGCCCGGTCGGGGGACAGGCCCACGCCCAGGAACGAGAGCGTGCTCTCGTGCCAGACGGCGTGCGGCAGCAGCACGACGGCCGCCACCAGTGCCTGGCCGCTCACCGCGGGCAGCATGTGCCGCCGCGCGATGAACAGCCGGCTCGCGCCCGCCAGGCGCGAGGACTCCACCCACCCCGACGAGACCGTCGAGAGCAGCTCGGCCCGCACGACGCGGGCGACGGCCGGCCAGTGCGTGAGCGCGATGGACGCCACGATCGCGACGGGATCCCCGCGCCACAGCGCGGCGATGACCACGCCCACCACCAGGTGGGGCAGCGCGTTCACGCCGTCCACGAGCCGCATGAGCGCCGCGTCGAACCAACCGCCCACCGCGGCGGCGGCCGTGCCCACGAACAGGCCGAGCAGTGTCGACAGGACCGCGCAGACAGCGGCGAGCAGGAGCGAGATCCGCAGGGCCGAGGCCGTGCGCACCGCGATGTCGTAGCCGGAGTGGTCGGTCCCGAGGGCCGTGCCGGAGCCCGGGGGGAGCAGGGCCGCCCCGAAGTCCGCCGTCTGCGGGCCGGCCAGGTACGGCACGGCGAGCGCGGCCACGACGAGCGCCGCCAGCACGGCCCAGGGGGCGGCGCGCCTCATCCGGCCATCTCGATCCGCGGGTCCAGCCAGATCGCGGCGGCGTCGGACGCCGCGGAGCCGATCAGGACGGCGGCCGCCGCGAGCAGCGACAGCGCGGCGAAGAGCGGGAAGTCGAGTGCCATCGCAGCGTCGACGAGCGTGGCGGCCAGGCCGGGCCAGCTGAAGACCACCTCGACGACGGCCGCGCCGGCGATCACTTCCGGCAGGCGCGTGCCGAGCAGCGCCAGCGTCGGTAGCACCGCGACGGGCGCGATGTGCCGGCGGAGCAGGCCGGGGCCGCTGATCCCGCGGCTGCGCGCCCCGCGTACCGCATCGGAATCGGCGGCGTCCACCACGGCGGAGCGCATCGACAGCAGGAGCCACGGCAGCTGCGAGAGCGTCAGCGTGATCAGCGGCAGCACGGCGTGCGTGAGGATCCCGCCCAGCGTGTACGGGTCGCCCGGGCCGCGCGCGCCCGAGGTGGGCAGGGCGCGCAGCGCCACGGCGAAGACGGCGACCAGCACCAGGGAGATGACGAACGGCGGCGTGGCCGCCAGCGCGGTGGCCAGGCCGGAGACGGCGCGGTCGAGCGTACTGCCGCGTCGCATCCCGGCGACCCCGCCGAGCACGAGCGCCAGGGCTGCGGCGAGGACCAGTGCGGCCGCCGACAAACCCAGGGTGAACGGCAGGCCCGACGCGAGCACCTCCGTCACCGGCCGGCGCTGCGTCGCCGACCAGCCGAGGTCGCCCGACGGGAGCCCGCTGATCCAGTGCCACCACGCCGACCACCACGTCGCGTCCAGGCCGTACGCGGCGCGCGCCGCCTCGCGCTGCGCCTGTGTCGCTGACTGGTAATCGGCGCCGAGGTAGGTCGCGAGCGGATCGAAGGGGGAGAGGTCCGCCAGCGCGAACAGCGCGACGGACACGATGCCCAGCAGGGGCACGGCAACGGCGGCGCGGGTCACCAGCAGGCGGCCGATCGCGGGGCCGCGCCGCCTGCGCCGCGCCGGGGTCAGCGTCGCCACGAGGGCAGATTCCACCACGGCCCCCAGCTCACACCGTGCGAGTGGGGCTCGAGGATCGGCGCGGCGAAAGTCCAGCCCGAGGAGCGCACGGCGTAGACGTGATGCAGGTGCGCGAGGTAGACCCCGGAGGGCTGGGCCGCGTAGGTGAGCTGGATCCGGCGGTACGCCTCGTCCTTGGCCGGACCGGGGGCGAGTTCGCGGGCCTGATCGAGCAGACCGTCGAGACCGGGCGCGGTGAAGTTCCCCGGATTGCTGTACGGCGAGGAGGCCGGCACCCGGGTGTGCAGCGCGTCGTAGCCCTGCGAGTCGATGCTGAACGGCGTCTCGCCACCGGCGAGCAGGATCGCGGCGTCACCGGTGCGCTTCTCGATGTCGTCCCAGCTGCTGCCCTGCGGCGTGACGACGATGCCGAGCGCCTTCATGGCGGCCGCGAACGCGACGGCGAGGTCGCGCCGCACCGAGTCGGAGGCGTTGTAGAGCAGCGGGAACGCGGCGCTCTGCCCGTCGCGGGCACGGGTGCCGTCGGGACCGGTGAGCCAGCCCGCCTCGTCCAGGAGCCGGCGGGCCCTGTCCTGGTCGAAGCCGAACTGAGCGGCGGGCTCGTACGCGGCGCCGTACACGGACGAGTAGGGCGTGCTCGCGGGTTCGCCGGCGCCACCCAGGACGCCCGAGACGAGGCCGGCCCGGTCGACGCCGAGGTTCATCGCCCGGCGCGCGACGGGGTCGGCGGCGAACCGGTTCCCGGAGGGCAGCGAGACGCCGCGCCAGTCGGACGACTTGACGGTCACGGTCCGGACTCCGCCTCGCCCGTCGAGCGACGCGGCGAGCTTGGGCGGGAGGGAGGCCCCGTCGATCTCCCCGGCCCGGATGCGTTGCGCCCGGGCGTTGTCGTCGGCGACCAGGGTGTAGACCACCCGGCGCACGGCCGGCGGCTCGCCGCGGTCGGTGCGCGCGACGAGCACCGCCTGGTCGTTCGCGACGGACTCGAGACGGTACGGGCCCGTGCCCACGGGATCGCGGTTGAGCGACCACTGCGCGGCGGGCCGCGCCTCGACCCGCTCGGACGGCACGATGCCCAGGAGCAGGTAGGGAGTCGGATCGGCGTCAGTGGTCAGGCGGACGGTGACGGCGTTCTCGCCGTCGGCCCGCACCTCCTCGACGGGCGCGACGTGCGTGGCGATGTCGGCGGCGACCTCGGGGGCGCGGGCTGCGTCGTAGGTGGCGACCACGTCGGCGGCGTCGAAGCGGCTGCCGTCGGAGAAGGTGACCCCGGAGCGCAGTGGGATCCGCCACGTGCGCGGGGCCACCCGCTGGGGTGCCGCGTCCGCGAGCGCGGGAACCAGGTTCGGGACCGCGGCGTCCGACGGTGCGTCGGGGCGGAACAGCCCGTCGTAGAGCGGGGACACCCCGAGCTCGCCGTAGCCCAGGAGCGGGTTGAACGCGCCCAGCTCCTGCGTTTCGGCCAGGACCAGGCGGTCCCCGTCGGACGCGGGCGCCGAGGAGCAGGCTGACGTCGCGAGGGCGGCTATCGTGAGAAGGCCGAGGACACGGCCGGCTCTGCGCATGCGGAGGACTATATCTGTCCAATCACAAAGATGTCGGATGGAGTGGGGTTCGATGACGGAGGTCGATGTCGAGGACCTGAGCGAGTGGGCGGCGAGGTTCGCCCTGCTCGGTGACGAGACGCGGTTGCGGCTGCTCACCGCCATGCACGCCCGCCCCGGGATGGGTGTCGGGGAGCTCGCAGCCCTCGCCGGGATCGGGGAGAACGCCGCCTCGCAGGCGCTGCGGGTGCTGCGCCACGCGGGGTGGGCCAGCGCCGAACGCGACGGCCGCGTCGTGCGCTACTTCCTGCGCAGCGATGCGATCGTGCACCGGATCCTGCACGACATTCTCGGGGCTCAGCACGCAGCCACCCCGGACGAGCCGCTGAGGTAGGTTGGAGGCGATGGTTGCCGCGCTGGGGTACGAGACGACGAGGGCGGCCCTCACTGCGGTGGAGGGCCTGCTGGGTCGCCGGGTCGGCGCACCCGTTGAACTGGGAGAACCGGAGGATCTGGGTGGTTCCGGCCGCACCCTGGTGATGCGGGTCCGCGTCTTGCACAACAACCCGTTCCTGCCGCGTTCCGTAGTCATCAAGCAGCTCCGCGCGGCCGACCACTCCGACCGCGATCACGCCGAGGCCTTCGCCCGGGAGGGCGCGGCCTACAAGTTCGCGACGGCGCTGCCCGTCGACGCGCGGCCCGGTCCGCAGTTGCTCGCGTCCGACGCCGAGGAGCGCATCCTCGTCCTGCAGGACCTCGGCGAGGGCGAGACGATGGCGGACGTGCTGCGCCGCACGCCCGCACAGGGCGCGGCGACGGTGCTCTCCGCGTGGGCGCAGGCCCTCGGCCGCATGCACGCCGGCACCTACGGCCGCGAGCGGGACCTGTCCGTGCTCGCCCGCCGCGAGCACACCGATTCTCGCAACGACCCGGTCGCCGGAGAGGCCGCCCGGGCCGCCGAGGCGGTGCCGCTCGCCCTCGGCGGGATCGACGAGGCCGCCCGCGCCGTGCTCGACGCCGCGGTCGCCCTGTTCACCGAGGGACCGTTCCGCGCCTTCAGCCCGTCGGACGTTGGCCCGGACAACACCCACGTCGTGGGCGGCGCCGTGCGTTTCCTCGACTACGAGTGGGCGGGCTTCCGCGACGGCGCGCTGGACGTGGCCTACGTCTTGCTGACCTACCCGGACTGCGTCCAGGACGGCCACTCGTCCGACCTCGACGTGGCGATCGTGGAGGCCTGGCGCTCCGAGGTCGTGCGGCTGTGGCCCCGCCTCGCCGACGACGTCGCGCTGCGCCGCCACGTCACCACCGCGAAGCTCGCCTGGCTCACCCTCGCGACCTACTGGGCCCTCGGGCTCGACTCCGCCAGCCGCATCGACGCCGGGCACCTCGACAGCCTCCCGGCCTGGTCGAACACCGATCTCGCCGCCCGCTGGGACCGCCTGGCCGCCGCGGACCCGCGGGTGCACGACTTCGCCCTCGCGGCCGCCGCGCAGGTCCGCGCGCCATGAGCCGTCCCGCGGAGGTCCGCGTCCGGTGACCGGGTCCCTGTTCGGCGACGACGGGGACCTCGGGGCGCCGGCGGAGGCACCGTCGGCCCGGGGACCGGTCGAGTTCGTCCCCACGCACCGCGGCACCCCCCTCGCGGTCCGCCTGCGTCCCGCGAGCCTCGAGGAGGTCCTCGGCCAGGAGCACCTGCTCGGGCCGGGCACGCCGCTGCGCCGCCTCATCGACGGTGCCGGTGCCGCCAGCGTGATCCTGTACGGCCCGCCCGGCACCGGCAAGACGACGATCGCCTCGCTCATCTCGGGCGCCACGGGCCGCCGGTTCGAGGCGCTCTCGGCACTGTCCGCGGGCGTCAAGGACGTGCGCGCCGTCATCGAGCTGGCCCGCCGGCGCCTGCTGGTGGACGAGCAGACGGTGCTCTTCATCGACGAGGTGCACCGGTTCTCCAAGGCCCAGCAGGACGCGCTGCTCGCGGCCGTGGAGAACCGGGTCGTGCTGCTCGTCGCGGCGACCACGGAGAACCCCAGCTTCTCGGTGGTCTCGCCGTTGCTGTCCCGCTCGCTCATCCTGCAGCTGCGCCCGCTGGAGCCCGCGCACATCTCCGAGCTCATCGACCGTGCGCTCGCGGATCCCCGTGGCTACGACGGTGCGCTCACCATCGCCGACGAGGCCCGCGAGCACCTGGTCCGGCTGGCCGGCGGCGACGCCCGGCGCTCGCTCACCGCGCTGGAGGCCGCCGCCGACGTGACGCTGGGGGAGGGCGCGGCCGAGATCACCCTGGAGGCCGTCGAGTCCTCGATCGACACCGCGGCCGTGCGCTACGACCGCGCGGGCGATCAGCACTACGACGTGATCAGCGCGTTCATCAAGTCGATCCGCGGCTCCGATGTGGATGCGGCGCTGCACTACCTGGCCCGGATGATCGCGGCGGGCGAGGACCCGCGGTTCATCGCCCGGCGCCTCGTGGTGCACGCCTCCGAGGACATCGGCATGGCCGACCCGCAGGCTCTGCTCGTCGCCACCGCCGCCGCGCAGGCGGTGCAGCTGATCGGCATGCCGGAGGCCCGGCTGGCCCTGGCGCAGGCCACCATCCACCTCGCCTCGGCGCCCAAGTCCGACGGTGTCGTCGCCGCGATCGGAGCGGCGCTCGGCGACGTCGCCGCGGGTAAGGCGGGGCCCGTGCCCCCGCACCTGCGCGACGGTCACTACGCCGGCGCGGAGAAGCTCGGCAACGCCCAGGGGTACGTCTACCCGCACCACGTGCCGGGCGGCGTCGCCGCGCAGCAGTACCCGCCCGACGACCTGGTCGGCGTCGACTACTACGCCCCCACCGACCACGGCTTCGAGCGCGAGATCGGCCCGCGGGTAACGCGGCTGCGCGGGATCCTGCGTCGCCGGTAAGGTTCATAGGTCGAGATCGAAATCGAACACGAAGGATCGTTGTGCAGACCCATGAGATTCGGAAGCGGTTCACGGACCACTTCGTCAAGGCCGGACACACCCAGGTGCCGAGTGCGTCGCTGGTCCTGAACGACCCGAATCAGCTGTTCGTCATCGCCGGCATGGTGCCCTTCGTGCCGTACTTCCTGGGCCAGCAGACCCCGCCGTACGAGCGCGCCACGTCCATCCAGAAGTGCGTCCGCACACTGGACATCGAAGAGGTCGGCATCACCACCCGGCACAACACCTTCTTCCAGATGGCCGGCAACTTCAGCTTCGGCGACTACTTCAAGCGGGACGCCATCCGCTTCGCGTGGTCCCTGCTGACGAATCCGGTCGAGGAGGGCGGCTTCGGGATGGATCCCGAGCGCCTGTGGTCGACCGTCTACCTCGACGACGACGAGGCCCGCGACCTGTGGCTCGAGGTCGGCCAGGTGCCGGAGCGCATCCAGCGCCGCGGCATGAAGGACAACTACTGGTCGATGGGCATCCCCGGCCCCGCCGGCCCCTGCTCGGAGATCTTCTACGACCGCGGCCCTGAGTACGGCGCCGAGGGCGGCCCCGAGGCCGACGAGGACCGCTACATCGAGATCTGGAACCTCGTCTTCATGCAGAACGAGCGGGGCCAGGGCGGCGGCAAGGAGAACTTCGAGATCCTCGGCGAGCTGCCGAAGAAGAACATCGACACCGGCATGGGCGTCGAGCGCGTCGCCTTCCTGCTGCAGGGCGTCGACAACGTCTACGACACCGACCTGCTGCGTCCCGTGATCGACCGCGCCGAGGGCCTCACCGGCCAGAAGTACAACGCGGGCGATGCCGAGCACGACCGCCTCTTCCGCGTCATCGCCGACCACACCCGCACCGCCGTGATGCTCATCCAGGACGGCGTGAACCCCGGCAACGACGGCCGCGGCTACGTCCTGCGCCGCCTGCTGCGCCGGGTCGTCCGCTCGGCCCGCCTCCTCGGCGCCACCGGCGAGACGATGGGTGCCTTCGTCGACACCGTCATCTCGACGATGTCCCCGTCGTACCCCGAGCTCGCCGACGACGCGCAGCGCATCCGCACCGTCGCCACCGGCGAGGAGCAGGCCTTCCTCAAGACCCTGGAGCAGGGCACGACGCTGTTCGGCAACGCCGTCGACTCCACCAGGTCCGCCGGGCGGACGGTGCTCTCCGGCGACGACGCCTTCACCCTGCACGACACCTACGGCTTCCCGATCGACCTCACGCTGGAGATGGCCTCCGAGGCCGGGCTGACCGTCGACGAGGAGGGCTTCCGGGCCCTGATGACCGAGCAGCGCCAGCGCGCCAAGGACGACGCGAACGCGCGCAAGTCGGCGCTCGCCGACCTGTCGGTCTTCCGCGAGTTCATCGACCGCGGCCCGACGGAGTTCACCGGCTTCGACGAGCTGGTCTCCGACGCGCAGGTCCTGGGGCTGGTCAAGGACGGTGTCCGCGTGCCGGTCGTGCACCAGGGCGACGACGTGGAGATCGTGCTCGACCGCAGCCCGCTCTACGCCGAGGCCGGCGGCCAGCTCGCCGACATCGGCACCATCACCACCGCCGCCGGCGCGCAGATCGTCGTGACCGACGTGCAGCGCGTCGCCAAGACGCTGTGGCGGCACCAGGGCACCGTCGCCTCCGGCGAGGTCGCCGAGGGCGACACCGTCACCGTCGCGGTCGACGCCGCGCACCGGCACGGGAGCACCCAGGGGCACTCCGGCACCCACCTCGTGCACGCCGCGCTGCACCAGGTGCTCGGCCCCAACGCCGTGCAGGCAGGCTCGCTGAACAAGCCCGGCTACCTGCGGTTCGACTTCCGCTGGTCGGGCGGCCTGAGCGACCAGCAGCGCGCCGACATCGAGCGCGTGACCAATGAGGCGGTGCAGGCCGACTACGAGGTGCACACCGACGTCACGGATCTGGAGACCGCCAAGCGGCGCGGCGCCATGGCCCTGTTCGGGGAGAACTACGGTGAGCGGGTGCGCGTCGTCGAGATCGGCGGCCCCTTCTCCATGGAGCTGTGCGGCGGCACGCACGTCGCCAGCTCCGGCCTCGTCGGCCCGGTGACGCTGCTCGGCGAGAGCTCCGTCGGCTCCGGCGTGCGGCGCGTCGAGGCCTACGTGGGCCTCGACTCGCAGAAGTACCTCGCCAAGGAGCACGCGCTCGTCTCCGCGCTGTCGTCCTCGCTGAAGGTGCCCTCGGACGAGGTGCCCGCGCGGGTCGAGTCGCTCGTCACCCGCCTCAAGGACGCGGAGAAGGAGCTCGAGAAGCTGCGCGCGCAGGCGGCGCTCTCGGCGCTCGCCGAGCTGGCGTCGAGCCCCGAGCGCGTCGGCGCGGTCCGGCTCGTGGCGGCGCGGGCGCCGCAGGGCGTGACCGCCGGCGAGCTCCGCGGCCTGGTCACGCAGCTCAAGGGCCGTCTCGGTGCCGAGCCGGCGGTGATCGCCCTGTTCGCGGTCGACGGCGAGAAGGTGCCCTTCGTCGTGGCCGCGAACGACGCGGCCCAGGACCTGGGGGTCAAGGCGGGCGACCTGGTCAAGGCCGCCGCCCCGTCGGTGGGCGGCCGCGGCGGGGGCAAGGCCGACCTCGCGCAGGGCGCGGGCACCGATGCCGAGGGCATCGACGCCGGTCTCGCCGCGATCCGCGCAGAGGTCGTGCGGACGGTCGGCGCCTGACGGTGTCGTCGTGGCAGCGGGGCCGCCGGCTGGCCCTCGACGTGGGTAAGGCCCGCATCGGGGTGGCCGTCTCGGACCCGGACGGAATACTGGCGACACCCGTCGAAACGGTCCGCGCGGCCAAGGACGGTTCGGATCTGCGGCGGATCGCGCAGCTGGTCGTGGACTACGAGCCGGTCGAGATCGTGGTCGGCATGCCGCGCACCCTCCGGGGGGAGCGCGGCTCGTCGGCGCGGATGGCGGAGACCTTCGCCCGACGGCTCGCCGACGTACTCGGTGCCGCGAATGCAACACCGCCGCGGGTATGTTTTTCGGATGAGCGCTTCACCACCGTCACCGCGCAGCGGGCGCTGCGCGAGAACGGGGTGCGGGCGAAGGAGCAGCGAGCGGTGATCGATCAGGCCGCTGCGGTGGCCATCCTCCAGGGGTGGCTCGATGAGCGGCGGCCGGTCCCCGGCCCCGAGGAGGTCGACGAGTGAGCGACGGGTGGAACAACCAGCGCGCCGACCCGGTGTCGATCGAAGGGCAGCAGCAGCGTCGGCCCCCCACCCGCGCCGAGCGCCGGCGGATCGCGCAGCAGCAGGCCCGGATCAAGCGCCGGCGCCGCGTCGCGCTGCTGGCGCTGATCGCGGTCTTCCTGGTGGTCGTCGGCGGCGTGCTGTGGACGGTGCGCGGTTCCCTGTTCGGCGGCCGGGCGCCCGAGGACTTCCCGACCGGCCAGGCCGGCCCGGAGGTGGTCGTGCACGTCATCGGCCAGAACAACTCCGACTTCGCGCAGAGCCTGGTCGACGCCGGCGTCGTGAAGTCGGTAGGCGCGTTCAACCGCGCGGCGGGGGACAAGCCCATCTCGGCCGGCTACTACGAGCTGCGCAAGGGCCTGCCGGCGTCGGAGGCGGTGACCATGCTGGTGGATCCGGCCCGGGCGCACCGCGTCGGCATGCTCAACGTCTCGCCGGGCGCGGTCCTCGACGACAAGCGCAACAAGGACAACAAGGTCTCGCTCGGCATCTTCAGCCAGCTCTCCGCCGCCACCGCGCACACCGACGGCGGGACCAAGAAGCAGACGCCGAAGGCCGATTTCGTCAAGGTCGCCTCGGCCGCGTCCGTCGAGGACCTCGGGGTCCCCGAGTGGGCGGCGGCCACCGTGAACCGGCTCAAGGGCGATCACCGGCGGATCGAGGGCCTGATCGCGCCCGGCACCTGGGACCAGATCGACCCGTCGGCGTCGCCGCAGGCGATCCTCAAGCAGCTGATCAGCGCGTCCGCGAAGCAGTACGAGGCGCAGGGACTGCTGAGCGCCAGCCGCACGTCCGCGGCGAAGCTCGCGCCCTACGAGGTGCTGGTCTCCGCGTCGATCGTCGAGCGCGAGGTCAACCAGCCCGACGACTACCCCAAGGTCGCGCGGGTGATCCTCAATCGTCTCGCCAAGAACCAGAAGCTGGAGATGGACTCCACGGTCAACTACGGCGAGGCCGTGACCGGCATCGACGTCGCGGGCGAGAAGCTGCTCAAGAAGACCGAGTGGAACACCTACGCCAAGACGGGCCTGCCGGCCACGCCGATCGGCGCCGTGGGCAGTGCCGCGCTGGTCGCCACCGAGAACCCCGCGCCGGGGCCGTGGCTGTACTTCGTCACCGTCGACAACAAGGGGACCACGCTGTTCACCGACGACTTCGCGCAGCACGAGCGCAACCGCCAGAAGGCGTGCGACACGAAGTTCCTCACGGTCGGGTGCGGGTCGTGACCCGGCGCGCCGCCGTCCTCGGCAAGCCGATCACCCACTCGCTCTCGCCGGTGCTGCACCGGGCGGCCTTCGCGGCGCTCGGCCTGGACTGGACCTACGAGCGGATCGAGTGCGACGCCGAGGCCCTGCCCGGCCTCGTCGGCGGGCTCGGCCCCGAGTGGGTGGGCCTGTCGGTGACGATGCCCGGCAAGTTCGCCGCGCTCGACTTCGCCGACGAGCGCACCGACCGCGCCGTCACGATCGGCTCCGCCAACACCCTGGTCCGCACGGACGCGGGCTGGCTCGCCGACTGCACGGATGTCGACGGTGCCGACGGCCTCCTCGTCGAGTGCGGGGCCACCGGCGAATCCGCGGTCGTGGTCGGTGCCGGCGGCACGGCGCGCCCGGTGTTCGCCGCGCTGGCCGGCCGGGGCTTTCGCCGCACGACGGTGCTCGCCCGCTCGGAGGAGCGCGCGCAGGGGGCGCTCGCGTGCGCCGAGACCTTCGGGCTCACCGCCGCGTGGGCCCCACTCACGCCGGAGTCCGTGCCGCAGGCCGACGTCGTCGTCTCCACGCTGCCCGGTTCGACCCAGTCCGACGACGCCCCGCTCATCGACGCGCTGTCGTCGGCTGCGCCGGCAGTGGCGGACGTCGCCTACGACCCGTGGCCCACGCAGCTCGTGGCCGCCGCGACGGCCCGGGGCGCGCGGACCGCGGGCGGACTGACGATGCTGCTCGCCCAGGCCTTCCGGCAGGCCGAGTGGTTCACCGGCCGCCCCGCGCCGCGCGAGGCGATGACTGCGGCGCTGGCCGCCGCGAGGAAGGCATGATGACCGATTTCCGCTACCGGTTCCGGCCGCGCTACTACGAGATCGACCGCCAGGGCGTCCTGTTCAACATGTGGTACCTCGGCTACATCGACACCGCGATCGGCGACTTCTTCGTCGACCGAGGGCTGTCGTACGAGGTGCAGCTCGCCGCCGGCTACGACTGGCAGGTCGTGCACGTCGAACTCGACTACGCCGCGGGCCTGACCGACGAGGGCGATTCGGAGCTCGTCATGCGGCCGGGCCGGATCGGGACCAAGAGCTTCACCATCGACTTCGTCTTCGTGACCGACCTCGACGCCGATCAGCCGACCGAGGCCGTCGCCGGGCGGATCGTGTACGCGGTGATCGCCACGGACGGCTCGGGTTCCATCCCGATTCCCGATGCGCTGCGCGAGGCCCTGCAACCCTGACACACTGGCCCCGTGGAGTGGGGGCTCTTCGGGGGTGTCTTCACGGTGTGGTGCGCCGCACTGTGCTGGTTCGACGTGCGGGAACGGCGTCTGCCGAACGTCCTGACACTGCCCGCCGCGTGCGCCGCGGTGCTCGGCTCGCTCTGGGCCGGGCTCGACGGTGCCTCCGCCCCGCTCCTCGGGGCCGCGCTCTGGACGGCGGTCAACGGCGCGGCCTTCCTCGCCCGCGGCATGGGCGCGGGCGATGTGAAGCTGGCACCCGCGTTGGGCGCTGCCGTCGGCTGGTCCGGCGGCGTCCCTGCGGTACTGCTCGCGATTCTCGCCGCGCAGGTCCTCACCGTGACATGGGCGCTGGCCGCCCGCGATCGGGCGGTGCCGCACGGCCCGCCGATGGTCGCGGCTGCGACCCTCGCCGCTCTCGTCGCCTGAGGATTCCCTTGGATCCACGCTGAGCGCAAGGGGTCACAGACGAAACCGCGCGGCCTACTGTCGAATCCGTGACCGCGCCTACCTCTCGCCCTGTCCTCGGGATCGCCCTGGAGCCCTTCGGCTGGCATCCCGCAGCGTTCGCGGAGGTCGGCGCGGACCCACTGGAGGCCACCTCCGCGGAGCACTGGGTTGGGCTGGCCCGCTCCGCGGAGGCGGCCGCCGCCGACTTCGTCACGTTCGCGGACTCCTTCTCGCTGACCGCCCGGGACCGCCTCTCCGGCCGCTTCGACGCGACGCTGCTCGCGGCCCGGGTGGCACCGTCGGTCCCGCGGATCGGCCTGGTCCCCACCGTGACCGCCACCCACACCGAGCCCTTCCACGCCTCGAAGGCGATCGCGACGCTCGACTACGTGAGCGGTGGGCGGGCCGGCGTTCTCCCGGCCACCACCGGCGCCGCCGCCGACGCCGCGCTCTTCGGGCGCAAGGGGGCCCAGGACGCGTCCGCGCAGGCGCTGGAGGCCCGCGAGTACATCGAGGTGCTGCGCGACCTCTGGGACAGCTGGGAGGACGACGCGGTCGTCAAGGACGTCGCGAGCGGGCGGTACATCGACCGGGACCGGCTGCACTACATCGACTTCCAGGGCGAGAACTTCTCGGTGAAGGGCCCGTCGATCACCCCGCGCCCGCCGCAGGGCCGGCCACCGGTCGTGGTCCGGGTCACCGACGCCGCATCGGAGTCCGTCGCCGCGGACGCCGATGTCGCGATCGTTCCCGCGGCTTCCGACGAGCAGCTGGCCGCGACCGCGCGCCGGCTCCGGGCCGCGGGCGTCCCGGTGCTGATCGTCGATGTGACGGTGCACCTGGCGGACTCCGAGCGGACTGCGCTGCGCCGGATCGAGAAGCTGGACCGCCGCGAACCCGCCGCCGACGACACCCGGGTCTTCGCCGGGACGGGGGAGGGCCTCGCCCGGACCGTCGCCGGGTGGCGGTCCCTCGGCTTCGACGGTGCCCGGCTGCGCCCCGGCGTCAACGCCGTCGACTTACCGCGGCTCCGTTCGGCGTTCGTCCCGCTGCTCCCAGGTGCGCCGCGGTCGGGATCCCTGCGCGAGATCCTGGCGCTCGGGCCCGCGGCCAACCGCTTCGCCGCCGTGCGGGGCGCCTGATGACCGGGCTGAACGTCCTCGATCTCGCGCCCATCCCAGCCGGGTCGACCCCGGCGGACGCCCTGCGGAACACGCTGGACCTGGCGCGCCGCGCCGAGGACTGGGGGTACGGCCGGTACTGGGTGGCCGAGCACCACTTCGCGCATGTCGCGAGCGCCGCTCCCGCCGTCCTCATCGGTGAGATCCTGGCCCGCACCAGCAGGATCCGCGTCGGCTCGGCGGCGGTACTGATCGGCTTCACCACCGCACCGGCCGTCGCGGACGCCTTCGGGGTGCTCGCGGCGCTGCATCCGGGCCGCGTCGACCTGGGGCTCGGCCGCACCGGACAGCGCCTGCGCACGCCGCCGGCCGGCGCGCCGGCGCCGAATCCTGCGATCGTCGCCGGATACGAGCAGCTCTACCACCCGGGAGCCGAGCCCCCGAGCTACACGCAGCAGGTCGACGACGTGCTCGCCCTGGTCGGCGGCACCTACACCGCCGGCGGACATCCGCTGCGCTCGCCCGTCGCCGAGGCGGCTCGCGACGTGCCGGTGTGGATCTTCGGCAGCAGTGCGGGGGAGAGTGCGCAGCTCGCCGGCGCTCGCGGGCTGCCCTTCGTGGCCAACTACCACGTGAGCCCCGCGACCACCGTCGAGGCGGCTCGGGCGTACCGGGACGCCTTCCGCCCGTCCGAGCGGCTCGCAGCGCCGCACGTCGTGGTGAGCGCCGACGTCGTGGTCGCTGAGACCGATTCCCGGGCACGGGATCTGGCGGCGGGCTTCCCCGCCTGGGTGCACTCGATCCGCACCGGCACCGGCGCGATCGCCTACCCGAGGGACAGCGCCGGCCTGACCGACGACCAGCGCGCGGCGGTGGCCGACCGCACCGACACGCAGTTCGTCGGGGACTCCGGTCGCGTCGCCGACGGCCTGCGTGCGCTCGCCGAGCGCACCGGGGCCGACGAACTCGTCATCACCTCGATCACGCACGACCACGCGGCTCGCCTGCGCAGCCATGAACTCCTGGCGAAGGAATGGGGGCTTCTGTGACCACCCGACCCGACGGCGTCCCGGTACGGGAAGGGACGCACCGCAAGCCGATCCATCTCGCCGCACACTTCCCCGGGGTCAATCACAACACGGTGTGGTCCGACCCGGCGGCGCGCAGCCAGGTCGAGTTCGACTCCTTCGTGTACCTCGCCCGCGCCGCCGAGCGCGCGAAGTTCGACTTCTTCTTCCTCGCCGAGGGACTGCGGCTACGCGAACACCTCGGCCGCATCCACGATCTCGACGTCGTCGGCCGGCCGGACACCTTCACGGTGCTCGCGGCGCTCGCCGCGGTGACCGACCGGATCGGTCTCGCCGGCACGATCAACACCACCTTCAACGAGCCCTTCGACGTGGCCCGGCAGTTCGCCACGCTCGATCACCTCAGTGCCGGACGCGCCGCCTGGAACATGGTCACCAGCTCGGACGCCTTCACCGGCGAGAACTTCCGGCGTGGCGGCTTCCTCGCGCACGCGGACCGGTACCGGCGGGCGGACGAGTTCGTCACCGTCGCCCGGAAGGTCTGGGACGGCTGGGGCGGCGAGATCGTCCATCACGGAACGCAGTTCGATGTGCGAGGCGGCGGGCCGCTGCCGCCCTCGCCGCAGGGGCACCCGGTTCTGTTGCAGGCGGGCGACTCCGGCGAGGGGCGGGACTTCGCGGCGGCGCAGGCGGATGCGATCTTCACCCGCCACGGCTCCCTGGAGAGCGGCCGTGCGTTCTACGCCGACGTCAAACGGCGAGCCGCCGACCGCGGCCGCGATCCCGGCCTGCTCAAGGTCTTCCCCGGGGCGGCCGCGGTCATCGGTGACACCGCGGAGGAGGCGCAGGAGAAGGCCCGCGACATCCGCAGCAGCCAGGTCGGGCCGCAGACCGCGCTCAACTTCCTCGAGCAGGTGTGGGGCCGGGAGTTGCAATCCTTCGATCCTGATGGTCCACTGCCCGACGTGGAGCCGGTCTACGACGCCCCGGCGGTGCGGGGGCGCGTGCTGCACGCGGACCCGCGGGAGATCGTGGCGGCCTATCGCGCTCGCGCGGAGGCCGGCGGGCTGTCGATCCGTGAGCTCGTGATCGAGCTCAACACCCGGCCGCAGTTCGTCGGCACGGCGCAACAGGTGGCCGACGAGATCGACACCTTCGTCCAGGCCGATGCCGCCGACGGCTTCATCCTCGTTCCCCACCTCACGCCGACCGGTCTCGACGACTTCTTCGACGGGGTCGTGCCGTTGCTCCAGGAGCGAGGAGCGTTCCGCGGCGAGTACGCGGGCACCACCCTCCGGGATCATCTCGGGCTTCCGGTTCCGCAGCAGGACGGGGCCGCCCGGCGCGTCGGTTAGCGCATCTTCACCCGTTCCCCGCGCGCGTTCGCCGCGGACGGGCTACGGTGCCGCCATGAGCCGAGCGATGCGCCCCGATATGTCCGGTATCGATCCCCTCGCGGTGAACCTCACTCATCGCGTCTGCGTCGGAGACCTTCCGACCCGCGGCGCCCGATCCTTCGGCGATCGGATCGCCATCGTCGACGGGGAGCACACCGTCAGCTACCGCGAACTGGAGAGCCGCTCCAATGCGCTCGCGCGCGGGCTGCAGGCGCGCGGTTTCGGGCGGGGCGACGCGATCGCGCTGCAGATGCAGAACCGCTGGGAGTTCGCGGTCTCCCTGTTCGCGTGCGCGAAGCTCGGCGTGGTCGCGATGCCACTCAATCTGATGCTCGCGCCGGGGGATGTCGCTTATCAGCTCGGTGACAGCGGTGTCCGCGCCGTCATCACCGAGGACGTCTTCGTCCCCGCGCTGACCGCCGCCCTGGGCGCCGCGGAACACGCGGTGGAGGCCGTGTACGTCGTCTCCAACGGTGCGGGCGAGGTACCGGCCGAGGTCGGAGGCGTACCGTCGACCGCGTTCCCGGCGGTCCTGGATCCCGACGATTCGGTGGTCGAGACGATCGTCGAGGACCGCGACGTGCTGCACTGCCTGTACACCTCCGGTACCACCGCGCGCCCGAAGGGCGTGGTCACCAGTCATGTGGCGGTGCACATCTCGGCGCTGTCCTCCGCGCTGGGCCTCGGCCTGCGCCCGGACACCGTGCCCGTGGTGCAGCCGATCGCACTGCCGCTCTTCCACGTCACCGCGCTCGACGCGCTGATGATGCCGACTCTCATCACCGGCGGTACCGCGGTGCTGCTGCGGGGATTCGACCCCGAGAAGCTGGCGCGGGCCTTCGTCGACCACCGGGTCACCCACATCACCCTGCTGCCGATGATGTGGGCCGCCCTGCTCGCCCGGCCCGAACTCAACGACGAGAACACCTCGTTCCTCGTCGCGGGGATGTACGCCATGGCGCCGATGCCGGCCGAACTCCTCGCGGCGCTGCGCGCCCGGTTCGCCTCCGCCGCGATCATTCTCGGCTCCGGCCAGACCGAGACGACGCCGGCTTCGGAGCTCCAGTGGGCCGGGCACCAGGGTGTCAAGGACGATTCGTGGGGTCCCGCCACCGTCTCCACCGACGTCGCGATCATGGGCCCCGACGGTGCCCTCCTCCCGCCCGGCGAGGTCGGCGAGATCGTCTACCGCTCGCCGCAACTCATGGAGGGCTACTGGAACAACGCCGCCGCCAACACGGAGGCCTTCGCGCACGGCTGGTTCCACGGCGGCGACATCGGTTATCTCGACGACGAGGGCGTGGTCTACTTCACCGACCGCGCCAAGGACATCATCAAGTCGGGCGGCGAGAACGTCTCCTCGGTGGAGGTCGAACGCGTCCTCCTGGGCCACGACACCGTGGCCGAGGTCGCCGTGGTCGGCACCCCGCACGAGCGCTGGGGTGAGGCCGTGACGGCCTTCGTGGTCACGTCACCGTCGAGCGAGGCCGACGGTGACGCCCTCCTCGAGTACGCCCGCGCGAACCTCGCGGGTTTCAAAGCACCCAAGGAGATCGTCTTCGTCGAAGCCCTTCCCAAGACCGCGACCGGCAAGATCCAGAAGAATCTCGTCCGCACCCTCCGTGAGACCCGGACCTAGCCTTGACCTGCTGTATTACACGCAATACAATTGTGTGGTAGGAGGTCGCCATGCTCACCGTTCGACTTGAACCGCTCCTGGAACAGCAGCTCGACCAGCTCGCTCGGGATACCGGCCGGTCCAAGAGCTTCTACGTCAAAGAGGCGCTGACCCGGTATTTGGAAGACCGAGCCGACTACCTCACCGCGGTGGCGGCACTCGAACGCGGCGACGAAGCACTGTCGGCCGCCGATGCCAGGCGTGAACTTGGCCTATGACGTCGCGTACGACCGCGGGGCCGTCAAGCAGCTCAGGAGACTAGACCGAGCGACAGCGCGACGGATTCTCGACTACATGGATGCCATCGGTGCGCTCGATGATCCGCGGACGCGGGGAAAGGGGCTCACGGGCGATCGGCCCGGGATCTGGCGGTACCGCGTGGGTGACTATCGAGTCCTGTGTGACATCCGCGACGGTGTGCTCACGATCCTGGTAGTCGATGTCGGCCATCGCAGTGGGGTCTACGGATGATGTGCTCCTCACCCCGTCAGGCGGCGGAGGCGGTCGCGGGGAGCAGGGCGAGGGCGTCGGTGAGGATCTGCTCGTAGTCGCGGACGTCGAACTCGTAGGGCAGCTCGAGCCGGAACTCGGTGACCGGTCCCGTCTCCGGGGTGAACGCCGGGTCTGCGGCGAGCCGTTCGGCGATCTCCGCGATCGGTCCCACGAGGTCCTCTGCGAACAGCGTGCGCTTCTCGCCGTGCGCTGCGAGGGTGCGGTCGTGGCGCGACCGCGCGTACTCCCGGTAGCGCGCCGCGGTGGCGCGGTCGGCGCTGTCGGTGGGCACGATCACCCGCCCGACGGCGACCCGCCTGCCCTCGCCGCCCGCGCGCCGGAAGGCATCGATCAGAGCGGCCTGCACGGTGCCGAAATCATCGGAGTCGATACCCGCGGCCGAGACGATGTTGCCGGTGAGCAGGTGCAGGCCGGACTCGCCGGTCCACCGCGACGACCCGAGAGACGTTCCGCCGTACCACGATCGGTCGGCGAGACCCGGCGCGTGCGGCTGCAGGCGGGGCCGCTGCACGTTGCCGGGAGACTCGATCCGGGTGCCCTCGTCGCCCAGGTACGCGCCCCGTAGGTGCTCGACGGTGCGCGCCACCCGCGCGTACCCGGATTCGGTCGGGCGCTGGTCGAAGACCACGTCCGCGAGCAGATCCGCGTGCGGCATCCCGGTCGAGAACCCCGCCTGGATCCGGCCGTGCGACAACGCATCGGCGAGGGAGAGATCCTCCGCCAGCCGGAACGGGTTCTCGTAGCCGATCGGGATGACGGCGGTGCCCAGCTCGATCGCACTGGTGCGTTGCGAGGCCGCGCCGAGGAAGACCGCTGCGGAGGAGATCCCGTGCTCCAGATGGCGTTGTCGTACCCACGCGCCGCGGTAGCCCAGGCGTTCACCGAACTCGATGAGCCGCAGGGTGTCCTCGAGTCCGGCGGCAGGATTCTCGTCGGCGTAGTTGCCGGGGGTGAGGAAGGCGAGCGACTCGATCGTCACCGGTCAGAACCCCGCGGCCGGATTGACCTCGGACTTCGGCAGCGCGGAGGACGGGACCTTCCACTTCTCGAACAGCCTCTGGTACTCGCCGCGCGCGATCAGCGTGTTGATCGCCTGCGAGATCGCCGGCGCGATCGGCGATCCCTTCGCAGTCACGAAACCGACCACGGTGGTGGAGTACTCGCCGAGGAACCTCGTGCCGGGCACCTTGTCCACCAGGTAGCGCAGGGAGAGCGTGGGGCCGAAGTACGCGTCCACCCTGTTGTTCTGCAAGCTGAGAATGACGGCGCCCTGGTCGTCCAGGTACTGGACGGTGTACGCGGGCTTGCCCTTCGACGTGCACTGCTGCACGCCCTTCTCCAGGATCTGCTGGAAGGTGGTGCCCGAGCCGGTGACGATCTTCTTGCCGCACAGGTCCTCCAGCGTCTTCACGCTCGTCAGGCCGGAGTTCGACGAGCCGACGAAGGACTGCCCGTCGTTCAGGTAGGTCGCGAAGTCGACCACCTCCAGGCGCGGCTTGGTGACGCCGAAGTTGCCCTGGCCCACCTGGTACCGGCCGTTCTGAACGCCGGGGATGATCGTGGAGAAGGTCCCGATCTCCTGCTTCCAGGTCACGCCCAGCGCCTTCGCCACGGCGTTGCGCAGGTCCACGTCAAGCCCCACCGGGTTGCCGTCCGGCACCTCCCCGGCGTGGGGCAGGTTGTTGATGCCGGGCTGCCGGGTCAGCCCCAGCGTCAGTTCCTTCGTTCCGGCCGGAAGCAGGGCTTGAGCGGCGGGATCGACGGCGACGGACGACACCACGTCCTGCGTCGGGATCGGGTAGGCCGAGCTCGGCGCCGCCGGATCGGACGAACCGCCGCACGCCGCGAGGACGGTGGCGGCGGCGATCAGCGGCAGGGCGAGTAGGGCGCGGCTGCGCATGGGGTCTCCTCGGATTCGGATGTAGCGGGGATCAGCGCACGGCCGCGAGGAATTCGCGGGTGCGGGGGTGCTCGGCGTCGGCGAAGATCGCTTCGGGCCGGCCGGTCTCGACGATGCGGCCGTTGTCCATGAAGATCACGGTGTCGGCGACGTCGCGGGCGAAGCCGATCTCGTGCGTCACGACGACGAGGGTCATGCCCGACTCGGCGAGGTCGCGGATCACCGCCAGTACCTCGCCGACGAGCTCCGGGTCGAGCGCGGAGGTCGGTTCGTCGAAGAGCACGACGTCGGGTCGCATCGTGAGGGTGCGGGCGATCGCCACCCGCTGCTGTTGGCCGCCCGAGAGCTGCGACGGGTACGCCCTCTCACGGCCCGCGAGCCCGACGCGGGCGAGGAGCTCGCGTCCGCGGTCGGCCGCCTCGGCGGGGGAGACGCCGGTGGCGATCGGGCCCTCGACGAGGTTCTCCAACACGGTGAAGTGCGGAAAGAGGTTGAACTGCTGGAAGACCATCCCGATGCGGCGGCGCTGCCGCGCCACGTCCCGAGGGTGCAGCTCGCGCAGGACGGTGCTGGACTGGCCCCGCTCGCTCCGCTCCCGGCGGCCGGTGAACCCGACCCGTTTGCCGCCTTCGCGGTAGCCGATCAGGTCGCCGTCCACCCGGACATAGCCCGCATCGGGCCGCTCCAGGTGGTTGATGCACCGCAGCAACGTCGACTTCCCGGACCCGGAGGGGCCGAGGATGATGGCGACCTCGCCCGGTGCGACGTCCAGGTCGACGCCGCGCAGCACCTCGGTGCCGCCGAAGGACTTCCGGAGCCCGCGGACCTCGACGGCGCTCATCCGCGGTGACCCGCCGCGCGCACGGGGAGCCGCGGGCGCAGCCGCGCCGCGTCGGCGAGGACCTCCCGGAAGGGACGGACGCCCAGTCGACCACGGTGGAAGCGACGCTCCACGAAGTACTGGCCCACGGCCAGGACCGAGGTGATCACGATGTACCAGATCGTGGCGACCAGCAGCAGCGGCATCACGGTGAAGTTCTGGTTGTAGACGAGCTGCACCGAGTACAGCAGGTCGGTCACGGCGATGACGCTGACCAGCGACGTCGACTTGAGCAGCCCGATCAGCAGATTGCCGGACGCGGGGATGATCGCGGGCATCGCCTGCGGGAGGACGATCCGGCGGAAGATGCGGCGCGGGCTCAGGCCCAGCGACCGCGCCGCCTCGGTCTGTCCCGGATCCACGGAGACCAGCCCGCCCCGCACGATCTCGGCGGCGAAGGCGGCCACGTCGAGGGTGAGCGCGATGAACGCCGCGACCAGGCCGCTGATCAGATGGGTGGTGTCGACCGTGACGAACTCAGGCCCGAACGGAATACCCAGCGACAGCTTCGGATACAGCGAGGCGAGCTGGAACCAGAAGAGCAGCAGCACCAACGGCGGAACGGACCGCACGATCCAGACGAAGCCGAAGGACACCGCGCGGAGCAGTGGACCGCCCCACAGGCGCATCGCCGCCAGACCGACCCCGAGAACGAAGCCCGCCGCGAAGGTGACGGCGGTGAGCCACAGCGTCAGCCAGAGGCCCTTGAGAATCGCGGCCTGGGTGAAGTAGTGCGCCACCGTGGGCCAGTGGAAGCGTTCATTGGTGAGGACGGTGTGCACCAGCATCGCGCCGAGCACGGCCACCGCGGCGGCGGCGAGCCAGCGTCCAGGACGCCGGCGCGGGACCAGCCGCACCGCGTCGCCTGGGGTGTCCGCGGACGAGCCGAACACCGCCCGCGGCGGGGAGAGAATCGTTGTCGCCATGATGATCGACCGTAAGTCGTTGGCGCGCAGAGAAGAAGGTTTTCAATCGCCCTGACCGGATGCGGCGATCCCGGAATCGAAGGCGTACCGGACGGCGTGCGCGCGGTCCCGGAGCTGCGCCTTCGCGAACAGATTGTTGATGTGCGTCTTCACCGTCGACTCGCTGACGAACAGGCGCGCGGCGATGTCGCGGTTGGTCAGCCCGTCGGCGATGAGCCGCAGCACCTCCGTCTCGCGGGGCGTCAGATCCGCGGGCGGCACCGTCGGCGGGCCCGACGGTGCCCGACCGGCTCCGGAGCCCCCTGTCGCCGACGCCAGCAGGCGCTGCTGCACCTGCGGATCGAGCACGGACTGTCCCGCGGCGGCCGCCGTGATCGCCGCGGCGATCTCGGTCCGTCCCGCGTTCTTGGTGAGATACCCGCGGGCGCCGGCCTGCAGGCCGCGGAGGATCGACTCCTCGTCGTCGAAGGTGGTCAGGAGGATCACGGCGGTCTCGGGGGCGTCCGCGAGGACGCGCTCGGTGGCGCCGGCACCGTCGAGGTTCGGCATCCGCAGGTCGGTGAGCAGGACGTCGGGGCGCTGTTCCCGCACCAGCGCGACCGCTTCGACGCCGTCGGCGGCGACGCCGACCACGCTGATCCCCGGCGTGAGGTCGAGCATCGCGGCCACGGCGTCGCGGATGGTGCCCTGGTCGTCGGCCACGACCACGCGGATGTCCTTCACTCACAGCTCCTTCGTCGGGGAGGCGGACGGCGGCAGGATCAGGCGGACCGCCCAGCCGCCGTCGCCGGTGGGGCCGGCGTGGAGCGTGCCGCCCGCCTCGGACGCTCGCTCGCGCATGCCGATCAGCCCCATGCCGGAGCCGTGGATCCCGCTCGCGGTACCGGGGCCGTTGACGACGGTGAGCTCGGCACCGTCGGGCGTGGCGGAGAGGCTGGCCGTGACGGGCGCGCCCACCGCGTACCGCCGGGCGTTGGTGATCGCCTCCTGCGCGACCCGCAGCACCGCCCGCGCCTGCGTATCCGTCAGCTCGACGGGCCCGGAGTGCACCGATTCCCGGGGCCCGTCCGCGAGCGCGGCGAGCGCGGTCGGGAGGTCGACGGTGTCCTCCCGCAGGGCATGGACCGCGCTGCGGGCCTCGGTGACCCCGTCGGCGATCGCGCGGCGGGCGCGCTGGACGGCGGCGCGGGCGTCCCCGGGGCGGTCGGCCTCGAGCAGCGCGTCGGCGAGCTCGAGTTGCATGCCCGCGCCCGAGAGCGTGTGAGCGAGGACGTCGTGCAGTTCGCGCGCGATGCGGGCGCGCTCGGCGAGCGCACTGCCGCGGGCCTCCGACTCCGCCGTGAGTCGGGTCTGGTCGACGAGTTGCTCCAGCGCCTGCGTGCGCTCGCGGCGGGTCCGTCGCGCGATGCCCGCCCACACGGTGACCGCGATCGTCAGGCCGATCCAGAAATCCCCTGAGCGTTGGAGTCCGAGCCCCACCGCGACGGTGCCGCCGAGCAGCGCCGCGAGGGGGATCGATACCCGCTGCGGGAAGCGGACCCCGTAGTACACGGCGGAGGTGTAGAGCACGACGCCCGTGCCCGGGTTCTGCTGCAGCACGAAGAGCGCGGCGCCGGCAACGGCGCCGACCGCTTCCACGGCGATCCAGCCGCGTTCGGTGAGGCGGGCCGCCGGGACAGCCCGGGCCACGACCACGACGCACAGCACCGCGGCGAGGATCGGAGCGAGTGGGAGGTGCTCGCTCCAGCGGAGGGTGAACGCCGCGAAGGCCATTCCGATGACTGAGGCGGCGAACCCGAAGCGCATGCGGTCACTGTCGAACACCTGGCAATGATGGCAGAGTGCGGCGGGTGGGGTGAGGCGCGTTCCGGCGGGGTGGGAAAATGGTGGGCATGTCGCCTTCATCGATGTCCAGTGCCGCCGCCGACCTGACGGTGCACTCGATCATCGACGCCCGCGCGCGGCTCGCCGGCGTCGTGTCGGTGAGCCCGTTGCAGCACTGTGAGCGGCTCTCCGCGCTGACCGGCGCGAAGGTCTACCTCAAGCGCGAGGACCTGCAGGTGGTCCGCTCCTACAAGATCCGCGGCGCGTACAACCTGATGGCGCAGCTGACCGAGGCCGAGAAGGCCGCGGGCGTCGTCGCGGCCTCGGCCGGCAACCACGCGCAGGGCGTGGCCTTCGCGTGCCGGGCGATGGAGGTGCACGGCCGCATCTACGTGCCCACCACCACACCCAAGCAGAAGCGCGACCGCATCCGTGCCCACGGCGGCCGGTACGTCGAGCTGATCGCCACTGGCGAGACCTACGACGCCGCGGCGGCCGCCGCGCAGGCCGACGTCGCTTCCACGGGCGCGACCTGGGTGCACGCCTTCGACGATCCCCGGACCACCGCGGGGCAGGGCACCATCGGCGTGGAGCTCGTCGAGCAGCTCGGCGGCGTCGTGCCCGACGTGACGGTGATGCCCGTCGGCGGCGCCGGCTGTTTCGCCGGCATCACGCGCTACCTGCGCTCGCAGTCCGCGTCCGCGACGATCGTCGGCGCCGAGCCCGCCGGGGCGCCGTCACTGGCGCGCGCTCTCGAGGCCGGGGGGCCGGTCGACCTGCCCACCATCGACCCCTTCGTCGACGGTGCCGCCGTCAAGCGGATCGGTTCGATCGGGTACGACGTCGCCGTGTCCGAGGGCGCGTCGGTCTGGCCGGCGCACGAAGTCTGCGACGTGAGGTCCGGCGAGCTCGGCATCATCGAGGTCGACGAAGGCGCCGTCTGCACCGCCATGCTGGACCTGTACCAGAACGAGGGCGTGATCGCGGAGCCCGCGGGCGCGCTGTCGGTGGCGGCGCTCTCGCAGCTGCGGTTCGAGCCCGGCGCGACGGTGGTGTGCCTGCTGTCCGGCGGCAACAACGACGTCTCGCGGTACAACGAGGTGATCGAGCGATCGCTCGTGCATCAGGGGCTCAAGCACTACTTCCTGGTCGCCTTCCCGCAGGAACCCGGCGCCCTGCGCCGCTTCCTCGACGACGTCCTCGGCCCCGACGACGACATCACGCTGTTCGAGTACGTCAAGCGCAACAACCGGGACACCGGTGAGGCGCTCGTAGGTGTGGAGCTGGGGCGGGCCGGGGACCTCGGTGCGCTGTTGCAGCGGATGGACTCCTCGCGGTTGCACTGCGAGCGGCTCGAGCCGGGGTCTCCGGCGTACCGCTACCTGACGTAGCTCCCCGTCGGGCCGGATCAGTTCTTCGGGGTGATCACCAGGTCGGTCTGGATGAAGGGATCGTCGCCAGGGAGAATCCGAACCGGCTGATACCATTCGATGCCGACGGGCTTGGTCGTCCGGATGTTCTCGCCGTAACTGTTCGTGTACTGGAAAAGATAGCTGCTGAACTGTCCGGTGTTCCCGCAGAACACGGTCATTCCGTAGCGCGTGTCGGAATCCTTACCCTGGATCGCCTTGACCGTGCACGAATCGGGATACTTGTAGTAGTCGTTGCCCGTTCTGCCTTCGATGAACTTGATCGGTCCGCTGTCCGCAACGGCCGTGCCTGGCGCAGAAGCGAGAGCCACGCCCGCACACAGGGCAACGGCTGCGGCAGCCGTGAAAAGACTCGAGTGCGACTTCGGTCCCGAGGTGGAGAGTCGGAGTGCCATCGGTTTCGATCCTCGTCTGGTAGTCGGTGGTCTAGTAGTCGGTGCCGGCGACGGCGGGCGATCCGTTCGATCTCTTGATCTCCCAGCCCTGGGCGTACACGATGTCGGCGTTGAAGCTGTTGGGCTGGATGTTCGCCTGCTGCAGCTTGCCGTCTCGGTAGATCCACCGGTCGCCGCTCATCTGCGTCTTGTAGTAGTAGGGCGTTGCGGAAAGCCCTTCGACCTTGGGGGTGATCTTGATCTGATCGGTCTGGGTGAAGGTCTTCGTCGTGCCCTGCGTGTACGTGACTCCGTAGGACCTGGAGAACGAGGCGCTGGCCGGAATGAATGTGCTCCACTTCGAGATGTCGACGGACAGTGTCGCTGTCGACGTATCCGAGATCGCCACCTGGTCGGTCACGGCCTTGGCGTTCGCCACGCTCAGCGTGCTCTCGATTCCCTTGGGGAGGATGATGGAGGGACCGGCGGGCTCGGAGTAGTTCCGCAGCAACTCCGCGACGTTGTAGCCGACGCCGTTCTTCGGAATGTCGTCTTTGCTGGTGTAGACCTCATTCCCGACCGGGTACGAAGGAACCGCGGAGGCGATCCCGGCGCTCGGACCGCCAAGAATCAACATCGATGCAATGCCGATCGTTGCAAGCAGGGATAGACCTTTGCGTAAGCCCATGAGACCTCCTCGGGATGAGCTGTGTGGTCCAGCTGAGGCTAAGCATAGCTACGGTAAGTAATTGACTGAAGTGTGCGTCGTATCACGTACCCACCCGAGGCGGCGTCGCCGCCTTCCTTCGCCACCGTGCCCGCTCCGGGGACCGGTGCGAGCACCGAGGACAGGAGCGCTACCGGAACACGCTGACGGAGCACCAGACGGAACTGAGCCGGTGGCGGCTGCAGCGGGTGATGACGGTGCGCGAGCCCGTGCACGCGAACGCTCATCTGACAGGAGTTCGGCATGACGTCGGGTGGCGGTCAGTTCGAGTTCATGCCATGACGGCGGCTATCGAGCGCGTTCTTCCAGAAGGACTCACGCAGCAGGATCGTCTCGGCCTTCGTCTTGGGATCGAAGATCTCAAGGATCGAGTACTGGAAATTGTCGATGATGTGCTGATCGCCGAGCTCGGATCGAATTCGTGTGAGCTCCTTGTTGCCGCCCGTCAGATTCGCGAGATGTGCGTACCCGGACCACCTCTGCCAGAGGCCGCCGGCCTCGCCCGACGCGGACCCCACGTACAGGCGACCGTTGCTGGTGTCGGCGATGACGTAGACGCCTTTGACGCTGGAGAGAGCGTCCTTCCAGCTCGGCTCGTCGTTCCGGATGATTCTCTGCAGCTCGTGGTGCTTGAGTCGAACGGTGTTATAACCCGGGAACGTGCCGAGTTTCGTGTCCGGTGCGAGTTCGTACACCTCCGGGTTGAGTTCGCTCTCCTGTAGACCGAGGTACTTGCGCAGGTAGACGTTCCGTCCGACGGGAACCTCGAGCTTGACGATCAGCCGCTGGATGTACTCCGAGTGAAGGTCCAGCAGCTCGAGGTCGTAGCCGGGTCCGCCGAAGACCGTGGGAACCGAATTCGTGACGCGGAAGGCGCCTCCGAAGATGAAGTACTGGGGTCCGTACGGGTAGTACTGCGCAAACGCCAGGAGGTACTCCGCGGAGCCCATGTTGTTGTTCGTGTTGTTCTTCTCGCGGTGGCGGTTCATGTCCAGCCACAGTTCGGGATCGTCGCCGGTCATGAGGTCCCAGGCGTTGCCCCCATCGCGGCCGGCGCGCATGTTGAACTTCACTTTGGTGCGCTCGGGGTGCGGCACGGGCAGGAAGTCGGTGAAGCGGATCATCGTCGACTCCTGGTCACCGTGCTGGCGTGGCGGAGCCGGATTCCGTCCCCGATCACAGACACCGTCGATCGCCCCCTTGTTGTCCACCGGGTAACCCCGTGAGAGGAACCTCACCGAGTATCGCCGAGATCGAACGCGGAGTGGTGGCACTCGAGCGGACCGGCGCCACGCAGGGCGCAGTTCTGCGGCGGTGGTTCATCAGCCGCGTCCTCGACCCGTGGGCGGATGACGGCGAGTTGCTGGACCGTCCGTACTGAGTCCGTCCGGTCAGGAGACCGGAATCGGCTGCTGCGCGCGGTGTGCGGCGACGCGCTGCTGGAGGAACCAGGACTGGGCGTAGAGCGTGACGCCGATGAAGAGCATCGTGGTGACGCCGGCGAAGCCGCGGCCGGTGTGATCGCCCAGCGCGAGGGGGACCAGGATGTCCACGGCGATGTGCAGGCCGATCGCGACGATCCACAGGCCGATCGTTGCGGCCGTGCCCTGGCGCAGGTAGCGGCCGTCGGGGCCGGGGAAGACCTTGGTGGTCAGCGCCCGCGGATAGGCGAGCGCCACGGCGATGATCAGGCCGAGCGCGGCCGCGATCGCGTGGCCCGCGCCGACCTCTCCGCCGGTCGAGACGTACTGCACCGTCTGGACCAGGCCGACGGCGGCGAGGACGAGCGCGATACGGGAGGTCCTGTCCTTGAGCGGTCGGGCCTGCAGCTGGCGGTAGAAGATCCAGCCGATGGCGAGAACGGCGATGACTACGGTGGTTG
This sequence comes from Tsukamurella sp. II2bb, assembly GCF_057815145.1. Classification (NCBI taxonomy): domain Bacteria; kingdom Bacillati; phylum Actinomycetota; class Actinomycetes; order Mycobacteriales; family Tsukamurellaceae; genus Tsukamurella; species Tsukamurella sp. II2bb. Next base: position 98,267 of record NZ_JBYPZI010000002.1, read on the forward strand.
CTGTATTCATGTGCATCACTCTGTCGCGATCGGGCCCGCAGCGGATCGACCGTCGGGTGGAGATCCGGGTGGAGACGTAGCCTCGACCCCATGCAGATCAGCGAGAACCTGACCCTGGCCGTCGTCGATTTCCTGAGCGCGGGAACGCGGACCGGTCACCTCGCCTACCTCGCCGGTGACGGACGCCCGCTCACCACTCCGGTCTGGTTCGTCGTGGACGACGGCGCCCTCGTTTTCGCGACCGGCCGGGACACCCCGAAGGGGCGCCTGCTGGCGAAGGACCCGCGCGTGGCGGTGTCCGTCGACCTGCAGGAGCCGCCCTACGCGTTCGCCCAGGTTCAGGGCGTCGCGGAGTTCGTCGACGACCCCGACTACCTGCTGACGATCTGTACCGCCTGCGGCGTCCGCTACATGGGCGCCGAGCGGGGCGAGGAGTTCGGCCGGCGCAACGCCGTGCCCGAGGAGATCGTCGTGAGGGTTCGCCCCACCCGCGTCCTGTTCAACGGCGACGTCACCGCCTGAGCGTCAACCGAGCTGGTCGACCGCGCCCTTGATCAGCGCGAGGCTGTGCGCGCGTTCGTCGCGCCCGGGGATCATGCCGGAGATCATCAGCTCCTGCGGCTGCGTGCGGGTGAGCAGCTCGCGCAGCTCGTCGCGGACCGTCTCCTGCGAGCCGACGATCCACGCCGAGGTGGTCGGGGCGATCGCGTGTTCCTGCTCGGGCGTCAGGGGCTGCGCCGCGGCCTGCTGGTAGGTCAGCATCCGGCCGGGGTTTCCGGTGCGTACCCGGTACATCGACGCCTTCGCGGGCGCGGCGATGCGCTGCGCCTCCTCGTCCGTGTCCGCGGCGACGACGGTGACCGTCAGCATCGCGTTGGGAGCGTCCAGATCGCCGGGGCGGAAGGTCTCGCGGTACTCGGCGAGCGCCGGCAGGGTGGCCTGCGGTGCGAAGTGCCGTGCGAAGGCGAAGGGCAGGCCGAGTAGGCCGGCCAGCTTCGCGCTGAACGTCGACGAGCCCAGGAGCCAGATCTCGGGGTTGGAGCCGATGCCCGGCGTGGCGGTGATGGCCGCATACGGGTGATCGGCGGGGAAGTCGTCGCGGAGGAAGGCCCGCAGGTGGGCGAGCGCCTGGGGGAAGTCGTCGACGGATTCGCTGACCCGGCCGCCGCGCAGCGCGTGCGCCGTGAGCTGGTCGGTGCCGGGCGCGCGGCCGATCCCGAGGTCGATGCGGCCGGGGAACAGGGCGTCGAGGGTGCCGAACTGCTCGGCGACGACCAGTGGCTGGTGGTTCGGCAGCATCACGCCGCCGGAGCCCACCCGAATCGTGGAGGTCGCCGCGGCGATCTGGCCGATCAGCACCGCCGGGGCGGAGCTCGCGATGCCCGGCATCGAGTGATGCTCGGCGACCCAGACCCGCTCGTAGCCGAGGCGTTCGGCCTCCTGCGCGGTTGCGACAGTGTCGCGCAGGGCGTCACCGAAGGACGCACCGTCGACGACGGGGGCGAGCTCGAGCAGGGACAGGCGAGGGAGGGGGAAGGATGCTTCGGTCACTGAAATGACAACCGGGGGCGGCCCGGAATTCATCCCGGACCGCCCCCCGCGAGCGCTGAGTCGGCGACTACACGAGGTCGCGGAGCAGCTCGATCTGCTTCACGCGGCCCGCCGCGTCCTCGGCGATCGGCGTCACGTTCAGCACGGTGGCCCCGGCCTCCTCGAACGCCGCGACCCGCTCCTTGACGAAGCCCTTCGGGCCGATCAGGGAGACGCTGCGCGCCAGCTCGTCCGGGACGGCCTCCGCCGCGGCGGCCTTGTCGCCCGCGAGGTAGAGCTCCTGGATCCGGTCGGCCTCCGCGCCGTAGCCATAGTTGGTGGCCAGGGTGTGGTAGAAGTTCTTGCCCTTGGCGCCCATGCCGCCGATGTACAGCGCGAGGTGCGGTTTGACGAAGCCCAGCAGGTGGTCCACGTTCTCGCCGATCGCCAGCGAAGGGCCCGCGTAGACATCGAGCTCGCCCAACGCGGGATCGCGCTTCGCCTTACCCTCGGCGACCGCCTCGCCCCAGACGTCCTTCGCCTTCTCGGGCAGGAAGAAGATCGGCTGCCAGCCCTCGGCGACCTCGGCGGCCAGCGCGACGTTCTTCTGGCCGAGCGCGGCCAGCAGGACCGGAATGCGCTCGCGCACAGGATGATTGATCAGCTTCAGCGACTTTCCGAGCCCGGTGCCACCGTCCTCCTTGGTGAGCGGCATCTGGTAGTACTTGCCGCGGTGGTCGAGGCGCTCGCGCCGCCAGACCTGACGGCAGATCTCGATGATCTCGCGGGTGCGGCCGATCGGCGCGTCGTACTTCACGCCGTGGAAGCCCTCGATCACCTGCGGTCCGGACGCCCCCAGGCCAAGGATGAACCGGCCGTCCGAGACGTTGTCGAGTCCCGCGGCGGTCATCGCGGTCAACGTGGGAGTGCGGGTGTAGATCTGCAGGATGCCGGACGCGAGTTGCACGCGTTCCGTCTTCGCGGCGAGGTAGCCGAGCGCGCTCACCGCGTCGAACGAGTACGCCTCGGGGACGAAGACGATGTCCAGTCCCGCCCGCTCCAGGTCGAGGACCTCGTCGGCCGTGGCCTTGAACCCGTCCGTGTAGTTGATGCCCAATCCGATTCGCATACGCGCAAGGTTCTCACAAAGCAACCGCTTAGCAACAGGGGGTCGGCGGATTCGGTTCAGGTTGCACGGCGCAGGACCACGAAGGAGTGCCCCGGCAGCGTGGTCGTGGACGGCTGCACCTCCGGTGACTGCCAGGCGAGGACCGGTTCACCGGTGAACGGCGCGGTGACCGGATCCGCCGTGAAGTTGACGACCAGAGTCAGATCGCCCCGGTGGACCGCGAACCACGTGGGCTCGCCCGGATGGTCGCAGCGGACGGCCCGGAGGTCGTCGTCCGCGAGCACGGGGTCCCTGCGCAGGGCGATGAGTTCGCGGTAGACGCGCAGGAGCCGCGCGTGCGTGGGCTGCGCCGCCTCGGACCAGTCCAAGTGCGAGGCGGCGAAGGTCGCGGGGTCCTGCGGGTCGGGCACGTCGCCGGGCGGCCAGCCGTGCTCGGCGAACTCCGCCCGCCGGCCCTCGGCGGTCGCGCGGGCGAGCTCCGGCTCGGGATGGCTGGTGAAGAACCGGAACGGGGTCCGGGCGCCCCACTCCTCGCCCATGAACAGCATCGGGGTGAATGCGGAGAACAGCACCAGTGCCGCCTTCACCGCGAGCTGTCCGTCCGAGAGGTACTCGGACGGCCGGTCGCCGCGGGCTCGGTTGCCCACCTGGTCGTGCGTGCAGGTGTACGCCAGGAGCTGCGACGGTGCCACCCGCTCCGGATCGATCGTGGCGCCGTGCATCCGTCCCCGGAACGAGCTGTACGTGCCGGCGTGGAAGAAGCCCCCGGTGAGCACCGTCGCCAGGCATTCGGGGCTACCGAAATCGGCGTAGTAGCCCTGTCTTTCGCCGGAGACGATGGTGTGGACGGCGTGGTGCACGTCGTCGTCCCACTGGGCTGTGAGGCCGTAGCCGCCGAGCGCCGCCGGAGTGACCAGCCGCGGATCGTTGAGGTCGGACTCCGCGACCAGTGCCAGCGGCCGGCCCAGCTCGGCCGACAGCTCCGCGGCCAGCGCGGCGGCGTCCTGCAGGATGTGCCGATCCGAGTGATCGACGAGCGCGTGCACCGCGTCCAGTCGCAGGCCGTCGACGCCGTAGCGGCGGAACCACCAGGCGATGTCGTCGAGGATGAACCGCCGGACCTCGCCGCTGCCGTCGCCGGAGAGGTTGATCGTCCGGCCCCAGGTGTTCGCGCCGTCGGTCTCGTACGGACCGAACCGTCCGAGGTAGTTGCCCGACGGCCCCAGGTGGTTGTGCACCACGTCCAGCAGTACGCCGAGGCCGAGGCCGTGAGCGGCCGCGACGAACCGCTCCAGGCCCGCCGGCCCACCGTAGGGTTCGTGCACGGCGAACCAGCCGACACCGTCGTAGCCCCAGCCGTACTCGCCGTTGAAGGCGTTGACCGGCATCACCTGGACGAAGCCGACGCCCAGCTCCACGAGGTGCGGGAGTCGTTCGATCGCGGCGTCGAACGTGCCGGCGGGGGTGAACGTGCCGATGTGCAGCTCGTACACGACGGCGCCGCGCAGTTCCCGGCCCGCCCACCGCGGCCCGTCGACCTGTTCGATCAGCGCCGACGCGGCGTGCACCCCGTCGGGCTGGCGCGGCGAACGCGGGTCGGGCAGCACCGTCGCGTCGTCATCGAGCAGGTAGCCGTACCGGGCGCCCGGCGCGGCGGGCACCGTGACCCGCCACCAATCGTCGGAGTCGTGATGCATCGCGTGGACGGCGCCATCGAGCCAGAGCCGCACGCGGTGCGGGCACGGCGCCCAGACCTCGAAGAGGTGACCGGTGCCGGAGGGAGAGGTGGACATCGGTGGCAACGATAGCGGTCAATGCAGCTTCTCCCACTCCGCCGTCCTTGCACGATGCCGTTCCACCGTGGCCAGCGCCGATTCCGCGGTCTCGTGCCGGCCACCGGTGATGCAGCCGATGGGCCGATAGTCGTGCTGGTCGAGAGTGCGGAAGCGCCAGACATCGTCGAGCGAGTGGGTGCAGATGTGCGTGGTGAGGGTGACCGTGGCGGGAGCCCCCAGGCATGCGCTGGCATCCTCCGCGAAGACCTCCATGAACGTACGCTCACCGAGACGGACGTAGAGCGTATCGCTCATCGGCACCTCGGCGAGTACCGTGCGATCACCTGCGAGGATGAGCCGATCGTGGATCTCCGCGGTGAGTTCCCACGCCGACGCCATGCCCGCGCAGCGGATCAGCAGGTGCGCGACCTCCTCCGGATCGTCCAGCAGTCCGAGGACGGAGTTGCGGCCCTCGCGCAGCGCGCGTACCTCGATGGCGCCGCCGGGCAGCGTCTGCGCCGTGAGGCGCGAGGTGCCGGCGATCAGCACCAGGCGACCGGTGGGCAGGAGATCGGCCGGGAGGCCGTGGTCGCGCAGCGACTCCGCGACCCGCGCGAGCGACGAGGCGCGGATCCGGTTGCCGCTGACGCCGGCGCGCGCGGTGGCGGACTGGACGAGTGCCGTGGTGACCGGCCGCGGGGTTTCGCTGTTCATGCCCTGAGTGTGCGCGAAGCCACCGACAAGTTTTCTAGTCGCGGACCAGAAGGGCGACAGGATGTTCGAGAAAGACCTCGGAAAGTGGCGGCTGACCTGCGATGACGCGCCCTGTCAGGCGGTCCGTCCAGGGTCCGTCGCCCAGGTACACCCGAGTGTCCCGCCACCCGCCGCACCGGTCGAGAACGAGCGAACGCCGGGTCGCGAGGGCTGCGACATCCGGACGTTCACCGGTCGATCCGCGCACGAAGCCGAGCAGGTGGTCCGCGGCCGGCCCGTCGGCGAGGACCGGTGCGTACGAACCCCCGACGAAGCTCTTCGGGCGCTCGCGCCGCAGCTGCAGCGCGGCCCGTACGAGCCGCTGCTTGGGGTGCGAATCGTCCGCCGCCGCCCAGTCCACGGGGCGCCGGTTGTCGGGGTCGACGAGGGAGTCCTCCCAACGCTCCGTGCCCTGGTAGACGTCGGGGACGCCCGGCCCCGCGAGCTGCAGCAGCTTCTGGGCCAGGGAGTCCGACCGGCCGTGCGGGGCGAGTTCTCCCACGAGATCCGTCATCGCGCCGGTCACCGGGCCGTCGAGGAGCGCGTCGAGGAAGGCGTGCCCCGCCGCCTCGAAGGCACCGTCGGGCGCGGACCAGGAGGTACCGATCCGGCCCTCCCGCATGGCCTTCTCCGCGTAGGCGCGCAACCGTCCCCGGAACTCGTCGGTGATCACGCCGTCCACCGGCCACACCCCGAACGCGGTCTGGAGGAGGAACAGGCCGGTCAGCGGGTCGGGCGGCGAGGGGAGCAGCGGCATCCACAACTCGAGGGCGGCCGCCCAGTCGTCCGGGCACTGGCTCAGCACACCGATCCGCGCGCGCACGTCCTCGCCGCGCTTGGTGTCGTGGGTCGACAGCGTCGTCATCGTCGCGGGCCACTGCGCCGCGCGCCGGGCGAGGGCCGGGTGCGGATCGCTCGGCCCGAAGTCCGACGGTGCGCCGCCCACCTCCTGCAGCGAGAGCAGGCGGGCGGTCCGATAGAACAGGGTGTCCTCGACCGTCTTCGCGGTGAGCGCACCGGTGAACTGGGGGAACCGCGCCGCGGTCTCGGCGCCCCGATCTCGCGCGCCCGCGACCAGGTCGAAGGCGGCGCCGCTGCCGGGTTCGACGTCGTCGCACCAGTGGGAGCGGGTCCGGACGTCCTCGCGCAGACGTGCGGCGGTCTCGGCGAGCACCGGGTAGTCGTCGCGGTAGTAGTGCGTCTCGCGCGCCCACCGCACGATGGCCCGCTCGACCAGCTGTGCCGACGGCCCGGCGAGGGACCGCGGTTTCGACTCGCCGAGCGCGGCCCGGGCGAGCCGCCGGAGTTCGGGTCCGAGGTCGCCGTGCGCGAGCTCGTCGGCGATCTCGTTCCGGGCGACGCTCAGGGGACCCGCGCCACCGTCGTTCCCGGTCCAGCGCTCGTGGATCGCGCTCAGACCCGGCTCCCCGGCGGGATCGAGGAGTGCGTGACCGAGCTCGCGGAGCGCGTCGTAGCCGGTGGTCCCGGCCACCGGCAGGGTGGGCTCGAGGGGTTCGCGTGGCTCGAGGATCTTCTCGATCACGATCCACGCGTCGGGGCCGGTGAGCTCGCGCAGTCGCCGCAGGTAGTCCACCGGGTCGGCGAGGCCGTCGGGATGGTCGACCCGCAGCCCATCGGCGATGCCGTCCGTGAACCACGACCCGATCTCGGCGTGCGTCGCGGCGAAGACCTCCGGATCTTCGACGCGGACCGCGGCGAGATCGTCGACGGTGAAGAATCGTCGATAGGTCCGCACCGGGGCCTTCCACGGCACGAGACGGTAGGGCTGGGCGTAGTGCACGTGCTCGGCATCGCCGCCGGTGTCGCGCCCGATCGGGAAGGTGCGCTCGTGATAGCGCAGAACCGGCGCAGCGCCGCTCCGGTCGACGGTGATCGCCCGCGCATCCTCCGCGGTCGCCAGCACGGGGAGCGCCAGCTTGCCTCCGACCCCGTTGCGGGGATCCCAGTCGATGTCGAAGTAGTGCGCGTACGTGGACTTCCGGCCGTGGGTGAGCACGTCCCACCACCACGGGTTCTGCTCCGGCCGACCGACGCCCAGGTGGTTGGGAACGATGTCGATGACCAGGCCCAGACCGGCGGCGTGGGCCGTCTCGGCGAGTCGCTCGAGCCCGGCGCGGCCGCCCAGCTCCGCGCGCACCGTCGTCGGATCGGTGACGTCGTAGCCGTGTGCGGAGCCGCTGACGGCTTCGAGTACGGGGGAGAGGTACAGATGGGTCACGCCCAGGTCGGCGAGGTACGGAATCCGCTGCGCGGCATCGTCGAATCCGAAGGAGGGGCCGAGTTGCAGGCGGTAGGTGGAGCCGACCGGTCGCGCCGAGGGGCCAGTGCCGCTGATCTCCGCCATCGGGCCACCCTATCGCTCACGATTTCCCGTCGGGGGGAGGTAGACATGCGCTGGAGCACGTCCACATCAGCAGAACCGGAAATCGTGAGGGACTACCGTGATCCCCCATGACGCCCGATGAGATCCTCGCCGCGGACGCTCGGACGCTGTGGCACCCGTACGCCGCACCCGGCGCGTCCGGAGTGCGCGTGGTGACCGGCGCCGAGGGAGTGCGCCTGCGCCTGGGCGACGGCACCGAGGTGGTCGACGGGATGAGCTCGTGGTGGGCCGCGATCCACGGCTACCGTCACCCCGTCCTCGACGCCGCGGCGAAGGCGCAGATCGACACCATGTCGCACGTCATGTTCGGCGGCCTGACCCACGAGAGCGCCGCCCGCCTGGGGGAACTCCTGGTGCGGATCACGCCCGACGGTCTCGACCGGGTCTTCCTCGCCGACAGCGGTTCGGTGTCGATCGAGGTGGCCGTGAAGACCGCGTTGCAGTACTGGCGCGCCCGCGGCACGACCGGACGCAACCGGCTGCTCACCTGGCGCGGCGGCTACCACGGCGACACCTTCACCCCGATGAGCGTTTGCGATCCCGACGGCGGCATGCACTCCCTCTGGACCGACGTGCTCGCGACGCAGGTCTTCGCGCCCGCGCCGCCGGCGGAGTTCGACGAGGCCTATGTCGCCGAGTTGGATCGCCTCGTCGGGGAGCACGCCCACGAGCTGGCGGCAGTCATCATCGAGCCGGTGGTCCAGGGCGCGGGCGGCATGCGGTTCCATCCGCCGGCCTACGTCGCCGCGCTCCGCGAGATCACCCGGCGGCACGGCGTCCTGCTGATCTGCGACGAGATCGCCACCGGCTTCGGGCGCACCGGCTCGCTCTTCGCGTGCGACGCCGCCGGGATCACGCCCGACATCCTGTGCGTCGGGAAGGCGCTGACCGGCGGCTACCTGACGCTCGCCGCCATGCTCTGCACCGACGAGGTCGCGCTCACCATCGCGCATTCGGACCAGGGGGCGCTCATGCACGGTCCCACCTTCATGGGCAACCCGCTCGCCTGCGCCATCGCCGTGGCCAGCACCGAGCTGCTGCTCTCGCAGGACTGGGCGGCGCGCGTGGCGACCATCGAAGCGGGGCTCCGGGACGGGCTCGCCCCTCTGCGCGAGGTGCCCGGCGTCGTCGATGTGCGCGTGCTCGGGGCGATCGGCGTCGTCCAGCTCGACCGGCCCGTCGAGATGGCAGCCGCGACCGACGCGACGATCGCCGCCGGCGTCTGGCTGCGTCCCTTCCGCGACCTCGTCTACACGATGCCGCCGTTCGTCTGCACCCCCGACGACGTCGCCACGATCTGCCGAGGAGCCTCGGCCGCGGTACGCGCGACCCTGCGGCAGCCCTGATTCATCGCTCGGGTGTGATGACCCGGACCTGCGCGTCGGGGCGTCGAGACCGCCCGGCGACGGTCCGAGCCGCGCGCACTACTGGCGTCTCATCCCGGCCGCCGACCGCAGCGCTACAGTGGCAGCATGAACGGTGTTCAAGTCCCGGCCCGCCGGGGTGTTCAGGCTCCGGCTCGCGCGAGTGTCCACGTCGACCCTCTCAGCTGGCTCGACGGCTACGCCGCCGACCGCGTCGAAGCGGGGCTGCGGCGCACGCTGACCGCCCGCCGCCCGGACGAGCCGGGCCTGGACCTCGCCTCGAACGACTACCTGGGCCTCAGTCGCCATCCCCGCGTGCTCGACGCCGCGGCGGATGCGCTCCGCGTCTGGGGCGCCGGAGCGACCGGATCGCGGCTGGTCACCGGCACGACCGAGCTGCACGAGGAGTTCGAGCGCGACCTGGCCGAGTTCGTGGGCGCCGAGTCGGCCCTGTGTTTCTCCTCCGGCTACCTGGCCAACCTCGGCGTCGTCACCGCCCTCGCGGGCCGGGGCGCGCTCGTCGTCTCCGACGGCGGATCGCACGCCTCTCTCGTCGATGCCTGCCGGCTCTCCCGCGCCCGGATCGTCGTCACCCCGCGCGGTGACGTGAACGCCGTTCGAGACGCCCTCGCCGATCGTGCCGAGGAGCGTGCGATCGTCCTCACCGATTCGGTCTACAGCGCCGACGGCGTGCTCGCGCCCGTTGCCGAGCTGCATGCGGCGGCCCGCGCCCATGGCGCGGCCCTCGTGGTCGACGAGGCGCACGGGCTGGGCGTCCGCGGGGACGGCGGTCGGGGACTGGTGCACGAGCTGGGCCTGGCGGGCGAACCGGACCTGGTCGTGACGGCCACCATGTCCAAGGCGCTCGGCTCGCAGGGCGGTGTCGTCCTCGGTCCCGAGCGGGTCCGCGCGCACCTCGTCGACGCTGCGCGTCCGTTCATCTTCGACACCGGCCTGGCACCGGCGGCGGTCGCCGCGGCGGCGGCCGCCCTGGCGGAGCTGCGTGCGGATCCCGCGCTCGCCGGCCGGGTGCTCGATCGCGCCCGCACCCTCGCGCAGGGCATCGGCGCACCCGAGCCGACCTCGGCAGTCGTCTCGCTGGTGCTCGGCGAGCCCGAGCGCGCCGTCGCGGCCCGGGACGCCTGCGCGGCCGCGGGGGTGCACGTCGGCTGCTTCCGGCCACCGTCGGTGCCGGAGGGGACTTCCCGCCTGCGGATCACCGTGCGCGCGGATCTCACCGACGCCGAGATCGCGACCGCCGTCGCCGTGATCCGGCGGGCCGTCGCATGATCGTCTGCGTCACCGGCACCTCCACCGGGGTCGGCAAGACCGTTGCCACGGCCGCGCTCGCCGCAGCGCTCCTGGAGCGCGGGCCAGTCACCGTCGTCAAGCCCGCGCAGACGGGGGTCGCCGACGGTGCCGAGCGCGACGAGGACGGTCAGCTGTCCGATGCCGCCGAGGTCGCGCGCCTCGTGCCGGGAGCGGTCACCGTCGAACACCGCAGGTACGCCGAGCCGCTCGCGCCGCTGACCGCTGCCCGTCGGGCCGGGAAGGCCCCGCTCGGGCGGGACGAGGCCGCCACGGTGTGCCGGTCGCAGGAGGGAACCGTCCTCGTGGAGGGGGCGGGCGGCGTGCTGGTGCGGCTCGGGGTCGACGAGGATGGAACGCCGTTCACGCTGATCGACCTGGCACGTGATCTCGGCGCCCCGGTCGTGGTCGTCGCCGATCCGGCGCTCGGCACGCTCAACCACACCGAACTGACGACCCGTGCGCTGGAGGCGGGGGGAGTCCGGTGCGCCGGCGTCGTGCTCGCCCGCTGGCCCGATGCCCCTGGCCTGGCCGAACAGTGCAACGTCATCGACCTGCCGGAGGTCACGGGCGTGCCGATCGTGGGGAGGATCCCCGACGGTGCGCCCCGGCTCGGCCCGGAGCGGTTCCGGGCCGAGGCCGCGTCGTGGTTCGACGCCGACTGGCTGGCGCGGCACACGGGGATCGCGTGATGGAAGCCTTGAACACCGTTCACGAATTGAACGCTGTACAGTGCTCGATAGCCCGCGACGCGTAGGTGTGTCGCAGACCGCAGCCGACCGAGCACAGCCGACGAGGGAGTTCACATGACCGGGGTTCTGGCCGACATCATCGAGGTCGCGCGCGAGCAGGTGCTCGAGCGCGGCGAGGGACTGACGCAGGAGCAGGTGCTGGCGGTGCTGCAGCTGCCCGACGAGAAGCTCGACGAGGTCCTGCAGCTCGCGCACGAGGTGCGGATGAAGTGGTGCGGGCCCGAGGTCGAGGTCGAGGGCATCATCAGCCTCAAGACCGGCGGTTGCCCCGAGGACTGCCACTTCTGCAGCCAGTCGGGCCTGTTCGAGTCGCCCGTGCGCTCCGCGTGGATCGACATCCCGTCGCTGGTCGAGGCCGCGAAGCAGACCGCGAAGACGGGTGCGACCGAGTTCTGCATCGTCGCGGCCGTGCGCGGGCCGGACAAGCGGCTCATGTCGCAGGTGGCGGCGGGCATCGAGGCGATCCGCAACGAGGTCGACATCCAGATCGCCTGCAGCCTCGGCATGCTCACGCAGGAGCAGGTCGACGAGCTCAAGGCGATGGGCGTGCACCGCTACAACCACAACCTCGAGACCTCGCGCTCGCACTTCCCGAAGGTCGTGACCACCCACTCGTGGGAGGAGCGCTGGGAGACCCTGCGCATGGTCCGCGAGGCCGGCATGGAGGTCTGCTGCGGCGGCATCCTCGGCATGGGGGAGACGCTCGAGCAGCGGGCGGAGTTCGCCGCGAACCTCGCCGAGCTCGAGCCCGACGAGGTGCCGCTCAACTTCCTCAACCCGCGCCCCGGCACGCCCTTCGGCGACCTCGACGTGCTCGAGCCGAACGAGGCGCTGCGGGCAGTGGCCGCGTTCCGGCTCGCGCTGCCGCGGACCATTCTGCGGTTCGCCGGCGGCCGCGAGATCACCCTCGGCGACCTGGGCGCGGAGAAGGGCATCCTCGGCGGCATCAACGCCGTGATCGTGGGCAACTACCTCACCACCCTGGGGCGTCCGGCCGAGACCGATCTCGACCTGCTCGGCGAGCTGAAGATGCCGATCAAGGCCCTCAACGAGACGCTGTGACCACTGTGGCCGACCCGCAGCCGGTGTTCAACGTCTACACCGGCAAACCGCTCGCCGACGGGGCGCCCGTCTTCACCGCCGCCCTCCTCGGGCTCGAGCCGCCGCGGTACTGCACGTACTGCGCGCGCCGGATGATCGTCCAGGTCCACCCGCACGGGTGGACGGCGCGGTGCTCGCGCCACGGCGAGCTCGACTCGTCGAGCGGGGAACGCTGAACCGGCCTCGTAGAGGTCCGCTCGATAGGCTGATCGGCGATGGCTACTCACACGTCGACCCGCTCCACCCCGCAGGTGGTCGTCCCCGCCGTGGTCGGGGCCGTCCTCGGCGCTGCCGCCGCTCTCGTCTGGGGGACGACGGTGCCGGGGGTGAGCGGCGTGGTCCTGGGCAGCGGGCAGCCGGTGCTCCGTTCGGACCAGTTCGACAACTTCTTCGTCGCGACCGCGATGTTCGTCGCGATCTCCGCGGCAGGCGGCGTGCTCACCGCCGTGGGCCTGTTCCGCGGCCGGCGGCGCACGCCGCGGGGCGTGGCGATGACGCTCGGCGCCGCTGTGATCGGCGTGGCGATCGCGGTCGTCCTCGGCCAGGCGGTCGTCGACGCCCGATTCACTGGGCCCGGCGCCCCGGGGCTCGACTTCACCGCCGCCCCGAAGATCCGGCTGAACGGCGCGAACGTCTTCGCGCCGGCGGACCACTCCGGCGGTTTCCTCGGCGACCTCGCCTCCTGGGTGCTCGTCCTCGTCTGGCCGGGCTTCGCCGCCCTGGGCTGCGTCGTCCTCGCCCTCCTTGGCAAGCTGCCCGACGATGCCGAGGCGCCACGGCGTTCCGCACTCGACGACGAGGTGCGCGTTCCAGGCGCTATGCCGTTGTGACCTTCACGGACCCGACGCCGGTCGCGTCAGGCGGGGCACCGCCCCGGTAGGTCATGGTGCGACGGTCTCGATCCCGCAACACGGACGCGCCGAGCTGAGGTCGGGTCAATCGCCGGTGTGGCCGCGGAGCAGGTCGGCGAAGTCGGGGACGGGGCCCAGCTCGGTCGTCTTCCCGGACCGCTTCGGGGCGCCCAGGTCCGAGGGGCCGCCGAAGCCGGCCACGGCACCGTCGGCCTGGACGAGCGCGTCGGCGAGCTCCGCCCCGGACCGAGAGATCCTGGCCGCGAGCTCCGACGAACCGAAGTCCTCGGTGGCGGCGAAGACGCCGGTCGGCATGATCTGCGCGCGGAGGTAGCTGAACAGCGGGCGCAGGGCGTGATCGAGCACCAGGGAGTGCCGCGGCGTCCCGGCCGTGGCGGCCACGACCACGGGCACCCCGGTGAGGGCGTCGGGGTCGAGGGCGTCGAAGAACATCTTGAACAGGCCGCTGTAGCTCGCGGTGAACACCGGAGACACGGCGATCAGCGCATCCGCAGCCGAGATCGCGTCCTTCGCCGCGGTGAGCGCGGGCGTGGCGACGCCGGTGGTCATCACCGTCGCGAGGTCGCGGGCCAGCTCGCGGACCTCGATCACGGTCACCTCCAGCGCCTCACCGCGCGCCGAGACCGCGGCTCGCGTGGCGTCGGCCAGTTGATCTGCGAGCAGTCGGGTCGACGAGGGCTCGGACACGCCGCCCGAAACGACGACCAGGGAACGGGACACCGTCAGGCCTCCTTCGCGGCGACGAGATCCTGCGCGACGCGGTCCTGGGCCGGGAGCACCAGGTGGTGCGGGGAATCCGGCCCGGCCGCGACGAGCGACTCGTGCGTCGGCGGATCCGAGGGCACGTGGGCGGGTCGGCGCAGCTCGAACTCCTTGCGCAGCACCGGCACCACCTGGGTCCCGAGGATCTCGATCTGCTCGAGCACCATCTCCAGCGGGAGCCCCGCGTGGTCCGCGATGAACAGCTGCCGCTGGTAGTCGCCCGCGTAGTCGGCGAAGGCCAGGGTCTTCTCGATGACCTGATCGACGGTGCCCACGGTGAGCGGCGTCATCGCCTCGAACTCCTCCATCGACGGCCCGTGGCCGTAGACGGGCGCGTTATCGAAGTAGGGCCGGAACCGGCGCTTGGCCTCCGCCTCGGTGTCGCCGATGAAGACGTGACCGCCGAGGCCGACGATCGCCTGATCGGCGGAGCCGTGCCCGTAGTGCTCGAAGCGCTGCCGGTACAGATTCACCATCTGCTCGGTGTGCTCCTTGTTCCAGAAGATGTTGTTGTGGAAGAAGCCGTCGCCGTAGAAGGCCGCCTGTTCGGCGATCTCCGGCGAGCGGATCGAGCCGTGCCAGACGAAGGGCGGCGTGCCGTCCAGCGGTGCGGGCGTCGAGGTGTAGCTCTGCAGCGGGGTGCGGAACCGGCCCTCCCAGTCCACGACGGGCTCGCGCCACAGCCGGCGCAGCAGGTGGTAGTTCTCGACGGCCAGCGGGATGCCCTGGCGGATGTCCTTGCCGAACCAGGGGTACACGGGGCCGGTGTTGCCGCGGCCCAGCGTGAGATCCACGCGTCCGTTCGCGAGGTGCTGCAGCATCGCGTAGTCCTCGGCGATCTTCACCGGATCGTTGGTGGTGATGAGCGTCGTTGAGGTGCTGAGCAGAAGCTTGTCGGTCTTTGCGGCGATGTATCCGAGCAGCGTGGTGGGGGAACTCGGTACGAACGGCGGGTTGTGGTGCTCGCCCGCGGCGAAGACCTCGAGGCCCACTTCCTCGGCCTTGAGCGCGACGGCGGTCATGACCTCGATCCGCTCGTGCTCGCTGATCGTCTTCCCGGTGGTGGGGTCGGCGCTCAGATCGCCGACGGTGAAGACTCCGAACTGCATGGCCTGTCCTTCCCGAACGGGTCCCTTCCGGACCCTTCGAGCACTGTAACGGACCGGGGTCCGATTATGTTCCCTCGGTGGGCTCGCGACGTTCGAGCACGTCGGCCGTGGTGATGATGCGGACCTCGCGGTCCGGTTCGGTGAGCACTGTCAGGAAGCCGGGCTCGGCCTTGAGGACGTAGCCGTGGACGGTCCCCGTCGTCGTCACGACGTCCTCGAGCGGCACCCACGGCGTGTCGACCAGGGCGGCGAGCGCGAGCAGGCCGATCGCCGTGATCATCGAGACGCGCCGGAACACCAGATCGATGAGCCGCTTGAGCCGGCCGCGCCGCCAGGACAGGCGCATCGCGACGAGCGCGATGCCCACCACGACGGCACCGATCGGCACCCAGACGTAGCGGTACGTGGCCGAGAGTGCAGCGGCGGCGGCGATCAACAGGGCGAGCATCAGGCCGGTGTCGACGGCGGATCTGCGAATGCCGCGCAGCGGCCACACCAGGGTGAGCAGGGTGAGCGGCAGTAGGAGGACCACGAGCGCTCCCGTGAACGCCGCGTCGGCCATGAGCGTGCCGAAGAACATGGTCAGCGCGCCGTCGATGTCGGTCACCGCCATGATCGCGCTCGCCGTGTTCCAGTTCCAATCCGCCACCGCGAGGAGTCGCAGCAACAGGAAAAGAACCGTCGCGCCGGCGCCGATGCTCAGTCCCCGCGCGACGTCACCGGTCTCGTCGGCGGCGATCTCGGCGGATTGAGCGGATTGCGCGGACTCAGTGGATCGATCCGCGGACGGTGTGGTCATGCTGCTCCCGGGCTCGGTGTCTGGTACGAGGATTCTCGCGCAGTACGACCTCGCCCGCCCGTCCGCCGGCCGGCTGCCGAGCGGGCGCGACGGTGCGGGCGTCGTCGGCAACGAGGGTTAACGAGGGTTCTTGTACGACGCGTTCGCCTGCGCCTGCCGTACCGCTGCCCTACCATCGAGGACGTTCGTTTCCCGACCGAGGCGCTGATCATGTCGACACTGACCGACCTGCAACTGCTCACCGAGCTCGAGCCCGTGGTGGAGGACAACATCAACCGCCACCTCCGCGTGGCGAAGGACTGGCACCCGCACGATTACGTGCCGTTCAGCGATGGCCGCAACTTCGCCGCGCTCGGCGGCGTGGACTGGGAACTCGGGCAGTCGCCGCTGTCCGAGGTCGCCCGCGTCGCGATGATCACCAATCTGCTGACCGAGGACAATCTCCCGTCCTACCACCGCACGATCGCCGACAACTTCTCTCTCGACGGTGCCTGGGGCACCTGGGTCGGCCGCTGGACGGCGGAGGAGAACCGGCACGCCATCGCGATGCGCGACTACCTACTTGTGACGCGGTCCGTCGATCCGGTCAAGCTCGAGCGCGACCGGATGACGCACCTGGAGCTCGGCGTGAACGCCCCCGAGGAGTTCGGTGGCGTTCTCGACCAGGTCGTGTACGTGACGATCCAGGAGCTCGCGACGCGCGTGAGTCACCGTCAGACGGCGCGGGTGTGCGACGAGCCCGTCGCGGACGCGCTGCTCAAGCGGATCGCGACCGACGAGAACCTGCACATGATCTTCTACCGCAATCTCACGGCGGCCGCTCTCGACATCGAGCCCGACGAGGTGCTCAAGTCGATCGCCAAGGTCACGACCAACTTCGCCATGCCGGGCGAGGGCAAGCCGGACTTCCGGCGCAACGGCGTGCTCATGGTCAAGCACGGCATCTACGACCTCCGGCAGCACCTCGATGACGTGCTCAAGCCCATCTTCAAGATCTGGGGGCTCTTCGACCGCACCGACGTCTCCGCGGCGGGCGAGGAGTACCGCGACGAGCTCGGCCGCTACATGGAGAAGCTGGAGGCGGACGTCGTGCGGTTCGAGGAGGCCCGGGCCCGCGCGGTCGAGCGGGAGAAGGCGCGCGCGGCTCGCAAGTCCGCCTGACGTCCGCGAGCCCGACGGTACCGCGCCCCGTCAGCCCGGCGGGCGGAGCGTCGCGAACTCGTCGGTGATCCGCAGGTAGGAGTCGGTGAACCGGTACAGGGCCGGCGGGCGGCCGCGGGTGACCTGGCCGGTTTCGCCCGTCGCGGTGATCACCGAGCGGCGAGAGAGGATGCGCAGCAGGTTCGTCGCGTCCACGGGATAGCCGAGGACGGCGACGTAGACGTCGCGCAGCTGGGAGACGGGAAAGGCGCGCGGAGCCAGCGCGAAGCCGATGTTCGAGTAGGACAGCCGCGCCGCGAGGCGCGCGCGGGCCCGGTGCACCATCGCGGCGTGGTCGAAGGCCATCGTCGGCAGCGCTTCGACGGGGTGCCACGTCGTGTCGTCGGGCAGGCGCGGGTCCGTGCCGGACCGAACGAGGCCGAGGAAGACCGACGCGAGCGTCCGGTCCGCGCCGGCGCCCGCGGGCACGCGGTGCGGGTCGGAGAACTCGGCGAACTGCTCGAGGTGCGCGACCTCCGTGAGGTCGACCTTCTCCGCGAGCAGGCGGCGGGCGCTGGTCGGGAGGTCCTCGCGGGGGTCGAGAAGGCCTCCCGGTAGCGACCATGCGCCCTGGTCGGGGGCCATCGCGCGCTGCCACAGCAGTACCTCGAGCGTGCCCGCCGCGCCGGCCTGCCCGGCCGGCGCTGTGACCCGGAACACGACGGAGAGGACTTCGTGTGCGACACGCTGTGGGGGAGCGGTGCTAGCATCGGCCATATATCGATCATAGGTCGATAAATGTCCCGACCAGAAAGGGAGGCGCCGCGATGACCACAGCCACGTCCGCCGCCACCGGATTCAGCTCGCCCCTCTACGACCGGATCGTCGAGGGCGGTGGCATGTACACCGGCGTCGACGGCGACCGGGAATGGGCCGCCGAGGTCACGCGCCTCGCGAAGCTCCGCGACGCCACGATCCTCGCGCACAACTACGAGCTGCCGGCCATCCAGGACGTCGCCGACTTCGTGGGCGACTCGCTGGCCCTCTCCCGCATCGCCGCGGAGGTCTCGACTTCGACGATCGTCTTCTGCGGCGTCCACTTCATGGCGGAGACCGCGAAGATCCTCAGCCCCGAGAAGACGGTGCTCATCCCCGACCAGCGCGCCGGCTGCTCGCTGGCCGATTCGATCAAGGCCGTCGAGCTGCAGGAGTGGAAGGACGAGCACCCCGGTGCCGTCGTCGTCTCGTACGTCAACACCACCGCCGAGGTGAAGGCGCTCACCGACATCTGCTGCACGTCGTCGAACGCGGTCGAGGTGGTGCAGTCGATCCCCGAGGACACCGAGATCCTGTTCCTGCCGGACCAGTTCCTCGGCGCGCACGTCAAGCGGGTGACCGGGCGGCAGAACATGCACATCTGGGCGGGCGAGTGCCACGTGCACGCCGGCATCAACGGCGACGAGCTGGCCGCGCAGGCCAAGGCCCACCCGGACGCCGACCTGTACGTGCACCCGGAGTGCGGTTGCGCGACCTCTGCGCTGTACCTGGCCGGGGAGGGCGCCGTCCCCGACGATCGCGTCAAGATCCTCTCGACCGGCGGCATGCTCGACGCCGCCCGCGAGACCGGTGCGCGCGAGGTCCTGGTGGCCACCGAGGTCGGCATGCTGCACCAGCTCCGGAGGGCGGCGCCCGGCGTCGACTTCCGCGCCGTCAACGACCGCGCCTTGTGCAAGTACATGAAGATGATCACCCCCGCCGCGCTGCTGCGGTGCCTCGTCGAGGGCAGGGACGAGGTCTTCGTCGACACCGCGATGGCCGATGCGGGCCGCAAGGCCGTCACCCGGATGATCGGGATCGGGCAGCCCGGCGGCGGGGAATGACCGGTCCTGCCGACCTGCTCGTCGTCGGCGCCGGGGTCGCGGGCCTCACCGCGGCGGTCGCGGCGGCCGACGCCGGACTGACGGTGACGGTGCTGTACAAGCCGTCGATCGGGGGCGCACCGTCGACCTCGACGGCGTACGCCCAGGGCGGCATCGCCGTAGTGGACACTGCGGACCGGTCCGATGAGCCCGATTCGGTCGAGCGGCACGTCGCCGACACCGTCGCGGCCGGCGGGCCGCTGGTGGACGTCGTCGCGGCCCGGTCGATCCTGGCGGACGGCCCCGCCGCCGTCGACCGGCTGATCGGCTGGGGCGCGCAGTTCGACCGCCGGCTGGACGGTCGTCTGAAGCGCACGCGCGAGGGCGGCCACACCGTCTCGCGGATCATTCACGCCGGCGGCGACGCGACCGGCGCCGAGGTGCAGCGCGCGCTCACCGAGGCGGCGAAGTCGCGGCCCGGCATCACCGCCCGCCCCGCGCAGGCGTACGCCCTGCTCGCCGACGGTGACCGCATCGTCGGCGTCCGGACGGCCGAGGGCGACGCCTTCGGGCGCACTGTCCTGCTGGCCACCGGCGGCGCCGGACATCTGTTCTCAAGCACGACCAACCCGCTCGGCGCCACCGGCGACGGCATCGCCCTCGCCGCGGCCGCCGGCGCGGACGTGCGCGAACTCGAGTTCGTCCAGTTCCACCCGACCATGCTCTACACGCCGGGCGCGCGCGGCCGGCGCCCGCTGATCTCCGAAGCCGTCCGCGGCGAGGGGGCGCACCTCGTCGACGCGCACGGCGACGCCGTCATGGACGGCGCCCACCCGATGGGCGACCTCGCGCCCCGCGACGTGGTGGCCCGCGCGGTCACCGACGCGATGGAGCGCACGGGCGCGCCGTGCGTCTACCTCGACGCCACGATGATCCCCGACGTCGCGCGGCGCTTCCCGACGGTGACCGCGGCCGTCCGGGCCGCCGGCCTGGACCCGCAGACCGACCTGATCCCCGTGGTGCCCGGCGCGCACTACCTGTGCGGAGGCGTGGTCACAGACCTGTTCGGCGCCACGACGGTGCCGGGCCTGTACGCCGCCGGCGAGGTCGCGCACACCGGCCTGCACGGCGCGAACCGGCTGGCCTCGAACAGCCTGCTCGAGGCCCTGGTGATGGGCCTGCGCGTCGCGGTGGCCGCACAGGATGCGCCGGCGCTGCCGGGCGGCGCCGTGCGCGAGATCGCGCCCCCGCCGGCCCGTGCGGAGCGCGAGGCGCTCCAGGACGCGATGACCCGCTCGTGCGGGGTGCGGCGGACCGTCGAGGGACTGTCCGGCCTGATGGAGTCCCTGGCGGATCCCGGCTTCGTCGTCGACGCACCCGCGGTATCGTCCCGGGACCGGGAGGACGCCGTGCTCACCGCGGTGGCACGACGGATGGCGGGCCAGGCCCTGGCCCGGCAGGAGTCCATGAGTGAGGTAGTGGAGGTACGTTCGTGACCGAGCTGACGCTGGAGCCCGACCGCGCCGAGGTGGTGCGCCTCATCCGCACCGCGCTCGACGAGGACCTCCGGTACGGACCGGACGTGACCAGCGAGGCCACCGTGCCCGACGGTGCCGCCGTCCTCGCCAGAGTGGTCAGCCGGGAGCACGGGGTGCTGGCGGGCGTGCCGGTCGCGGAATGGGTGCTCGACGAGGTCGTCGGCCCCGGCAACTACCGCGTGCCGGCGAAGATCGCCGACGGCACCGTCGTCTCCCCGGGCGATGTGGTGATGGCGATCGAGGCGCCGACCCGGGCGCTGCTCACGGCGGAGCGCACGATGCTCAACGTGCTGACCCATCTGTCCGGCATCGCGACGGCCACCGCGGCGTGGGTCGACGAGGTCGAGGGCACCGAGACCAAGATCCGTGACAGTCGCAAGACGCTGCCCGGCCTGCGGGTCCTGCAGAAGTACGCCGTCCGCGCCGGCGGGGGAGTCAACCACCGGATGGGGCTCGGTGACGCCGCGCTGATCAAGGACAACCACGTGGTCGCCGCGGGCTCGGTGACCGCGGCCGTGGAGGCCGTGCGCCGCAGGTCGCCCGGCGTGCCGCTCGAGGTCGAGGTGGACTCGCTCGAACAGCTCGACGAGGCCTTCGCGCTCGGCGTCGATCTGGTGCTCCTGGACAACATGCCGCTGTGGATGACGCAGTCCGCGGTGCAGCGCCGGAAGAAGCTGGCTCCGCGCACGAAACTGGAGTCGTCCGGGGGCCTGACCCTCGACGTCGCCGCGGACTACGCGCGGACCGGCGTCGACTACCTGGCGGTGGGTGCGCTCACGCACTCGGTGCGGGCCCTCGATCTCGGACTCGATATGTAGCCACGAACTCCGGGACCGACCAGCGGCTCGCGAGCCCGCCGGCGGCGAGCACGATCGCGGCCAGAGCCACCATGACGGGGTACTGCACGACGAGCTGATCCGACAGCCAGTACGAGCAGAGCAGCGCCGTCGCGATGAGGGCGGTCACCCGCGGGAGGAGACCGAGCAGGGCCGCGACTCCGAGGGCCGTCTCGGTCAGCGGGACCATCAGCCCGAACAGCCCGGGCAGCACGCCCATCACGTGGGCCGTGAACCACCCGAAGGCCGCCGGGACGCGTGGGTTCTGGGCGGCACTGTCGACCACCAGCAGGATGTCGGACCGGCCGAATCCCGCGTGGTACTTGACGTACCCCTCGTGCAACCACAGCGCGCCGAGCACGAGCCGCGCGGCGACGGCCACGACCGTCGCCGCCGGTGTGAGCCTCCCGCGCACCGCCTGCGAGATCATCGGGCCAGCACGGCGGCGCCGAAGACGGCCTGCGCCTTGTCGCAGTGCACCACCAGGTACCGGTACGACGATGCCGTCGTCCCCGACGGCACGGTGAAGCTCTGCACGGCCTTGT
The DNA here is from genome assembly GCF_057815145.1 of Tsukamurella sp. II2bb. NCBI lineage: Bacteria > Bacillati > Actinomycetota > Actinomycetes > Mycobacteriales > Tsukamurellaceae > Tsukamurella > Tsukamurella sp. II2bb. The sequence continues at coordinate 119,843 of NZ_JBYPZI010000002.1, forward strand.
CGTAGGCGATCGCGCCGAGCCGGACGCCGCCCTTGACATCGGCCTCGGACGTGCCGTTCGTCAGGTAGAGGTGCAGGTCGGGGCCCTCGTCGGAGGAGTACCCGGCGAGCTCGATCGTGGCGCCGTCGATCGTCGCGGTGCCCATCACCTTCTTGCCGTTCCTGCCCTCGAAGGTGGCGGTCGACATCGGAGCGGACGTCGCGGGCATGGCCATCGACATCGACATGGTGGCCGACGGTGTGGCCGGCGCGGCGGACATGTCCTTCTGGCCTCCGCAGGCGGTGAGGGCCAGGCCCAGGGCGACGGTGACCGCGGCGGTGCTGAGGTGGGATACGCGCATGATCGAATCTCCTTCTGCGAGAGTGCCGGCGGCCTGTGCGCCGGCTCCTGGCCGAGTCAACCGCGGTCCGGTGCACGGCGATAGGAGAGTGTCAGCGCGGTAAGGCACATTGCAGTTCCGTAAGGGTTTCGGCACACGGCCGGACCGCCGCCTACGCTCGTCGGCATGAAGGACGGTGCCCGGGTCATGGTCGTCGAGGACGATCCCGCGGTGCGCACCGTGGTCGTCGACCACCTGCGCCTCGCCGGGTGCCGCGTGGCCGCGCACCGCGACGGCATGCAGGCGTGGGAGGCGTTCCAGGCCGATCCCCCCGACCTGCTCGTCCTCGACCGGATGCTCCCGGGGCTCGGCGGCGACGAGGTGTGCCGGCGGGTCCGGGAACTGTCCCAGGTGCCGATCATCATGCTCACCGCGCTCGACGGCGTCGAGAACCGCATCGACGGACTCGAGAACGGCGCCGACGACTACCTCGCGAAACCCTTCTCCCTGCGCGAGCTGCAGCTGCGGGTCAACGCGCAGCTGCGGCGCAGCGCACCGTCGGTGCGCGACCTGATCATCGAGGCCGGCCGGTTCCGGATCGACGCCGAGCACCGTCGGGCCTGGGTCCGGGACCGGGAGATCTCCTTGACCACCAGGGAGTACGAACTGCTGGTCTACCTGGTGCGCAACCCCGGACGGGTGATCAGCCGCGACGAGATCCTGCGCGAGGTCTGGCGCTGGGGCTTCGGGGACCCGTCGACCGTCACGGTGCACGTGCGCCGGCTGCGCGAGAAGATCGAGGACGATCCGCGGAGCCCGGCGTACCTGCGCACGGAGTGGGGCGCGGGCTACCGGTTCGACGGCGGTGCCTGATGCTGCCCCTTCCGGCGCTCGCCCAGATCGTCCTCACCGCCCTGCTCGTGACGGCGATCGTGACAGCGGGCGTGGTGGTCGTGCTGCGCCTGACGCCGAGAGCGCCGCTCGCCCTGCGCGCCGCCGTCGCCCTGGGGGGAGCGCTGCTGTCGGTGGTGGCGTCGACGGTGGCCATCGCCCTGCTGATGTACCTGTCCGGGCACGACCTGACGGTGCTGCTCTGGGTGATCGGCGCCTCCGCCGTGTGCAGTGTGGTCGCCACGCCGATCGTCGTGGCGCGGGCGGTGGGATCGTCGCTGAAGGACCTGCGCTCGGCGACCCGCAGTGTCGGCGACGGAGCCGTGGTGCAAGCGCGCCGGACCGGCGTCGTCGAGCTCGACGCCGTGTCGGCGGAACTCGCCGAGACGTCCCGTCGCCTCGAGGAGGCCCGGGCGCGGGTCGCCGAGCTGGATGCGGCGCGGCGGCAGTTCTTCGCGTGGATCTCGCACGACCTGCGGACGCCGCTCGCCGGCGTGCGGGCCATGGCCGAGGCCCTCGACGAGGGGACCGCACCGGACCCCGCGGAGTACGCGCGTGTGCTGCGCGGTAAGGCCGAGACGCTGAACGCGATGGTCTCGGACCTGTTCGAGCTGTCGAAGCTCCAGACCGGGACCTTCCAGGTGCATCCCGAGCCGGTCGTGCTGCTGGACCTCGTCAGCGACGCCGTCGCGGACTGCCGCGCCGAGGCGGCGCGGCGGGGGATCACGATCACCCAGGACGGCGTCGAGGGCCACCTCGTCCTCGCCGACCCGCGCGAGCTCACCCGGGTCGTCGGAAATCTGCTGGCCAACAGCCTGCGGCACGCCCCGCAGGGCAGCGTCGTGCCGATCCGGGCGGACTCGCTGGACGACGGCCGACTGGTGCTCAGCGTCCTCGACCAGGGACCGGGCGTCGCCGTCGAGGACCTCGGCAGGATGTTCGACGTCGGCTGGCGGGCCGATGCCGCCAGGTCCGACGGTGCCGGCGCCCCGTCGGGAGCGGGACTCGGGCTCGCGATCGTCCGCGGCATCGTCGAGGCGCACGGTGGCTCCGTCGCCGCGCGTCGCACCGCGGAGGGCTTCCGGCTCGACGTGACGCTGCCCGCAGCGGAGGGCTGACTGCACCCCGCTACTTAGAAGGGCGCACAATGGGAAACATGATCGTCAACGCATATGGGGCCACCTCCGCCACCGAGCCGCTGCAGCCGATGACCGTCGAACGCCGCGACCCCGGGCCGCACGACGTGCAGATCGCGGTGCGCTACGCGGGTATCTGCCACAGCGACATCCACACCGTGCGCAGCGAGTGGGGGCCCGCCCGCTACCCGGTGGTGCCGGGCCACGAGATCGCGGGCGAGGTGACGGCCGTCGGCTCCGAGGTGACGAAGTTCAAGGTCGGCGACCGGGTCGGCGTCGGCTGTTTCGTCGACTCCTGCCGCGAGTGCGCCGCCTGCCTGCGCGGCGAGGAGCAGTACTGCGAGCGCGGCATGGTCGGGACCTACAACGCGAAGGGCCGCGACGGGCAGCCCACGCAGGGCGGCTACTCGACGGGGATCGTCGTCGACGAGAACTACGTGCTGCGCGTGCCCGAGAGCATCGACTACGCGGCCGCCGCGCCGCTGCTCTGCGCGGGTATCACGCTGTTCAGCCCGCTGCGGCACTGGAACGTGGGCCCCGGGAGCAAGGTCGCCATCATCGGCCTGGGCGGCCTCGGCCACATGGGCGTCAAGCTCGCCGCCGCGATGGGCGCCGAGGTGACCGTCCTGAGCCAGTCCCTCAAGAAGATGGAGGACGGCCTGCGCCTCGGCGCCTCGCACTACTACGCCACGTCCGACCCGGACACCTTCAAGGTCTTGCGCAACCACTTCGACGTCATCATCAACACCGTCTCGGCGAACCTGGACATGCACCCGTACTTCGGCATGCTCGCCGTCGACGGCACGTTGGTCGAGGTCGGCCTGCCGGAGCACCCGGTGCCCGTCAACGTCTTCGACCTGACCCGTAACCGCCGCAGCTTCGCCGGCTCGATGATCGGCGGCATCGCGCAGACCCAGGAGATGCTCGACTTCTGCGCCGAGCACGGCATCGGCGCGGAGATCGAGCTGATCTCCGCGGACCAGATCAACGAGGCCTACGAGCGCGTGATCGCCTCGGACGTGCGGTACCGCTTCGTGATCGACACCGCCACGCTCTGACTCCTAGGAGACGACCGACTTCCACGGTGCGGTGAGCGCGCCGGCGATGCTCTGCCCCGCGTCCTGCGCCAGCAGCAGGGCCGCGAAGGCGGCGTCGCCGGCGAGGGCCTCGAGGTGCTGCGCGTCGTGCCCGCCCAACTCGAGCGGGGCGACGGCCTCCTCGATGGCCTTCTTCACGTCGATCGCATCCCGCGCGTTGTAGAGCGCGGAGACGAGTTCGACGGCCATCTGCCGGGATTCGGAGTCCGCTACCTCGGTGTTCCCGGCCGTCGCGAGTTGGTCCCGCGTCAGGGTGGGAATCGTGTCGAGGATCGCCGTGACTCCCGCGAGTTCGGTGACGTGCTGTCCCATGGTTCCTCCTAGGTGCTTTCCGGCGAGGCCACGTGCTCGTGGAGCGCGGCGACCGCCGCCGATTCGATGGCGGCGTCGTTCGCCGCGCTGATGTCGATGCGGGCCGTCCCCGCGACGCGCTCCGCGAGCTCGGCGTGATGGGCGGTGATCCGCTCGGCGAACGCCGCCGCGACATCGGATTTCCCCGCGCCGTGGCCGCAGATCACGAACGGCAGGCCGGGGGCGTCCTCCGCGATCGCGGTCGCGACGTCGTCGAGGAAGTGCGAGAGGTCGTGCTCGTCGTCGCGTCCGGTCTTCTTCTCGACGGTGCGCAGCCGCCGGGCGCGGGGATCGTCGTCGCGCACGGTGTGCTCGGTGTCGTCCACCTTCGCCGAGTCCAGGTCGAAGACCAGGATGCGTGCCTGTTCGGCGTCGATCACCACCGCGGCGATCTCACCGTGCCCCTTGAGATCCGGGGAGGCCTTGAGCAGGTGCCGGGCGCGTTCGATGTCCTCGATGCCGACCTGCCCGTTCTGCGGGCGCCGGAAGACCTCACGGTGCCCGTGGAAGTCGACGGCGAGCCGGTCACCGGACTCGTTCTCCACGCGGTCGGCCACACCCTCCCAGAACCGCTCGAACTTGATCCATTCGAGCTGCCGGGGAGCGGGCGATCCGACGATGGTCGCGTAGATCTTCCGGTACTTGTTGTTCATTCGGGGTGGTTCTCCTTCTGGTCGTCGGTCGTGGCCAGCCGCGTCTGCGCGGTGTCGTACGCCTCGTCGAGCGCGATGAGGATCCTGGTGGTGCTGGTGAGCAGGGCGCCGACGCGCTCGTCGGTGATGCGGTCCATCTCGGCGGACACGGACCGCGCCAGCTCCTGGAGCTGGGCGCGGACCTCCGCCAGCACGCGCGAGGGGCTGAGCGGATCCATCGGGTCCTTCCTGTTCGCCGATCGTGGTCGTGGTGGGAGTCGGGTGCGTGGTCACGTGGGTTCGCGGACGGCCGCGATGGACAGGCTGATCGAGACCTCGTCGCCGACGACCTTGTCGCCGGAGTCGAGCGGGACGTCGATGGTGATCCCGAAGTCCTGGCGGCGGAACGCGGTCCGGGCCTCGAAGCCGATCACCTCCTCCGCGCCCATGCCGCCGTTGCGACCGATCCAGTCGACGTCCAGCGTGACGGGCCTGGTGATCCCGCGCAGCGTCAAGTCGCCGGTGAGGCTCGCCGAGCGGGCGTCCGCGGGATCGCGGACGACGCTCGTGGACGCGAAGGCGGCCCGCGGGTACTCGGTGACGTCGAGGAAGTCCGAGCTCCGTAGGTGCGCGTCCCGGCGGGCGTTGCGCGTGCTCAGGGAGCGGGTGTCGATCTCGGCCGTCACCGTGACCGACCCGCCTTCTCCGATGTCGATCGCACCGGAGAAGGATTCGAAGCCACCGTGCACACGGCTCACGAGGAGACGCCGCACCGAGAACTCGATCGCCGAGTGGTCGGGGTCGATGGTCCAGTGCGACGGTTCGAGGGGGAAGTCGGACACGGTGGGCTCCTTCAGGTTCGTCGGCCGAGTAGGCGTTCCAACTCGTCGATCCGGGCGAGGAGCTCGGCCGCCAGGAGGGCTCCCGCGTAGTTGACACCGAGGTCGTGGCGGAGCCGCTGGATGCGGGCGAGCCGCGCCGCCGAATCGCGTGGGAAGAGCGGCCGGTCGGCCGGTCCGTACGGTTCCACCGCCCCGAGGGAGATCAGCCGGCGGACGTGCTCGGGGTGCAGGCCGGATTCGTAGGCCACGACATCGAGGGTGACCAGCGGCCGTCCCTCGTCGTCCAGGCGCTCGATCGCCACCAGGGCGCGCGAACGGGATCGCGTCATTTCGCCACCTCCCGGGGATCGAAGCCCGTGGCCGCGAGCTTCTCGTACAGGTCACGCTGCTCGTCGGTGAGCGTCTTGGGTACCGCGATCTGCAGGTGGGCGAACAGGTTCCCGGCCGCCCCTCGTGTGCTCGGCATGCCCTGGCCGCGCAGGCGCAGCGTCTTCCCGCTCGACGAGCCGGCGGGAACCCGAACGCGCACCGTCCCCGTGAGGGTCGGTACGGGCACCTCCGCGCCGAGCGCCGCCTCCGACGGCGAGATCGGCACGTCCACGTGCAGGTCGTCGTCCTCGCGCCGGAACCGCGGGTGGGGCGTGACGTGCACCCGGAGGAACAGGTCGCCCGCGGGCCCGCCGTCGCGACCGGGGCCGCCCTCACCGGCCAGGCGGATCCGCTGACCGTCGCGGACGCCCCTGGGGACGGTCACGTCGTAGTCGCGGCCGTCGGCGAAGCTGAGGTGCCGGTTGCCGCCGGCGGCGGCCTCCTCGAGCGTGACGTCGAGGTCGGCCTCGTGATCCGCGCCCCGGGTGGGATAGCTGTACCCCTGACCGCCGTACTGACGCCCGCGTCCGCCACCGAACATCGACTCGAAGATGTCGCTGAAGTCGCCGGCCTCGCCCTGGAATCCGCCGCCCTGGAAGCCGTCGAACCCGTCGAAGCCCGTTCCGGCGCCTGCTCCGTTCTGTGCGGCGCGCCAGTTCGCGCCGTACCTGTCGTACTTCTCGCGCTTGTCCGGGTCGCGCAGGACCTCGTACGCCTCGGAGAGAGCCTTGAACTTCTCCTCGGCGTCGGGCTCCTTGCTGATGTCCGGGTGCATCGTGCGCGCGAGCTTGCGATACGCGCGCCGGATGTCGTCCTCGGTCGCGTCGCGGGGGACGCCGAGGGCCTCGTAGTAGTCCTGGTACCCGACGGGCATCAGCTTCCGTCCGCCTTCCCTCGGCCGACGACCACCTGGGCCGGGCGGATGACCTCGCCCTCGCCGTCGATGTAGCCCGAGCGGGCCTCGTCGACCACCGTCTGGTCGTCCTCCGCGGGCGCATCGACCACCGCAACGGCCTCGTGGACCGTCGGATCGAACCGTTCTCCGGCACCGGGGATCCGCTGAATCCGGTTGCGCTGCAGGATCGCGTTCATCTGCTCCAGCACTGCGGCGAGTCCCTGGTCATCCGGTGTGATCTTCAGTGCGCGTTCCACGCTGTCGACGGCGTCGAGCCACTCGACGAGCATGCGGTGCCCGGCCGCGGTGGCGGCTCGACCGGCGTCGCGTTCGGTGCGCTTGCGGTAGTTGTCGAGGTCCGCCAGCGCCCGGCGGAGGCGATCCTGGGCTCTGTCCAGCTCCTCCCGGAGGCCGGCGACGACGGACTCGTGGCCCGCCTCCGGTACGTCCGTGGGGGAGTCGGTCGTCTGCGGCGCGGCGTCGTCCGCCGTGGGGTTCTCGCCGGTCATTCGCGCGTGAAGTCCGCGTCGACGATGTCGTCGTCACCGGCCGCGGAGGGAGCCCCGCCGTTCTCGGTCGCCTGCTGCTGGGCGGCGGTGGCGGGCAGGGTGTGCACGATCTGCTGCAGGTCGGCTGTGAGCGGACGCACGCGGTCCAGGCCGGCCTTCTCGTCGATCGCGGTACGGGCGTCCGCCACGATCTGCTCGGCGCGCGCCGACTCGTTGACCGGAACGGCGTCCTTGAGCTGTGCGAGCAACTGTTGCACCTGGTACACCAGGCCGTCGAGCTGGTTGCGTGCGTCCACCTCCTCGCGTCGCGTCTTGTCCTCGGCGGCATGTGCTTTGGCGTCGGCCACCATCCGGTCGATCTCCTCGGACACCAGGTTGGCCGACTCGGTGATCTCCACCTTCTGCTCCGCGCCGGTCTCCTTGTCCTTCGCCGAGACGTTGAGGATGCCGTTCGCATCGGTGTCGAAGGTGACCTCGATCTGCGGCACTCCGCGCGGTGCCGGGCGGATGCCCTCCAGCCGGAACCGGGCGAGCTGGCGGTTGTCGGCGGCCAGTTCCCGCTCACCCTGGAGGACCACGACGTCGACGGCGGACTGGTTGTCCTCCGCCGTCGAGAACACCTCGCTGCGCCGCGCCGGGATGGTCGTGTTGCGCTCGATGACCTTGGTCATCACGCCGCCCATGGTCTCGAGCCCGAGCGAGAGCGGCGTCACGTCCAGCAGCACGACGTTCTCGACGTCGCCCTTGAGCACACCCGCCTGCAGCGCCGCACCGATCGCTACGACCTCGTCGGGGTTGACCGACATGTTCGGTTCCTTGCCGCCGGTGAGGCGCCGGACCAGGTCCTGCACAGCGGGGATGCGGGTGGAGCCGCCCACCAGGATGACCTCGTCGATGTCGGTGGCGGTGAGGTTCGCGTCGGCGAGGGCCTGTTCGACCGGCTTGCGGGTGCGCTCGACCAGGTCGCTCGTCAGCTGGTCGAACTTCACCCGGGAGAGCGAGAGGTTCAGGTGCTTGGGGCCGGAGGCGTCCGCCGTGACGAAGGGCAGGTTGATCGTGCTGGTGGTCGTCGTCGACAGCTCGACCTTGGCCTTCTCGGCGGCCTCGTACAGGCGCTGCAGTGCCTGGGAGTCGTTGCGCAGGTCGATGCCGTTCTCCCGCTGGAACTCCTCGGCGATCCAGTCGACGATGCGCTTGTCGAAATCGTCGCCGCCGAGGTGCCCGTCGCCGCTCGTCGAGCGGACCTCCACGACGCCGTCGCCGACGTCGAGGATGGAGACGTCGAAGGTGCCGCCGCCCAGGTCGTAGACCAGGACGGTCTCGGCGCCCTCCTTCTCCAGCCCGTACGCGAGGGCGGCGGCGGTCGGCTCGTTGATCACGCGGAGCACCTCGAGGCCCGCGATCCTGCCGGCGTCCTTGGTCGCCTGGCGCTGGGTGTCGTTGAAGTAGGCGGGCACGGTGATGACGGCCTCGGTGACCTTCTCGCCGAGGAACTTGCTCGCATCGTCGGCGAGCTTGCGGAGCACCTGCGCCGAGATCTCCTCCGGCGCGTACTCGTGCCCGCGGACGCCGAACCGAACGGCGTCGTTGGGGCCCTTGTCCACCTTGTAGGACACGATCTTCGACTCGTCGTCGACCTCGTCCCAGGTGCGCCCGATGAACCGCTTCGCCGAATAGACGGTCGCGTCGGGGTTCATGATCGCCTGCCGCCGGGCGACCTGGCCGACCAGCCGCCGGCCGTCGTCCGTGAACGCCACCACCGATGGTGTGGTGCGTCCGCCCTCGGCGTTCGCGATGATCTCCGCGCGCCCGCCCTCCAGGGTGGCCGCCACTGCGGAGTTGGTGGTTCCCAGATCGATACCGACTGCCTTCGCCATGCGCTGCCTGCTCTCCTCGGACCGGATGTGAATCGCTGAAACGCTCTGCTGGGCGCGGGGTTTCCCACGTCGCCCGACTTGACGTTAGCTGTGCGAATCACTGTGGCGCAGGGCGCCGAGGCATCTCTGTGGGCGGCGTCAGAACCTGTTGTCGAGGCCCACAGCCGTGCAGGATGCCCGAGGCCGGGGCAGCGCTACCCGCGACCGGTGTCCCGGAACTGGTCGGGGTTCAGGCGCAGGGCGTAGACGGCCGCCGTCAGTTCGGTCACGTCGACGGGGTTCGACAGCTTCCGGCCCGTCATCTCCTGCAGACGGCGCAGGCGATACCGCACCGTGTTGGGGTGGCAGTAGAGCAAGGGTGCCGCGCTCTCCGCCGATCCCGACTGCTCGAGGTACACCCACAGCGTGTCGATGAGGAGCACGCGATCGTCCTCCGGCAGGGCGAGGACCCGGCCGAGCACCTCGGTCGCGAGCCGCTGGCCCTCCGACGGCGAGAACACCACCAGCGCGGCCAGGGGACTGGAACTGAACACCCGGACCCGGCGGCCCACCTCGGGAGCCGTCTGCAACGCCGCTTGGGCCAGCTGGGCCGCCCGGGGCGCGCCGGTCAGATCGTCGAAAGCCGGGCTCACTCCCGCCCGGGCCGTGCGAACGGATTCCAGCACCTCGGCCACGACCTCGACGGGCTCGTCCCGCAGTGCGACCACGCCGAACTGCTGGGCGGGGGTGAGCCGCCACGCGGACGTGAGCCCCCGTGCGCCCAGGCGTTCCTCCACGTCGGGCAGCCCCTCCTCGCCGACGCTCGGCACGTCGGCGACGACCACGACGTGCCGCCCGCCCCGGGGGAACCCGAGGAGCGCCGCGGCCTCCCACGGGCCCGCGTCCGGCGCCGGGTGTCCCGTCAGGAGCGCCTCGACCAGCGCCGACCGGCGACGGGACTGGAACGCCAGGATCGAGGCGCTGGCCGCGCGGTACGCCTCGGTCACGGCGACGGCGTGCACGTCCAGCGCCTCCATCAGCCGCGTCGCCGTCGTCAGCTGCGCGTCCGACACGGGAACCCCGGCGGCCGCATCGTGACCGAGGACGGCCTTCCAGTAGACGGTGAACGCGATCCGGGTGACCTGGAGCAACTCGGGGAGGGGCACGCCCTGCCGGGCGCGCCGCTCCGCGATCCGGCGGACCTCGGCCATGCCGTCGGACAGGTCGCGGCCCCCGACCGCCTCGGTCGCGAGCCGGAACGCGACCTCGATCGCACCACGCAGTTCCTCGCGCGTCACCGCCGGATGCTCACTGCCGTAGAACGGCACGCGGGCGAGGACCTCATCGGTCGCCGCCGCGGCCATCTCGGCGATGTGCGCGGCGGCCCACTCGACACCGCTCTCGGGATCGACGCCGCCGCCCGAATCGTGCCGGGAGTCTTGGCTCAAGGTCATCGTCTGAGTCTGCCGATCTGTTCACCGCGACGGGTCCGCGGCAGCGGGCAACGAAGATGCCCAAGGTATCGATCGCGACCGCACTCCGACAAGTGCGGCGATCACACCGAGGCGCGGATCAGGATTGATTGATCCGGATCAGATTGCCGGAGGGATCGCGGAACGCGCAATCGCGGACACCGTAGTCCTGGTCCATCGGCTCCTGCACCACATCGGCGCCCGAGCCGGCGACGCGCTCGAAGAGGCCGTCCAGATCGTCGGTGGAGAGGGTGATCGCCGTGTAGGCGCCCTTCGCGATGATGTCGAGCACCGTCGACTTCTCGTCCTCCGTCAGGCCGGGATCCATGGCCGGCGGGTGCAGGAGGATCGAGGTCTGCGGCTGGCCGACCGGTCCGACGGTGATCCAGCGCATGTCCTGGTAGCCGACGTCCTTGCGGACCTCGAAGCCGAGGGTGTCGCGGTAGAAGCCGAGGGCGGCCTCCGCGTCGGTGTGGGGCAGATACGCGAGCGAGATGGTGATGGTCATGCCGACCACGCTATTGCGGCGTCACCGGCGGCGCTTCTCGATTCCTGATCGGTCTCATGACCTGGCGCGCGAGGCACGCGGGAATGCCCTCCGCGGCGGCGCTGTGATCGCGCTTGTAGACGCTCGGCGGCACCCCCACCAGTTCGGTGAATCGCGTGCTGAAGGTCCCCAGCGAGGAGCTGCCGACCTCGAAACACGCGTCGGTGACCGACATGTCGCCGCGGCGCAGCAGCATCATCGCCCGCTCGATCCGGCGCGTCATCAGGTACGAGTACGGCGACTCCCCGTAGACGCGCTTGAACTCGCGGCTCAGGTGCCCGGCGGACATGTGCGCGCCGCGCGCGAGTTCCTCGACGTTCAGCGGCTGCGCGAACTCGCGGTCGATCCGGTCCCGCACGCGCCGCAGCACCGCGAGGTCGCGGGCGCGCTGCGCGGCGTCAGGATTCCGGGCGCCGCTTCGTGGCGTACGCTCCGCTGTCCCGCTCGTGGACAGGGGTGCGTCAGGATTCCGGGCGCCACTTCTTGGCGTACTCATCTACGTACTCCTGACCCGTCAGCGCCTGGATCTCCTGCATCAGCCGGTCCGTCACGGAGCGTTCGAGCTTGTGCCGCTCGTCGGGATCCGACGGGATGTCGTACTCGATCGGCTCGATCGGCTTGGCGAACTTCACCTGCACCCGCTCGGCGTGCCAGCTGAAGGGCCCGGGAGGTGAGACCTTGTCGGTGCCGATCACGCCGACGGGGACGATCGGCACGTTCGCCTCGAAGGCGATCCGGACGAGGCCCGTGCGGCCGCGGTAGAGCCGGCCGTCGGGGGAGCGGGTGCCCTCGGGATACATCCCGACGAGGCGGCCTTCGGCGAGCAGCTTCTTGGCGGTGGTCAGTGCCGCCGTCGCGGCGTCGCCGCCCGCGCGGTCGATCGGCACCTGACCGGTCTGGGTGTAGAAGAACTTCTGCAGCTTGCCGGAGATCCCCGGTGCGGTGAAGTAGTCGCTCTTGGCGAGGTAGGAGATCCGGCGCGGTACGACCAGCGGGACGAACAGCCAGTCGGCGATCGACAGGTGATTGCCGGCCAGCAGAGCCGGACCGTCGACCGGGATGTTCTCCAGTCCCTCGACGGTGGGCCGGTTCACGAGCCGGATCGTCGGTCCCACTGATACGTGCTTGACCAGCCAGTACAGAAGGCCCTGGTCACCGTGGTTGCTCTCGCCCATGGCGGATAACTTACCGGACCGTCAGGACGTGCAGAGGAACCGGCGCGCACGGTGCCCTGGCCGGAAACCCGGTGGCGCCGCACCCATAGAATGGAGGCATGTCTGATCTGCAGCTGAGCCGCCTCGACCTGCGGGGCCGCCGCCCGTCGCTCACCGAGTTGCGCGCGGCGCTCCCGCGCGGCGGTGTCGATGTCGATGCGGTGGTGCCGCAGGTCCGCCCGATCGTGGACGCGGTGGCGGAGCGGGGGGCCGAGGCGGCGCTCGAGTTCGGCGAGCGGTTCGACGGTGTCCGCCCGCCCACCGTCCGGGTCCCGGCCGCGGCGTTGGAGCGTGCGCTCGCCGAACTGGATCCGGCGATCCGGGAGGCCCTGGAGACCGCGATCGGTCGCGTGCGCACCGTCCACGCCGATCAGAGGCGCACGGACACCGTCACCGAGGTGGTGCCCGGCGGCACCGTCACCGAGCGCTGGATCCCGGTCGACCGCGTCGGCCTGTACGTGCCCGGCGGCAACGCCGTCTACCCGTCCTCCGTCGTGATGAACGTGGTACCCGCACAGATCGCCGGCGTCGGCTCGCTCGTCGTCCTCTCGCCCGCCCAGAAGGATTTCGGCGGCCTGCCCCACCCCACCATCCTCGCCGCCTGCACGTTGCTCGGCGTCGACGAGGTGTGGGCCACCGGCGGCGCGCAGGGCATCGCGCTCGCCGCGCACGGCGGAACCGATCAGGGCGGTGCCGAGTTGGCCCCCGTCGACCTCATCACCGGGCCGGGCAACATCTACGTCACCGCGGCGAAGCGGCTGTGCCGCGGCCTCGTCGGTATCGACGCCGAGGCCGGCCCGACGGAGATCGCGATCCTCGCCGATCATACCGCGGATCCGGTGCACGTCGCCGCCGACCTGATCAGTCAGGCCGAGCACGACGTGATGGCGGCGTCCGTGCTGGTCACCACTTCGGTCGAGCTCGCGGACCGCGTCGACGAGGCGCTGACGGCCCAGCTCGAGCTCACCCGGCACCGCGAGCGCGTCGACACCGCCCTGCGGGGTCCGCAGTCCGGCACCGTCCTGGTCGATGACATCGACGCCGGGCTCGCCGTGGTCAACGCGTACGCCGCGGAGCACCTGGAGATCCAGACCGCGGACGCCCGGGAGGTCGCGGGCCGGGTGCGCGCCGCGGGTGCGATCTTCGTCGGCCCGCACTCGCCGGTCAGCCTCGGCGACTACGCCGCGGGCAGCAACCACGTGCTGCCCACCGCCGGGTGCGCACGGCACAGCTCCGGGCTGTCGGTGCAGACCTTCCTGCGCGGCGTGCACGTCGTGGAGTACGACGAGGCCGCGCTCAAGGACATCGCGGGCACCGTCATCACCCTGGCCAATGCCGAGGATCTCCCCGCGCACGGCGAGGCCGTGCGGCTGCGTTTCGAATCGCTGAAGGGCGGTCGTGCATGAACCCCCTGCCCGGCGAGGCCGTGACGCTGGACCAGCTCCCGATCCGGGAGACCCTGCGCGGCAAGGCGCCCTACGGCGCCCCGCAGCTGCCGGTGGCGGCCGCGATGAACACCAACGAGAATCCGCACCCGCCGAGTCCTGCGCTGGTCGCCGATATCGCCAAGGCCGTCGGTGAGGCCGCGGCGGCGATGAACCGGTACCCGGACCGGGACCTGGCCGCGCTGCGGAACCGGCTGGCGGAGTACGTGACGGAACGGACCGGCACCGTCGTGGGTCCGCAGAACGTGTGGGCGGCCAACGGCTCCAACGAGATCCTGCAGCAGGTGCTGCAGGTCTTCGGCGGGCCCGGCCGCACGGCGATGGGCTTCGTGCCGAGCTACTCGATGCACCCGATCATCTCGGACGGCACCGACACGCACTGGATCCCCGGCAAGCGCACGGCGGACTTCGCGCTCGACATCGACTACGCGGTCGGCGCGATCGACGAACTCCGGCCCGACGTGCTCTTCGTGACGAACCCGAACAACCCGACGGGGCACCTCATCGCGGAGGATGGCCTGATCCGGCTGATCGAGGCGGCGCCGGGCATCGTCATCGTCGACGAGGCCTACGCCGAGTTCAGCGCCGGCCCGTCCGCGGTCCGGCTGCTGGATCGCTTCGGCGAGAAGCTCATCGTGAGCCGCACCATGAGCAAGGCCTTCGCCTTCGCCGGCGGGCGCGTGGGGTACCTCGTGGCCGCGCCGGCGATCGTGGACGCGATCCAACTGGTCCGCCTGCCCTATCACCTGTCGGTGTTCACCCAGGCCGCGGCGATCGCCGCGATCGATCACCGCGCGGAGACCCTGGCCACGGTGGCGCACTTGTCGGCCGAGCGCGACCGGATCTCGGCGCGCCTGCGGGAACTCGGCTTCGGCGTGATCGAATCGCACGCCAACTTCATCCTCTACGGCGGCTTCGCCGACGAGGCCGCCGCCTGGCGCACCTATCTCGACGGCGGAGTCCTGGTGCGCGACATGAACATCCCGGGACACCTGCGCGTGTCGGTGGGACTGGACCACGAGAACGACGCCTTCCTCGCGATCAGCGAGAAGCTGGCACCGAAGAACGACGGAGACCGCTCATGACCGCCCGCATCGCCCGCATCGAGCGCACGACGCGCGAATCGTCCATCGTCGTCGATCTGAACCTCGACGGCACGGGCACCACCGAGATCGCCACGGGTGTGCCCTTCTTCGATCACATGCTGACCGCCTTCGGCCAGCACGGCAGCTTCGACCTGACCGTGCAGGCCAAGGGGGACATCGAGATCGACGCGCACCACACCGTCGAGGACACCGCGATCGTGCTGGGCCAGGCCTTCGCCGAGGCGCTGGGCGACAAGAAGGGCATCCGCCGCTTCGGCGACTGCTTCATCCCGATGGACGAGACCCTGGCGCACGCCTCGGTGGACGTCTCGGGCCGGCCCTACGCCGTGCACACCGGAGAGCCGGAGTACCTGGTCAGCTCCGTGATCGGCGGATACCCGGGGGTTCCCTACTCGACGGTGATCAACCGGCACGTCTTCGAGTCGCTCGCCATGAACGCTCGGATCGCGCTGCACGTGCGGGTGCTCTACGGCCGCGATCCGCACCACATCACGGAGGCGGAGTTCAAGGCCGTCGCCCGCGCCCTGCGCGCCGCCGTCGAACCCGACCCGCGGGTCACCGGCGTCCCGTCGACCAAGGGAACGCTGTAGGCCGGGCCGCTCAGCCGACCGAGGCGGTCAGGCGCGCCTGCGCGTGCTCGACGATGCCTCGCCATGCCGACGGATCGACCGCCTCGATACCTCCGCCGCCGGCGAAGGCGCTGCTGACGACGACGTCCGGGCGGAGTTCGGCGAGGAGGGCGAGGCTCTCGTGGAGGGGCCGGGCGTCGCTCATCCCGGCGATGTAGCCGGCGGTCCAGTGGCCGTCGGCTCCCTGGTAGAGGGTGTCGCCCGTGAACAGGTACCGCGCACCGTCGGCCCCCGGGACGAGGAAGGACGTGCTTCCCGGCGTGTGACCGGGCGTGGGGATCACCTCGATGCCCAGATCGTCGACGGTGCGGGTCGCCAGGACGACGTCGGGCGTGCGATGCTTCCCGATCGCGGCGAGATCGCCCGACGGTCCGTGCAGTGCCGAGCCGAACCGCTCCGCGATCCGGCCGAGCACGGGCCCCGCCTCGTCCTGATGGCTCAGGTACTGGCGTCCGACGCCGCCGAGCGCGACGAGGTCCGCGAACGCGGACTCGTCGCCCGGTGAATAGAAGAGGACGTTCTCGCCGGCGGGGCTCCGCCAGAGGAACGCGTGGGTCGTGAGGCCGGGGAACGGGGAGAACGGAGCCGTCTCCCAGAGGTCGGGCCGGAGCTGGGTGAGCATCGGATCATTCCTTCGGTTCGGGTCGGACATCGTGTAGCCGACCGTAGAACCTCAAGAATTGTTCATGTCAAGCGCCGGCCCGGCGGCTCAGGCCTCCCCGCGGCGGAGCAGACGGCCGTGCGGGGTCTCGAAGTCGATCTTCTCGCCGCGCAGCCAGGTGCCGCGGACGACGCCGGCCAGAGCGCGGCCGTCGTAGGGGGAGATCGGATTCTTGTGGTGCAGGCGGTGCACGTCGACGACCTGTGCGGACTCCGGTTCGAAGATCGCGAAATCGGCGTCGAAGCCGAGCGCGATCCGCCCCTTGCGGGTCATGCCCGCCAGCTTGGCGGGATTCGCCGACATCCACTCGAGCACCTGCTCCAGGGAGATGCCTCGCTTCTTGGCCTCGGTCCAGATCAGCTGCAGCCCCAGCTGCAGGGAGGCGACGCCGCCCCAGGCGACGCCGAAGTCGCCGTTCTCCACGTCCTTGAGGTCGATGGTCGACGGGGAGTGGTCGGAGACGATGCAGTCGATCGTGCCGTCCAGCAGCCCCTGCCACAGCAGCTCGCGGTTCGACGCCTCACGGATCGGCGGGCAGCACTTGAAGGCGGTGCCGCCGGCGGGGATCTCCTCGGCCAGCAGGGTGAGGTAGTGCGGACAGGTCTCGACGGTGAGCTTGACCCCGTCGCGGCGCGCGGACGCGATCATCGGCAGCGCGTCGGACGAGGAGAGGTGCAGCACGTGGGCGCGGGCACCGGTCCACCGCGCGCGCTCGATGACGTCGGCGATCGCCTTGTTCTCCGCGCCGCGGGGGCGGGAGGCGAGGAAGCCGGCGTAGTCGGCGCCGGTGGGCTCCGGGGCGTGGTCGATCGAACAGGCGTCCTCCGCGTGCACGATCATCAGCGAATCGAAGGTGGCGAGTTCCGCCATGTCCTCCTGCATCTCGTCGACGGTGAGCGCGGGGAACTCGTCCACCCCCGAGTGCAGGAGGAAGCACTTGAAGCCGAAGACGCCGTCGTCGTGCAGGCCCCGCAACTGGTCCTTGTTGCCGGGCACGGCGCCGCCCCAGAAGCCGACGTCGATGTACGCCTTGGGACCGGCCACCTCGCGCTTGAGGCGCAGGGCCTCCCGATCGACGGTGGGCGGGATCGAGTTGAGCGGCATGTCCACGAGCGTGGTCACCGCGCCGGCCGCGGCCGCCCTGGTCGCGGACTCGAAGCCCTCCCACTCGGTGCGACCGGGCTCATTGACGTGCACGTGGGTGTCGACGAGCCCCGGGATCATCACCTGGTCGTCGGTGAGCTCGATGACCTCGCGGCCGGCGAGGTCGTTGCCGAGCGGCTCGATGGCGACCACTCGGCCGTCGCGGATACCGATCTCGCGGGCCACCGTTCCGGCGGTGGTGACGATGCGGCGTCCGCGGACCACCAGGTCGTACTCGGCGGTGTCGGTGCTCATGCGGTTCTCCTTCGCTGGGAATTCCGAGTCGCGGAATTTCCTTCTCGATTCAGGCCCACACTAGGTGTGACCTGCGCCACTAGTCAAGATCTGCGTTCCGGCTTGCGAGGATCCTATTCCGTCAGGCGACATCACCCTTGACATGGGCGCGGGGATAGGTCTTACTTATCGCTACAAGTGGAAACCTGATTCCGCACAACGGAACGATCCGAGCACTCAGCCCGCAGGAACGAAGGCCCAGCATGACAGACGAACTCACCCCCCGCTCCGCGGCGGAGGCGACCCCGATCCGACTCGGGGACGCCGACGTGGCGGACGTCCCCGACGTGGACGCCCTGAACCGGCTCAGCGCGGGGCTCTACAACCGCGATCTCGCGCCGACGAAGCGCGCCGGGCGCACGTGGGGCGGCTACAACATCTTCACCCTGTGGGCGAACGATGTGCACAGCCTCGGCAACTACGCCTTCGCGATCGGCCTGTTCGCCCTCGGCCTCGGCGGGTGGCAGATCCTGGTCGCGCTGGGGCTCGGCGCGACCTTCCTGTTCCTCCTGCTCAACCTCTCCGGCTTCATGGGGGAGAAGACGGGCGTGCCCTTCCCCGTGATGAGCCGGATCTCCTTCGGCATCCGCGGCGCGCAGATCCCCGCCCTCATCCGCGGCATCGTCGCGATCGCGTGGTTCGGGATCCAGACCTACCTGGCGTCCGTCGTACTGCGGATCATGATCGTCGCCGTGCTCCCCGACGCGGCGACACTCGACGAGAACCGCTTCCTCGGGCTCTCGACGCTCGGCTGGATCTCGTTCCTCGTGCTGTGGGCCATCCAGTTGGTCATCGTCAGCTACGGGATGGAGATGATCCGCAAGTACGAGGCCTTCGCCGGCCCCGTCATCCTCGTGACCATGGCGGCGCTCGCGCTCTGGATGTTCGGCAAGGCCGGCTTCTCCATCGCCTGGACCACGCCCACGTCCACGACGGGCCTCGACATGTGGCTGCAGATCGTCGGTGGCGCGAGCCTCTGGGTCGCGATCTACGGCACCTTCGTGCTCAACTTCTGCGACTTCACCCGCGGCGCCAGGTCCAAGGGCGCCATCGTGCGCGGCAACTTCTTCGGCATCCCGCTCAACATGCTGCTCTTCGGCGCGATCGTGATCACCCTCGCCGGCGCGCAGTTCAAGATCGACGGCCGCGTGATCGAATCGCCCGCCGACATCGTCAAGACGGTGCCGAACACCCTGTTGCTGGTCCTCGCCTGCCTCGCGCTGCTGGTGCTGACCGTGGCCGTGAACCTCATGGCGAACTTCGTCGCACCGATCTACGCACTCAACAACCTGTTCCCGAAGCACCTGAACTTCCGCCGCGCCGGGCTCATCTCCGGTGTCATCGGCCTGGTCATCCTGCCCTGGAATCTCTACGACTCGCCCGTCGTCATCACCTACTTCCTCGGTGGCCTCGGCGCGCTCCTCGGCCCGCTGTTCGGCATCGTCATGGCCGACTACTGGCTGATCCGCAAGACGAAGGTCAACGTTCCGGACCTGTACTGCGACCTGCCCGACGCCCCCTACTACTACTCCCGCGGCGTCAATCCGCGCGCCGTGATCGCCCTGGTGCCGACCGCCGGCGCGGCACTGCTCATGGCGTTCGTGCCCGCCTTCCACGTGGTCTCGAACTACTCGTGGTTCATCGGTGCCGGCCTCGGCGCCATCGTCTACCTCCTGGTGGCGGACCGCAAGGGCCCCTTCGTCGACGTCTCCGGCGAGCAGATCGCCGTCCCCAGCAAGCACTAGGGGTGATCGCGATGCGCATTCTCGTCGCCAACGTCAACACCACGGAATCCATGACCGCCGCGATCGCGGCGTCCGCGCGGTCCGCGGCCTCGCCGGGCACCGAGATCGTCGGGATCACACCGCGCTTCGGCGCGGACTCGTGCGAGGGCAACTTCGAGTCCTATCTGGCGGCGATCGCGGTCATGGACGCGATCACCCGCTACGAGGGGCCCTACGACGCCGTCATCCAGGCCGGCTACGGCGAGCACGGCCGCGAGGGGTTGCAGGAGCTGCTGGAGGTGCCCGTCGTGGACATCACCGAGGCGGCCGCGTCGACCGCGATGTACCTGGGCCACAAGTACTCGGTGGTCACCACGCTCGACCGCACCGTGCCCCTCATCGAGGACCGGCTCAAGCTGGCCGGCCTCGACGCGCGCTGCGCCTCCGTCCGGGCGTCGGGTCTCGGCGTCCTCGAACTCGAATCCGAGCCCGAGCGGGCGGTCGAGGCGATCGTCGCGCAGGCCCGAGAGGCCGTGGAGCGCGACCACGCCGAGGTGATCTGCCTGGGCTGCGGCGGCATGGCCGAGCTCGAGGAGAAGGTCTCCGCCGCCACCGGCGTCCCCATCGTCGACGGTGTCCGCTCCGCCGTGACGATCGCCGAGGGGCTGGTGCGCATGGGCCTGAAGACCTCCAAGGTGCGGACCTACGCGCCGCCGCGGCCCAAGGTCGTCACCGGCTGGCCGATCGCCGGAACCGACGGGGTCCGGTGAGGGCCGGACGGCGGCTGGTGGCGGTCGGCATCGCGGCCGTCGCCACCGTCGCGGCCGGGTGCGGATCCGCCGCCACCGACGGGAACGCCGGTTCGAGCGCGGCGGCACCGTCGAAGACGATCGTGCTGATCAACCCGAACTCGAGTGAGAGTGCGACCGCGTCGATGGTGGAGCTCGCCACCGCGCAGGCTGCGGGTAGGGCGAAGATCGTCGGCGTCACCAACGAGGGCGCGCCGGCGTTGCTCACGACCCCGCAGGACATGGCGACCGCGACCGCTGGTGTCGTCCGCCGCGGCACGGAGGCGGCCCGTCGCGGCGGCGTCGCCGCGATCATCGTGTCCGCCTTCAGCGACCCGGGGTTGGCCGAACTCCGGGGCGCCGTATCCGTCCCCGTCTTCGGGATCGGCGAGCAGGCCTTCAAGGAGGCCGGCCGGGGCGGTCGTGCATTCGGCATCGCCACCGTCACATCGGATCCCGCGCTCGTCGAGTCCTTCCGCGAGAAGGCGGTGTCGCTCGGTCTCCTGCAGCAGTATCGCGGCGTGCGGGTCACCCCGGGGGACGCCACCGCCCTCGTGAAGTCGCCCGACGCGCTCGACGCCGCCCTGAAGGAGGCCGTCCAGCAGTCGATCTCGATCGACGGGGCCCGGGCGGTCATCATGGGTGGCGGCCCGCTGTCCGCCTCGGGCCTGCGCCTGCAGAAGTCCTTCGACGTGCCCTTGATCGTGGCGGTCAACGCCGCGGTCGCGGCGGCCCTCGAAGCCTCCAAGTAGTCGGTACGACGGTGCCCCTCCCGGACTTTCCGGGAGGGGCACCGTCGTACTGGCGTGCGCTACAGGACGATCTGGCGGTTGACGTCCTTGTACAGCAGGTAGCGGAAGTTCGACGGCCCGCCGGCGTAGCAGGCCTGCGGGCAGAAGGCGCGCAGCGACATGTAGTCGCCCTCCTGCACCTCCACCCAGTCGCCGTTGAGGCGGTACACGGCCTTGCCCTCGAGCACGTACAGGCCGTGCTCCATGACGTGGGTCTCCGCGAACGGGATCGACGCGCCGGGCTCGAAGGTGACGATGTTGCAGTGCATGTCGTACGCGAGGTCCTGCGGATCCAGGATCCGGGTGGTGCGCCACTTGTTGTCGGTGCCCGGCATCGGCGAGGGCTCGATATCGCGCTCGTTGCCGACCGCGACCCGCGGGGTGTGCCCGGCGAGCGGCTCGTAGCGCTTGCGGATCCACTGGAAGACGGCGGCACCGTCAGCAGTGTTGGCGACCGACCACGGGGTGCCCGCGGGGATGTAGGCGTAACCGCCCTCGGTGAGGGTGTGCGCCTCACCGTCGATGGTGACCTGCAGCGTGCCCTGGGTCAGCAGCAGGAAGCTCTGCACCTCGGGCTGCGGCTCCGGTGCGTCGGACCCGCCGCCGGGGGAGACCTCGACGATCGACTGGGAGAACGTGGTCGAGCCGCCCGCGACGGGTCGGTTGAGCACCCATGCCCGGGTGTTCGTCCACCCCGGGAAGACCGAGGTCACGATGTCGCGCATGACGCCGCGCGGGATCACCGTGTACGCCTCGGTCACGATGGCGCGGTCGGTGAGCAGGTCCGTCTGCGGCGGATGGCCGCCCTGCGGCGAATAGTAGAAGGGGCGCGCCGTTCTCGTCGCTGCTGTGCTCATCGGGTCTCCTCGGGCTGGGTGGTGGTGGGGCGGTTCAGGGCCAGGTCACGGACGGTCTCGACGGTGACCTGGGCGGCGTCGGCGACCTCGGCGGCGGTGACCGCCCCGCAGGTCACGCCGCGGTGGATGAAGGACGCGAGCGCGCGAGCCGTGGCCGGCTCGTCGAGGATCGCGGAGTCGATGCGGTGCACGTAGTTCCGCAGTCGGGTGGCCGCGGCGGGGAAGCCGTCGCGGTAGAAGGCGTAGGTGGCGAGGAAGCGCGTGACCAGCTGGGCCGGGTGCAGGTCCCAACCCTGGTAGATCCCGCGCTCGAGCTGCCGGCGCACGAGCCGCGCGTGCAGCCGCCAGGCCTCGGCGACGTGGTCTTCGTCGCCGATCGGCAGGATGTTCGTCGAGCCGTCCGACATGTGCACACCGGTCCCCGCGATCGCGAGCTGCATGACGTTCTTGGCGTGGTCCGCGGCCGGGTGCTCCATCGACTGGTACTGCGCGGCGATGCCGAGGGAGGCCGAGTAGTCGTAGGTGCCGTAGTGCAACGAGGTCACGCGCCGGTCGGCGGCGTGCAGCAGCGAGGCGACGGGGGCGGTGCCGTCCGCCCCGAGGATGACCTGCGGGGTCTCGACCTGCACCTCGAAGCGGAGCCGGCGCTCGTCCAGGCCCAGAGCGCTCTCCAGCGCCCGGCTCGCGTCGACCATCGCCTCGACCTGGCCCACGGTGGTGACCTTGGGCAGGGTGATGGTGAGGCCCTCGGGCAGCGGACCCGCCGCCGCGAGCCCGCTCACGAACAGATCGAGGGTGCGCAGCCCGCGAGCGCGGACCGGGGCCTCCATGCACTTGAACCGGATGCCCACGAAGGGCGGCGCCGATCCCTCGCGGACCGCGGCGGCAACGGCCGCGACCGCCTGGGCGACGTCGGCGTCCTCGGTCTCGTCCCCACGGTCGCCGTAGCCGTCCTCGAAGTCCAGGCGCAGGTCCTCGATCGGTTCATCGGTGAGCTTGCGCTGCACCAGGTCCGGCAGGTCCGGGTCGGTCAGCCCGACGGTGCGTGCCACCTCCGCCAGGCCGCCGGCGGCCTCGGCCGCCGCGAGCGCGTGGGCGCCCCACTCGCGCGGCGTGTCCGGGGTGAACCGGTCCGCCGGGAGGTAGACGGTGTGCACCGGCTGCCGGCGGCCGTCGTCCCCCGGGTACTCCCGGGTGAGGAGGTCATCGGTGGCGGTGAGCCGACGCTCGATCGCGGCCAGAGCATCGTCGGTGAGCGAGCGACTGGACAAGGGGACCTCCGTCAGGGCGAATGGAAGAATAATTCCGTATGGTGGAGTCTACGCCTGAGCCGCTGGTCCGCACAAGGATTTCGCGATCTGGGGCGGCGAGGTGGGCGAGCACCGTCGGGCTCGGCGCCGCCCGGCCGGGCGACGTCAGGCGACGACCGCGTCGCCGCCGATCCAGACGCGGGAGACGTCCGCCGGGGTCGCGAGGGAGAAGATCTTCGCGAGGGCGTTCTCGGCGGAGTCGGCGTGCCGCAGGCCCACATCGAGGGGGTGGCCCGCGGTCGGCCGCAGCAGGATCGCGTCGAACTGCCGTCCGACGGACAGGTCTCCCACGTCGTCGAGGCCGAGGGCGCCCGCGCCGGCGCGGGTGGCGAGGTACAGCAGGTGGGTCGCGGTGAGCGGGACGCCCTCGCGCTGCAGGAGCTGCTGCATGAAGTAGGCCTGCAGCCCCTCCTTGAACAGCGAGAAGCCGCTGCCTGCACCGACATCGGTGCCGAGCGCCACCGTGACCCCGTGGTCGAGGTGGCGGCGCAGCGGGAACGAGCCGCTGGCGAGTGCCGAGTTCGAGGTCGGGCAGTGGGCGACCGACGCCCCGGCCGCCGCCAGGAGGGACAGCTCGGCGTCCGCCGGGTGCGCGTTGTGCGCGAACACCGACCGCTCGTGGACGAGCCCGTGCCGGTGGTAGGTGTCGAGGTAGTTCGGCGAGCCGGGGAACTGGTCGATGACGGCCGCGATCTCGGCGGGGTTCTCGTTGATGTGGGAGGTGAACCACAGGCCGGGGACGTCCGCGGCCAGCGCCGCACCGCTCTCCAGCATCTCCGGCGAGGTCGAATAGGAGAACCGCGGGGTCACCGCGTACCGGAGCCGCCGGTGGCCGTGCCAGCGTTCGGCGAGCTTACGGCCCTCGTCGTAGGACCGCGCGGGCGTGCTCAGCAGCGGTGCGGGCAGATTGCGGTCGCTCGTGACCAGGCCCGCCGTCACCCTGACCCCCACGCGGTTCGCCTCGCCGAAGAGCGTGTCGACGGCGTCCGCGAAGTGCGAGCCGAAGACCAGGGCGGTGGTGGTGCCCGCCGCGGTGAGACCGATGAGGAACTCCCGCGCGACGGTGCGCGCGTACTCCGGGTCGGCGAGCCGGCACTCCTCGGGGAGGGCGCACTGGTCGAGCCAGTCCAGCAGCGGCATGCCGAGGCCGCCGATCGCGCGGATCTGCGGATAGTGCACGTGCGTGTCGACCAGACCGGGGAGCAGCACCCCGGCGCGCAGATCCACGACCTCGGCACCGGGACGGCGGTCGGCGACGGCGCGGAAGTCGCCGCGGTCGACGACGACTCCCGCCTCCACCGCGATGCCCGCGTCGTCGTCGGAACGCAGGGCGCCGCCGGTGAAGGGATCGTCCGGGGTGTCGAGTACGCGCGCGCGGTAGACGGTCGTGACGGTCATGAGGGATCTCCTTGTCCGGAGGTCGGGAACCGGGTGAGCAGGTCGGCGGCCACGCTCACGGCGATGGTCGCCGGATGCTTGCCGCCCAGGGTGCTCAGGCCGATGGGGGATTGGATGGTGTCGATGGCCGCCGCGTCGTGTCCGGCGTCGGCGAGCATGGCGCGGAAGCGGGTCCACTTGGCGGACGAGCCGATGAGGCCGACGGAGCCGAGCCCGGGCGTCCGCAGGGCCTGATCGCACAGGCTGAAGTCCTCGGCGTGATCGTGGGTCATGATCAGCACGTGACAGCCCTGCGGGAGATCCTCCAGGACCTCCTCGGGCAGCATCGAGTGCCGCAGGTGCACGGTCGCCTCGCCGGGCTCCAGGGCGCGTGCGGCCTCGATCTGCTCGGGACGCGAGTCGGTGAGGTGGAGCTCGACGTCGTGGCGGGACAGGATGCGGGTGAGCTCGAGGCCGACGTGGCCGACCCCGAAGATCGCGACCGCCGGTACCACCGGGAGCGGTTCGAACAGGACGACCACCTCGCCTCCACAGCATTGCCGCCCGTGCCGATTGCGGGCCTTGTCGTTCAGTCGCAGAGTGACGGTCTCCGGCAGCGCGATCCCGTCACGGAGCAACTCGCGAGCCCGGTCGATCGCCGTCAGTTCCAGGTTGCCGCCGCCGATCGTGCCGAAGGCCCCGTCGGCGGTGGCGATCATCTTGGCGCCCGCCTCGCGCGGCGCGTGCCCGCGTACCCCGATCTGCGTGATCAGGACCGCGGGGACGCGCTGCCGGCGGAGGCGGGCGGCGTCGCCCAGCCAGGTCATGGCGGGCTCAGCCGAGGGACGCGGGGGCCGGTGCCGCCTCGGCCGCCGGGACGGCTGTCCGACGGTGCCCGTTGCGTGCCGGTCCCGCCGAGCGCGCGGATTCGACCGCCCAGTACACGGCTTCCGGGGTCGCCGGGGAGGCGAGCTCCACGGAGGTTCCGGGCGGCCCGAAGGCGGCGGCCGCCTGGCGCAGCGCCTCCCGGACCGAGAAGGCCAACATGAGCGGAGGCTCGCCGACGGCCTTCGAACCGTAGACCGCGCCGTCCTCGTGCGCCTTGTCCAACAGGGAGACCCGGAAATCGGGCGGCATCTCGGAGAAGCTCGGCAACTTGTAGGTACTGGCCGACTGCGTGAGGAGCCGTCCGCGGCTCGGGCGGTCGCTCTCGTCCCAGCGGAGGTCCTCCAGCGTGAGCCAGCCGGCGCCCTGGACGAAGCCGCCCTCGATCTGGCCGATATCGATCATCGGGGAGAGCGAGTCGCCCACGTCGTGCACGATGTCCACGCGCCGCAGGCGGTAGGCGCCGGTGAAACCGTCGACCTCGACCTCACTGGCGGCCACGCCGTACGCGAAGTACTTGAAGGGTTCGCCCTGCATCGCCTTGGCGTCCCAGTGCAGGCCCTCGGTCCGGTAGTAGCCGGACGCGGAGAGCTGCACCCGCTGGAAGTACGCGGCGTGCACGACCTCCTCCCAGGTGAGCTTCGGCGCGGACGCACCGAGCCCGCTGATCGCGCCGTCGGAGAAGCGCACATCGGCGGCGTTGGTACCGATGAGCGATGCGGCGACGGCGGCGAGGCGGTCGCGGATCTGCTCGCAGGCGTTCTTGACGGCGCCGCCGTTGAGGTCGGCGCCCGAACTCGCGGCGGTGGCGGAGGTGTTGGGCACCTTGTCGGTCCGCGTCGGCGCGAGCCGCACCCGCGAGAGCGGGACACCCAGGGTGGTTGCGGCGACCTGCAGCATCTTGGTGTGCAGGCCCTGGCCCATCTCGGTGCCGCCGTGGTTGATCAGGACCGAGCCGTCCTTGTAGACCAGCACGAGGGCGCCCGCCTGGTTGAAGGCGGTGAGGTTGAAGGAGATACCGAACTTCACCGGGGTCAGGGCGAGGCCGCGTTTGACGTGCGGGTGCGCGGCGTTGAACGCGGCGATCTCCGCTTCCCGGGCGTCGATCTCACCCGACTCGATGACCTGCTCCCAGGCGGTCCGGACCCGGTCGGCGTGCCGCACCGGCTGCCCGTAGGGCGTGCTCTGGCCGTCGCCGTAGAAGTTGCGGCGCCGTAGTTCCCGTGCCGACAGGCCGAGCCGAGGCGCGCACGTGCCGAGGATGTCCTCGATCACGAGCATGCCCTGCGGACCGCCGAAGCCGCGGAAAGCGGTCTGCGAGGTCTTGTGGCACTTCGCGATCCGGCCGTGCACGGCGATGTTGGGGATCCAGTAGGCGTTGTCGATGTGGCACAGTGCCCGGGCGAGGACGGGTTCGGACAGGTCGAGACTCCAGCCGCCGTCCGCCGTGAGCGTGGCCTCGAGGGCGGTGAGGAGCCCGTCCTCGTCGAAGCCGACGCGCCACGAGGCGTGGAAGCCGTGCCGCTTGCCCGACATCGTCATGTCCTGCGTGCGGTCGAGGCGGAGCCGCACCGGTCGGCCCGTGAGGGTGGCCCCGAGTGCCGCGATCGCCGCGAATCCGTGCGGCTGCATCTCCTTGCCGCCGAAGGCCCCGCCCATCCGCAGGCACTGGACGGTGACGGCGTTGCTGGGCAGGCCCAGCACGTGGGCGACGATGTCCTGCGTCTCCGACGGGTGCTGGGTGCTGGACTGCACGAAGATCTGACCGGCCTCGTCGACCTGGGCGAGTGAGGCGTGGGTCTCCAAGTAGAAGTGCTCCTGGCCGGCGAACTCGAATTCGCCCGCGTAGACGTGCGCGGCGGCGGCGAAGCCGGCGTCGAGGTCGCCGCGGCGCACCGTCGGGCGGGCACCGTGGAAGCTCTCGGCGTCGATGGCGTCCCTCAGCGAGATGAGCGAGGGCAGCGGTTCGAGATCCACCCGCACCGCCGCCGCGCCGAGCCGCGCGGCCTCGAGCGTCTCTCCGAGGACCCAGCAGATCGCGTGTCCGTAGAACATCACCTCGTCCTCGGGGAAGAGGGGCTCATCGTGCTTGACGCCGGCGTCGTTCACCCCGGGGACGTCGGCCGCGGTGAGAACCCGGACGACGCCGGGGATCCGCAGCGCCGCCTCGGTATCGATCGCGAGGATCCGCGCATGGGCGCACGTGGACTGGACGGGGTGGGCGTGGAGCGCGCCGGGCGTGCGGCCCACGAGATCGTCGGTGTAGAGGGCCGCGCCGGTGACGTGCAGCGTCGCGCTCTCGTGCGGAACATCCTGCCCGACGACCGGATTCGCGGGGCGCTCGGACAGGTGGCTCATGACAGCTCCTCTCGGGCCGTGGTCTCGGCGTAGAGCTTCTCGAGCGAGCGGCCCAGCATGGCCGTGCGGTAGCGGCCGGACGCGCGATGATCGTCCATCGGGGTGCCCTCGGCGCGCAGCGCCTCGGCGGCGTCGCGCACGGTGGCCTCGGACCAGGGGCGGCCGACGAGGGCCTGCTCGGTCGTGGTGGCGCGCAGCGGGGTCGCGGCCACGCCGCCCAGGCCGATCGCGGCGCGGGTGATCGTGCCGGCGTCGACGGTCAGGGCGAACGCCACTGCGACGCTGGAGATGTCGTCGAATCGGCGCTTGGCGATCTTGTGGAACGCGGTGAGCGGACTCAGGGGCAGCGGGATCCGGACCGCCTTGATCAGCTCGTCGGTGCGGCGGACCGTCGCGCGGTAGCCGGTGAAGTAGTCCGCGAGCGGGACCGTGCGCTCACCGGCGCGCGAGGCGAGCACGAGACGCGCCTCGAGGGCGAGAAGAGCGGGTGGCGTGTCGCCGATGGGCGAGCCGGTCCCGAGGTTACCGCCGAGCGTCGCGGCGTTGCGGATCAAGCGGGAGGCGAACTGCGGGAAGACCTGGGCCAGCAGGGGGACGCGCCCGTCGAGGCGCCGCTCGATCTCGGACAGCGTGAGGGCCGCACCGATCTCGAGTTCGTCCTGCTCCCAGCGGAGTTCGCGGAGTTCGGGCAGCCGGTCGACGGCGACGACGAGCGGCTCGCGGCGCCCCTTGAGGTTCACGTCGACACCGAAATCCGTGGAGCCGGCCACGAGAACGGGGGCATCGTCACCGGCGAGCAGGTCGAGGACCTCGGCGAGGCCGGACGGCCGGACGAAACGCCCGTTCGGGCCGGTGACCACGGTGGGAGGCGCTGGGGGACAGGGCGTCGCGCGTCGAGCGGCGAGCGGATCGTCGGGCACCGGCGCCGGTGGGAGACCGTAGGCGGCGTCCCGGATCGGGCGATAGCCGGTGCAGCGGCAGAGATTTCCCGACAGTGCGTGCAGGTCGAAGCCGTTGGGGCCGTGCTCCTCGTCGTGGCCGGCGCACGCCGGTCCGGAGGAGGCATCTGCCGGGGTGCGATCCGGGCGGTAGAACTCCGCGGCCATGCTGCAGATGAATCCCGGTGTGCAGTAGCCGCACTGGGATCCGCCGCGAAGCGCCATCGCGGCCTGAACGGGGTGCAGATCGTCGGGTCCGCCGAGCCCCTCGGACGTGACGACGTCCTGGCCGGCGAGCGCCGCCGCCGGCGTCAGGCACGCGTTGATCGCGGTCCACCGGGTGCCGTCGTCCGAGGTGCCGGGATCGCCGGGCCGGGCGACGAGGATCGAACAGGCACCGCACTCGCCCTCGGCGCAGCCCTCCTTGGCTCCGGTGAGGCCCTGATCGCGCAGCCAGTCGAGGGCGCTCGTGTGTGGAGGGCCGGTGAAGGGCCGGGATCGACCGTTCACGGTCACATGACATCCGGTCAGCGTTTCGGTCACCGCTGCATCCCTACTGAACCGCGGCACGCGGTTCTGACAGGCATGGTTTGCGAGGCTGAGCTGGACCGCTGGTTTTCCATGCGAACACGATCCAGTGCATTTCATTGTACGTGACGGGGGTCACATCGGGAAGAGGTTTTCGGAATTCTGCTTCCACATCACGGAGTGAGACGGACGGGTGGTTCCGGCTGACTACTGCGTCGTTGCAGGTCAGCCGCCGATGAAGGCGGTGATCGGGCCTCGGATGAAGTAGAGGATGAACCCGATCGAGACTGCCCACAGTAGCCAGTGCGCCTTCTGTCCGCGACCGCTGAGGACGCTCAGCAGGGCCCAGGTGATGAAGCCCACGCCGATGCCGTTGGCGATCGAGTAGGTCAGCGGCATCGTCACGATCGTGAGGAAGGCGGGCAGGGCAACCGAGAAGTGGGTGAAGTCGATCTCCCGGATCTGCGCCACCATCATCGATCCGACGACCACCAGGGCTGCCGCGCCGACCTCCATCGGGATCACGCCGATCAGCGGCGCGAAGAACATCGAGCCGAGGAACAACACGCCGGTCACGCAGGCGGCGAGGCCGGTCCGCGCGCCTTCGGCGATCCCTGATGCGGAGTCGACGAAGACGGTGTTCGACGAGCCGGAGGTCGCGCCGCCGGCGACGGCGCCCATGCCCTCGATCACGAAGGCGGAGCGGATACGGGGGAAGGTGCCGTCGGCCTGGCCGAGCCCGGCCTGGCGGGCGAGCCCGGTCATGGAGCCCATGGCGTCGAAGAAATTGGTGAAGACCAGCGTGAACACCAGCATCGTTGCGGCCAGCGCACCGACCCGCTCGAAGGCGCCGAACAGGTCGAACTGCCCGATCAGGCCGAAGTCCGGGAGGGCGACGATGTGACTCGGCAGCTCGGGCGAACTGAGGTTCCAGCCCTTCGGGTCGGGATGGTTCGGATCGCCGACGGTGCCCAGCTTGGCGAAGTGCTGGACGGCGATCGCCGCAATCGTCGCCACGATCATGCCGATCAGGATCGCACCGGGGATGCGGCGCGCGACCAGGACTGCGATGAGCAGCAGGGCGAAGATGAAGACGGCGGTGGGCAGAGCGTCGATCGAGCCGTCGTGGCCGAGCTGGACGGGCGGGCCGGCCGGGGTGCGCGTGACGAAACCCGAGTTCACGAAGCCGATGAAGGCGATGAACAGGCCGATGCCGACGGTGATCGCGGTCTTCAGCTCGGCGGGTACCGCGCGGAAGATCGCTGTGCGGATTCCCGTGGCGCCCAACGCCACGATGATCAGGCCGTTGATGATCACCAGGCCCATCGCCTCCGGCCAGGTGACCTCCTTGACCACCGCCACGGCGAGGAAGGAGTTCATGCCGAGCCCGGCCGCGAGCGCGAAGGGGAGTCGCGCGATGAGGCCGAAGAGGATCGTGATGACGCCCGCGGTCAGGCCGGTGACGGCCGTGACCTGGACGAATCCGAGCGTGCCCTGGGCGGCGTCCGACGAACTGCTCAGGATGAGGGGGTTGAGCACGACGATGTAGGCCATCGCCACGAAGGTGACGATGCCGCCCCGGATCTCGCGCGGGATCGTCGAGCCACGGCGGGTGATCTCGAAGAAGCGGTCCAGGAACGGTGTACCGGTCGGGCCGGCGACGGCGTCACCGACCTCTGTCTGCTCATGCTGGCTGGTCATGGTGGTCCTCTCGGTCCGAAACGCCGGGCTCGGGCCCGACGCGGTCCAGATGCTCCGCGGAGGGAGCGGCGGTGGTGATGGGGTGTGATCGATGACGACGCGAGGTGGCGATCGTGCGTGGGGCTACGCAGAATGCGTTCCGCCCTCCGGAAATGTGATTCCGGTCACGTCGAGTGAAGCATGCGCCTTCGGGGCTGTCAAGCGATTCGTCGACGCGCCTCGGGTGACTTCGACGGTGCCCCAAGGGTGCCGGTAGGCCGAGCGGACGTTTCGTCGGTGCCTCGCAGCGCCGCGCAGCGCCCCGCGGTGCCCCTTGGCGCTGCTTCGGACGGCCCGGTGTGGTTCCGTATCGTGGCGGCGGACTTCCAGCATGCTGTGACGGCGCGGATGATCGAGCCGCCGTGCGGCGAAATAAGTACCGTAATACGGAACGAGCAATGGAATCATGCGCGTACCGTCACAGTGGAAGAGCGAAGAGCCGATCTCGGGAGAGGCGAATATGGCGGGCAAGTCCACGTCGGGAGTGCAGTCGGTGGAGCGCGCCTTCGAACTGCTCGAACTCATGGGGCGCGCGGGCGGCGAGTGTTCGCTCAGCGAACTGTCGGCCGGGACACCCCTCCCGCCGCCGACGATCCATCGGTTGCTGCGGACTCTCGTCGGCATCGGTTACGTGCGGCAGCTGCCCAACCGCCGGTACGCCCTCGGGCCGCGGCTGATCCGGCTCGGCGAGGTCGCGAACCGTCAGCTCGGCGCCGTCGCCGTGCCCGTCCTGCAGTCACTGGTCGACGAGCTCGAGGAGACCGCGAGCCTCGCGGTGCTCGACGGCGACATGGTGATCTACACCGGGCAGGTGCCCTCGCAGCACAGCATGCGCACCAACAACGAGGCCGGGCGCCGGGTCAACCTGCACAACAGCGGCGTGGGCAAGGCGGTCCTCGCCGAGCTCGACGACGCCCGCATCGTCAAGCTCGTCGGGCAGGCGGGTATTCCCGCGCCGACCCCCAACAGCGTGAGCACCCTCTCCGGTGTCTTCGCCGAGGTCGAGAAGGTGCGCGCCCGCGGTTACTCCATCGATGACGAGGAGCAGGAGGTGGGCGTGCGCTGCTACGCCATGGCGGTGCCCGGCGCGCCGACCCCGATGGCCGTCGGCATCTCCGGCCCCGTCTCCCGGCTCGGTGAGGATTTCGTCGACCGCGCGATCCCCGCCCTCAAGCGCGCGACCGCCATCATCTCCGACGCCCTCATCGGTGCCCGCGAGATCTGACGATTCGGGGCGCGGTCCGCGGGAGGAACACGTGGCCCCGCACCGGGAGCGGTGGCGTTGCGGTGGGGAGGAGCCGAATCGGGGGCGCCGAAGTACCGGAGGCCGTCGGTGGCCGAGTGCTGCGAGACACCGGCTCCTCGGGGCCGATTAGGCTGGACGGCATGAAGAAGGTGGCGATCCTCGACTACGGCTCGGGCAACATCCGCTCCGCGCACCGCGCGATGGAACGGGCCGGGGCGGATGTCACCGTCACGTCGGACGCGAGGACCGCACTCGCCGCCGACGGTCTCCTCGTCCCCGGCGTCGGCGCCTACGAGGCGTGCATGGCGGGCCTCAAGGCCGTCCAGGGCGACCGCATCATCGGCGAGCGGCTCGCGGGCGGGCGGCCCGTGATGGGCATCTGCGTGGGCATGCAGATCCTGTTCGACCGGGGCATCGAGTTCGGGGTGGAGACCGACGGCTGCGGCGAGTGGCCCGGCACCGTCGAACGGCTGCAGGCCGAGGTCGTTCCGCACATGGGATGGAACACCGTCGAAGCCGCCGAGGGCTCGAAGCTGTTCGCGGGCACCGACGCCGAGACCCGCTTCTACTTCGTGCACTCCTACGCCGCGCAGCGCTGGGAGCTGGACATCGCCGACCACATCCGCGCTCCGAAGGTGACCTGGGCCGATCACGGCGGCCGGTTCGTCGCCGCGGTGGAGAACGGTCCGCTGTGGGCCACACAGTTCCACCCCGAGAAGAGCGGTGACGCCGGAGCCGTCCTGCTCAGGAACTGGGTGGACACGCTGTGACCGGCAAGGGCGGACTCTCCCTCGGACGGCTCGCCCTGTTCTCCCTCGGCGCGGCGGTCGCCGTCCTGGGTGTGGCCGTCCTGCTGCTGACGGTGCTGCGTCCCAATCCTGTTGTCGGGCTGCTGATCGTGGCGGTCGGGCTCGTCGGCGCGGTCGCCGCGATGGGGTTCGTCTCCCGGCGCATGGTCGGGCGCGCCGTCGCCGACTCCGAGAGTGCCGCGAGCGGGTCGAAGGCCGACGATGCCGAGGGGCGGCAGTCCGGGGCGTAGAGCTCACAGAGCGTTCGGGTTCCGGCCTCGACAGACCACCCGAGTCGATCAACTAGGCTTGTTGCGTGAGTCTGGTACTTCTTCCCGCAGTCGATGTCGCCGAGGGCCGGGCCGTGCGCCTGGTGCAGGGGGAGGCCGGCAGCGAGACGGCCTACGGGTCGCCGCGCGACGCCGCCCTCGCCTGGCAGAACGACGGGGCGGAGTGGGTGCACCTCGTCGATCTCGACGCCGCCTTCGGTAAGGGCAGCAACCGCGAGCTCCTGGCGGAGGTCATCGGCGAGCTGGACATCAAGGCCGAGCTGTCCGGCGGCATCCGTGACGACGACTCGCTCGCCGCGGCCCTCGCGACCGGCTGCGCCCGCGTCAACCTCGGTACCGCCGCGATCGAGAACCCGCAGTGGTGCGCGAGCGCCATCGCCCGGTACGGCGACAAGATCGCCGTCGGTCTCGACGTCAAGCAGCTCGACGGGCAGTGGCGGCTGCGCGGCCGCGGCTGGGTCACCGACGGCGGTGACCTGTGGGAGGTCCTGGAGCGGCTGAACAACGACGGCTGCAGCCGGTACGTGGTCACCGACGTCTCCAAGGACGGCACCCTGACCGGCCCCAACCTCGACCTGCTCGCCGCCGTCGCGGCCGCGACCGATTCGCCCGTCGTCGCCTCCGGCGGCATCTCCGCGCTCGAGGACCTCACGGCGATCGCGACCCTCGTCGACCAGGGCGTCGACTCGGCGATCATCGGCAAGGCGCTCTACGCCGGGCGGTTCACCCTCCCCGAGGCGCTCGACGCGGTGTCGCGCTAGTGGCCGCGCTACCCGACGGCTTCACCGCCGACCCCGACCGGCTCCTCGCTCTCGCCGGCGAGGCGCTCGACGCCGCCGCACCCCGGTTCGTCGAGGGCGTGGGCGCGCCCGCCTCCGTCGCGAAGGGACCCGCGGACTTCGCCACCGACCTCGACCTGGAGCTGGAGCGGCGCATCGCCGCGGCGGTCGCCGACGCCACGGGCGTCCCGGTGCACGGCGAGGAGTACGGCGGACCCGCCGTCGACGACGGCACCGTCTGGGTCCTCGACCCGATCGACGGCACCTTCAACTACTCCGCCGGCTACCCGGCGACCGGCACGCTCCTCGGCCTGCTGCACGACGGGCGGCCCGTCGCGGGCCTCGCCTGGTTCCCGCTCGTCGGCGATGCCTTCGCCGGCCACGTCGGCGGCCCGGTCCGCAATCGCGGCGAGGTCCTGCCGGCGCTGGGCGAGGCCGGGCTCGACGACGCCATGATCGCCGTCGGCAGTTTCAGCCGCGGCAGCAACGGGCACTTCCCCGGGGACTACCGCTACGCCATCCTCGGCGAGATCTCCCGGCGCGTGGCGCGGGTGCGGCAGTTCGGCTCGACCGGCGTGGACCTCGCCTACACCGCGTCCGGGGCGCTCGGCGGCGCTGTGGTCTTCGGCCACCACCCGTGGGACAACGCGGCCGGAGTGGCCCTCGTGCTCGCCGCCGGCGGCCGCGCCACCGACCTGGCGGGGCAGGACTGGCACGTCGGTTCCGATTCCGTCCTCGCCGGGGCGCCCGGCGTGTACGACGACCTGCTGGCGATCGTGCGGTCCGTGGGCGCACCGTCGGACTACCGCGGCGACCCGGGACACCCCGGAACGCTGGGCTACTAAAGACTTTCGAAGGAGGCGGAACCGATGACGGTGGCCGTGCGTGTGATCCCGTGCCTGGACGTCGACGACGGGCGCGTCGTCAAGGGCGTCAACTTCCAGAACCTGCGCGATGCCGGCGACCCCGTCGAGCTGGCCGCCGCGTACGACGCGCAGGGTGCCGACGAGCTGACCTTCCTCGACGTCACCGCGTCGAGCTCCGGGCGCGGCACCATGCTCGAGGTGGTCCGCCGCACCGCCGAACAGGTCTTCATCCCGCTCACCGTCGGCGGCGGCGTCCGCTCCGTCGAGGACGTCGACACGCTGCTCCGTGCCGGCGCCGACAAGGTCTCCGTGAACACCGCCGCGATCGTGCGCCCCGAGCTGCTGCGCGAGCTGTCCAACCGGTTCGGCAGCCAGTGCATCGTCCTGTCCGTCGACGCCCGCACCGTGCCGGACGGGGACGAGGCGACACCGTCGGGCTGGGAGGTCACGACACACGGCGGGCGCAAGGGCACCGGCATCGACGCGATCGAGTGGGCACGCCGCGGCGAGGAGCTGGGTGTGGGGGAGATCCTCCTCAACTCCATGGACGCCGACGGCACCAAGGCCGGCTTCGACCTGCGCATGATCACCGCCGCGCGCGCGGCGGTCCACATTCCGGTCATCGCCTCGGGCGGGGCGGGTGCGGTCGAGCACTTCGCGCCGGCCGTCGAGGCGGGGGCCGATGCGGTGCTCGCCGCCAGCGTCTTCCACTTCGGGGACATGACGATCGGCCAGGTCAAGGACGAGATGGCCACGCACGGGCTGGTGGTGCGGCGATGAGCGGGCCCGAGGCTCCCCTCGAGTCGGGGCTCGATCCGGGAATCGCCGCCCGGCTCAAGCGCAACGCCGACGGCCTCGTCGCCGCGATCGCCCAGGAGGAGGGCACCGGCGACGTCCTGATGATGGCGTGGATGAACGACGAGGCCCTCGCGCTGACGCTGGCCACCCGCCGGGGCACCTACTACTCCCGGTCGCGGCAGCAGCTGTGGGTGAAAGGCGAGACGTCCGGCCACGTGCAGGAGGTGCGGGACGTGCGGCTCGACTGCGACGGGGACACCGTGCTCCTGACGGTGCGCCAGACCGGTCCCGCCTGCCACACCGGCACGCACACCTGCTTCGACGGTGACCTGCTGCTCGCCCGCGAGCGGTGACCTGCTGCTCGCCCCGGACTGACGGCTAGCCGCTGAGCGTGCGGAGGAAGGCGAGCGTCTCCTCGACGTGCGCGACGGCGCGCAGCTCGCCGACCACGACGTGCAGCACGGTCCCGTCGGTGTCGACGAGGAAGGTCCGGCGCCGCACCGGCGCCACGGCGAATCTGCCTCGCTTGACGTCGTACTGCTCGGCGACGGCACCGTCGGCGTCGGTGAGCAGGGGGAATCCCGGCTCCATGACGTCGGCGAAGGCCTGCGTGCGCACCAGCGGGTCCATGCTGATCCCGATCCGGGCCGTGTCGAGCCGGTCGAACTCGTCGCCCGCATCGCGGAACCGGCCGACCTCGGCGACGCACACGGGCAGTCCCGCCGTGAGGTAGAAGAAGACCGCGGCCCGGCCGTCGCCGCGGAGCTCGGAAAGAGTGCGGACGGTGCCCGTGCGGTCGGGGAGGGCGAACTCGGGGGCCTGCCGACCGATGCGCATGTCCGTGAACCTACCGGCAGGGCGATAATGGACGGCGATGACTACCGCACAGCACACGAACCTGCAGCCCGACGGTGCGACCACCAGCCGAGGCGAGTTCCTCGCGCTCGCGGAACTCCACCGTGTGGTCCCCGTGATCCGAACGGTGCTCGCCGACGCCGAGACCCCGCTCTCTGCGTACCGCAAGCTCGCCGGCGGACGTCCGGGCACCTTCCTGTTGGAGTCCGCGGCCGCGGGCCAGTCCTGGAGCAGGTGGTCCTTCGTCGGTGCTCCCGCGCCGTCCGCGCTCACCGTCGTCGACGGCGTCGCCGCCTGGATCGGGAAGGCGCCCGCGGGCGCACCGTCGGGCGGTGACCCGCTGGAGGCCCTCGGCGAGGTGCTGCGGCTGCTGAGCTCGGAGCCGATCGACGGGCTGCCGCCGCTCAACGGCGGCATGGTCGGCTACCTGGCCTACGACGCGGTGCGCCGCTTGGAGCGGCTGCCCGACACCACGGTCGACGACCTGCAGCTGCCGGAGATGGTCTGGCTGCTGGCGACCGACCTCGCCGCGATCGACCATCACGAGGGCACGATCACCCTCATCGCCAACGCGGTGAACTGGGACGGCTCCGCCGACCGGGTGGACGAGGCCTACGCCGACGCCGTCCGCCGGCTCGACGCCATGGAGGCCGCCCTCGCGGCGCCGCTCGCGTCGTCGGTCGCGTCCTTCACCCGGCCCGAGCCGGACGTCACGGCGCAGCGGACCGTCGAGGAGTACAGCGCGATCGTCGAGAAGCTGGTGGGCGACATCGAGGCGGGCGAGGCCTTCCAGGTGGTGCCCTCGCAGCGCTTCTCGGTGCCCTCGGACGCCGACCCGATCGACGTCTACCGCGTCCTGCGCGCGTCGAACCCCAGTCCCTACATGTACCTCGTGCAGGTCCCCGCGCCGGACGGCTCCCTCGCCTTCTCCATCGTCGGTTCGAGCCCGGAGGCCCTGGTCACCGTCACCGACGGGACCGCGACGACGCACCCGATCGCGGGAACCCGCTGGCGGGGCGCCACCGCGGAGGACGACCTGCTGCTGGAGAAGGACCTGCGCGCGGACGAGAAGGAGAACAGCGAGCACCTCATGCTCGTCGACCTCGGCCGCAACGATCTGGGACGGGTCTGCTCGCCCGGCACCGTCCGGGTGACCGACTACCGCCGGATCGAGCGGTACAGCCACGTCATGCACCTGGTCTCCACGGTGTCGGGTGACCTGGCGCCGGGCCGGCAGGCGCTCGACGCGGTCGCGGCGTGCTTCCCGGCGGGCACGCTCACAGGCGCGCCCAAGGTGCGCGCGATGGAGCTGATCGACGAGGCCGAACTCACGCGCCGCGGGTTGTACGGCGGCATCGTCGGGTACCTGGACTTCTCCGGCGACGCCGATACCGCGATCGCGATCCGTACCGCCGTGCTCAAGGACGGCGTCGCGTACGTCCAGGCCGGCGGCGGCGTCGTGGCCGACTCCGTGGGCGAGTACGAGTACAACGAGTCCCGCAACAAGGCGCTCGCCGCGCTCAAGGCGGTGGCCGCCGCCAACACCATGCGGGCCGCGAGCGAGGGGACACCGTGAACGCCAAGCGGAACCTCGGGCTGGTCGCGATCCTGCTGGCGGGCGCGGCGGGCGCGGTCTGGGGTTCGAGCCGGATGTCGTGGATGGGCGTGACCATCGCCGACGGGCTCTCGCCGGAGCGCTCGATGGACGTCGCCGGGCACGTCTGGGCGCCCGCGCTCACGGCGCTGTGGCTGGTCTTCCTCGCGGCGATCGCCGCGGGGCTGGCGCTCAAGAACTGGGCCCGGGGTCTGGTCGCGGTGATCGTCGCCGTCGCGGCGATCGGTGCGGCCTTCCCCGCCGTGACGGTGCTCACGCGGGAGCCGGACGTCGGCTACCTCGAGAAGGTCCTGCGCGACGCCCCGTCGAACGGCGACGCGGGAACCGTGGTCATGGGCAACAAGGACTACATCTCCCAGGTCGATCCGACCGCCGCGGGCCCGTCCGTGGCCATCCTGGGCGGCGTGCTGGCCGCGGCGGCCGCGGCCCTGCTCATGCGCGGTCTGCGCGGCGGCGGTATGGGCTCGAAGTACGTCTCGCCGGCCGCGCGGCGCGCCGAGCTCGAGCAGAAGGTCTTCGACGGTGCCGGGGCGGAGCCCGCGTCGGAGCGCGACCTGTGGGACGCACTGGACGGCGGCGACGACCCGACCCGAACGGCCGGTGTCCGCTCCGCGGCCGAGGAGGGGGGCGGACCCGAGCGTCCCCGGCGCGAGGGCTAATGTTGGAGCACGCCGCACGATCCACGAAAGGCCCGCAGCCGTGACTTCTCCCACTGCTCTCGACTCGATCATCGAGGGTGTGCGCGCGGACCTGGCAGCCCGTGAGGCCCGCCTCGACCTCGCCGCGGTGAAGGCCGCCGCCAAGAGCGCGCCGCCCGCGATCGATGCCACCGCCGCTCTCCGCGCGCCCGGTATCGCCGTCATCGCCGAGGTCAAGCGCGCCAGCCCGTCGAAGGGCGACCTGGCCGGTATCGCCGACCCCGCGCACCTCGCCGCCGAGTACGAGGCCGGGGGAGCCCGCGCGATCAGCGTCCTCACGGAGGAGCGTCGCTTCAAGGGCTCGCTGGCGGATCTCGACGCGGTCCGCGAACGGGTGCGGATCCCCGTGCTCCGCAAGGACTTCGTCGTCTCGCCGTACCAGGTGCACGAGGCCCGCGCGCACGGTGCCGACATCGTCCTGCTCATCGTCGCGGCGCTGGAGCAGCCGGTCCTGGTCTCGCTGCTGGACCGCATCGAGTCGCTGGGCATGACCGCGCTCGTGGAGGTGCACACCGAGGAGGAGGCGGATCGCGCGCTGGAGGCGGGTGCCACCGTCATCGGCGTCAACGCCCGCAACCTCAAGACCCTCGAGGTGGATCGCGATTCCTTCGCCCGGATCGCCCCCGGGTTGCCCTCCTCGGTGATCAAGATCGCCGAGTCGGGCGTGCGGGACAGCCACGATCTGCTGACCTACGCCGGCCAGGGTGCCGACGGGGTGCTCGTGGGCGAGGGACTGGTCACGGCCGGCGATCCGCGGACGGCTGTCGCCGACCTCGTGACCGCCGGCTCGCACCCCAGCTGCCCGCGCCCCGCGCGCTAGACCTTCGGGCCGCGCCGCTCCAGTTCGCGCTGCGCGAGCTGGATGGCACCACGGACCGGGTCCACGGTGAGGACCCGCAGGTCGGAGATCCCGCGCATACCCAGGTGATGCCGGACCCGGCGCTGCAGGGCGGGTTGATGTACTGCGAGGCCGCCCGCGAGCACCACCGGGCCCGTGGAGCCGATCCGCTCCGCCACCGAGACCGCGATGTCCGTCAGGGCGATCGCCGCCTGGTCGACGATGTCGGTGCTCACCGGATCGCCCGACTGGGCGAGCTCGAAGACCACCCGGGCGCGGCCGGCCCAGTACCGCCGCTCCTGCTGCGCGTAGAAGTGGTCCAGCAGCTCGTCGGTGTCCTGCAGGCCGCAGTCGGCGGCGAGCTGCTGTCCCAGGTGATCGGCCGGCTCCTCGCGATCGAGGCGGATGAGGGTGCGGCGCACCGCTTCCTTGGCGACCCAGTAGCCGCTGCCCTCGTCCCCGAGCAGGTAACCCCAGCCGCCGGCGCGGGCGTGCTTGTCGCCGGAGCGGCCCCAGGCGACGGCGCCGGTGCCGGAGATGACCGCCACGCCGTCCCGGACGCCGGCGGCGGCGAGGATCAGCTGGCTGTCGTGCACCACGCGGACCCGGGCACCCGGGATCCGCTCGGCCAACAGGGCGGTCAGTGTGGCCGCGCCCGCCGGGGTCTCGACACCAGCGGCGCCGGCGCACACCGCGCCCACGCCGTCGACGCCGAGCCGGGCGAGGGCGATGTCGAGCTGACGTCCGGCCTCCTCGCGGCCCACGGAGGAGATGTTGGCGCTGCCCGCGAGCGCCTCGGCGACGACGACGCCGTTCTCGGCGCGGATCGCCTGCGTCTTCGAGCCTCCGATGTCGAGGCCGATCACCGCGCCGCTCATCGGGCGACCGCCGCGGTGTTCTCGCCCTCGACGGGCCAGTTGCCGTTGTTCTGCCAGTAGTGCTGGATGTCCTCGAGCTTGCGGCCCTTTGTCTCCGGGGCGAACTTGAGCACGAAGAGGAAGGCGACGACGGAGAGGACGCCGAAGACCGCGAAGGTGCCGGTGCCGCCCAGGAGCCGGCTGTTGAGCATCGTGAGGGTGACCTGTGCGACGATGGCGTTCGCGACGAGGTCCGAGGTGAGCATGGCAGAGGAGCCGTAGGCGCGGAGCCGGGCCGGGAAGGCTTCACCGGCGTAGACCCAGACGAGCGAGCCGAAGCCGAAGGAGAAGCCGATGACCACGAGGACGAGACCCGCGAAGCCGACGACGCCCGCCGTCTCGTGGCTCTTGAAGTCACCGTCGGCCATCTGGTACGCGAGGATCATCACGGCGAAGGCCAGGACCATGGTGCCGATGCCGCCGAGCAGGATGGGACGGCGGCCGAACTTGTCGACGGTGAAGATCGAGACGACCACGGCGAGCAGGCCGAAGAGCTGCACGAAGGCGGGCAGCATGTACTTGCCGAAGTTCCCGTCGTAGCCCATCGAGGCGAAGATGTCCGGGCTGTAGTAGATGATCGCGTTGATGCCGGTGATCTGGATGAAGAAGCCGAGGACGAC
The DNA here is from genome assembly GCF_057815145.1 of Tsukamurella sp. II2bb. Classification (NCBI taxonomy): domain Bacteria; kingdom Bacillati; phylum Actinomycetota; class Actinomycetes; order Mycobacteriales; family Tsukamurellaceae; genus Tsukamurella; species Tsukamurella sp. II2bb. Next base: position 160,857 of record NZ_JBYPZI010000002.1, read on the forward strand.
CACGAAGAAGGTGGCGCGCAGGTAGGGCTTGCGGAAGAGCTGGCTGAGCTTGCCGCCCGACTCGTCGGACAGCTGCGCACGCATCTCGTCGAGCTCGGCCTCGATCTCGGCCGGGGTCGCATCCGGTTCGACGGACCGCAGCGCCGAGCGGGCCTCGGTCTCGCGGCCGCGGGTCATGTACCAGCGGGCGGTATCGGGCAGCCGGACCAGGAGCAGGGTGACGATGATCGCGGGGACGGCGGCGACGCCGAGCATCCACTTCCACGACGTGGTGCCGAGGCCGGCGAGCAGGTAGCCCAGGATGTACCCGAGGATGATGCCGACGATCGTCGCGAACTGGTAGGCGACGAGCATGGCGCCGCGCCGCTTGGCCGGCGCCGATTCGGCGACGAAGACGGGGACCACCACCACGGAGACGCCCACCGTGAGGCCGAGCAGGAACCGCGCCACGAGCAGGAGCGGGACCACCGGCGCGAGCGCGCCGAACAGTGCGAACAGGGTGTACCCCGCACCCACCGAGATCATCGCCTTCCGGCGGCCGATCTTGTTGGCGAACCAGCCGCCGACGATCGCGCCGAGGATCTCGCCCACGACGACGACCGTGGCGAGCGCCTGGGTCATCCCGTCGCCGAGGCCGAAGTCGGCCCGGATGAAGTCCTTCGCCGCGGCGATGTTCGACGTGTCGTATCCGTAGATCACGCCGAGGCTCGCCGCCGCGATGCCGACGAGGACCGCGCTGGATTTCGCAGCCTGCGTACCGCTCATTTCTTTCTCCTTGAGGTCGGCTTCAATTGGTGTAGACCACTTGAAGTACGACTAGAGTGGCATAGACCACTTTCGGCGTCAAGGGGTAATGTGGAACACATGACGATCACACCCACGTCGCACAGCGAGCCGCCGCGCTACTTCCGCGCCAAGCTCGAACTGCAGCGCCGGATCGGCGACCTCGGGCACGGGGACACGCTGCCCGCTGAACGCCGGCTGGCCGAGCAGCTCGGCGTCTCGCGCACCACGCTGCGGAAGGCGCTCGCGGAGCTCTCCGCGGAGGGCGTGCTGCGGCGCGAACACGGCAGCGGAACCTACGTCGCCCCGCCCAAGGTGGTGCGGGTCCGGCAGCTGACGTCGCTGAGCGAGGACTTCGGGGTCGACGGGAAGTCGGTGCGATCCCGCCTCCTGTCGTGCGATCACGTGACCGCGGACGCGGAGACGCAGGCGGCGCTCGAGCTGACGCGGGGGGCGCGGGTCTACCGCGTGAGCCGGCTGCGCATCGTCGACGAGGAGCCCCTCGCGATCGAGACGGCGCATCTGCGCGGGCCGCTGCGTGGCCTCGGCCCGCGACTGGAGGAGCAGGCGTCCCTGTACCGGGTGCTGCGCGAGCACTACGGACGGTCGATCACCGCCGTGGAGGACACCGTCGAGACGGCACTCGCGGCGCCGTCGGAGGCGGAGCTGCTCGGGGTCACGGCGGGGCATCCGCTGCTCATGGTGCACCGCCTCGGCCGCGACGCCGACGGTGTGGCCCTGGAGTGGACCCGCAGCGTCTACCGGGGCGACCGGTTCAAGTTCGTCGCCCGCGCGACGACGTCCGACTGAGCGCGGTGCGGCGCCACGATTCCGGGGCGCCGCACCGTCGGGTCACTTGCCGGTGATCGGCAGCCCGGGCGGGTTGAGTTCCGAGGCGGGAACGGCCTCCGCCTCGAGTCCCCAGCGCTGCAGCACCTTCGCGTAGTCGCCGCTGCGGATCGTCGACTCGAGCGCCGCCTGCACGGCGTGGATGATGCCGCTGTCCTTCCGGGTGGTGGCGCCGATCAGGCCCTGCAGCGTGGCGCCCGCACCGGACACCCGGCCGACGATCTTGGTGGCGTTCGGCGTGCCCTTGGTCTGCGCGACGTGGAAGGCGGAGATCGGGTTCGGGCCGAAGTAGGCGTCGATCTGGCCGGAGGCCAGGGCGGCGTAGACCCCGGTGTTGTCCTGATAGTTCTTGATGGTGATCCCCGGCTTCCCGGCGGCGCGCAGGTCCGCGTCGTAGCGCTGCAGGATCCGCTCCTGATTGGTGCCCGAGCCGACGGCCACCGTCTTCCCCGAGAACGAGTCGCCGCCCGCGAAGGTGAAGGGGGACGATTCCTGGACCTCCACCGCCAGGTCGTCCTTGCGGTAGGTGGCGAAGTCGTACTTCTGCTTGCGGGCCTCCGTGACCGTGATGTTGGAGACGCCGAGATCGAACTGGCCGCTGTCGATCCCCAGGAACAGCCCCTCCCACGACGTGTTGGACTCCTCGAGTTTCAGCCCGAGCGCGCCCGCGATGAGGTGGGCGATGTCCGACTCGTCGCCGATGAACACCCGCTCGTCGTCCGTGGCGGGGAAGTAGAACGGTGCGTTGCCGGCCCCCGAGCCGTGGGCGACGCGCAGGGTGCCGCGGTCGCGGACCGCCGCGGGGAGCAGGGCCGCCGCGGCCTCGTTCTTCGCCGGAACGATGCGGTCCTGCTTGCTGGTCAGGTTGAGGTGCTGACCCGCCGCGCCGGTGACGCTCGCGGTGGTCGATTCGGTGGTCTGCCCGCCGCAACCCGCCAGCACGGCGCCCGCGAGGGCCACCGCCGCGGCGAGGGCGGGCAGGCGATGTCGGGCGGTGGTCCGGATGGTCATGCGGTCTCCTTGGCGGTCCAATGGGCGAGGAAGGTGCGGGTGCGGTCGGTGGCGGGACGGTCGAGCACGGCGGACGGCGATCCGACGGCGACGATGCGGCCCCGGTCGAGGAAGACGATGCGGTCGGAGATCCGACGGGCGAAGGCCAGCTCGTGGGTCACCACCACGAGGGTCCGGCCCTCGGCGGCCAGCTCGGCGATCACCGCGTTCACCTCCCCGACCAGCTCGGGGTCGAGTGCGGACGTCGGCTCGTCGAACAGGATCAGCTCGGGGTCGAGCGCGAGGGTGCGCGCGATCGCGACGCGCTGCTGCTGGCCGCCGGAGAGCCGACCGGGGTAATGACCGGCGTGCGCGCCGAGGCCGACGCGGTCCAGCAGTGCGCGGGCCCGCTCGTCGGCCTCGGACCGGTTGCGGCCGAGCGTCAGGCGCTGGGGCCGGGCGACGTTCTCCGCGGCCGTGAGGTGCGGGAAGAGGTTGAACTGCTGGAAGACGAAACCGATCCGGGCGCGCTGCCGTCGTAGCTCGCGTTCGCGCAGCGCGACGAGGTGGTCGCCGCGGCGCCGGACCCCGATGAGGTCACCGTCGACCCGGACGACCCCGGAGCTGGGCTCCTCGAGGTGGTTGAGCAGGCGCAGCAGCGTGGACTTCCCGGACCCGGACGGCCCGATGATCGAGACCACCTCGCCCGGGGCGACGGTGAGGTCCACGCCGCGCAGGACCTCGTCGTGGCCGAAGCGCTTGGTCAGGCCCACGGCTTCGAGGCGCGGGCGCGGTGCGGTGACGGTCATGCTGTCGTCTCCTTCGTCGTGGACGTGGCGCCGTAGCCGCGCGCCAGGCGCTTCTCGAGGTAGTGCTGGCCGACGGACAGGACGGTGGTGAGCAGCGCGTACCAGGCGACCGCCACGAGCAGCAGCGGGATGATCCGGCCGTTGCGGCCGTAGATGACCTGGACCTGGTAGAACAGGTCCGGGAGCGCCAGGATGAAGACCGCGGTCGTGCCCTTGAGCAGGCCGATCACCTCGTTCGCCGCGGGCGGCACGATGGTGCGCAGTGCCTGCGGCAGGGTGATCCGCAGCAGGTGCGCGGCCGGCGGGATGCCCAGGGCGCGGGCGGCGTCGTGCTGGCCCGGCGCGACACCGAGGATCCCGGCCCGGACGATCTCGGAACCGTACGCGGCCTGGTGCAGCACGATGCCGATCACCGCGGCGGTGTACGGGGACAGCAGGTCCTTGGTGGGCGAGTCGACGAACGTGGGGCCGAACGGGATGCCGAGGCCGATCGTCGGGTAGAGCGCGCCGAGGTAGCCCCAGAAGAGGATCTGCACGATGAGCGGGACGGACCGGAAGAGCCAGACGAAGCCGAAGGCGAACGCCGCCAGCACGCGGTTGCCGGACAGGCGGGCCAGGGCGAGCACCCCGCCGAGAAGGAAGCCGGCGACCGCGCCGATCGCGGTGAGCTGCACCGTGAACCACAGCGCCTCGAGGATCGTGGGGCTGAACAGGTAGGCGCCGAAGGTCGGCCAGTCGAAGCGCGGATTGGTCACCGCCGAGACGATCAGCTGGGCGAAGAGGACGACCGCGACCGCCACGGCGAGCCAGCGGGCCCACTGGACGCGGTGGCGCACGGGCAGGTCGGCGAGTTCCGCCAGTTCGGGATCGGCGGTCGCGGGTTGCGGCCCGGTGAGCGCGAGGGTCATGAGGCTCCGGAGAGGTCGGTGGTGGGCGGAAGGACGAGGAGCAGGGGAATCGCGGCGCGCAGTTCGAAGCCGAGCCCCTCGTACACCGCGCGGGCCGGCGCGTTCTCGGCGGAGGTGTGGAGGAAGGGGGTCTCGCCGCGGGCGCGGATGTGATGGCCGACGGCGCGGACCAGGCGGGTCGCGAGGCCGCGGCCGCGGTGCGCGGGATCGGTGCAGACCGCGCTGATCTCCGTCCAGCCCGGTGGGCGCAGTCGCTCGCCGGCCAGCGCGATGAGTCGCCCGGAGCGGTCCCGCAGGCCCAGGTACAACCCCAGTTCGACGGTGCGCCGTTCGAACGGGCCCGGGCGGGTGCGCGCGACCAGGTCCAGGATCTCGTCCGCGTTCCGCGGCCCGAGCACCTCGGCCTCGTCGTCCGGTGCGGTGGCGAGCGCCGCACCGTCGTACTGGACCAACGGGACCTCGTCGACGATCCGCCACCCGGCGGGGAGTGGGCCCCGGTAGCCCCGGAGGGAGAGCGGCGTTCCGGGGGCGGCGAGCCGGGCCAGTGCGGCGAAGTCCTGCGCCGTCGGCTGTTGCGGGTGTCCGACGAACCGCGCGACGTCCGGGCGGTAGCGAACGACGGCGCCGTCCCCGATCCGGAACCGGGCGTGCGCGCCGTACAGGGACGTCCGGACGGGATCGTCGAGGACGTCTCCGATAGTGGTGGTCATGTCCGGAAAGACTCGTCGCGGAGCGGGTTTCGCGGAACCTTTGGCGTCGCCGTGATTTCACTTTGACGGGGTGGGGATAATCGTCGTGTGAACCTCCCAGTAGCGAGCAGCGGACTGTCCGAACGATCGGCCTACGAGCCGGATGGGACGGGCCATTGGGGCGCGTGGGGTGGGCGTCACGTGCCCGAGGCCCTCATGGCCGTGATCGAGGAGGTCACCGCCGAGTTCGAGAAGGTCCGCTCCGACCGGACCTTCCTGGAGGAGCTGGACCGCCTGCAGCGGCAGTACACCGGCCGCCCGTCGCCGCTGTACCCGTGCGTGCGCCTGAACGAGCACGCCGGCGGGGCGAAGATCTACCTCAAGCGCGAGGACCTCAACCACACCGGCAGCCACAAGATCAACAACGTCCTGGGCCAGGTGCTGCTCGCCAAGCGGATGGGCAAGCCGCGGGTCATCGCCGAGACCGGCGCCGGTCAGCACGGCGTGGCCACCGCCACCGCGTGCGCGCTGCTCGGCATCGAGTGCGTGGTCTACATGGGCAAGGTCGACACCGACCGCCAGGCGCTCAACGTCGCGCGGATGCGCCTGCTCGGCGCCGAGGTGATCGCCGTCGCCTCGGGCTCGGCGTCGCTCAAGGACGCGATCAACGAGGCGCTGCGCGACTGGGTCAGCAACGCCGACACCACGTACTACTGCTTCGGCACCGCCGCGGGCCCGCACCCGTTCCCCCTCATGGTGCGCGACCTGCAGCGCATCGTCGGCATGGAGGCGCGCGCGCAGATCCTCGAGGCGGAGGGCCGCCTGCCCGACGCCGTGGTCGCGTGCGTGGGCGGAGGCTCCAACGCGATCGGCATCTTCCATCCGTTCATCGGCGACGAGGGGGTGCGCCTGGTCGGCTGCGAGGCCGCGGGCGACGGCGTCGAGACCGGTCGCCACGCCGCGACGTTCACCGGCGGGACCCCGGGCGCCTTCCAGGGCGCGTACTCGTACCTCCTGCAGGACGAGGACGGCCAGACCATCGAATCGCACTCCATCTCCGCCGGACTGGACTATCCGGGCGTCGGCCCGGAGCACGCCCGGCTCAAGGAGGCGGGCCGCGCCGAGTACGTCCCGGTCACCGACGCGCAGGCGATGGACGCCTTCGCGCTGCTGTGCCGCGCCGAGGGCATCATCCCGGCGATCGAATCCGCCCACGCCGTGGCCGGGGCGCTCGAGCTGGGGCGCGAACTGGGACCCGGCGCCGTGATCGTGGTGAACCTGTCCGGGCGGGGGGACAAGGACGTGGACACCGCCGGCAAGTGGTTCGGGCTGCTCGACGAGCAGGGAGATGTCGTGGGACAGAAGGTGATCGGCGCGGAGCTGAACACGGAACGGCGGAACACCGAGCTGCGGGACGAGGCTTCGCGCAGCGCAGAGGTCGAGGGGGAGAACAAGTGAGCGCTCTGGCACCGGTCTTCGAGCAGTGCCGGGCGGAGAACCGCGCCGCGCTGGTGACCTACCTGCCCTGCGGGTACCCGTCCAAGCAGGGCGGCATCGACACCGTCGTCGCGATGGTCGAGTCCGGCGCCGACATCGTCGAGCTCGGGGTCGCGTACAGCGATCCGGTGATGGACGGCCCCGTCATCCAGCGCGCCGCCGACGACGCCCTGCGCGGCGGCATCCGCGTACGCGACATCTTCTCCTACGCCGAGGCGGTGGCCGCCGCCGGCGGCGCGCCCGTCGTGATGGCGTACTGGAATCCCGTGTTGAAGTACGGCGTCGAGGCCTTCGCCCGGGACCTCGCCGCCGCGGGCGGCAAGGGTCTGGTCACGCCGAACCTCATTCCCGAGGAGGCGGACGAGTGGATCGAGGCCGCCGATCGGCATGGCCTGGACAAGATCTTCCTCGCGGCGCCGTCCTCGACGCCGGAGCGGCTCGCGATGACGGCGAAGGCCTCGTCGGGGTTCCTCTACGCGGCGTCGACGATGGGCGTCACGGGCGCCCGGGACGCGGTCGACAACGTCGCGCCCGAGCTGGTCGCGCGCATCCGCGAGGTCTCGGACATCCCGGTAGGCGTGGGGCTCGGTGTGCGCACCGGGGCTCAGGCCGCGGAGATCGCGGCGTACGCGGACGCGGTGATCGTGGGGTCCGCCCTGGTCAGCGCCGCGGGTGAGTCCCTCGACGCGGTGCGATCCCTGACGGCGGACCTCGCGTCGGGCGTTCGCGCGGGTCGCTGAGCAGCCCTGGTGAGAACGAGCGCGCTGTGACGGAAGACTGGCTCCAGCGGGCATGGGGGAGCTACTCGGACGGATACAACGCGCTCCCGAGATTGGCCGTGCGTGCGTTCCGCGCCCTCGCCGACGGTGACGAGTGGCGCACGGCGGGTACGGCCCAGTACACCCTGTTCGCCGAGTTGGCGCAGCGGGAACCGCGGTTCTCCCGGTGGGGCATGCGGCTGATCGGCGCGACCATGCTCACCGTCGGCGTGATCAATCTGTGCGCGCAGGCGCTGCCGCTCGGCCCGCACGGTGTGCTGCCGCGCGGGCTGAACCTGGCGGTCTCGGCCGCGTTGGTGGTCGGCGGCCTCATCTGGCGGTTCCTGCCGTTCCCTTCGCGGGAGCGGGCGCTGGGGCTCGTAGCGCTGCTGGACCTGCTCCTGCTCCTCGACATCGGGACCCTCGCGACGATCGAGGGCAGATTCATGTACGTGTGCCTGCTGACCGTGGTCGGCATCCCCGTGGGCTTCATCATGGGGTGGCGGATCGCGCTGCTGCACGGCTGCTTCGGGCTGGCCGTCATCGCTGGGCTCGCGGGCTGGGCGTGGTGGTTCGAGGGCTGGGACGCAGCGGAACTGACCCCGTACGTCGCGATGGCCGTCATGATGGTCTTCGCGTTCCCCGCCGCGCTCCAGTTCGTGATCGAGTGGTCGCGGTCGGAAGCCGTCGTCCTCACCGACGAGTCCGTCCGGGACGCCCTGACCGGGATGCTCAACCGGCGCGGCTGGGATGCGCAGGCGCCCGAATTCGCCGGCCTGTGCACCTGTGGGGTGGTCGCGGTCGCCGTCGTCGATCTGGACCGGTTCAAGGACATCAACGACGGGCGCGGCCATTCCGTCGGCGACGGGGTGCTCGGGGATGCCGCCGCACGGCTGGCCGCGGTGCCCGGCGTCGAGCTGGTGGCGCGCCAGGGCGGCGACGAGTTCATCCTGATCGCCGCGCTCGACTCGGAGCGGGCCGCGACACGGCTGGCCGCCGAGTGCGTGGCCTCGCTGCGCTGCGCAGGATCCGCCGCCGACGGCGTGGTGAGCGGCGTGACGGCGAGCGTGGGGATCGCCTGGCGCCCCGCGGCGGCGGGCGACCGGCGCATCAAGCACCTGTTGGTGGCTGCCGACGAGGCGATGTACGCGGCCAAGCGCGCCGGTGGTGACGCATATCTCGTCGCCGATGTGCCGGCCTGACCCGGGCGTTCGCGGGGCATGGGATGCTCTCGTGCGCCTGTAGACTGGCTCCTCGTGATCACCGCGACCGACCTTGAAGTGCGCGCCGGCGTCCGCACCCTGCTGACCGCTCCGGGCGACCAGTTGCGCGTGCAGGCGGGCGACCGGATCGGACTCGTCGGCCGCAACGGCGCCGGCAAGACCACCACGATGCGCATCCTCGCCGGCGAGGGCGAACCCTACGCGGGGCGGATCATCTCCAGCGGCGACGTGGGTTACCTGCCGCAGGATCCCCGCGAGGGCGATCTCGACGTGCTCGCCAAGGATCGGGTGCTCTCGGCCCGCGGCCTCGACCAGATCGTGGCGCAGATGGCCAAGCAGCAGGTCCGCATGGCCGAGCTCGTCGGTGCCGAGCTGGACACCGCGGTGCGCAAGTACGGCAACCTCGAGGAGCGCTTCGCCTCGCTCGGCGGCTACGCGGCCGAGTCGGAGGCGGCGCGGATCTGCAACAGCCTGGCCCTGCCGGAGCGGGTACTGGAGCAGCCGCTGCGGACGCTCTCGGGCGGCCAGCGCCGCCGCGTGGAGCTCGCCCGGATCCTGTTCGCCGCCTCCGACGGCTCCGGCGGCAAATCGGATACCACGCTGCTGCTCGACGAGCCCACCAACCACCTCGACGCCGACTCGATCGGCTGGCTGCGCACCTTCCTGCAGAACCACGACGGCGGCCTCATCGTGATCAGCCACGACGTGGACCTGCTCAACGATGTCGTGAACCGCGTGTGGTTCCTCGACGCCGTGCGCGGGGAGGCCGACGTTTACAACATGGGCTGGAAGAAGTACATCGACGCCCGCGCCACCGACGAGCAGCGCCGCCGCCGCGAGCGTGCCAACGCCGAGAAGAAGGCCGGCGCCCTGCGCGTGCAGGCCGCGAAGATGGGCGCCAAGGCGACCAAGGCCGTGGCTGCGCAGAACATGCTGCGCCGCGCCGAGCGGATGATGGCGGAGCTCGACGACGTGCGCGTCGAGGACAAGACGGCGCGGATCAAGTTCCCCGCGCCCGCGCCGTGCAGCAAGACGCCGCTCATGGTCAAGAACCTGACCAAGACCTACGGCAGCCTCGAGATCTTCACCGGCGTGGACTTCGCCATCGACAAGGGTTCCCGCGTCGTGGTGCTCGGCCTCAACGGTGCGGGTAAGACCACGCTGCTCAAGCTGCTCGCCGGCGTCGAGAAGCCCGATACCGGCGGTCTCGAGCCCGGGCGGGGCCTGAAGATCGGCTACTTCGCGCAGGAGCACGACACCCTCGACGACGAGGCCTCGGTGTGGGACAACATCCGCCACGCCTCACCCGATGCGGGGGAGCAGGAGCTCCGGGGGCTGCTGGGCGCGTTCATGTTCACGGGCCCGCAGCTCGAGCAGCCCGCCGGCACCCTGTCCGGCGGCGAGAAGACCCGCCTCGCGCTGGCCGGGCTCGTCTCCTCCGCCGCGAACGTGCTGCTGCTCGACGAGCCGACCAACAACCTGGACCCGGTCAGCCGCGAGCAGGTGCTCGAAGCGCTGCGCTCCTACGAGGGTGCGGTCGTCCTCGTCACGCACGATCCGGGTGCCGCCGAGGCGCTGAATCCCGAGCGCGTGATCCTGCTGCCCGACGGCACCGAGGACCACTGGAACGCCGAGTACCAGGAGCTCATCGAGCTCGCGTAATCCGGTAGGCGGCCCCGCCTAGTCTGAACCGCGCGAAACCTCTGGGTCGCGTTCGAGGCGTGTGTTGAGCATAGGCTTTGAATAGCCAGAAGCGAACGTAGCGGCGTTCCCCCGTGATCGACATAGAAGGCGATACGCTTCGTTCCACGCATCGCCTCACTCCCCGGACCCGAACATCCAAGGCTGTGTCGCGGGATGCCTACCGGCGACGGAGGGAAGGTCAGTGTCAGCAGACGATCTGTCTCGCTCACAGTTCGAGGCGTTCGAGGAGGATCGCTCCACCTCCGATGTAGTGCGGAATCTACGACAAGACCTGCAGATCGCAGTCTCCATGGCCGAATGCGCGACGAATTCGAACCAGGATCTCTCCGACGCAGTGCAGGAGATTGCTGACTGTCTCTACCGATATGGCGTGATAACATCAGCATCCGAGCGTGACGCCACTAGTCTATGCGAGCTGATCGTCCGACTCACCGAACTTTATCCGAATCGGTACATCAATCCACGGCCGATGCTTGAACTTGCGAGACGTTTGGGAACGTCAGCTCAAGCGCAAGAGATTGTCTTGGGATATATCTCTGCTATAAATTCTAGCTGCGATACGGTATCGGCGAGTAAGTCGTTCGTTGCCCAGTTGGCCAGTTCGGAGCTTCCAAGTACCGAGCATAAAGCGCTGTACCTATATCTTGTGTACAATTCTCTTCTTGAGCAGGACGCTGAGGCGAGAGAGAAAAGCGTCAAGAGTTTCACGGACACGTCTATCAACTTCATCTGCGAGAGCGTACCTGATCTAATCGCCTGGTTCCCTACGGCTGCGCTTGTAGAATATAATTCAATCTCGGTACTGTTCTTCAGACGGGCGGTTGCCCGTGAACTGCTCCCGGGGGTCGGCCATCACGAGATGTGGATAGGGTACTTCCATGAGACGTTAGGTTTGCTTGACTCAGGCAATCGAGACGAGCCGGAATCTAGTTGGCTCGAGGCCGTCCGCTCGTTCAAGAAAGCCGCTGAACACATTGACGACCTCGCGGAATGCCATCGTGAGTTAGTTGTAGAGAGCTTGCTCCGAACTGCCACCCGGACGGCGAACCTGCGATCGAGCGATGAGATCTATGACGCTATTGTGGGCGGACTCGCATTGGCCCGCGACTATCGAATATCTGTTCCGGAGGAGATAATTGTAGAGGCTGCGACTCAGGTATCGACCATGTCGCTGAAGAATATAGACGTCCTAGGAGGGCAGCGAATACGGGGAGTATCTGAGTTTGATCTCAGCGGTACTTGCATTACTGTAAGTGTGCCGGAGCGCGTTACCTGCGGCAGCGAATTTACCGTTATTGTGGTAGTAAGAAGCGCAATAGATGCTGGGCCGGTAGATATTGCAGTTTTCGGGGATTCTGCGACAATAAAGCTCGAGCGTGACGCTGTGTACTCTCATGGCGCGATGTTCGTGTACTCATTCAGCGTTGCGCGCGTGCCCTATCTCGGAAAGATCAATGTCTCGATTGCGTTAGCGGGACAGCCATGCGGAACTGTTTCTCAAACGTTCGAGGCGATCAGTGACCGAACCGGCCTCAATGCGTCAAGATTTGATCGACATACTCTTCAAGGCAATGTGGATTCAATCGATTCAGATGTAGTGATCTCCGCTGAGATCCACGATGGGCAATTTGTTCTACGATGTTGGGACGCCACGTCTAAGCGGGTAACGGAACTGGTTAGAGCCCCGATGACCCTCTCCGACCTGCGTTCACCTATGTGTGTATTGCGCGAAGTGATAGATCGCGACTATCTCGACCATTTCGGAGATGACGCGACTCGCGCTCGCCTTGACCTGGAGATCAATCGAACACTGGAGGTCTATAGTCATCAGTTAAGGATCGACGAATGGCCGCTGCCTGACCTCGGCGACCGCACGCCCCGGATCACCATCATGACTGCCGAGTACGATATTCCGTGGGAAGCTCTACCGCTTAGGCGGCACGGGACCACGAAGACTCTAGGTGAACTGTGTTCGGTAGCCATCTTGTCGGTTGAGCAACGCAAGAGTCAAAGTGTGTATGTCGATGACGTGCAAGTCATAACTGCGACAGAATTCGATGGGGATGCTGAGAAAATAGGCCAGGCGCTTGAAAGTCGCGGGCGGATTTGCAACGTGTCTGCTTTGGATAGTCTTGCTGCGGCCCTGGATAACCTTAGTGACAACGGATTCATCTATATTGGCGCTCACGGCGATATAGACGACGACACTGGACAGTTGTCGTTTGGAGAACGGCACGGGATCGACGTAACTCGCGTTATTCGGTTTGAACGATCGATCTCGACAGCGAGATCGTTTGTCTTCGCGAATGGGTGCAATACTGCGGTAACCGAAAATGGTCCGCTTGCGCCGTTTGCTTGGTTCGAGGTACTTCTCAGGAATGGGGCCGCAGGGTTCCTTGGAACTCGGTGGGCTGTCAGTGACAACTGTGCTCAGCTATTCGCGACAGAATTTTTTGGCAGACTAGCGGATGGGGACTCTCTCGTAGAGGCGGTCCACGCGGCCCGTCTCTACGCCCGCGACAGCGGGTACTCCACAGATCCGAGCTGGAAGGCATATTCCCTATTTTGTCATCCAGAACTTGGTATTCAGAGCAGGAGCACGGACTGCTCGTAGGCACAAGGGATTGCGTGACATCAGTTCTTTCATCGAACGATCACGTAGTACGGGAGCCAATGTGTCACAGGCGGCGACGGAGGCCTACGTACCGAATTGCTGAATTCCTCGAGGTATCCAATCTGTAAATCTCGTAGAACTAGTTCGGGTTTTCTTGATTCGGCGCTTTCAAGCGCTTCAAGGAGTCGCCTTTCGAACTCTCGAGTCTCTCTAGTCTCGGGGACTGCCCAGTTTGTTCCTATCGTTGTCGGGATGCCTTTTGAAAGGAAGGCCAGACACAGCCCGCCCCAATTATGATATCGATCCTGCATTGCAGAAGCGGTGGTGCAGCCAGCAAGCACCACGAGGTCACATCGTGTAATTTCCGATTTGATTCGGGCAATATCGTTTTCAAATATTCGCTGGCGTCGGGCCCACTGGATTCCAAACATGTCTCCGCTCTCGTTCATCAGTGTGTGCCCACCGAAATGTATAATCCGAAAGTCTCCACTGGTCATCGCGCGGAGTGCGTCAGTCCTTGTGGCTATGAGATGGCGATTCTTGCTTCGCGCAAGTTCGGGTGCGGTGGTCGCGATCTTGCCACCAATTGGCATTTCCGACGGTGCGTCTCCTTCTCCCACGTACTGGTTGTTGAGGACACCTGGCGATGGGCATACCAACGCGATCACGCAGTTGTCGATAAGCAGACGTGGCCGTTCAATCGATCTTCGGACGGGGACGATCAGCCAAGGTACCAACTGGGCTGCCTGACTACAAGGAACGATGCGGAGATCGAGTAGCTCGCCTTTCTGTGATGCGGATTCCATATCAGATTTCAGCAGTGGGGGGATCAGTCGTGCGACATCTCTCAAATGCCACGAGTTGTTTCTGGGATTCGAGAATAGCCGTTCATTCACGTCGAAGTGCGCAGCGCTACCTAGCATCAAGGCAAGTGACGCTACCATCGACTTGAGACTTGATTCCGCCTGATCCAGATCCACGTCGATGATACTTGAAACCCAACTTCCAGTTGTTCCTCGATACATCGATATCCAGATGCCGCCCATCCCGGCAGTGAGCCACAGAGACTGACTGGCACTGCGGTATCTTTCGATGTCTTCGTGGGACCATGCCTGTGGCTCATGGATCGGCGCCGTCGGATCAGTGGTCTTAATCAAGTTGGCCATTGTTTGCGCCGTGCTTCTTGCTGAAGCCAGGGCAAGTAAGGAGTTTACCATGCGTAGGGCGAGCGAAGTCCTGAGGTAGGTGTCGTATAACCGCTTTAAGGCCCGGGCAACCTCTTCGGTAGTTGGGAACGGCCCCACGTCATTTACATGAACACTCCATGCGACAGTCGATATCCAGGCCGAGATTCGCCATTGGAATTCCAGCTCACTGCTATCGCCGTGAAACGTATCGGCAATCATTTCGTCGCAACGGGACAGCTCATGGAAGTCACCAAGGCGAAGCCGGTACTTGCGGGATGTGAGGAGCAATTCGCGTTTGCCTCCGCGCGAACGTCTGCACAATGCTTGACTCTCGAGTGTATTCGCGAGTTCCCTTGCCGTGCGTGGCAGATGTTCACGTCTTGCAAGAAGTGAAATTGCTGCTGAAAAATTCGAATCAGCGCCCGCTTGATTGTTTAATGCTGTGAGAATCATTGCGCGCGTACTGAGCGCGCTCGCGTGCCTAAGCTCGTCGGTCGGCGTCGACCTGGCGATGGTACGCCAGTAGCCAATTGCATGTTCTATTTCGTCAAGCGCGTCGGTGTGACGGCGTAGGGTGCACAGAACAGCGGCGGAGCACGCTCGAGCTAGAGCGAGCTGCTCGCCAGTAGATACGCCCAATCTGTTTAGGCCGTTTTCGATCTCAGCGGGAGCGGTTTCGAATAGCCTGATCGCTAGAGCGTGGAATTTTGCAGAAAGTTGATAGCGGGATGTCGTTCCCATCTCTCCAAAAGATCGGACTCTTCGAAGTAGCGGCAGTACGTCCTGCTCGTGATATTCTGCAATACTCGAACGGCCGGCCTGAAGTGATTCTTGTTGCGATTTCGTGATATTTTCGTGAAACAGGGCCGCCGTGGGGCCTGTGGTTGAAAAAACCGTCACCGGTAGCCATTCGGATGAGATGGCGTGTCCGAGGCCGTGTACGGATCGTGCGTAGGTATCGTAGCTTTTTGCGTCGGTGGCGTAGGCTGCCAGTATTATGCATCTCTCAAACCAGTGTATAGCTTCCTGGGGAAATCGGTGTTGCAGCGCGTTACCGATATCGTACGACACGATCGTACGTTTTGGGTCATTGATATCCAGCGAGCGGTACAGGTCCTCTAGTAATTTCGCGCAGGTCATCTTGTCGCCGTCATTGAAGTACGCCACAGCGAGTTCCAGTACTAGCTCGGAGCGCTGTGTCGACGATGACTGAAGAATCATCCGCTTAAGTTCTGCTATTGTTCGCGGCATTGAACCAAAGACGTTCCGCTATTGCTCACGATATTGATATTGCCCGTGGGTCGATACCCGCCGTTGTCCCGCGTACCAGACCGGACCTTGGCGTTGGCGGCAGTGCTCGGCGATCCTTGGAGGAAGTATCGCTGCATGTTGGGATAGATCCTGAGTAGTTGCACTGCGATGCAGAATTCTGTGTCTTCAGGGAATCTGAGCTTGGCGCGAAAGTTCTCGGATCCTTGCGTTTCGTGCTCGATTTTCAGGCCGCCAAGCGGTTGGTGCGAAATGTCTAGCGAAGCATTTGTTTCGTCATCAAGTGATATTGTGAGCTCCTTTGCGTAGTATGCAGAGGTGGCGATGAATAGCTTGCCATTCCGGGCTAACTCTACGGCTAGCGGATAGTTCCTATTTCGTCGCGACTCCCTGATCCAACTGTCGATTTGAAATATGTCGGTCGTACGCAGCGTTACGCCCGTCCAAGATAGAGATGCGCGCGCTGCCCGGCTGAGGGCACCCCTGGTTGTGAGAGAACCTCCGAATGGCTGCGCAATGCTGTTCGCGACAGAAATTCCGGCACCGGTCGCGCTCCTAGACTGAGTTGAAGCGAGGATGTCTGCGACCGACTCCGTTCTGATGGTAATCGATGCCTCGGCAGTTGCTACATTGGAGAGAACTTGGTCGATTCGCCCGAGCGGCGTGAACGTCTTTCTAGCAGTACGAGCGAACACGTCCAAGGGTTTTATTCCGGTTCTTGGGAATTCAAGGGGAACGTACGACTGAGGAATTCCCATGTCTCTGCTGGTCGGGAATGTGGTCATTTGTTTTTCCTTAGACGTCTGCGGATCATCGTCTGCTCCGCGTGGTGGGGCTTCTGCTAGTGCGCGAACGTTGGGTTACGGTCTCGACGAACCTTGTTGCAATAGCTCGCACCGAGCGTATCCGTTTGGCCCTCGACTTGGGCAGCAATGGACGCTGCCGTCACACGGGCCTCCGCGGCGCGGACGCAGCGCGGGGGGCCTCCGAAGGAGGTTCATCTCCCATAGGTCCCGGAGTGAGTAGGTGTCGAGCCACTGCTCGAGTTCGGATTCATCGGGCCGCATGACCTCAGTCGCTCCGCGGACCCGATCAACGACAGCGACCTCGGCGATGAAGAACTCTCTGAGCAAGGTGACAGATTGGGTTGCCGCGAGCATCATTCGCCCGCTCGCCGCGTCGTGCAGCAGCGCCGCGAGGTGATGGATCGTCGCCTCGCGTCGGTCGCCGATCTGGCGGCCGACGAGATCCTCGCGCCGATGCAGTGCGTGCACGTCAGCGTCGCCCCGGACCGGGGGTGGCTGCTGCCGAGGGCGGCCGACGCCTCGTGACGCCGGCCGCCCTCCGTGCGGTGCTTCAGCTGCGCTGCGCGTAGACCAGATCGTTGTTCTCGTAGCCCATCGGCGGGCCGACGAACCTCCCGCCGCAGGTCACGAGGATCAGCGTCTCCGGGCCGTCGAGCCGGTTCAGGTCGTCGCTGGGCAGTGAGCCCTTGCCGACCGACACCGTCCGCATCACCCGGTAGCGGATCGCGGCACCGTCCTTCCCGGTCAGCGTGACCTCGGTGCCCGGCGCGAGCGCGGAGAACCGCTTCGCGAATCCCGTGCCCTGCCGGGCGTCGTCGACGTGGCCGGTGATGACGACCGAACCCGCACCGCTGCCGGGAAGCGCTGAGTCGACCCACCAGCCCACCCGGGCGACATCGGTCGGCGGGTACAGCGCGCCTTGGGCGTCGGTCGCCACCGCGTCGACCACCGCCCGGGCATCGGCGACGGTGACGGCCACCGGCGTGGTCGGCTCGGACGCCGTGGCCGATACCGGGGGCCGGAGGTCGCTCTGCGCGCTCGGGTTGGACGACGGTGCCGCCGCCGTCCCGTCCACGGTGCCGCCGCAGCCCGCGAGGGCGAGCAGCGCTGTGGCCGTCACGACCACCCCGGCCCGGCGGCGCATCACGCCGTCCTCCCCGACGGGATCGAGGCGATCGGCACCCGCGTCTCGAGGTTCCGCACGACCGGGGCCGCGTCGATCGTCGAATTCGTCACCCGTACCTCGAACCGCGGCGTGAGCTTCACCTCGAACGGGACCGCGCCGTTGTCGCGGACGTAGCCGGCCGGTGCGGCCGTCTCGATGGCCCGGTAGCAGCCGGACGGGAGCGCGAGGGCCGCGACGCCGTCGGCGCCGGTGGTGACGGCGCGGATCGCCTCGTCGGACCCGCACCGCGCGATCACGAACGACGCCCCGGCCAGCGGCGCACCGGTGATCCGATCCGTCTTGACCAGCCTGCCCTCGGTGTCGACCTCGCCGGGCGGGATCGTGACGCCGCAGCGGAACCGGAAGGCGAGCCGGTTGACGGCGTTGCCCTCGACGCGGGCGTAGGCGTGGGGGCCGAGCAGCACGCACGACGACGGCCACGCGGTCGGGACCACCGCGACGCAGTCCCGCGGGAAGGTTCCGCCTCCGTTGCCCGCACTGTCGGTGCGGGCGCCGCCCAGCGGTCGCCAGGTGCCGCACTCGGCGACGGCGTACTCGGACGGGACGCCCTTGCCGTCCTGGTCCCGGGCGGAGAGCGTGAAGCGGACGTTCTTGGTCGGCGGCGGCGTGGTGCTCGTGGGCGGGACGATGCCGCCGCGCTCGAGGGTGAAGCGGAACTCGACGCGGCCGGTATCGCTGGTGCGGGTCATCGCCGAGGGACCCACGATGCGCCAGTTGGTCGGTACCCGGTCGATCTTCGCCTGGACGCAGTGCCCGGTCACCGTGGTCGCACCACCGTCGGACAGGGTCGCGCCGGGCCCGCCACTGCAACCCCGCACGTAGGCGGTGGCGCCGGGGACGCCCGTGCCGTTCGTGTCCACGATCCGGACCGCCCCCACGGTGAGCCGGCCGGGCGGGCCCTGGGGCGGCATCGTCGTGGTGGTCGACGGCCCGGGCGTCGTCGTGGGTACCGCCGTTCGCGGTGGCGTGGCCAGGGCGGGTGCGGGCACGGTGGTCGACGGTGCGGGTGTCGTCGTGGTCGTCGTCGCCGGGGCCGATGGCGCGGGTGGTGGCGTCGTCGGCTCCGCCGAGGCGATGCCGGGCAGTAGCCCGAGCATCGGCACGATCGCAGCCGGGATCACCAGCGCTCGACGGATTCTGTTGGTACCGGTCGCGGTTCGCATCGCGTCCTCCTCGTCTCGTTTCCCCACGGTGCTCGGATATGAGGGAGATCGGGAGGCGCCGCCCGCTTCGTTAGCGGTGTTATTCGATCGTTATTGCCCGGTGCACCGCGTCGACCACGGCACCGGCACCGTCCTCGGTGGCTATCGTCCTGCTCAGGGCATCGGAAGCGTCGCGATACGACGGGTCGGACGTCGCGGTGAGTATCGCCCCGGTCAGCGCGGAAACCGTGACCTGCGTCCGGTCGCTCGGACTCCCGGAACGGGACGTGGGTCAGACAAGTCGATCCGGCGGAGACGTCGGGCCCGCCGGCTCGAGAAAGTACTCGGTGCCGATGAGCCGGGCCAGGACCGGCGTGGGCAGCAGGATCGCGACGCGCAGGGCGCGCATGAGCAGCCCGGACTTCGCCAGTTCGGACCGATGCGCCGCGAGGGCGCTCTTCTTCGCCGCCACGTGATCGCGGACGTCGATCCGGTGAGTGATCTGCGCGGACGGGGTGTACCAGGTGCGTGCCAGGCCGATGAGCCGCGACGGCACCAGCCGCACGCGCGCGAGAGCGGTCACGATGCGCACCGGCACGTGGCGCGGGAGTGTGGCCTCAATGAGCCGGACACCGGTCAGCTCCGCGGCGCGGCGGGCGATCGCGTGCACCGCGAGGTGATCGCGATGACGGTACCCGCCGGCCGCGTCGTAGCCGACCAGCAGCGAGGCGTCCTCCTCGCGGAGGATCGCCGCCAGCCGTTCGGCGGGCCCCTCGATCCCGGCGCGGACGAGGCGCACGCGCCCCGGCGGGTCCGGGTACAGGTCCGCGCCGTGGCCGCTGTCGGCGTAGCCGAGCCAGCGCACCTCTGCCGCGCCGAGCGCCGCGCCGGCGGCCCTGAGCTCGGCCAGGCGGCGATCCGGGTGCGGCTCGTCGTCGCCGTTCATCATCCCGTCGGTGGCCACCACCAGCACGATCCGGTTTCCGGCCGCGGCGAGCAGGGCCAGGGTGCCGCCCATGACGAGCGTCTCGTCGTCCGGGTGCGCGTTGAGCGCAACGACGGTGGCCATGTGCCCTGTATATCACCGGGCGGTGGTGAGCTCCCCGAAAGTCGCATATCGGGCGTCGGATCGGGCACCGTCGGGCGTGACCTGTTTGTCGACCAGGATGACCTGCCCGATGAAGGGTTCGACGATGCCGACCATGCGGATCGGGGCGGCGATGATCAGCTGGAAGCCGAACTGTTCGAAGGCCCGCAGCGACTGCGCGGAGAAGCGCTCGTCGGACTTGCTGAAGGCCTCGTCGAGCATGAGCGGCGCGAAGGCCGGCTCGTTCGATCCCGTGGGATCGGAGTTGCCGTGCGAACCGAGGGCGAAGCTCAGCGCCGCGGCGAGGCAGAAGGCGACCAGCTTCTCCTGCTCGCCGCCGGAGTTGGTGGCGGTGTTGCGGTAGGTGACCACCGCGGGGGCGTCCGGCTCCGCGCCGACGGCGTTCTCCCGGCCGTAGAAGGAGTAGCCCGTGCGCACGTCGAGGACATTCTCGGTCCACCGACGGGACTCGGGGTCGTCGCCGGTGAGCCTCAGCACGAGCCCGCGGATCCGTTTGAACTGCGCCGCCATGGCGGCGGGTTCGGCCCGCTTGGCGGCGGGAGCGTCGCGGACCATCTCGTCGACCAGCTTGGCGAACTCCTGCGCCTCCGGCGTCGGGCGGGCGGCGTAGGCGATCTGCAGGTAGGTGCCCTCGTTGAACTCGACCCGGCGCAGGCCCGCGTTGACGTCGGCGATGCCGCGGGTGATGGCCCGGTGGGTGTCGTCGACCTCCTTGAACAGGTTCGACACCGAATGACTGACGTCGGTGGTGATGAGGCGGCGGAACTTCTCGGTGGCCGCCGCGAGCCCGTGTGCGACGAGGTTCTCGTGCACCGCGACGAAGTCCGGCGCTGACGCGGCCTCGGCGGACAGCTCCGTCGACGCGTCCGGCCACTCGCGGAGGAACTGCTCCGCGGTGCGCACGATCCGCGCCTCCGCGGCATCACGTTCGGCGGTGGCCGCGGCCTGCTGGCGTTCCAGCTCGGCGCGGAGATCGGCGCGGACCTCGCCGAAGGTCTCCAGGGTGAGCCGGCGGGGGCGGGCCTCGTCGGCGGTGAGCAGGTGCCACAGCGCCGTGGCGAGGAAGTCCTCGTCCTCCTCTCTGAGCTTGGGGGCGCTCTCGGCGTCGATCTTCTCGAACTCGGCGAGGAGATCGTCGAACTCTGTGCCGGCGCGGTTCATGGTCTCGGTCAGCGCGCCGATGCGGGTCTGCGCCTCGGCGAGCTCGCCGTAGGCGTTGTCGGCCTGCAGCTCCAGCTCGCCGAGGTCGGCGTTGCCCGACCGGGCGTCGGAGATGCGGTCGGCCAGCTCCTCCGCCTCGGCCTTCGCGGCCCAGTGGTCCAGTTCCGCCCACGACGTGTAGCCGAGGACCCCTGCGGCGCTGTCGGCGACGGCCTTGTGCTCGGCGAGGTCGTCGCGCAGCGTCGCGGACGCCTCGGCGGCCTTCGCATGCACCGCGGCCAGCTCGTCGCGGCGCCGCTGCAGCGCCTCGCGCTTGCTGCCGGTGTTGGTGCCCAGCACCCACTGCGAGCGGTCGGCGACGGCGCGCCGGTCGTCCTTGCGGAACCGTCCGCCCGCGCTCTTGACCAGGCCCTCCGGGGTGACCGCCTGCTCATGCCGCTCCAGCTGGGCGGGGGAGTCCACGCAGGCGTGCCGCGCGGCCCGGGCGACCGCGCCGGCGAGCCACCGTCCCGCCTCCGACGAGGTGTCCACGGTCAGCTTCGTCGCGAGCGACCCCGGCTCCGGACGGGTGGTGTCGGCACCGTCGACCACCTGGTAGGTGAGGACGCCCTGGACGCGGGTGGCGTTGACGTGGTCGGCGACTGCCCGCTGGTGGCGCGCCGGCACCAGGAGCGTGGTGGCGAGTGGACGCAGCACGCGTTCGGCGGCGCCGGCCCACGTGGCCTGTTCGGCGGGCAGCACGTCGATCAGCTCGGCTGCGTAGGGCAGGTCCTCGGCGGGGACGCCCGTGGCGCGGGCGATCGCGTCGCGCTGGTCCAGCAGCGCGGGCGGCAGCAGGGACGACCGTCGGTCCAGGACGGACAGCTCGTCGTCGACGGCCTCGACGGCGCGGCGCGCATCCGACTCGTCGGTGTAGGCCGTGTGCACCCGCGCGGCGAGCGCCTCGGCGGCCTCGGTCGCCCGATCGCGGATGCCCGGGACCTGCTCGCGCAGGGCGGCGAACTCCTCCGCGGACTCCGGCGCGCGCTCGCCGAGCTTCTCGACGGCGGCGGCGTAGCGCTCGTAGGCGCGCTGCCGGGCCTGGGTCTGCAGCTCGCGGGACTGCAACTCGGCCTCGAGTACGCCGACCTCGCCCTGCTCCTGCCGGAGCCGGTGCAGCAAGTCGTTGTAGCGCATCTTGCGCTCCTCGGCCCGGTCCTCCCAGCGGGCGATCTGCGCGTCCATGCTCGCTCGCTCGCCCTCGATCCGGTCCATCTGCTCCTGCAGCAGCCGCAGCCTGTGTCCGCGCAGGTAGGAGCGCACGGGCGCGCCGAGCAGGTCCGCCGCGCGCGTCGTCCCGACGGTGGCCGAGCGGTAGCGTTCGTACGCCTCCGGCATCGGCCGCAGCACCTTCTCCTGCGCCTCCGCGCGCGCCGCGGCCCGGTAGGCCTCGTCGAGCTGGGTGAAGTTCTCCACCAGACGTTCCGCGCGGGCGTAGGTCTGCGGCCGGTCCAGCATGTAGGTGCGGATGAAGGCGTCGAGGTCGCCGACGTTCTTCATCGCCTTGGCCTTGCCGAGCAGCGCCAGCGCGGCACTGGACGTGCCGATGCCGACGCGCCTGCGCAGCGCGTCCTGGTAGGCGGCCTGGGTGTCGAAGGACTCGACGCCGCTGTGCCGGGCGCGCCAGCCGCGGGTGTCGAAGCCGGCGGTGGCCCAGTCCTGCAGGTCCAGCAGGTCGAACGGGCCGGAGTGCAGCTGGTACCAGGACTTGAGCGAGGCACCGTCGGTCCCGCTGCCGGGGAACCACTTCACGGCGACGGCGGTCGTGACGTTCCCGGCGCCGTTGTCGTAGGTGGCCGCGACCGCGGACCAGGTGGCCGAGTCGCCGCGCAGGTACTGGACCTTGGACTGCTGGTGCTCGTCGTCGTTGACCGACCACGCGCCGCGCACGTAATCCGCCATCGAGCGGGCGGCGCGCTTGGCGCCCTTCGCCGTCATGTCCGCGGAGGCGTTGAAGGACTGGTCGTAGGTGGGCAGCAGCACGACCGAGTGCGCGTCCATCAGCGAGGACTTGCCCGAGCCGGACGGGCCGGTGAGGATCACGCCCCGCTCATCGATGGGGAAGTCCTTGTAGCCGTCGAAGGTGCCCCAGTTGACGACCTGCAGGCGGGTGAGGCGGTACTGGCCCATGTGATTTCGGGTGCTGCGCACTGTCACTGCGGCTCCTACGTCTCGTTCTCGGGTTCGACGGTGCCGTCCTGGCCGTCGTCGCCGTCGTCGACGGGGGCCGCGGCCTCGCCGAGGTCCTGGTCGGTGCTGGCGAGATCGCGGTAGGCGGCGGTGTACAGGTCCACCTGTTCGGGCGTGAGCAGGGAGGCGATCACCGAGTGCACGACGTACCGGTCGCTGGTGCCCACCCGCCGGATCAGGCGGCGGGTCTCGAGCTGGTTGATCGCGGCGTCGGCCTTCTTGATGAAGCCGGCCTCGTCGGTGTCGCGGGCGGGCCGGAAGGTCAGCAGGTGGTCGATCATCTCCTGCCGCTCCACGACCGCGGCCTCGTCGGGGCTGGACAGGTGCTTCAGGCGCAGGAACAGCGCCAGCACCGAGGCCGCGAGGGAGAGGCTCTGGGCGCGCAGCAGGTTCCGCTGCCGGGGGTCGTTCTCGCTGACCTGCCGGGTGAAGGCGTGCTTGGTCTCGCGGTTGATCTCCAGCAGCAGGTTCAGCTCGGACAGGCGACTGCGCAGCAGCGTCTCCTCCGCCTCGATCACCGCCCAGTTCTTCGACTTCGCGGAGACGTGCGGGGCCGCGATCAACTCCTGCAGTGCGTAGCAGACCGAGTTCGGCAGCTGCGAGGTGTCGCCGTCGAACCGCGGCGCGGTCTCCGCACCGCGGAGCGATCGCACGGCCTCGTCGTCCGCGATGCGGAAGTCCGCGAGGTCGATCTCGGGGAGCGCGTCGTCCCCGATGTCCAGTGTTTCGTCGGTCACGTCACTCCTCGAACAGCGTGGTCGGCTCGGGCGCGGCCGAGGCGGGCGTCAGGGGCGGGAGCGCGGCGGCGAACTCCACGTGCGGCACCGTCAGCTCGCGCGGGCCGCGGGCCGTGTGCGCGAGGACGGTGACGGGCCGGTCGGCGTCGACGGTGCCGTACCGCGCGCCGAGCGACCAGACCCCGACCACGTCGCCGGCGCGGGGAGCGTCGATCGTCGCGAGGATCTCCTCGATGTCGGCACCGTCGGACTTGCTCACCCGCTCGTTGATGGCGGCGGCGAGGGAGTCCCAGTCGATGGCCTCCCGGCCGACGAGCCGGGCGGGGTCGATGGTGAACTCGCCCGAGGTCTCGCGCACCTCGGGCGGCAGGGTGACGATGCCGTCGTGAAAGCGCAGGGCGCCGACGGAGCTGGTGTCCACGGCCGACATGGGGACCGCGAGCCCGGTGTCACGGCCGGCGGAGACGGCGTCGAAGGCGTCGACGGCCGCGCGCTGCGCCTCGGTGATGCGGGCCCGCAGCGACTGGTACTGCAGGAAGTCGCCGTCCTTGACGAAGATGTTGATGCGGCGGTAGACCTGCCCGCGGATCTCGTCGACCCGCTGGACCTGCATCCACATGCGGTCCAGGAACCCGGTGAGGGAGTCTCTGAGGTCGTCCGGCAGTGCCACCTCGTGGACGACGGACGCGACGGACGTCTCCAGCTGGCGGCGCAGGCGGTGGTCGGAGAGCAAGGTGTAGAAGGCGTCGAAGGCCTTGCCCTCGGGGGTGTTCGCGAGTTCGTCGTGGCCGTCGAAGAGACGCTGGAGAGTCTTGGCGTAGGCGGTGGCGCTGTCGTCGTCGGACGCTTCGAGTCCGTGGGTGAGCAGATTGCGGGTGTGCTCGCGCAGCTTCTCGCCGTAGCCGAGGATGTCCGCCGGCATGCGCTCGGCGAGGGAGCTGACGATCTTGAGGTCGTCGACCACCTTGTCGCGGTCGTACTCCGGGACCAGGCCGGCCCGGAGCGCCTCGCGGCGGTGGGTGAGTTCGGCGATCTGTTCGTCCAGAGCGCGCAGGTGGTCGTCCGGATCGGCGCTGACGGTGACCGCCACCGCGGAGAGTCGCGCTGTGACGAGCTCCAGCGCGGTCTCCGTGGCGACGTTGCGGTCCAGAGAGACGGCCTGCACCTGGCCGAGGGCCGTCGTCGCGCCGCGGGTGAGCTGGATGATCTCGCGGTCCGTTTCGTCCAGGGTTCGGGAGACGAAGCCGTGCTTGACCCATTGGTCCAGGACGTCTGGGCCCGCGGGGACCGGGCGGGCGCGCTCGGTGAAGTGGTGGGCGAGCGACTGCAGGTCGACGGTCAGCGCGTCCGCCAGCTCCTCCGCGTCGACGGGGCCCGTGCCCAGCCGTGCGGCCATGAGGGCCAGGTAGGCGACCGCGTTGGGGGAGCGGAGGAGGCGGAGCGCCACGTCGTTGTCCGCGTTGTCGGTGAACGCGGCGTACAGCTGCGCAGCAGTCTGCGCCATCGTGCACCTCCCTGTTCCGTCGCGACGATCCAGTGTATCGGGGCGTCGGCCGTGGTTCTGAGGGACGTGCGGCGGTCGCGGGGCTATGAAATCGTGACCGCTGGTGCCGAACCGGACTACTCGACCATCCGCGCCTGCACCACCACCGTGATGCGCGACGGCCTCGGAAGACGACCGGAGCTGAGCGGGCACCGTCGGGCGCGGCGGGTGAGTGCCCGGATCACGACGGACATGGGCTGGCGGATCATGCTCGGTCGTGGTCTCGACAGCCCAGCAGAACGTGTCAGACGTCCCCGATAGCGTCGCGGTGACAGTGACGAGTAGGGGAGGACTCATGACTGAGCTGGAATCGTCGGGGGAGCACGGGGACCTGGTCACGCAGGTCTCCGCGTTGATCGAGCAGACGCGTGCGGTGATCGCGTCGCAGGCGAACGTGGCGTTGACGCTGATGAATTGGCAGATCGGGCATCTGATCGACATCGCGATCCTCGCGGAAGAGCGCGCCGACTACGCTCGGGAGATTGTCGTGGCGCTGTCACGACAATTGACGGAGCGTTACGGCCGGGGCTTCGAGCGGGCGAATCTGTACCGGATGATCCAGTTCGCGCAGGTCTTTCCGGATCGCGAGATTGTCGCCTCGCTGGGGCGACAATTGAGCTGGACGCACTTCAAGGCGCTCCTACCGGTGGACTCGGACGAGGCGCGGGCGTTCTACATCCAGCAGGCGCTCGACGCACGGCTCAGTGTCCGAGCGCTCCGCGACCTGATCGGGCGGCAGGGATTCGAGCGACGGGAGATCGCGAACGCGCAGACGCCCGGAGGGTCGGCGGTGCCGCTCGACAGCTTCCGCGATCCCTACTTGCTCGACTTCCTCGGCCTCAAGGACGTCCACGCCGAGCGGGACGTCGAGGAGGCGCTCATCCGCGAAATGGAGACCTTCCTCCTCGAAGTCGGCAACGGCTGGGCCTTCGTGGCCCGGCAGAAGCGGATGACGGTCGGGAACGACGACTTCTGCCTGGACCTGCTGTTCTTCTCGCGGCCGCTCCGCCGACTCATCGCAGTGGAGCTCAAGGTCGGTAAGTTCCGCCCGTCGTTCAAGGGCCAGATGGACCTTTACCTCAAGTGGCTCAACCGGTACGAGCGGCGGGACGACGAGGAAGCGCCACTGGGCCTGATCCTCTGTACCGAGGCGAGCCGGGAGCAGATCGAGCTGCTCGAGATGCACAAGGACGGCATCGTCGTGGCCGAATATTGGACCGCGCTCCCGCCGAAGGAGGAACTGCAGCGGAGAATTGCGCAGATCTATCGCGATGCCCAGGAGCGGGCCGCGCGGAGGGTAACCGGTCCGGGGAGTGCGAACGAGTAGGTGCGGCGCACGACGCCATCCCAGGAATCTGGGAGGTGGAAGTGCCCGGTACTTGGGGATACCGGTGGCAACGGCTGCTGCCTACCGTCGTCTGCATGAAGAAACTGGGAATGGGGGCGGCCGTCATGCTGGTCGCGGGGTGTTCGTTCAGCGCCGGCGGCGCGAGCGTCGACTACGGCAAACTCGAGAACGCGATCACGACGAAGCTGAACACCGAGTACGGCAAGCTCGGCCAGAAGGTCGACTCGGTCAGCTGCGACCAATCGAACAAGCGCCCCGCGGTCGGGTCGACCTTCACGTGCGAGGCGAAGATCTCCGACGCCGTCGTCCCCGTGACGGTCACGGTCAAGGACGACCAGATGAACGTGGACTTCGTGACGGCCAAGAAGCTCTACAGCATGCCCGCGCTGGGCCCGCAGCTGACGCCGCACGTCAAGGCTCAGCTTCCGGGGGCGTCGAGTGTCGACTGCGGGACCGGGCTCAAGGCGGTCGCGCCGAAGGAGAGCTTCACCTGCCGGGTCGCGAACACCGACGGCACCACGGACACACTCACCTACACGGTGGGCGAGGTGGCCGACGAGGACAGCTGGGAGGTCGCGTAGCCGCCGCGGCAGCGGCCTAGAGGGCGTCATTCGTCACAGAGATCATGCTTCACGTGTGCAACACAGACCTCGGTGCGGTATTTTTCCACCAGCAGTCACATTTGTCACGGAGGTCAAGATGCGTGTCTCTGGTTTCATCCGCTCGGTTCTGTCGGCGACGGTGGCGGTCGCCGCGATCGCGACTGCGACCTCCGGAACGGCGGGGGCGGCACCGTCGACCTCCACGGCGTCCCTGACGAACCAGGCGATCGACCGCCAGGCGGCCGGCGATACCGCCGGCGCCCAGGCGGCGGTCAACCAGATGCCGCTCGACCAGGCGCAGAAGGTCGTCGCGCTGATGACCAACGTCAACAAGGCGCTCACCTTCCCGCTCACGGACCAGGTGCCCGGCGGCGTCGCGCCCGGAACGGTGATCGTGATCCTCGGCTACGGCCTCGAGGACAACGGAGGCTTGCGGCCGGTGCTCGTCGAGCGCCTTACCAAGGGTCTCGCGGTCGCGCAGGCGTACCCGGCGTTCCCGATCGTCGTCACCGGCGGCGCGCCGAAGGCGGGCAAGACCGAGGCGGCGGCGATGAAGGAGTGGCTGCTCGCCCAGGGCGTCTCCGGCACCCGGATCTACACGGAGGACCGGGCCGGATCGACCCAGGGCAACGCCATCAACTCGGCGGCGCTGATGCGGCAGAACGGCTTCGGCAACGGCGCGGTGCTGGTCACCTCGGCCGACCACACCCGTCGCTCGGTGGCCGACTTCCTGGTCGCCGGCATCACGCTGCAGGCCGTCGTGGCCTCGGACGCGAAGATCCAGTCGGCGCCGATGTCCGCCAGCGGCGTCGCGGCCGTCTACCGGGACGCACGGGGCGTCGCCGGAATCTGATCAGCGCCCCCGCGCGGACGCCTGGAAGTTGTCGGTGGGGTGTGCGAGCGTTGGTCCCATGACCGACTACATCGCCCCGGTGGGCGCACCCGTATGGATCGACCTGATGAGCCACGACGTCGATGCGGCGGCGGAGTTCTACCGCGCCGTCTTCGGCTGGGAGGCCGATCCACCCGCCGCGGAGTTCGGCGGCTACCGGAACTTCCGGGTACGCGGCAAGCTCGTGGCCGGGCTCATGGGGGCCACGGACGGGGGCGAGGGGCCCGGCGACATGTGGTCCGTCTACCTGCGCACGGACGACGCGGACGCCTCGCTCGCCGCGGCCACGGAGGCGGGCGCCACCGTGATCGTGCCCACCGCCGACGTCGGTGATCTCGGGCGGTTCGGCTTCGTCGTCGACCCGGCCGGCGCGGCGATCGGCGTCTGGCAGCCGGGCACCCACCCGGGGTTCGTGGAGCGCGGCGCGCCCGGCACCCCGTACTGGTTCGACTGCATGAGCAACAGCTACGAGGACTCGCTCGCCTTCTACCGCACCGTCTTCGGCTGGACGCTCCAGGAGATCGGCAGCGGAGGCGCCGAGGGCTCGGTCGGGCCCGACCGGTACAGCCAGGCGCTCGTGGGGCCCGACGGTGCCCAGGACGGCGTCGCCGGGATCATGAACGCCGCACCACTGTTCGACGCCGGGGTCTTCGGCGACGGCATGTCGTCGTTCTGGCAGATCTACTTGACCGTCGAGGACACGGCCGCCGCGGAGGAGCGGATCGTCGCCGCGGGCGGGCAGATCCTCCGCCCGGCCGAGAAGACCCCGTGGGCCACGATGGGCTCGGCGAAGGATCCCGGCGGTGCGGTCTTCCTGTACGCCACCCCGCCCGAGGGATACTGACGTCCGGGCGGTTTCAGGCGATTGCAACCGGTTCGTAAGGCCGACGGGGCTACGCTCCCCGCATGACCTACAACCAGGGCGAATACCCCGGGCAGCACCAGCCCGCGGGACCGGTGTCCGGTGGCCACGGCCCGTCGCACCAGCCGTACGGACAGCCCCCTTACGGACAGCAGCAGCCCTACGGCGGTTCGCAGCCCCCGTACGGCCAGCAGCCGGCGTACGGCCAGCCCTACGGCGGGCAGCCGGCGTACGGAGGGCAGTCCTTCGGCGGGCCGCAACCCTACGGCGGGCAGCCGCTCCCGGTCGGCTATCCGTACCCCGGCGGCAGCGGGCAGCCGGGCCCGCTCGGCCCGGCGGCACCGTCGGGCAGGGGCGGCGTCGGGATGGTCCTGCAGTTCGTGGTCGTAGGCGCGGGATTGCTCGCGGTCGTCGGCGCGTTCCTGCCGTGGGTCTCCGTCTCGGCCTCGTTCGGCGGCGCCAGCTTCACCGAGACGGTCTCGGGCATCGACGGCAGCGACGGCTGGATCTCGCTGGTCCTCGGCCTGATCGCCGCGGTGGCGGCGGTAGCGGCGGCCGTGCTGCCCGTCCGGGGCGCGCCGCTGCGACTGATCTCGGGCATCGTCGCCGTGGTCGCGGGCCTGATCGTGGCCGGCCTCGGCGGCTACGACCTCACGAACGCCGCGTCTCTCGCGTCGAAGTCCTCATCGCTGGTACACACCTCCACGGGGGTGGGGCTCTACCTCACGGTCGTCGCGGGCGTGGTGCTGCTCGGTGCGGGGATCGGGGCGATCGTGGTGTCCCGGCAGAAGCGGTGACGGTGCGCTGCCGCTAGCGCCGGCGCACGCTCTCCTCCACGAGGTCGAGCACGGCCTCCAGGCCCGCCGTCGGGCGGCCGGACGCCAGATGGGTCACCAGGCCGTCGAGGACGAGATCGAGATAGCCGAGTATGACGTCGGTGGGGAGGTCGTCGCGCAACCGGCCGCGCTCCTTCTGCCGCTCGAGGCGGCGCAGTGTGGCCTCCGTGAGTTCGGCGCTGCGCTCGGTCCACTCGGCCCGGAAATCGGCGTCGTTCTTCAGGCGGCGGGCGATCTCGAGCCGCGTACCGAGCCAGTCGAAGCGCTCGGGATGGCTGAGCATGTCCCGCATGACCTGCACCAGCCCCTCCTCGGCGGCGATGTCGGCCATGCGCTCGGCGTCCTCCCGCGCAAGGGCCAGGAACAGCGCGTCCTTGTCGCGGAAGTGGTGGAAGATCGCGCCACGGGACAGTTCCGTGGCGGCCTCGAGCCGACGCACGGTGGCGCCGTCGTAGCCGTACTCGGCGAAGCAGGTCCGCGCCCCGTCGAGGATCTGACGGCGCCGCGCGGCGAGATGATCGTCGCTGACCTTGGGCATGAATTGCTCCTGATCCAACGGGAACGGCGGGCCCGGCCACAGGGGCCGGGCCCGCCGTCACGCGTGCACGAAGACGAGAGATCAGTTCCTGATCATGTTCCGGAGCACGTACTGCAGGATGCCGCCGTTGCGGTAGTAGTCGGCCTCACCGGGCGTGTCGATGCGGACGTCCGCGTCGAACTCAATCTTCGTGCCGTCCTCCTTCGTGGCGGTGACGTGCACCGTCTTCGGGGTGACGCCCTTGTTCAGCTCGGTGATGCCCTCGATGTCGAAGGTCTCCGTGCCGTCCAGGCCGAGGGTCTTCCAGGACTCGCCCTTCGGGAACTGCAGCGGGACGACGCCCATGCCGATCAGGTTCGAGCGGTGGATGCGCTCGAAGGACTCGACGATGACCGCCTTGACGCCGAGGAGGCTGGTGCCCTTGGCCGCCCAGTCGCGCGAGCTGCCGGAGCCGTACTCCTTGCCGCCCAGGACCACCAGCGGGGTGCCGGCGGCCTGGTAGTTCATGCAGGCGTCGTAGATGAACGACTGCGGGCCGCCCTCCTGGGTGAAGTCGCGGGTGTAGCCGCCCTGCGTGCCCTCGAGGCCGATCGTGTCGAGCACGCGGTTCTGCAGGCGGATGTTCGCGAACGTGCCGCGGATCATCACCTCGTGGTTACCGCGCCGCGAACCCAGCGAGTTGTAGTCCTTGCGGGCAACGCCGTGCGCGTCGAGGTACTGCGCCGCCGGGGTGCCGGGCTTGATCGGGCCGGCGGGGCTGATGTGGTCGGTGGTGACCGAGTCGCCCAGCAGCGCCATGACCCGGGCGCCCGAGATGTCGGAGACCGGCTCCGGCTCCATCGTCATGCCGTCGAAGTACGGCGCCTTGCGGACGTAGGTGGAGTCCTCGTCCCAGGCGAAGGTGTCGCCCTGGGGGGTGTCGAGGTTCTGCCAGCGGTGGTCGCCCTCGAAGACGGTCGAGTAGGACTTGCGGAACATGTCCTGGTTGATCGCGCTCTTGATCGTGTCGTCGATCTCCTGCGCCGACGGCCAGATGTCCTTGAGGTAGACGTCGTTGCCGTCGTGATCCTTGCCCAGCGAGTCGGTCTCGAAGTCGAAGTCCATCGTGCCCGCGAGGCCGTAGGCGATGACCAGCGGCGGCGAGGCCAGGTAGTTCATCTTCACATCGGGGGAGATACGACCCTCGAAGTTGCGGTTGCCCGAGAGCACCGCGACCACGGTCAGGTCCTCCTCGTTGACGGCCTTGCTGATCTCGTCGGGCAGCGGGCCGGTGTTGCCGATGCACGTGGTGCAGCCGTAGCCGCCCAGGTAGTAGCCGAGCTTCTCGAGGTACGGCCAGAGGCCGGCCTTCTCGTAGTAGTCGTTGACGACCTGCGAGCCGGGAGCCATGTTCGTCTTGACCCAGGGCTTGGTGCTCAGGCCCTTCTCGACGGCGTTGCGGGCGAGCAGGGCGGCGCCCAGCATGACCGACGGGTTCGAGGTGTTGGTGCAGGAGGTGATGCCCGCGACCGCGACCGCGCCGTGGTCGAGCACGAAGGTGCCGCGCTCACCGGTCACGGTGACGGGCTTCGACGGACGACCCTCGGAGCCGTTGGCGGCCGACTGGACGTTGACGGCACCGTCGTCGGCGAAGCTGAGCTTGGCCGGATCCGAGGCGGGGAAGGACTCCTCGATCGCCTCGTCCAGCTGGGTGTGCGGCGCCGGGTTGTTCTGCTCGACGTAGTTGTGGATGTCCTTGCGGAAGGCCGTCTTCGCCTCCGAGAGCAGGATGCGGTCCTGCGGGCGCTTCGGGCCGGCGATCGACGGAACGACGGTGCTCAGGTCCAGCTCGAGGTACTCGGAGTAGGCCGGCTCGTGCTCGGGGTCGTGCCACATGCCCTGCTCCTTGGCGTACGCCTCGACCAGCGCGAGCTGCTGGTCGGTGCGGCCGGTGAGGCGCAGGTAGTTGATGGTCTCGCCGTCGATCGGGAAGATCGCCGCGGTGGAGCCGAACTCGGGGCTCATGTTGCCGAGGGTGGCGCGGTTGGCGAGCGGGACCTCGGCGACGCCCTTGCCGTAGAACTCGACGAACTTGCCGACGACGCCGTGCTGACGCAGCATGTCGGTGACCGTGAGCACGACGTCGGTCGCGGTGACGCCCGGCTGGATCTCACCGGTGAGCTTGAAGCCGACGACGCGGGGGATGAGCATGGAGACCGGCTGGCCCAGCATGGCCGCCTCGGCCTCGATGCCGCCGACGCCCCAGCC
Organism: Tsukamurella sp. II2bb; assembly: GCF_057815145.1. NCBI lineage: Bacteria > Bacillati > Actinomycetota > Actinomycetes > Mycobacteriales > Tsukamurellaceae > Tsukamurella > Tsukamurella sp. II2bb. The sequence continues at coordinate 193,374 of NZ_JBYPZI010000002.1, forward strand.
CAGGACGCCCAGGCCGTTCTCCATGGTGGTGTGCGAGTCGGTGCCGACGCAGGTGTCGGGGTAGGCCTGGCCGTTACGGGTCATGACGACCGGGGCGAGGTACTCGATGTTGACCTGGTGGACGATGCCCATGCCCGGGGGGACGACCTTGAAGTCGTCGAACGCGCCCTGGCCCCAGCGGAGGAACTGGTAGCGCTCGCCGTTGCGCTGGTACTCGAGGTCGACGTTGCGCTCGAGGGCGTCGGCGGTGCCGAAGACGTCGAGGATCACGGAGTGGTCGATGACCATGTCGGCGGGGGAGAGCGGGTTGACCTTGTTGGGGTCGCCGCCCAGCGCGGTGACGGCCTCGCGCATGGTGGCGAGGTCGACGATGCAGGGCACACCGGTGAAGTCCTGCATGATCACGCGCGCCGGCGTGAACTGGATCTCGACGCTCGGCTCGGCCGAGGGGTCCCAGTTCGCCAGGGCGTTGATGTGATCGGCGGTGATGTTCGCGCCGTCCTCGGTCCGCAGCAGGTTCTCTGCGAGGACCTTCAAGGCGTAAGGCAGCTTCTCGGTGCCGGGCACGGCGCTGAGGCGGAAGATCTCGTACGACTGATCGCCCACCTCGAGCGTGCCGCGCGACGAGAAGGAATCAATACTCTTGCTCACGTCAGCTCCACTCAACGTTTGTGGTGTGCACCGACGGGCTGTGTCGGTGTCTGAATCCGATAATACAGTACGCTTGTCCTGTGAGAGTCCCGGGGGCTGAAACTCACCGGACGCCGCTCATTGTGCCTCGTTCCGGGCACGCGCGTGGGCGTGTCGTACTGTGAGGCCCATGGGCCCGCTGCCGATCCTCACCGAAGTCCCGAACGACGTGGACCTGTCCGCACTGCAGGCGGACCTCGCCGCCGACGGTGTCGCCGTCCTCAGCCCGGCTCATCAGGACTCCGTGCCGGAGCTGGTGCGGGTCGTGAGCGAGGCGCGGGCCAAGGGGATCGAGAACTTCCAGGTCGTCGTCCTCGCGCACGACTACAACCCCGACACCTCGCTCCGCGATCTCGGGACCGAACTCGGTAAGCAGCAGATCGCCAAGGGCGAGGGGCCGATGACGATCCTGGTGATGTCGCCGGCGCAGGTCGCCGGGTACTCCACGCAGCTGTCCCGGTACCAGATCGAGAAGGGGCAGGACGGCTACACGGGGCGGCTCGCCCTGAACAATCCGCCGAAGGCCGCCGAGGACTTCGCCGACGTCGCGCACGACGCGACCTTCCCGTGGGCCGGGTTCACCGTGGCGCTGGTCCTGTTCGTCGCCGCGCTGGCCGGCGTCGCACGCGTGCGCACGCGCCGGCGCAGTCGCGAGATCGACGCTGCGCGCAGGGCGGCGGGTACGGCCGGCGACACCGCTCCGGTCGCGGTGGGCGCCCCCGGGACGGCCGAGGCGGCGGGCCCGGAGAATGGCGACGCAGCCGTTCGAACGAACGAATAACGCACACTCATTCGAAATTCCAGCTGTGTGATTCTTCGCGGCTGTCCGATTCTATCGCCATTCTCAGGTAACGCATCTGCGCAGGTCAACGCTCTCTTCTGAAGACTCACATCGATGTAGTTTGTGATTGCTGTTTTCTCTCGTTGTGAAAGTGCCGTACGGTACCCCTGAAGCCAATGTTGTACGTGAGGCCCACGCGTACTCATCGGACACCGGTCTTGAGTTGAGGGAGACACCTTGAGGCGTACGGCACACCCCGCCCCGACGTTCGCTGCGCGGTCGCTGCTCGCGGCGGTCGCCACCGGCTCGTTGGTCGCAGGTTCCGTCGCTGCCGGTGGTTCGGCCTTCGCCGAGCCCAACGGCCCCGACGCCAACCCCGCGAACGTCGTCGCCGCGCTGGTCGACAGGATCGCGCAGGCCGACCAACGCATCGCCAACCTCCGCGGCGACGTCGCGACCAAGCGGCAGTCCGTCAACCGCGCCGTCGTGGACCTGCAGTCCGCGCGGGACGCGGCGACCGCGGCCAACGGCGCGATCAAGGTCTCCGAGGCGGCCGTCGCCGATTCCGACGCCCGGATCAAGACCGCCCAGGACGCCTTCGACACGGTCGTGCGGGCCGCCTACGCGCAGGGCAACAGCGCCGGTGCGCTGGTGAACACCCTCGGCGGCAACGATCCCGGCGTCGCGGTCGACCGCGCGGCCACCCTGCGCATCGTCGCCGACAAGCAGCGCGCCGCGCTGGGCGACCTCCAGGCCGCGAAGAAGCGCGCCGAGTCCTCCCGGGCCGCCGCGAAGGCCGCCAAGGTCCAGGCCGATGCCGCGACCGCCGCGGCGGTCGACCGGAAGAAGGTCGCCGAGGACTCCATCACCGCCACCGTCGCGACGCTCTCCACTCAGGAGCAGGAGCAGGCGAAGCTCAGCGCGCAGCGCGAACTGGCGCAGCGCGCGCTCGACGAGGCCAAGCGTGCCGACGATCGCGCGGCGCAGCAGAAGATCTACGCCCAGTACGTGGTCGACGAACAGCAGACCCAGCAGATCACCGCTCCGGCGGCTCCCGCCGCCCCCGCGGCCCCTGCGGCGCAGGCCGCGCCCGCCGCACAGGCCGGTACCGCCGACTCCGCCGACCCGCTCGCCCCCGCGCGCAATTTCGCCCAGAGCATCGTCGGGCAGGCGTCGTCGCTGTTCACCAACCCGTTCGGTGCGGTCACCGGACAGGCGGCCCCCGCGGCGCAGGCCGCGCCCGCCGCCCAGGCCGTCTCGAGCGCCGCCGGCATGAGCGGCGCCCAGATGATCGAGACCGTCGTCCAGCGCGGCATGTCCGTGATCGGCGTGCAGTACGCCTGGGGCGGCGGCAACGCCTGGGGCGCGACCAAGGGCGTCCGCGACGGCGGGGTCGCCGACCGCTACGGCGACTTCAACCGGATCGGCTTCGACTGCTCCGGACTGATGGCGTACATGTACGCCGCCGTCGGCATCGCGCTGCCCAAGTACTCGGGCTACCAGTACACCACCGGCAACAAGGTGCCGATCAGCCAGCTCAAGCGCGGCGACATGGTCTTCCGCGGCCCCGGCGGCACCCAGCACGTCGCCATGTACCTCGGCAACAACCAGATCATCGAGGCGCCCGAGTCCGGCGGCGCCGTGCGCATCCAGCCCTTCGACCCGTCGACCTTCCTGTCGCAGGGTGTCCGCGTGATCAACAGCTGACCGCCGCCGATTCAGTACTCTCGTGGGCACGGGCTCTCGCGGGCCGGATGGAACAGGCCCGCGCGGGCCGGGGGAACGACGATGAAGGGGATCTTTGCGTGACGCACTCACAGGGGCCGGCGATCGCGACGAGCGATGAGGTGAAGCTGCTCGAGCGGGCGGTCTACGAGGTCAAGCGCGTGATCGTGGGCCAGGACCAGCTGGTCGAGCGGATCCTGGTGGGCATGCTCGCCAAGGGACACGTCCTGCTCGAGGGCGTGCCCGGTGTCGCCAAGACCCTGGCGGTCGAGACCTTCGCGACGGTCGTCGGCGGCAGCTTCTCCCGCATCCAGTTCACCCCCGACCTGGTGCCGTCCGATCTCATCGGTACCCGCATCTACCGCCAGGGCAAGGAGCAGTTCGACACGGAGATCGGCCCCGTCTCGGCCAACTTCCTGCTCGCCGACGAGATCAACCGCGCCCCCGCGAAGGTCCAGTCCGCGCTGCTCGAGGTCATGGCGGAGCGCAAGGTCTCCATCGGCGGGCAGACCTACCCGATGCCGGACCCGTTCCTGGTGCTGGCGACGCAGAACCCCATCGAGAACGAGGGCGTCTACCCGCTGCCCGAGGCCCAGCGCGACCGCTTCCTGTTCAAGGTGGTCGTGGGCTACCCGTCGATCGAGGAGGAGCGCGAGATCGTCTACCGGATGGGCACGGTGCCGCCCGTCCCCTCGCAGGTCCTCGACCCGGCGGCCGTGCGCCGGCTGCAGCGCGCCGCGAGCGAGGTCTTCGTGCACCACGCGCTCGTCGACTACGTCGTCCGGGTGATCGCCGCGACCCGTACCCCGCGGGAGTTCGGCCTCGACGACGTGGCCTCGTGGATCACCTACGGCGCCTCGCCCCGCGCCACCCTCGGCATCGTCGCGGCTGCCCGCGCCCTGGCGCTGCTCCGCGGCCGCGACTACGTGGTCCCGCAGGACGTCGTCGAGATCATTCCCGACGTGCTGCGCCACCGCCTCGTCATGAGCTACGACGCCCTCGCCGACGAGGTCACCGCCGACCAGGCGATCAACCGCGTGCTCCAGACGGTCGCCCTGCCCCAGGTCGTCGGCCAGCCCGTGCCGCAGCAGCCGCCGCACGCCCCGCAGCAGCAGTACGTGCCCGCGCAGCAGCCGCAGGGCTGACGATGCCCGCAACACCCCCCGTCCGGCCGCCGGGTGCCGCCGTGCCGCACACCCCGCTGCCGAGCTTCGCGGGCGGAGAGGTCGACGAGGCCCGGATGCAGGCCTCGCTGAAGATGCTGGAGCTGCTCGTCCGCCGGCGGCTCGACGGTGTCCTCAAGGGCGACCACCAGGGTCTGCTGCCCGGCCCGGGCTCGGAACCGGGGGAGTCGCGGCCGTACACGCCGGGCGACGACGTGCGCCTCATGGACTGGTCCGTGACGGCGCGCACGACCCACCCGCACGTGCGGCAGATGATCGCCGACCGCGAGCTGCAGACCTGGATCGTCGTCGATCTCTCGGCGTCGATGGACTTCGGCTCGACCGGTGGCACCAAGCGCGATCTCGCCGTCGCCGCGTCCGCGGCCGTCGTCCACCTGGTGAGCGGCGCCGCCAACCGGGTCGGCTGTCTCGTCAGCAATGGTGCACAGCTGATCAGGGTGCAGCCGAAATCCGGCCGCGCGCAACGGCAGAAGGTGCTCCGGGCGATCGCCGGCGCGCCCCGCGCCGTCGAGGGGACGCGGGGCGACCTGCGGATCGCCCTCGACGCGCTGCGGCGGCCGGAACAGCCCCGCGGCCTGGTGGTGGTGATCAGCGACTTCCTCGGCGACGTCGACTACGTCCGGGAGCTCCGCGGCCTCGCCGCGCGGCACGAGGTGCTCGCCGTGGAGGTGCTCGATCCCCGCGATCTCGAGCTGCCCGACGTCGGCGAGATCGCCCTGCGCGACGCCGAGTCCGGTGCCGTCCGCGAACTGACCGTGACCCCCGAGCTGCAGCGGCGATTCGCCGTGGCGGCGCAGGAGCATCGCACCCAGGTCGCTCGCACGCTGCGCGGCGTGGGCGCGCCGATCCTGTCGCTGCGCACGGACCGCGACTGGCTCGCAGACATCGTGCGGTTCGTCGCCGCACGCCGACGTGGATTGGCGGGTGCATCCTGACATGGGCGGACTGACCTCGCTCGCGGACCCGATCTGGCTGCTCGGCATCCTCGTCGTGCTGGCGATCGTCGCCGGTTACGTCTACAACGAGCGGCGGCGCGAGAAGCGCGCGTTGAAGTTCGCGAACATGACGGTGCTCGACTCCGTCGCCCCTCCCGGCCGGAACCGATGGCGCCACGTCCCCCTGGCGCTGCTGAGCATCGGCCTGATCCTCCTGATGGTCGCGCTGTCCGGCCCGCAGGCGATGCGGAAGGTCCCGCGGAGCCGGGCCACGGTGGTCCTGGTGATCGACGTCTCCCTGTCGATGAAGGCCACCGACGTCAGCCCCAACCGCCTCGATGCGGCGAAGGAGGCGGCGAAGAAGTTCGTCACCGAGCTGCCGCAGGGGATGAACCTCGGCATCGTCTCGTTCGCGGGTACGGCCCAGCTGCTGGTCTCGCCGACGCCGGACCGCTCGCTGGCGACCAACGCGATCGACCACCTGGACCTCGCGCAGCGCACGGCCACCGGCGAGGGCATCTACGCGGCCATCCAGTCCATCAAGAACATCCGGGACGTCCTTGGCGGCAAGGACAACGCCCCGCCCGCCCGGATCATCCTCGAGTCCGACGGCAAGCAGACGGTGCCCACCGACCTCGACGACCCCCGCGGCGGGTTCACCGCCGCCCGGAAGGCGAAGGAGGACGGGATCCCCATCTCCACCATCTCCTTCGGCACGCCGAACGGCACCGTCGACATCGAGGGGCAGAACATCCCGGTCCCCGTGGACGACGCCTCCCTGAAGAAGATCGCGGAACTCTCCGGCGGGCAGTTCTTCTCGGCGTCGTCGCTCAGCGACCTCAACGAGGCCTACGGAACCCTGCGCGACGAGATCGGCTGGGAGATGCAGAAGGGGGACAACTCCCGGATCTGGGTGCTCTGGGCCACGGGGCTGCTGGTGCTGGGCGCCGCCGGTGCCGTCGCCTTCAACCGGCGTCTGCCGTGATCGGGGCACCCCGCAGGGCCGCTCCCGGGGCGACTCGCATGGCCGGAGATTTCCCGGCGCCGGACGGCGATTGCTAAGTTGGCTTCCATGTCGACTTCTGAATTCACGCCCCGGTCCGTCCTCGTCACGGGCGGCAACCGCGGCATCGGCCTCGCGATCGCGCAGCGCCTCGCCGCCGACGGTCACAAGGTCGCGGTCACCCACCGCGGTTCCGGCGCCCCCGAGGGGCTGTTCGGCGTACAGTGCGACGTCACCGACAACGACTCGGTCGAGGCGGCGTTCAAGGCCGTCGCCGAGCACCAGGGTCCCGTCGAGGTCGTCGTCTCCAACGCCGGCATCACCGAGGACACGCTGGTCATGCGGATGAGCGTCGAGAGCTTCGAGAAGGTCATCAACGCCAACCTGACCGGTGCCTTCCGCGTGACCAAGGCCGCGACCCGCGACATGCTCAAGAAGCGCTGGGGCCGGTTCATCTACCTGGGCTCGGTCGTCGGCCTCGCCGGCACCGGCGGTCAGGCCAACTACGCCTCGTCGAAGGCCGGCGTGGTCGGCCTCGCGCGCTCCGTCACCCGCGAGATGGCCTCGCGCAACATCACGGCCAACGTGATCGCGCCGGGGCTCATCGACACCGACATGACCCGCGAGCTTCCCGCCGACATGACCGAGCCGCTGATCAAGCAGGGCATCCCGGCCAAGCGCATCGGCCAGCCCGAAGAGGTCGCCGCGGTGGTCTCGTTCCTCGCCTCGGACGACTCCGCGTACGTCACCGGCAACGTCATCAACGTCGACGGTGGCCTCGGCATGGGCCACTAGGCCCGGCCAACCGGCCGCGAGGCCCGCACCGTCGAACCCAGCCAGCCCCACCCGAACATCTGAAGGAGGCACGTCCGTGACCGGACTGCTCGAAGGCAAGACCATCCTGATCACCGGCATCATCACCGATGCCTCCATCGCCTTCTCGGCCGCGAAGGTGGCCCAGGAGCAGGGCGCCAAGGTGATCATCACCGGCATCCCGGACCGGCTGCGCCTGATCGACCGCATCGCCAAGCGCCTGCCGCAGGAGGTGCCGCCGGCGATCCCGCTCGACGTCACCGACGAGGAGTACCTCGGCGCGCTGGCCGACCGGATCCGCGAGCTCGCGCCCGAGGGCATCGACGGTGTGCTGCACTCGATCGCCTTCGCGCCGCGCACCCTGATGGGCCCGGACGCGCTGCCCTTCCTCGAGGGCCCCGGCCCCGATGTGGCGAAGTCCTTCGAGATCTCCGCGTGGAGCTACGCCTCGCTGGCGCGCGCCGTGCTGCCCGTCATGAACGAGGGCGGCTCCATCGTGGGCATGGACTTCGATCCCCGCACCGCGCTGCCGGACTACAACTGGATGGGCGTGCAGAAGGCGGCGCTGGAGTCGGTGAACCGCTACGTCGCCCGCGAGGTCGGCTACGCCAAGAAGATCCGGTCGAACCTCGTGGCCGCCGGCCCGATCAAGACGCTGGCCGCCAAGGCCATCTCGGGCACCGCGACCGACGACGCCAAGAAGCTGAACATGCTCAACACCTACTGGGACGGCGCCTCGCCCATCGGCTGGAACGTCGACGATCCGGAGGTCGTGGGCAAGAGCGTGTGCGCACTGCTCTCGGACTGGCTGCCCGGCACCACCGGCTCCATCGTCTACGTCGACGGCGGCGCCAGCCACAACACCTGGTTCCCCGAGGAAATGATCAACGCGCAGTCGTGACCTACGATGCGCTGCTCGTGCTCTCCTTCGGGGGGCCCGAGCACCCCGACCACGTGCGTCCCTTCCTCAAGAACGTCGTGCGTGGTCGCGGCGTACCCGCCGAGCGGCTCGACGCCGTCGAACAGCACTACCAGCGGTTCGGCGGCGTTTCGCCGATCAACGCCCAGAACCGGGAGCTGATCGCCGCGGTCTCGGAGGAATTCGGCCGGCGCGGCCGGGACCTGCCCGTGTACTTCGGCAACCGGAACTGGCACCCGATGGTCGAGGACACCGTCGCGCGGATGGCCGTCGACGGCGTGCGCGACGCCCTCGTCTTCGCCACCTCCGCGTGGGGCGGCTTCTCCGGCTGTCGCCAGTACGACGAGGACATCGCCCGCGCCCGCGCGGCCGTCGGGGCCGGTGCGCCCCGGCTGACGAAGCTGCCGCACTTCTGCGACCACGAACTGTTCCTGGCGTGCTTCGCCGACGCCGCCACGGTGGCGCTCGGCCAGGTGCCCGCCGGCTCGCGACTGGTCTTCACCGCGCACTCGATCCCCGACGCCGCCGACGTCAATGCCGGTCCGCCGGGGGTGGAACGGCTGTACTCGCGGCAGGTGGCCGATGCGGCGGCGAACGTCGCCGCCCGGCTGGGCGTGGAGCACGACGTGGTCTGGCAGTCCCGCTCCGGGCCGCCGCAGGTGCCCTGGCTCGAGCCGGACATCTGCGACCACCTGCAGGCGCTGTGGGAGCAGCGCGTGCCCGGCGTGGCCGTCGTCCCGATCGGCTTCATCTCCGATCACCTCGAGGTGATCTGGGACCTGGACACCGAGGCGCGCGAGCTCGCGGCCGAGCTGGGTATGCCCTTCGCCCGCGCCGCCACCCCGATCGGCGATCCGCGGTTCGCGGCGATGGTTGCGGACCTGGTCGACGACGCCTTCGCCGGGAGATCCGACGGTCTCGGTGTCAGCGTCGACGGCGCGGCCTGCGTCCTGGGCTGCTGCCCCGCGGTGCGCCGGCCCGTCCGCGGATAGGCGGCACTGCTTCACGATGTCGGGTTCGTGGGCATCAGGCGTGCGCCACGACACGTCCATGGCGGCAGAACCCGAGATCGTGAAGCGTCTCAGCCTCTGAGTTCGTCCCGGCAGACCGCGTTGACCGCGGCCACGCGGGCGGCGCGGACGGTGCGCCACAGGTCGCGGTAGGCGGCGTCGCCGCCCTGGGCGGATGCCAGCGTGAGACCGGCGTACGGGTTCTCCGCGCCCGCGACCAGCAGGATCGCCTCGACCATCCCGGCGCTGTCGAGGACGCGATGCGCTCGTTCGGAGGCGCCGCGGGGCAGGCGGTGCGCGCCGAGGTAGCGGGTCAGTTCCATGACCACGCCGCGCGGATCCGACGCCGCGTCGGGCGCAGGGGGCAGGCTCGCCAACGCTGACGGTGCCTGGCGCACCGCGTCGCGCAGGGCGTGTTCCGCCGCGCCGAGGGAGACCGGGTCCGGGTCCACCAGCGCCGGCTCGTGCAGGAAGGCCTGCCAGCGCATCACGTCGCCCGCCTCCGGCGTCGGCACCAGCGCGATCGTCGCCGCCGCACCGTCGAACAGCACCGCCTCGCCGCGCGCCATCGCGGCCTGTTCCAGGTCCGTGCCCGCGGGGAGGCCCCGCGCGTCGCCCGGGGCGGGCAGGAGCAGCCGGACGGTGTGCGGTTCCAGCGCACGGATCTCCGCGAGCAGATCGGGAAGGTCACCGTCGACGACGGACTGCACCGGCGCCCACTCGGCGAGCGCCGTGAGCAGCTCGTCCGTGCCGGCTGACCCCGCCAGCCACGCCGCCGACCACACTGCGAAGCCCTGGGCGGGCCCCGCGGTGGCGCGGCGGGCGAGGGTGGCGACGGGGGAGCTCATGGCCGCCCAGTCTAGTCCGGGCCGCCGCCGGGCGGCCGACCCGCGACGACGGCGGGATTTCTGAAACGTGTTCTATCGATGCCGCTACGGATCTACCCTGACCTGCATGACCGAATCGGACACCTTCGCCGAGCAGGCCCGCCCGGCATCGTCGCAGCGCACACCCGACGAGGTGCGCGCCCAGCTGCAGGAGTGGTTCGCCGCGCGCGAGCCCGGCGCGGAGGTGATCGGGCTCCAGCTGCCGGAGGGCAACGGCATGTCCAGCGAGACGCTGCTCGCGACGGTCCGCTTCGGTGACGGCGAGCGGCGCCTCGTCATCCGCGTCGCGCCGCGACCCGAATCCGACCCCGTCTTCCCGGCCTACGACCTGCCGGCGCAGTTCGCCGTGATGCGGCACGTGCGGTCGTACGGGGTCCCGGCACCGCCCTGCCTGTGGGTCGAGGAGGACCCCGCGGTCATCGGCGCGCCCTTCCTCGTGATGGAGCGGATCGACGGCGACGTCCCGCCCGATGTCATGCCGTACACCTTCGGTGGGTGGCGGCCCGATGCGACCGAGGCAGACCTGCGGGAACTCGCGGGCGCGAGCGTCGATGTGATCGCCGCGATCCACGCCGTCCCGGCGCCGGCCGACGGCCTGATCCCGGCGCCCGGCCCGGGCGAGACGGCGCTGGCCGCGCACCTGCGGCGGCTGCGCGCGTTCTACGACTGGGCCGCCGACGGCCACCGCCGGGCCCCGATCCTGGACCGGGCGCTGGCGTGGGCGCAGGAGCATCTGCCCGGCCACGCCGACGCGGTGCTCCTGTGGGGCGACGCCCGGATCGGCAACCTGATGTACGCAGGCCCGGCCGGCAATGCTCCCGTCGCGGTGCTGGACTGGGAGATGGCCACCGTCGGCCCCTGCGAGCTGGACCTGGGCTGGTTCGTCTACCTGCACCGGTTCTTCCAGGACCTCGCCGAGCTCGCGGGCCTGCCCGGCCTGCCGGGCTTCCTGCGCCGCGGGGACGTGGAGCGACGGTACGCCGACCGCACCGGACACGTGCCGCGGGAGATGGACTTCTACACCGCGTACGCGGCGATCGTGCACGGCGTGATCATGTACCGGATCCAGACCCGCGCCATCGACTTCGGAGCGTCCGCCGCGCCCGAGAATCCCGACGACATGATCCTGCACCGCGCGAGCATCGAGAAGATGCTCGACGGAACCTACTGGGAGGTGGTGCCGTGACGCTGTCGCCGGCGGACGACTATCCGGTCCACCAGGTCGCGGAGGTGATCCGGCACCCCGCGACCTCGGACCGCAACTTCTACGACCGCTACTACTTCAACGCGCACAACGGCACGGCCGCGGACCCCTTCCTCGTGCTCGGCCTCGGCGTGTACCCGAACCTCGGCGTCATGGACTGCTTCGCGGTCGCGCGGCACGGCGACGACCAGATCGTCTTCCGCGCGTCGAAGGCCCTCGGTGCCGACCGCGCGGACACCGTCGTCGGGCCGCTGCGCCTGGAGGTGCTCGACGGCCTGCGACGCCTGCGCGTGGCCCTCGATCCGGGGGAGGACTACGACCTCGCCTTCGATCTCACCTTCACCGCCACCGGCCCGGCCCACCTCGAACCGCGCCACTTCCACCGCCAGCTCGAGCGCGTCACCTTCGACACGCAGCGGTTCGTGCAGGTCGGGAGGTGGGCGGGCGAGCTGACCGTCGACGGCGAGCGGTTCGACGCGAGCACCTGGCGCGGCAACCGCGACCGCTCGTGGGGCGTGCGGCCCGTCGGCGAGGCCGAGCCGCCCGGCCGCCGCGTCACCGAGGCCGGGAATTTCTTCTGGATCTACTCCGTGCTGCGCCTGCCCGAGGCCACGATCTGCGTCGTCCTGCAGGAGGACATCGGGGGCCGGCCGGTCGTCGAGGACGCCACCTGGATCCCGCACGACGGTGCCGAGCCCCGCTGGCTCGGGCACGTCGCGCACGACGTCGACTTCGTCTCCGGGACCAGGCAGGCCCGGGCGGCCCGGCTCACGTTCACGGGGTCCGACGGTGCGCGGACGGAGGTCGACATCGCGATCGTCACCGCCAACCACTTCGGCTTCGGCACCGGCTACGGGCTCGACCAGGACTGGCGGCACGGCATGTGGCAGGGCGAGGAGAAGGTCGAGGGCCGGCGCTTCCGCGTCTCCGAGCTGGATGCGAGTCTGACCATGCTGGTCCCCGTCGAGTACCTCGCGACCTGCACCGCCCGGCACCCGGACGGTCGCGTCGAGGAGGGTGAGGGCCTCTTCGAGTTCGGGGCGATCGGCCCGCACACGCGCTACGGCTTCACGCAGTACGTCGACCCGGCACCGTAGACTTCGTCGCCGTGGCGAACAGCTATGGAGACATCTACGCCGGGCACGCGAGCAAGAAGGCGCGCGTCGTTCCCGAGGTTGCGGCGGACCGCGATCTCGTGGTCGAGGACGCGGCGACGGGCTTCTGCGGAGCCGTCGTCGGCTTCGACAAGAGCTACGACGGTGACTTCGTCAAGCTCGAGGACGGCCGCGGGGCGGTCCGCGTCTTCGCGATGCGCAAGGCGGCGTTCCTCATCGACGGGAAGCCCGTCACGCTGGTGAAACCGCGCGCGAAGGCACCGTCGGGACCCGTGCGCAGCGCGTCGGGCTCGACCCGCGTCGAGGGCGTGAAGGCGCGGGTCGCGCTGCCGAGCCGGATCTGGGTGGAGGGCATCCACGACGCCGCGCTCGTCGAGCGGGTGTGGGGGCACGACCTGCGGGTCGAAGGCGTCGTCGTCGAGCAGCTCGAGGGGCTTGACCACCTCGGCGCCCGGCTCGCCGAGTTCCGGCCCGGTCCCGGGCGCAAGGTCGGCGTGCTCGCCGACCACCTGGTGGAGGGCTCGAAGGAGTCCCGGATGACCCAGTCGCTGGGGAAGTACGTCATGGTCACCGGCCATCCGTTCATCGACATCTGGGCCGCCGTGAAACCCGCCTCCGTGGGCATCGACGCCTGGCCGGACGTGCCGCGCGGCGAGGACTGGAAGACCGGAACCTGCCGGCGGCTCGGCTGGGGCACCCCGCAGGACGGCTGGCGCCGGGTGCAGGGCGCGGTCACCTCGTTCCGGGATCTGGACGCCACGCTGATCGGCGCCGTCGAACGACTGGTCGACTTCGTCACCGAACCCGACTGACCACGCGGAATACGGGCAAACCCATCCCTCGGAGAGTCGCTGCCCGCTAGCCTCCCCTTGGTAAGCAAGCGTTCAGTCAGGAGGCTGAGATGGTGGTCAACGGGTCCTGCGAGACACGGTTCGAGGGTGTGCGCGACGCTCTGGTCGAGGAGCTCGAGAGCGGCAACGAGCTGGGCGCGGCGATCGCCGTGGACGTCGACGGCGACCTCGCCGTCGACCTGTGGGGCGGATACCGGGATGCGGCCCGCACCCTGCCGTGGGAGCGCGACACCATCGTCAACGTCTGGTCCACGACGAAGGAGGTCACGGCGCTCGCGGTGCTCCTCCTCGCCGACCGCGGGCTGGTCGACCTGGACGCGCCGGTCGCACGGTACTGGCCGGAGTTCGCCCAGAACGGCAAGGAGTCCGTGCTGGTCCGGCACCTGATGGCGCACACCTCGGGCGTCAGCGGGTGGGAGAAGCCCTGGACGGTCGAGGACATGTACGACTGGGAGAAGGCGACCGCGCAGCTCGCGCGGCAGGCGCCGTGGTTCGAGCCGGGGTCCGCGTCGGGCTACCACGCCAACAACCAGGGGCACCTGCTCGGTGAGGTGGTGCGCCGGGTGACGGGACTCTCCCTTGCGGACTTCGTCAGGCAGGAGATCGCCGGACCGCTGGGCGTGGACCTGCAGATCGGCGCGACCGCGGCCGACGACGCGCGGATCGCCGAGGTCGTTCCGCCGCCCCCGCTCCCGTTCGACCTCGCGGCGCTCGATCCGGAGTCGGTGGTCGTCAAGACCTTCACCGGCCCGGTGGCCAGCGCCGCTGCGGCGAACACGACGGCCTGGCGCCGGGCAGACATGGGCGCGCTGAACGGCCATACCAACGCCCGCGCCCTGGCCCGGGCGCTGTCGGTGATCTCCCGGGGCGAGGTCGACGGGGTGCGGCTCGCGCCCGCGACCGTCGATCGCATCTTCGAGGAGCAGGCGAACGGCGTGGATCTGGTTCTCGGCGTGCCACTGCGGTGGGGGATCGGGCTGGGGCTGCCGGAGCCGCAGACCGTTCCGTACCTGCCGACCGATGAGCGGGTGTGCTTCTGGGGCGGCTGGGGCGGCTCGATGACGGCGATGTTCCGCGATCGCGGGCTGACGATCTCGTACGTCATGAACAGGATGGGGCCGGGGATCATCGGCTCGGATCGGTCCGAGCGGTACGTATCCGCGATCCTCGGTGCGCTCGCCTCGTAGGATCAGCTGGTGGCATCGACCCCGACGACGAAACCCGACACCCGGCAGCAGATCCTGCGGGCCGCGCTCGACTGGGTCGACGAGGCGGGTCTGACCCGGATCTCGATGGGCGCGCTCGCCAAGCGGGCCCGGCTCGCGCGCGCGACGCTCTACCAGCACTTCACCGGTAAGGACGCGCTGGTGGAGGCCGTCGTCACCAGTGAGCTGGACAAGTTCTTCGATCGGATCCACGACTACGCCGATCCGATCGAGGACAACGACGAGCGGCTCGCGGCGGGCTTCGCCTTCGCCTACGCGTACCTGCGCGAGCACCGCGCCCTGCAGCGTGTGCTGGCGATGAATCCGGCGCTGATCCTGCCGTACATCCACGGCGACTCGCCGCAGATCCAGCGGGGCCGGCGCTTCTTCCTCCAGGAGATCCGTCGCGGCGAGTACCGCGACGACGCCGACGTGGGCGCGCTGGCGGACTTCTTCGTGCGGCAGCTGCACTCGCTGCTCCTGACGCCGCTGCCGCCGGTGGAGGGTGCGGTCGACGGTCCGGATCATCGCGGTCCGAGCAGCGCCAACATCGAGGCCGGCAGGCGGTACGCCGAGACTTTCGTGATCCCCGCGCGGGCCCAGTTCGTGCGATAGACAGCCTCGCACGCTGCGCAGATAGACAAAATGATGGACTCTGTCCATCGGTGGTGTTACGTTACCCACATGACCGATACGACTTCGCCCGAACGCACCCGGGACGCGGTTGCCGACCGGCTCCTCGGCGGCTCCGTCAAGCGCTCGTACGCTCCCGTCGTCGACATCGACTGGGACGCCCCGATCGACCCCGACAAGTTCTTCCTGCCGCCGCACATGTGCACGCTCTACGGCACCGACATCTGGAACGGCATGTCCCGTACGGAGCAGATCGCGCTCTCCAGGCAGGAGATGGTGAACCTGCTCTCGATGGGCATCTGGTTCGAGAACCTCCTCAACCGCCTGCTGCTCCGTGACCTGCTGTCGAAGGACCCCACCTCGCGGGATGCCTTCTACTCGCTCACCGAGATGGGCGACGAGTGCCGGCACATGGTGATGTTCGGCAAGGTCATCGACCGGGTCGGGGAGCGCCCCTACCGCCTGCGCGGATGGCAGCTCGCCGTCGTGAAGTACGTGCTCGCACCCGTGATCCGCGGGCAGGCGGTGTGGATCGCCGCCCTGGTCGGCGAGGAGATCTTCGACGCGCAGCAGCGTCAGATCAAGGACGATCCGGAGCTGCAGCCCATCGTGGCGCGGCTCATGCAGATCCACGTCACCGAGGAGGCGCGGCACATCGGCTACGCCCGCGACGGAGCCCGGCGCGGCGTCGCCGACCGCAGCCGCCTCCAGACCCTGATCGTCGGGAACCTGCACGCCGGTGCGGCCTTCGGCTTCCGGATGCTGTTCGCGAACCCGCGCATGTACGCCCGCGCCGGCCTCGATCCGAAGGCCGCCTACCGCGCCGCGATCACCAACCCGCATCACATCAAGGCCAAGCAGGACGGCTTCCGCGACCTCGGGCGCTTCCTCGACTCCGTCGGCCTGATGGGCCCGCTCGCGCGGTGGTCGTGGAAGAAGGCGGGGTTTCTCGCGTGATGCCGCAGGACGGCCCCCGGATCGTCGTCATCGGATCGCGCGTCCCCGGGCTCGACGGTGCCGTCGTGGCACCGTCGGATGTGGTGAGTCTGCGGTTCGCGCCCGACCGCGACGCCTGGTCGCTCGGTACGCCCGCCGGTGAGACGGACTACGACCTCGTGGTCCTGTCCGGCGCGAGTACCGAGATCGCCGTTCCCGCGCTCGACCCTCGCGTGCCGGCGCCGCGCACCGTCGGGCCCGCGGATGCCGAGCGGGCGTACCTGGGCATGCTGGTCGACGGTGTCCCGAACCTCGTGCTCCTCGACGGCTCGGCCACGCGGCTCGACACCCTGCGGACGTGGCTGCGCTGGATGTACGCCGAGGCGGCCACCCGGATCCTCTCCCGCCCGCCGGTCACCGCGCGCTGGATCCAGCGCGGCCGGCGGATCCCGTCGCGGCCGGACCGGGATGCGATCGACCTGTCGAACGACCACGTCCGCGACGAGGGCGTCTACGCCGGCCCCGCGGTCCTGCGCTCCGGCGACTACGAGGCGGTCTCGCCCGTGCGGCTCGCCGGGCACCTCGAGCCGCTCGACGGCAACTACCACTGGTACGGCACCGTCGACGACCTGGATATCGGTGCGGCGCTGAAGAAGATGCCCCGCGGTAGCGTGACGGTGTCCATCGGCGCGGGCGAGGGCTCGCCCGCCATGGTGACCGACCGGACCGTCTGGGGCACCTACCGCCTCGTGGGCGTCGGCGCACCGCCGTATCCGCTCTGATTCAGCTCCGGCCGGCCGGCCCGGGCGCGGAGACGAGTCGGCGGATCTCGTCGACGATCAGCTCCGGATCGGTCAGGGGAACGAGGTGTGCCGAGTTCTCGGCGATCACGTGCCGGCCGTTCGGGTACGCTGCGGCCCGCGTCGCGTGCGAGGCGTTGGCCGCGGTGCGGCGCGCGGAGGTCATGCCGTTGCCGGTGTTCGCGCCGGAGATGACGGTGACCGGCACGCCGCCGAGCTCAGGCGGAGTGGCCCGCCACGTCTCCAACTCGCTGAGGAAGGTCTTCGCCTGCCGGCCGTACGTCGTCAGCACGGCGGGGGTGAAGGCCTCGGCCGCGGCGTCGGCCATGACGTCGGCGGGGGCGTCCTTGAACTGGTGGGCGTACATCCGCTCGAAGAGGCCGAGTCGCGCCAGTACGCCGCCCGCCCCGATCATCACCCGCTCGAGCATCCGGAACGTGCGGCCGAAGAGCATGTCGGCGGCCTCGTCGGTGGGGTCGACCAGCACCAGGCCGTCGATGCGCTCGGGTCGACGGGACGCCGCGAGCCGGACGATGGGCCCGCCCGCGCTGTGTCCGACGAGGACGAAACGCCGGTTGGAGCCGAGTCCGTCGAGCAGCTCGTTCAGGTCGTCGGCCATCCGGTCGAGCGTGCGACCCACCGGGGCCGGCGCGCTGCGCCCGAGTCCGGACCGGTCGTAGGCCACCGCGGTAGCGAACTCGGAGACCGGAGGCTGCACCGCCGCCCATGACGATCTGCTGGCGGCCGCACCGGCTTCGAAGACCACGACGGGCGCGCCGGGCGGCCCCTCGAGGACCGCGGCGTGCAGGCGCCTGCCGTCCCGCAGCGCGATGAACCTGCTCTCGCCCTGTGTGTGCATGTGACCTCCTCGTCAGGTGTTAGGTGAACCTAACACGGCGAGTCCTCGCAGCAGGTGTCCGATTCTGGCAGGATCGAGGTATGACAGCGGCGCTGTGGCTCATCGGGGCGATCGTGCTGGCCGTCGCCGAGGTCGCGGCCGGTGAGTTCACGCTGCTCATGTTGGGTGGCGGAGCGCTGGTGACGGCCGGCGCCACGGGGCTGTTCGACCTTCCCCTGTGGGGGCAGGGCGTCGTCTTCGCGGTCTCGTCCGTGCTCCTGCTGCTGCTCGTGCGGCCGCCGCTGCGGCGGTACGTCGAGAGCAAGCGGGGCGAGGCACCGTCGTACCTGGAATCCCTGCCCGGCTCGCGGGCCACGGTCCTGGAGTCCGTCTCGGGCGAGGGCGGCCGCGTGCTGATCGGCGGGGAGCAGTGGTCCGCGCGGACGCCGTACGACGGTGCGGCGATCCCCGTGGGTGTGGAGGTGACCATCGTCGAGATCGACGGCGCGGTCGCCGTCGTGGTCGACAGCTGAGAGAGGAATTTCCATGGAGGGCATAGGAATCGGACTGGTCGTACTCCTGCTGCTGATCCTCGCGGCGGTGGTCGTGCTGGTGAAGGCGCTGGTGCTCGTGCCGCAGGCCCAGGCCGCCGTGATCGAGCGGCTGGGCCGCTACACCCGCACGGTCTCGGGTCAGCTGGCGCTGCTGATCCCGTTCATCGACAAGGTCCGCGCCCGGGTGGATCTGCGGGAGCAGGTCGTCTCCTTCCCGCCCCAGCCGGTGATCACGCAGGACAACCTGACGGTGAACATCGACACCGTCGTCTACTTCCAGGTGACCCGGCCCGAGGCCGCGGTCTACGAGATCAGCAACTACGTGGTCGGCGTCGAGCAGATCACCACCACCACGCTGCGCAACGTGGTCGGCGGCATGACGCTGGAGGAGACGCTGACCTCGCGCGAGAAGATCAACGGCCAGCTCCGCGGCGTGCTTGACGAGGCCACCTCGCGGTGGGGCCTGCGGGTGGCGCGCGTGGAACTCAAGTCGATCTTCCCGCCCCCGTCGATCCAGGAGTCGATGGAGAAGCAGATGAAGGCCGACCGCGAGAAGCGCGCGACCATCCTTTCCGCCGAAGGGCACCGGGAGGCGGCGATCAAGTCGGCCGAGGGTGACAAGGCCAGCCGGATCCTGCTGGCGGAGGGCGAGCGCCAGGCGGCCATCCTCTCCGCGGAGGCCGATCGCCAGGCCGAGATCCTGCGCGCCGAGGGCCGGCGGGCCGCGGCCTACCTCGAAGCCCAGGGCGAGGCGAAGGCCATCGAGACCACTTTCTCGGCCATCAAGGCGGGCCGGCCCACGCCGGAACTGCTCGCCTACCAGTACCTGCAGACGTTGCCCGAGATGGCGCAGGGGGACGCGAACAAGGTCTGGGTGGTGCCGAGCGACTTCAATGCCGCACTCCAGGGCTTCATGCGCAACCTCGGTACCCCCGGTTCCGACGGGGTCTTCCGGTTCGAGCCGTCCGAGGGCGGCCCCGAGACCGCGCCGGACATCGACACCGAGGGCTGGTTCAGCACGCCGGAGCCCGTGGCGCCGGTGGTGGTGACCAAGGACGAGGTGCCCGACGCACCGGTCGCGCCCACCGGGACCGCGCCCGCCGGAACCGCGCCCACCGGTACGCCGTCCCCGGCCGCGCCGGAGGACGCGGATGTTCCGGCGGACTCGACCGCGCAGCTTCCGCTGGGCCACGGTGCGGCGCACTGGCAGCAGCCCTCGCCGTACCAGGTGCAGCAGCCGGGCTACGCCGCGCCGCCGCCGCCGCACGAACGCTGACGGCGCGGCCCGCCGGGCGGAGTCGTCGTCAGCGCACCACGGCGACGGCCACGCCGGCGCAGCCGACGGCCCAGAGCACAGAGACGAAGGTCCCGATGATGAACTGCTCCGCCGCGCCCGGGTGGCGCAGTTCGGGGTAGCGCGCGAGCCCCTTGGCGGCGACGATGACCGCGAGACCCGCGCCGAACGAGGCGAGCACGCAGACGGCGATCGCCGCGCGCTCGAGGACGCCGATCGCCAGGCCACCCCGCAGCGGCGAGTCTGCCACCGGCTCGTCGGTGGGCTCGGGGTCCGGCAGCGCGTGCTCGTCTTCGTCCGGATGCGGATCCGGCATCGCGGTCGCGTCGGAGCCGGGTTCCGTGCCGTCCGCCGGGGCCCCGCCGGGTTCGTCCTCGCCCGTGGCTCCGGCCAGCGCGAACGCGGTGGTGACGAGCACGCTGCCGCCGGCCATCGCCGCGAGGACGGCCGCGACGCGCACCGCGGCGAGGCCGAAGCCGGTGGCCGCGGGGGTCGCGAGCGCGACCACGGCGGCGGCCGCGAGGAGCACGGCCGGCACCGCGGTCCAGGCGAGGCCGGCGGCGCCGTGTGCTCCGCGACGCGCCGCGAGCACGCCGCCCACCGCGGCGGCCAGCAGGAGCGCGACGACGACCGCGATTACCGGCCGGCCTCCGCGCTCGCACCGGCCGTCTCGGCCAGCAGCTCCACGGCCAGCGCGCGGCCGGCCGGCTCCACCGACCAGCCCGCCGCCGCCGCACGCTGCGAGGCCGCCTGCCTCGAGATGCCGAGTTCCGCGGCGGCCGCCGTGATCGACATGCCGGTGTTCAGCAATGCGGTCACCTCCTGTCCCTCCCGTGATCTGCGGCCCACGATAAGGCCGAGCACTGACAGGATCGCCTCGGCGCGGGCCGCGCCGGCGGCGTCGGCGGACCGGACCTGCAGGGGGACGGCCGCGCCCTTCGCCGCCTCGACGGCCTCGCGCGCCGCCTCGAAGGCGCGGCCGCGGCCCGCCCGGGTCTGGGCGGGGAGCGGCGACTCGACGGGCCCGACCCCGATGCCCACGCTCCAGTGCCCGTCGGCGAGCAGTGCCAGTGCCGCGTCCACTGCGACCCCGGCATCGTCTGTGACGGCCTGCAGCTCGTCGCCCGCGGTGCGATCGGGCGGGCGGAGCCAAGCGAGCGGCGCGAGGAGGGTGCGCGCCGCCTCCACTCGATCCGTGTCGGAGCGGCTGTCGCGCTGGTCCGCGGTGAGAACGATCATTGCGCAAGTTTAAAGCCTTGCGATATCATATCGCAAGGCTTCAAGCTTGCTGGTGTCAGTGCGTGAGCTCGGGGTGGCGCAGGAGCGCGCCACTGCGGAGTGCGTGCACCGTGCCCCGGGCCGCGGCCGTCCAGCCGCATACCAGGCCCAGGAAGTACGCGACCGCGAGCGCGGTGTATCCGGGTGCCCCGGTCGCCGCCGCCATGGCGCTGAAACCCGTGGCGCAGGTCCCGACGGGGAAGGTGAAGGACCACCAGGTCAGCGCGTACGGCAGGCCGTCCACTGTTCCCAGCGCCGTGCGGGCGGTGAGTACGAGGGCGACCGCGGTCCACATCAGGACCGCCACGGTGACGGTCCAGCCGTAGTCGGTGCCGAAGCGCTGGAGGGCGGCGGCGAGGTCGTCGCCGACCGTGAGGTGGGCGGTGGCGCCGAGGCTGTTCGCCGCGGTGATGGACTGTCCCAGCGGGCCGAGGACGATCCACGTCGTGGGGATCATCGCGGGCGCCCACAGGGGGCCGCGCAGGAGGCGCAGGATCACCGCGGGCAGCACGACCAGCGAGGCGGCCAGGGTGAAGGCGAAGCAGCCGTAGCTGAACCAGAGCAGCGATGTGCGCACGGCGCCCGCGGCCGCATACGGCAGCAGCACGGCGCCGCCGGCCGCCGTGACCATGGGGGAGACGACCGGCATCAGCCAGCCGGCGAAGGCGGTGTCCGCGCGGTAGTTGCCGCCGCGGATCATCAGCACGGGGATCGCCACCGCGAAGAACAGGCCCAGTGCCGTGCCGATCACCCACAGCGCGGTGCCCAGCGCCAGCGCGGCGGTGAGCCCGATCCAGTCCCGCCCGACCAGTACGGCGCCGATCCCGACCGTGAGGAAGGCCATCGCCATCGCGCCGTAGAAGTTGCCGATCACCGGGTCGCGGTGGTGGCGGCGGGCGAACGCGGGGTATCGGATCCAGTGCGCGACGGTGCCGGCGGTGAGGACGGCGAGCAGGGTCGCCGCGAGTACCCACATCCCGGCGGCGGCGATCCGGAGGCCGGGGACGTGCACCGGAAGGCTCACGGCCGCATTGGCGATGATGCCGGTGCCCATCACGGACGCGAACCAGTTGGGCGTGAGATTGGAGAAGGCCTCCCGGGGGCCGCGCAGGTCGCGCAGGAACCCGGACCGGACGGTGCCGGCGGTGCGGGAGCGGGTGATCGTCGCGTGCATAGGACCACTCTGTCGGCGGCGCGCGCCGATCGGAACCCACAGCCGGGCTATCTACCCATAGACTCGGGCTATGGAAACCCCGTCGGTCGACTCGCTCCGCCTCCTCGTGGCCGTCGCCGACCTCGGCTCGATCTCCGCCGCCGCCCGCGCGTGCGAGATCTCACAGCCCAGCGCGAGTTCGCGGCTGCGCCACCTGGAACGACAACTGCGCCTGGACCTGTTGGATCGCCGGACGCGGGGCGCGGAGCTGACCCCCGAGGGGGCCGCCGTCACCGAGTGGGCGCGCACCGTCGTCAGTGCGATGGCGGCGCTGCAGACCGGCGCGGATGCACTCCGGTTCGACCACACCGTGCGCATCGCGTGCAGCCAGACGATCGCCGAGTACCTCATGCCGGCGTGGCTCGCCCGCCTGCGCGAGTACACCGACGAGCCGGTGCACCTGACGGTCGGCAACTCGGCCGCGGTGATCGCGGAGGTGCGCAGCCACGTCGCCGACCTGGGATTCGTCGAAGGCCCGACGGTGCCCGGCGACCTCGCCGCGCGGACCGTCCGGACCGACCGGATGGTGCTGGTGGCGGCGTCCGGCGATCGCCTGGCGCGCCGGCGCGGTGACCGGCCGGTGACCGCCGCCGAACTCGCGGAACTCCCGCTGGTGACCCGCGAACCGGGGGCGGGCACCCGGGACGCCCTCGAGGCGGCGCTGCGGCGGCTGGGACTCGAGCCGAACCCGCGGTCCATCGCCCTGGGCACGAACGCGGCCGTGAAGATCATGGTCGCCGCGGGCGGGCGGGTCGCGGTGCTGAGCGAGCTCGCGGTCGCGGCCGAGCTGCGCGACGGCAGGCTCGTCGAAGTCGCGACCGAGGGCATCGACCTGCGCCGCCACCTGCGTGCGGTGCGGCGTAAGGACGCCGCACCGCGCGAGGTGGTCGACACTCTGACGGCCGTGGCGAGCGGGCGTGCCGCGGGGCCACCGCGCTGACGGGCGGAACCACCGACCAGGCGCGGAGTATCAGGCGTGCCGCGGGACCACCGCGCTGACGGTCAGCTGCGCCGCCGGAAGGCCGAGAGCGCGCCGAGGATCACCACCGTGACCAGCACGAGGAACATCGTGTTCGCCGCCGCGCCGAACAGGTCGCCGCGGTCGGACTGGGTGAACACCGTGACGGGCAACGTCCGCCACGACGCGGGGTAGACCATGATCGTCGCGCCGAGCTCGCCCATGCACAACGCGATCGACAGTCCGGCCGCCGCGGCGATCGACGGCAGCAGCAGCGGCAGGCGCACCATCAGCAGCAGTCGTGCCGGCGACGCCCCGAGCGACCCGCCGACCCTGTCCAGCATCGGATCCAGCTGCGAGACCGCCGCCGAGACCATCGAGTAGGCGAACGCGAAGACCAGGATCGCCTGCACCAGGATCACGATCGACGGGGTGCCGCCCAGCACCAGCGGCGGCGCCGAGAAGGCCACGAGCACACCGAGGCCGACCACCACCGAGGGCACGGCGACGGGCAGGTGGAAGAACGCGTCGACCGCGCCGCGGAGCCGGCCCGGCAGGCTCGGCACGGCGAGCGCCGCCCACGTCCCGGCCGCGACCGCGAGCGCGGAGGCGAGCAGCGCCGTCTGGATCGAGACCGCGATGCTCGCGGCGTTCTCGGGGGTGAAGACGCCCGCCACGTGGTCCGTCGTCAGCGCGGAGGGAAGGACCGAGGTCCAGCTCGCGCTGAACGCCGTGATCATCGTGACCGCGATCGGCGTGATCACGAGGCCCAGCAGTACGACGGCGAAGACCGCCCACACGGCGGCCCGGGCGGCCGGATTGCGCACCAGCATCAGCGCGTTCCCTTCGTCATGAGCAGGCGGTACGCGACGTACGCGCCGATGGAGATGATCAACTGCACCGTGGCGAGCACGGCCGCCGAGGCGAAGTCCTGGCCGACGATCGAGCGGGTGTAGATGAGCATCGGCACCGTGATGACGTCCTTGGCACCGGTGAACAGCACGATCCCGAACTCGTTGAGCGTGAGCAGGAAGGTCAGCGAGCCCGCGGCAGCCAGCGCCGGGAGCACGGCGGGCAGGATGACGCGGGCGATGATCCGCAGCGGCCCCGCGCCCAGCGACGACGCGACGTCGATCTGCACCGTCGGGAACTGGCCGAAGGCTGCGAGCATCGGCCGCACGACGAAGGGCGTGTAGAAGGCGATCTCCGCCAGCACCACCCCCCACAGCGACGTGGTGAACGAGCCCGTCGGGACGCCCAGCGACTGCGCCACGCCGACCGGACCGAGCAGCACGCCGAGCGCGAGCGGGATGAGGAAGCTCGGGAAGGAGACCACGACCTCGATCAGCCGCGAGACCGCCGCGGCGCCCGGGAAGGGCACGAAGGCCAGCACCAGCGCGAGGAACGTGCCCGCGACGAGGCAGCCCGCCGTCGACAGCGCCGCGACCTGCACCGTCGTGCCGAGGGCGCTGAGCACCGCACCGTCGGTGAGGGTCTCGCGCCAGGTGGCGAGCCCTGCTGGGCGTTCCGCCTTGTCGGTGAACGTGCGCGCGACGATCCCGACGAGCGGGTACACGACGGCGACGAGGATGAACGCGACGGGCGGTAGCACCCACACCCAGCGCGGCACGGCGAACGATCGGCCGCCGGGCGCCGCCGGTGCCCCGGGCGGCGCGTCGAGCACCGCGGTCACTGCGGCACCACCATCACGTCGGCGGGATCGACCTCGACCCACAGCGTCTCGGCCCGCAGCGGCGCCTCGGTGAGCACCGGCACGTCGACGCCGATCCTCTCGCCCGTGTCGGCGACCCGCGCCGTCACGTGCCGGACGGCGCCGCGCCACTGCTCCTGCTCGACGGTCACCCGCAGCCCGTTCGACGGTGCCGTCCGCGTGAACCGCCAGGCCCACGGCCGGACCGCGAGGAGGTGGTCACCGTCGGGCAGCGGCCGCGAGGTGTGCAGCGCCCCGCCCGGCAGGACGTCCGCGCCGCCGAGGAAGGTCGCGGTGAACCGCGTCGGCGGGCGGTGGAAGAGCTCGCCGGTGGTGCCGATCGCCTCGAGCCGGGCGTCACGCATGATCGCGACGCGGTCGGCCAGCGCGAGGGCCTCGCTCTGGTCGTGCGTCACGTAGACCATCGCGACGTCGGGCAGTTCGGCGCGCAGGCGCTGCAGCTCGCCGAGCATGTCCTTGCGCATTCCCGCGTCGAGCGCCGAGAGCGGCTCGTCGAGCAGCACGACGTTCGGCCGGGTGGCGAGCGCGCGGGCGATCGCCACGCGCTGCTGCTGGCCGCCGGACAGCTGCCGCGGCAGGCGATCCGCGTACTCCGTCATCCCGACCATGCCGAGCACCTCCGCCACGCGGGGCGCGATCTCCGCGCGATCGGCGCCGCGCGAGCGCAGGCCGAAGGCGACGTTCTTCGCCACCGTCATGTGCGGGAACAGGGCGTAGCTCTGCACGACTATGCCGATGCCGCGCCCCGCGGGCGAGAGGTGCGTGACGTCGCGGCCGTCGATGGTGACGGTGCCGGCCGAGACCCGCTCGAAGCCGGCGATCGCCTTGAGAGCGGTCGACTTGCCGGAACCGGACGGCCCGAGCAGGGCGACGGTCTCGCCGCGCGCGACCTCGAAGCTGCAGTCCTGCAGGGCGACCGTGTCGCCGTACGCGACGCTCACATTCTGCAGCCCGACGGCGACCGCCCGGCGGACCGTCCGGTCCACGGCGTCGTCGTCGAGGCCCTTGGGCACCCCGACGGTGCGCCCGGCGCGCTGATCCGGCGCGCTCACTGGCCGGTCGCCTTCTCATAGCTCTTCACGTCGGCGTCCAGCCCGCCGAGGACCTCGTCCCAGTTCGGGTACCAGATCTCGACGCCGTCGATCGCCTTCTGGAAGGCGTCCCGCTGCTGGCCCGACGGCGTGACGTCGCTGCGGACGGGCGCGCCCCAGGCGCGGGCGGGAACGTTCTGCTGGACGTCCTTGGAGAGCAGGTGCTCCATGAGCTTCTTGCCGTTCGCCGCGTGCGGCGCCTTGTCGGCGAGGCCCATGTAGTACGGCAGCGGCAGCGTGGTCCGCTTGCCCTGCCACGTGGGGTAGAAGACCTCGTAGGCGACCTTGTCGGCGGCGATCGCCGCGAGGGCCATCTGGACGTCCGAGTTCGCGACGGTCAGCTCGCCCTTGCTGGTCTTGGGGCCGAGCTTGCCGGTGGACGTCGACGGGCCGACGTTGTTGGGCTGGAGGTCGGCGAGGTACTTCAGTGCCGCTTCCTTGCCCATGACGTGCTGCAGGAGGAGCAGCAGCGCGGTGCCGTCGCCGGCCTTGCCGGGGGTCGAGTACTGGATCTTCTGCTTGAAGGCGGGGCCGGTGAACTCGGCCCAGTCGGCGGGCTTCGGCTGCGCGGCGGTGTTGCGGATCATCGCGAAGTAGTTGTTGACGACCGCCACGTAGGTCCCGTCGGCCGCCTTGAGCTGCGTGGGGACCGCGGAGGTATCGACGCCGGACTTCACCAGCGAGCCCTGCTGCTGCGCCTGCTGGATGAAGGGCGGCAGGGTGACGAGCACGTCGACCTGGGGATTCGCCTTCTCCTTCTGGGCCCGCGAGACGACCTCGCCCGAGCCGGCCTCCACGAGGGAGACCTTGACGCCGGTGTGCTTGGTGAAGTCCGCGAACTCTGCCTTGTACCAGTCGCCGAGGCCGTCGGCGCTGTAGACGGTGACGGTGTCCGAGGAGCCGGCGCCGCCGCCGGTGCCGCCGCACGCGGCGACGGCGAAGACCGCTGCCACGGCCGTGATCGCGGAGAGGGAACGGGTGATGCGCATGGGGGAGTGCCCTTCGTTCGTGTGGAGCGGAGGTGGGGGTGACGGGGTGTTCGGTCGGTCAGGACGGGAAGTGGCGGCGGGCGAGGCCGTGGGCGATGGTCATGCCGACGCCGGAGGTCACGATGCGCACGCTGAGGCGCTCCTCCGGTTCGGCGACGAGGTAGGGGCGCAGGGGGCTGGAGGCGTAGACGCCCTGCCAGCGTTCGATGATCCGCAGACCGTCGAGCCCCATGACGCGGGCCGCCTCGATACGGAGCGTCTCGGTGACCGTCTCATCGAGGAACGGCTCGACCGCGGCATCGGTGTGGTGCGAGTCGCCGATGAGCAGGGTGCCGTCGGGGCGCTGGGTGAACATGACGTTCGCGTCGATGCCCAGTAGGTCGGGGCGGTCGGCCTCCATCCGGGTGCGGAGTTCCGTGGCGGCGGCGGTCTCGGCGAAGGCGGGGTAGCGCAGCAGCGAGGTCGCGGTGAGGACGGCGGGCGTCACGACGGCGCCGGGATCCGCGGTCCGGGCCATCTGCAGGGCGCAGCGCTGCACCCGGTGTTCCTCGGCGAAGGCGGGGTACAGATGGTCGAGGTCGTGCCCGACGCAGACGATCACCCGCTGCGCCTCGATCGGGCCGCGGCTGGTGTGAACTCGCGCGCCGTCGAAGCCGAGGTAGGCGGTGCCGAACCGGACCTCGGCGCCGGGCTGCGCGTCGACCCAGGCGGCCAGTCGCGCGACGGTGACGCGCGGGTCCACCCGCAGGTCCGCGAGCAGCGCGGCCCCGCCCACCACGTCGTCGGCGCCGCCACCGGGGAGCTCCGCCCGGACCTCGGCGGCGCTGCGGAGGCGGACCTCGTCGGGCCGTGCCGCGGCCAGTTCCTCGAGGACGGCGAGTTCGGTGACGTGCCGGGCGACCGCGAGGCCGCCGGTGGCGCGGACCCCGAGTCCGGCGCGGCCGTCCAGGTCCAGCCAGCGCTCGCGGGCGAGGTGTGCGAGCTCGGCGAGGTCGCCCGACTGTCCGGTCACGCACGCGTGCCCGAAGTTGCGGACGGATGCGCCGACGGCGCGGCCGTCCCGCTCGACGACGGTGACCGTCAGGCCCCGGTCGAGCGCCTCGACGGCGTGCGCGAGGCCGACGATGCCGGCCCCGACGACGAGAACGTCCGTTGCGGTCTTCATGACGCTCAGACTGGCGGGTCGGGGCGGTGCTTGGCAAGGCGGATACATCGATGTCTATACAAGTTGGCGCACTGTACATCCTGGTGCGGCGCCCGTTCACCGAACGTTCATCGCGCGTCCAGGCTCGATCGGTGTCGACTTGTATACTCAATGGCGTGGTCGCCGCTCACCCCCTCCATCAACGCCTCGCCGCCGAGTTCCGCGCGCGCATCGCCTCCGGTCGCTGGCCGGAGGGTGAGCAGGCCCCCAGTGAGGCGTCGTTGTGCGAGGAGTTCGGCACCTCCCGCGGGCCGGTCCGGCAGGCGCTGGCGACGCTCCGGGCGGAGGGCCTGATCGTCGGCGGCCAGGGCCGTTCGCCCATCGTCCGCCGCAACGTCCCCAGCCACAGCGCCAGCGCCCTCGGCTCGTTCACCGCGTGGGCCCGCGAACAGGGCCGCGAACCCGGGCAGCGCACCACCCTCCAGGCGCGGGTGCCCGCGTCGCCGGACATCGCCGAGCGCCTGCAGGTGAAGCCGGGTGAGCCCGTGCTCGAGCTCCGGCGGGTCCGCACGCTCGACGGTGCCCCCGCCCTCTGCGAGACCATGTACTTCGTCTGGTCGCTCGGCAAGCGGCTCATGGAGTTCGACCCCGACACCGGCTCGGTGAACCGCTTCCTCCTGGACGCCGGCGCCGACCTCTACGCCTCCACCCACCAGATCGACGCCGTCGCCGCGACCGTCGAGGACGCGACCCAGCTCGGCCTCCCGGAGGGCGCACCCCTGCTGCGGGTGCGCCGCACCACCACCGACGCCGCCGGCGACGTCGTCGAATACGGCGAGGACCGCTACGTCCCCGGCATGACCACCGTGATCGTCGAGAACCGCCTCTTCGCGGCGCCGAGCCCGGCGTTGCGCTCCGTCCCCGTCAGGAGAGATGCATGAACCGCACCATCGAACTCGTCGCGCTGGACATGGCCGGCACCACGATCGACGACGGCGGCGCCGTCTACGAGGCGCTGCGCGGCGCCGTCGAGGACGGCGGGGCCACCGTCGACCAGGCCGACCTGCAGGTCTGGATGGGCACCGACAAGGTGGAGGCCATCACCAACCTGCTCCGCCTCGGTGGCATCGAGCCCACCCCCGAGCGCGTCGACGCCGGTTTCGCGCGCTTCCGGGAGCGCCTGCAGCAGGCGTACGCCGAGACTCCGCCCACCGCGATCGACGGGGTGCCCGCCGCGCTCGCCGAGCTGCGGCACCGGGGGATCAAGGTTGCCCTGACCACCGGGTTCGACGATGCCGTGGCCCTGCCGCTGCTCGCCGCGCTCGGCTGGAAGATCGGCGACGGTGCCGACGCGGCCGTCGACGCGGTGGTCACCACCTCCGACGTGCCCGCGGGTCGCCCGGCGCCGTACATGATCCAGCGCGCGATGGAGTGCACCGGCGTCCGCGACGTTCGCCGCGTGCTCGCGGCCGGGGACACCGCCGTCGACGTGCAGGCGGCGAACAACGCCGGCGCCGTGTCCGCAGGTGTCCTCACCGGCAAGGCCGACCGGCGGGTGCTCGCCGATGCCGGCGCGGACCACGTGCTCGGCGGCGTCGTCGACATTCCCGCCCTGCTCGACACCTCAGCGCAGGACTGAAGGCTTGCGGTAGCTTCTGTCAAGCTTCAGGCCTTGCGGGCATGCGGGCGTCGATGAACAGCCCGCCGATGCCGATCGCCATGAGCACGCCGCTGACCACTACGAGCCAGGGCGACGACTCGCCGGTCAGCGCGTCGCCGAGGAGCACGACGGCGATCGTGCCGGGCGCGAGGCCCGCCACCGTCGCCGCCAGGTACGGCCAGAAGCGCACCGGGGAGAGCGCCGACGCGTAGTTGACCAGGGAGAACGGGGCCACCGCGATGAGGCGCAGGGAGCCGACGGCGAGCCAGCCCCGCGCCCGCAGGCGCGCCGCGATCGGGAGGTAGGCGTGGTGCTCGCGGACCCGGGCCAGCACCACGGACGGGTGCCGTACGTCGATCGCGCGCACGCCGAGGAAGGCGATGACCGCCGCCGCCGTCGACGCGAGCATGCACAGCAGGATCCCGACGGGGCCGAAGAGCACGCCGGCGGACACCGTGAACATCGTGCGGGGGACGGGGAACACCGTGACCACGGTGTGGGCGACGAGGAAGAGCACGACGAACCAGGTGCCGGTGGACTCGGCCCAGCCGCGCACCGTCGAGATACCGGGGTGCGGAAGCGCCATCCCGGCGACCACCAGAGCGAGCACGAGCACGCAACCGATCGCGGCCCGGACGACGAGGGCGCGGTCGCCGGGACGCAGCCGGGAATCGTTGTCGCTCACGTCGAGCCAACATACGCGGCCCCCGGCGGGAGTGCCGTGCCCCTGCTGGGGCGCCGCGCACCCAATCGGTTAACGTGGGTTCTCATCGACCCGGCGTGTGCTGGGCCACAGGTGAGGAGGTCTCGTGGCGGACAACCCCTACGAAGCGTGGCGCGAGTCCGTCGGCGCCGTGCTCGCGAAGTCGCGCGGTGGAACGCCGCCGGAGGACCCGATCGCCGCGCTGACCACCCCCACCGAGGACGACGGGGTGCAGATCGCGCCGCTCTACTCGCAGCGCGACGAGCTGCCCGAGGCGCCGCTGCCCGGTGTCTTCCCCTTCGTCCGCGGCGGCAACCCGACCCCCGACGTCCGGCTGGGCTGGAAGGTCGCCGAGCGGTTCGACGCCACCACGGACTCGGCCGACGTGCTCGGCGCGCTGGAGTCCGGCGCGAGTGCGCTGTGGTTGACCCGCCCCGATCCGGCGCCGCTGCTCGAGGGCGTGTACCCGGACATGGCGCCGATCCTGCTCACCGCGGGCGGCCGCGCGGCCGAGGCCGCCGCGCAGGTCTACGCCGCGCTCGATCGAGCCGCCGAGTCCGACGCCTACCGGCCCGACCTGGTCCGCGTCAGCCTGGGCGCCGCGCCGCTCACCTCGCAGGTGGTCGGCCGCGCCGACGTCTCGCTCGACGAGGCCGTCGACCTGGCGCGCGCCGCCGACGCCCGTACCGAGGACGTCCGCGCGATCGTCGTCGACGGTGCCGACCTGCACAATGCCGGCGCCACCGCCGCGCAGGAGCTGGGCCTGACGGCTGCGGCGGCGCTCGATCACGTCCGTGCGCTCACGGCCGCCGGCCTGTCGACCGCGGCGGCGCTGAACCAGCTCACGGTCCGGCTGGCGGCCACCGATGATCAGTTCCTGACCCTCGCGAAGATCCGTGCGTGGCGCACCGTCTGGGCCCGCGTCGCGCAGCACCTCGGGGCCCCCGAGGCGGGCAACGCCCCCGTGCACGCCGTCACGTCGCTCGCCGCGACCACGCAGCGCGATCCCTGGGTGAACATGCTCCGCACCACCGTCGCCGCGTTCGGCGCGGGCCTCGGCGGCGCGGACTACGTCACGACGCTCGACTACGACGAGGCCCTGCCCGCCGGGGTCGAGGGCTACTCGCGGGGCTTCACCCGGCGCATCGCCCGCAACACGCAGCTGCTCCTGCTCGAGGAGTCGAACCTCGGGCGGGTCGTCGACCCCGGCGCCGGCTCGTGGCACGTCGAATCGCTCACCGACGATCTGGCCCGTGCGGCATGGAGCGAGTTCCAGGCCGTCGAGCGCGATGGCGGTTTCGCCCGCGGCGCCGCCGAGGAGACGATCGCCGCGCAGCTCGGCGAGTCCGCGGACCGCCGGGACGCGGCCGTCGCCCGCCGCGTGAAGAAGCTGACCGGCGTGAACGAGTTCCCCAACCTGGCCGAGCCGGCGGTGGCGCCGTCGGCCGCGACGAACGGCCCCGTCGTGCGCGCGTACGCCGCGCCCTTCGAGGCCCTGCGCGCGCGGTCCGACGCCTTCCTGCGCGAGCACGGCGTGCGGCCGCGGGTCCGGATGGTGACCATCGGCACCGTCGCCCAGCACAACGGCCGGTCCACCTTCCTGACCAACCTGCTCGCCTCGGGCGGCATCGAGACCGTCCTGGACGCGGCCGAGCAGGCCGCGGGTGCGGCGACGCTCGACGGCTCGCCCGGCGCGCGGATCACGGCGCTGGCCGGATCCGACGCGGGCTACGCCGCGGAGGGCGAGGCTCTCGCCCGCACTCTGCGCGACGAGGGGAACCTCGTGCTGCTCGCGGGCGCGCCCGGCACCGTCGATGACGGGCTGGTCGACATCTACCTGCACGCCAAGATCGACACGGCCTCCGCGCTCGACGATCTGCTGACCCGGCTGGGGGCATGAGATGACTGATACCACCATCGGCAGTTTCGCCGACGTCCCGTTCGAGTACGAGGCGGTCGCCGCGGCTCCAGCCCCGGGGAGCGCGGACGTGGACGCCTTCATCGACGCCTCGGCCGCGGCCTACGCGTACACCCCGGACCAGCTGACCTGGACCACCCCCGAGGGCATCGACGTCAAGCCGGTCTACACCCGGGCCGACCGCGACGCCGTCGCC
Organism: Tsukamurella sp. II2bb; assembly: GCF_057815145.1. Lineage (NCBI taxonomy): Bacteria > Bacillati > Actinomycetota > Actinomycetes > Mycobacteriales > Tsukamurellaceae > Tsukamurella > Tsukamurella sp. II2bb. Next base: position 225,633 of record NZ_JBYPZI010000002.1, read on the forward strand.
GCGGCCGGGTACCCCGTCGACTCGTACCCCGGCGCGGTGCCCTTCATCCGCGGCCCGTACCCGACGATGTACGTCAACCAGCCGTGGACGATCCGGCAGTACGCCGGCTTCTCCACCGCCGCCGAGTCGAACGCCTTCTACCGGCGCAACCTCGCGGCCGGACAGAAGGGCCTCTCGGTCGCCTTCGACCTCGCGACCCACCGCGGCTACGACTCGGATCACCCGCGCGTCACCGGCGATGTGGGCATGGCGGGCGTGGCGATCGACTCGATCCTGGACATGCGGCAGCTCTTCGACGGCATCGACCTGGGCGGCGTCTCGGTCTCGATGACGATGAACGGCGCGGTGCTGCCGATCCTCGCGCTCTACGTGGTGGCCGCGGAGGAGCAGGGCGTCGGACCGGAGAAGCTCGCGGGCACCATCCAGAACGACATCCTCAAAGAGTTCATGGTGCGCAACACCTACATCTATCCGCCGGCGCCGTCCATGCGGATCATCTCGGACATCTTCGCCTACACCTCGCAGAAGATGCCCAAGTTCAACTCCATCTCGATCTCCGGGTACCACATCCAGGAGGCCGGGGCCACGGCCGACCTGGAGCTCGCGTACACGCTGGCCGACGGTGTCGAGTACATCAAGGCCGGTATCGACGCCGGCCTCGACGTGGACAAGTTCGCGCCCCGCCTCTCGTTCTTCTGGGGCATCGGCATGAACTTCTTCATGGAGGTCGCCAAGCTCCGCGCCGCGCGCCTGCTGTGGAGCGAGCTGGTCGCGGGCTTCGACGCCAAGAACAGCAAGTCCCTGTCGCTGCGCACGCACTCGCAGACCTCGGGCTGGTCGCTCACCGCGCAGGACGTCTTCAACAACGTCGCGCGCACCTGCGTCGAGGCGATGGCCGCGACCCAGGGACACACCCAGTCGCTGCACACGAACGCCCTCGACGAGGCCATCGCGCTGCCCACGGACTTCTCCGCCCGCATCGCCCGCAACACGCAGCTCGTGCTGCAGCAGGAGTCCGGCACCACCCGGCCGATCGACCCGTGGGGCGGCTCGTACTACGTCGAGACGCTGACGCACGAGCTGGCCGAGCGCGCCCGCGCCCACCTGCGCGAGGTCGCCGAGCACGGCGGCATGGCGAAGGCGATCAGCGAGGGCATCCCTAAGCTGCGCATCGAGGAGGCCGCCGCCCGCACCCAGGCCCGCATCGACTCGGGCCGGCAGCCGGTGATCGGCGTCAACAAGTACCAGGTCGCCGAGGACGCGGCGATCGAGCTGCTCAAGGTCGACAACTCCAAGGTCCGCGCGGAACAGCTGGCCAAGCTGGAGCAACTGCGCGCGGAGCGCGATCCCGAGGCCGTGCAGGCGGCGCTCGCGAACCTCACCCGGGCCGCGGCGGCCACCGAGGGCGGCCTGGAGAACAACCTCCTCGCCCTCGCGATCGACGCGGCGCGGGCCAAGGCCACCGTCGGCGAGATCTCCGACGCGCTCGAGCAGGTCTACGGCCGGCACCAGGCCGAGATCCGTACGCTCAGTGGCGTGTACCGCGACGAGGCCGGCGCGTCCGGCAACATCCAGACGGCCACCGAGCTGGTCGAGAAGTTCGAGGAGGCCGACGGCCGCCGCCCCCGCGTGCTCATCGCCAAGATGGGCCAGGACGGCCACGACCGCGGCCAGAAGGTGATCGCCACGGCCTTCGCCGACCTCGGCTTCGACGTCGACGTGGGCCCGCTGTTCTCGACGCCGGAGGAGGTCGCGCAGCAGGCCGCCGACAACGACGTGCACGTCGTCGGCGTCTCCTCGCTCGCCGCCGGCCACCTCACGCTGGTGCCCGCGCTGCGTGACGCGCTCGCCGAGGTCGGGCGGCCCGACATCACGATCGTGGTGGGCGGCGTGATCCCGCCGGGCGACTTCGACGAGCTGTACGCGGCCGGCGCGTCGGCGATCTACCCGCCCGGCACCGTCATCGCCGACGCCGCGGTGAGCCTGCTGCACGAGCTGGGGAACAAGCTGGGGTACTCGCTGGCGTGATGACCGTCGCCGAGCTCGCGGACGGGGTCCGGGCCGACAAGCGCGCCCTGCTGGCGCGCGCGATCACGCTGGTCGAGTCCCGGCGCCCCGATCACCAGGCCCTCGCGCAGGAGTTGCTGCTCGAGGTCACCCCCGGGCCGGACGCGCCGATCGCCACCCGGGTGGGCATCACCGGCGTGCCCGGGGTGGGCAAGTCAACGACCATCGAGGCGCTGGGCAACCACCTGATCTCACTGGGACACAAGGTCGCCGTGCTCGCCGTCGACCCGTCGTCCACCCGCAGCGGCGGCTCCATCCTGGGCGACAAGACCCGGATGGGCACGCTCGCCGTGAACCCGCGTGCGTACATCCGGCCGTCGCCGACCTCCGGCACGCTCGGCGGCGTCGCGAAGGCGACCCGCGAGACGATGGTCCTGATGGAGGCCGCGGGCTTCGACGTGGTCCTGGTCGAGACCGTCGGCGTCGGCCAGTCCGAGGTCACCGTCGCCAACATGGTGGACACGTTCGCCTTCCTGACCCTGGCCCGGACGGGCGATCAGCTGCAGGGCATCAAGAAGGGCGTGCTGGAGCTCGCCGACGTGGTGGCGGTCAACAAGGCCGACGGTGACCACATCGTCGAGGCCCGTGTCGCCGCGCGCGAGCTGTCGAGCGCGCTGCGCCTGATCCACCCGCGCGGCTCCCTGTGGCGCCCGCCCGTGCTCACGCAGAGCGCGATCGAGGGCACCGGCATCCCCGAGTTCTGGGATGCGATCCTGCGGCACCGCAAGACCCTGCAGGAGGCGGGGGAGTTCGACCGCCGCCGCCGGCAGCAGCAGGTCGACTGGACCTGGACCATGGTGCGGGACACCGTCCTCGGCCGGGTCGAGCAGTCCGACGGTGTCCGGTCTGTCCGGTCCGAGGTCGAGACCGCGGTGCAGGACGGCTCCCTCACCCCCGCCCTCGCCGCGCAGCGCATCCTCGACGCCTTCGACGGCCGCTGACTGCCCGCCTATCCGCGGCATCGCGGTAGTATTCACGGTGAATATCGCCGACGAGGGGGTGTCATCATGACCGTGACCACCGAACGGCTGACCGGCGCCCAGCTCACCGTCGACACGCCGGAGGTGCACCGCGCCCGCGCGATCGTCGCGCCGATCGACCGGGACCGGCTCATCGTCCGACTGCACGAGCAGGGGGTCGGTCAGACGGAGATCGGTGTGCGGATCGGCACCTCGCAGTCGACGGTCAGCCGCGTGCTCCGCAATGCGGCGGAGATCGCGGCTGCCGAACCCACCGCGCTGGAGCTGATCGCCCGGCATGTTCTCGGCCAACTGCCGCACGAGAAGCTGATGCCGGCACTCCGCCGCCGTGCCGCAACGCAGTGGCACGAGATCGAGGCCGCCGACCTCGCCGGGCTGATCTCCGACGCGGATTACCGGGTCCTCGCCGAGTACGCGGAGCGTGTCTCACCGCCCCCACCCGACGACCCGGTGGTCGTCTACGACGTGATGCGCGAGGCCGCGAACAGACTCATCGCCGAGTTCGCCGCTCGTGGTGCCGACGACTCGGAGCGGTGGATCGATCGTGCGCGCGCCGTGCGTAGGCGAATCCGTGCTGTGAGCGTCGAGGACCTCGCAGCACAGAAGTCACTCACAGCGGAGCTGCATCGCGAGCGGGAACTGCTGTCGGGTGAGTGATCTCGATGACGACGCTCTGGGACGGATCTTCGTTGATCGCATCGTGCCGGACGTCTTCGGTCCGGCAGAGTCGGATCCTCACCCACTGCTGATTCTGGTCGGCGCCCAGCCAGGTGCGGGCAAGACTCGCGCCGGCGAGGCCGCGGCCGGTGAGTCGGGCCGGTCGACCGTTGTTCCGATCATCGGCGACGACCTGCGCGCATACCACCCCGACTATCGCGATCTGTTGAAGCGTGCCCCCGCCGCGATGCCACAGGCGACGGCGCAGGCGGCCGGCCGATGGGTGGAGATGGCGATCGAGTACGCCGCGACGCACCGGATCAGCGCTCTCGTCGAGGGCACGTTCCGCAACCCGGCGACTCCGCTGGGTACGGCCCGACGGTTTGCAGCCGCCGGCTTCGCTGTCGAGGTGCATCTCGTCGCGGTCGCTCCGGAGGAGAGCCGCCTGTCCATCGCCGGCCGCTTCGCCCGGGACGAGCAGGAGCGCGGCGCTGCGCGGTTCACCGCGGTCGGCGACCACGACCGCGCCTTCACTGCGATCCCGGAGACGCTCGCTGCTCTCCTCGGCGAGGATTCACCCGTGCAGCGGGTCGTGGTTCGGTCACGAAACGCTGTGCTGCACGAGGCTCGGCGCGCCGGCAGCACCCTTCGCGACGTTCTCGAGGCGGCCGAGGCGGAGTGGGTGCGACCACTGTCGGACGCCGAGTTCGCCGACTGGATCGCCCGCTACTCCGCCACGTCGCGCTACCTGCGCTCAGCGCACCGGGACGATGCGGATGTCCAGGAGCTGCGCATGCAGCTCGGGATCGACCGCGAACACCTGGAGGCGATGCGAGCGCGATGCAGCTGACACCCCGCGAGGACGCGAACCGTCGTCTGCTGCGGGCGAGGGACGCGATGGACCGGCGCTACGCCGAGCCGCTCGACGTGGCGGCGGTGGCGCGGATCGCCCACATGTCGCCCGCGCACTTCACCCGCGAGTTCGCGGCCGCCTTCGGCGAGACGCCGCACCGGTACCTGCAGCGCCGCCGGATCGAACGGGCGATGGCGAGGCTCCGCGACACCGACCGCGCGATCACCGACATCGCCTTCGAGGTCGGGTTCGGATCGTCGGGCACGTTCAGCCGCACCTTCCGCGCCATCGTCGGCCGGTCACCGTCGGAGTACCGCCGCGACGTGGCACCGCTACCCGCACCGGGCTGCGTCGTGCGGGCGTGGACCAGGCCCGCGCACTGAGCAGTTTCGGATAAGCGGTGGCCGGTAGCCGATTCGTAAGCTCAGTGGCATGTTCACCACCATCGCCATCACGTCCGTGTTCGTCCTCGACCAGAACGAGGCCCTCGACTTCTACGTCGGCAAGCTCGGCTTCGAGGTCCGGGACGACGTCGACATGGGTTTCATGCGCTGGCTCACCATCTCCCTCCCGTCCGATCCGGAGCATCAGATCCTCCTCGAGGTGCCCGGCGTCGGCGGCGGGAGCCCGGAGACCACGGCCGCGCAGCGGGACCTGCTCACCAAGGGCGCGCTCGGCGTGGCCTGCATCCTCAACACCGACGACTGCCGCGGCACCTACGAGAAGCTGAGCGCGCTCGGCGTCGAATTCACCGAGGAGCCGCAGGAACAGCCCTACGGCATCGACTGCGCACTGCGGGACCCGTTCGGCAACCACATCCGGATCACCCAGCCGAAGCAGGGCCCCGTCGAGGTCACCCAGGCCGATGTGGACCGCTGGTCCGGCGCATGAACCGGCGATCCGTGTGACGATGGGGTCATGTCGGCACTGGTGATCTGCGCGTCCTCACACCACGGCAACACCCGGAGGGTGGCCGATCGGATCGGCGGGGTCCTGGGCGCTCCGGTGCTCGCCCCCGGCGAGGCCACGGCGGAGCAGATCGACGCGGCCGACCTCGTCGGGTTCGGCTCTGGCGTGTACTGGATGTCCTTCGACGCCGACCTGGTCCGGCTCGTGCGCAGCCTCGACCGAAGGCAGCGCGGCACCGCCTTCGTCTACGCGACCAGCGGGCTGCCGGAGACGCCGCTGAGGCGGTACACCCGAGGCCTCGCCGACCTGCTCGCCGGCGCGGGCTTCCACGTCGCGCCCGAGGTCTTCCACTGCCGCGGACTCGACACGATGGGCCCGATCGGCCTCCTCGGCGGCCTCAACAAGGGACGCCCGAACGCCGCGGATCTCGTGGACGCCGAGGACTTCGCCCGCCGCATTCTCGCGTCGCGCCCCTAAGCGGACGGCGTTCGCCTGCACTGTTGTGAGGTTGCTCACACAGGCCTACTGTGAGATCCGTGCCCCCGAAGGTCGCGGACCGTATTGCGGATGCTTTGTACGCGTTTGGTTTTCGCCACGCGTACGGAATCCACGGTGCCAATTCCGAGGATCTCTTCGCGGCGCTGCTCCGGCAGCCCGCGCACCGGCGGCTCACCGTGACGATCGCCAAACACGAGTTCGGCGCGGGCGCCATGGCAGACGGGTCCACTCGGATGACGGGCCGTCCCGCGTGCTTGATCGCCACCTCGGGAGGCGCGGCGATGAACTGCGTGCCGGCCCTCGCGGAGGCGTACCAATCCCGCGTCCCCGTCCTCGCCCTCATCGGCAGTGCACCGATCGCGGGCGAGGGCCGTGGCGCCTTCCAGGACATGTGTGCCGCACCGCGCACCGTCGATGCCCTCGCCGTCCTCCGCGGCGTCAGCGGCTTCGCCGCCAAGGTCTCGCGTCCCGACGACCTGCGCCCAGCTCTCGACGGTGCCTTCGACGCCCTCGAGCGGGGCCTGCCCGCCGCGCTGCTGGTGCCCAAGGACGTCCAGATCGCGCCGGGTCCAGCGCTGCCCTCGCGCACGCCCGTCCCTCCGGCGACGCGGGCACCGTCGGACGAGGTGATCCGGCTGCTCCGCGCTTCGCGGCGACCCCTGATCCTCCTCGGCGAGGCGGCCTCCCGGGCCCGCCTCGCAGGGCCCGTCGAGGATCTCGCCGCCGCGACCGGAGCAGTGACGGCGGTGTGTCCCAACGGGCGGGACGCCGCGCCGAGCCGTGGCGTCGTGGGAGTGGCCGGGGTGATGGGGCACCCTTCGGTGCTGCGCGCCGCCGCGGAGGCCGATCTCGTTCTGGCTCTGGGCACCTCGCTGGACCTCATGGATCGCACAGGGCTGGATCCGGCGATCGACGCCACGCACACCGTGCACGTCGGCGCCGAGCCTCCATTGCGCGAGGTGACGATCCACGAGAACGCGCCGGATCTTCCCTCCTACGTCCGAGCGCTCACGGCCGGAATGGGTCCGTGCCGCCGGGCGCCGTGGACGGGGATCGTCCCCGAGCCGATCGCGGTGCCGCGTGCCGGTTCCGACATGATGACCTGTGCAGACGCGGTCGACGCGCTGGCCGCGGTGATCCCGCCCGAGGCCCTGGTCTTCGCCGATGCGGGCAACGCCGGAGCGGCGGCGGTGCACCGGCTCCCGCTCGGCACGGGGGAGCGCTTCCTGGTCGCTCTCGGCATGGGCGGCATGGGCCATGGCATCGCGGCCGGGATCGGCGCCGCCATCGCGACCCGGCGGCCGACGGTGATCCTGGCCGGCGACGGGGCGTTCTTCATGCACGGCATGGAGATCCACACCGCGATCGAGGCCCGGGCGCCGGTCCTGCTGGTGGTGCTCAACAACGACGCGCACGGCATGTGCGTGGTCCGGGAGGCCCGGTTCTTCCCGGACGTGCCCAGTATCAATCGGTTCCGGCCCAGCCGCATCGGGGACGGCCTCGCCGCCATGTTCCCGACAATGCCCGCCCGCTCGGCCACCACGCCCGACGGTGCCCGGTCCGCCTTCGCGGACCTGCTCGCCGGTCTGGGCGGCGGACCGTCGTGCCTGGAGATCGGAGTCGACCCGGCCGAGATCCCGCCGTTCGCAGCGCTGCTGCCCGATACCGCGAAGGAGCACGGATGATTCCGACGATCGACATCGAGGGGACGATCCGGATCGAGAGCCATCCCCGCCCGGTGGCGCAACCGCTCCTGATGGACCGGCTGCGCTCGGTGTACCCGCACCACCAGATCTACGGCGACTTCTGCCCGGTGCAGTCCTACGTGAACGCGCCGCCGGACGAGCTCTACGACTGGCTCTCCGACACCCGTTCGCTCGAGGAGTGGACCTACAGCCTGCGCGGCTTCCGGGAGACCGACGAACCGGGCCTCTGGGTCGCACGCGACATGCTCGGCGCCGATACCGAGATCTACACCCGCACCGTCGCGCATCCCGACGCCCGGACGGTCGACTACCACTGCGCCTGGGATCAGGGGAAGCACCTCTGGATGATCTACCTGATGCGGGTCGTCGACGCGCAGACGGTGCTGAACCGGCCCGGATCGGTGGTGCTCTGGACCAACTGCCACCACCCGTTCTACGACGAGAACCCGTACCCGGAGACCGCGCCGCCGGACCGGCCCGTCTGGGTGGGCGACCTGTGGGACACGTTCTCCGGCGGACACCAGATGGAGCTCGAGAACCTCAAGGCCATCGCCGAACACCGGCACGCGCACGGGCGGCCCGTCCGGCCCGAATGGATGGACGCGTGAACCCCCGCATCGTCGGCCTGGCGTCGTACCTGCCCGCGAACCGGGTCCCGGCAGACTACTTCCGCGAGTTCGCCGACGCCGACAGCCGGACGCTCACCTCGAACCCGATGTTCGCCCCGCCCGCCTACCGGCACCACGCCGCGGCGGGGGAGTCGAACGTCGACATGATGTGCGCCGCGATCGACCGGCTCCGCGAGCAGGTCGGGGACGCGGCCCTGCGGGCCGACGTGATCTTCACCCATTCCCAGCTCCCGGACCTGCCCGTGGTCGGCTGCGGCGGCGATGTCGCCCGGCGGCTCGACGCCCGGCCCGCGCTCGTGCTGGACATCCACAACGGCGGCTGCGCCGCCTTCCTGCTCATGCTGCAGCTGGCGCGCACGATGTTCACCGCGGGCACCGCGCGATCCGCCCTGCTGCTCACCTCCACCAACGCCGCCGGGAACATCTTCACCCAGGACCGGGTGCGGAACCTGCCCCAGGCCGCGATCCCCGGCGACGGTGCCGCCGCGGCCCTCGTCGTCGCCGATCCCGCGTCGGGAGGACCGGACGTTGCCGGGCTCGAGGTGCGGGAGGTGGTGTGCGCGCAGCACAGCGAGTATGCGGGCGATATGACCGCCGCCGTCGATCCGCCGCGCAGGTACTGGGAGGCCGGCGAGGGCCAGCTGCACGTCGGCTTCACCGAGGCCAAGATCGCCAAGGTCCTCGCGCGGGGCAACCGGCTCGTCCCGGAGGTCGCACTCACGGCCGCCGCGGCCGGCGGACTGCGCGGTCCCGACGTCGGCCACCTCGTCACCAATCAGCCCAACCGCACCTTTCTCCGGAACTGGCGCGAGGCGCTCGAGTTGCCGCCCGAGCAGCACCCGGACACCTTCGACGAGTGCGGCAACCTCTTCGCGGTCGGCATCCCGCACACCCTCGCCACCGCCCGGGCCGACGGCCGGATCGGCGCGGGCGAGGATGTCGTCCTCGCCGCCTTCGCCCACGCCGGAGACTTCGCGGCTGGCGCGCTGATCCGGACGTAGGCGCAGCCGGGAGGACAATGGCGGCATGACCGAGAAGCTGCGCGTGCCGCTCACGCGGGGAAGGGTGTGGGAGCTCGTCACGGAGAACGGGACGAGGCACCTGATCGATCTGCGCGATCCCGACGGGCCGACCCGCCGGATGAGGATTCCCGGCCCGGGCTGGGGTGACTGGTTCGTCACGACGAACGTCGTCGCCCGGCCGCTCCCCGACGACGAGGTGCCGCAGCCCGGCGATGTCGCCCACGAGCACCTGGATGGGTCGGAGGAGGACCGTTGAGCCGGAAGGATATGACCGACGCCGAACTGCTCGCCCGGGAGCGTGAACGTCGGGACATCCTGGTCGCGATCGCCGCGGCCCTCGACAATCACGACGAAGTCCACAGCATCCTGTTCGAGGCCGACGACATCGACGCCGCGAGGGCAGCGCTCGTGGCGAGATACGGCTGGCGGGAGATCGACGCGAACGCTGTGATGGACATGCAGCAGCGCCGCCTGCCGCAGCAGGAGCGCGACAAGATCGCCGCCGAACTGAGGGTTTGCGATGCCAGAGTCGCGGAGCTGGCCGCGCGGGAGTCCGACTGACGTCGATACTCTGCTCGGGTTCGCGATATCCGCAGCCTCGGAGTTGCGCCGAGCACTCATAGTCATCGTCCTGCACGGAGAGGCCGCCGCTCGGTAGTCTCCACAAATGGGACATAACGAGCCGCGCCAGGACACCGTCGGGGACCTGAAACCGCCCCGCATCGGTGAGGAGACCGCCCTGGTCATGGTCACCGTGAAGACCTATCCCAACCCGAGTGAGACCTATGGCGAGACCGTCTGCGTCGCAGGTGTCCGTCTTGACGGTGGTGCTCCGAGGTGGATCCGGCTCTATCCGGTCAAGTTCCGCAACGCGGACTTCGACAGCCGGTTCAAGAAGTACGAGATCATTCGGATCAATGGCACCTACCACCAGGCCAACGACAACCGGCCCGAGTCCTTTCGACCCCGCCAGGACGAGATGGCGCACGTCGAGTGGCTCGACAGCAAGCAGAACTGGTTGCGGCGGCGGACCAAGATCGGCTCACTACTCGGTGAGACGACGATGTGCGACCTTCTCGCCCAGAACCCGGTAGGCGGGATGGCGACGCCGTCTCCATCGCTCGGACTGATCAAACCGACCGATATCGAGACGTCGGTGGTCGACGGTGATCCTTGGTCGCAGACCGAACAGGCAAAGGTGGATCTGGCTTCTGAGCCGGACCTGTTCGGGACGTCGTTGGCACCTTTGGAGCCGGCGCCGTACGCGGTCCGGTACAGGTATCGATGCGCCGCGCCCACGTGCTCCGGGCACGATCAGAAGAACCTGGATTGGGAGGTGGGGCAGACCGGCCGCCGCTGGAGAGCCGAGCGCGGAGACGTCGAGGCTCGCGCAGCGATGCTGAAGCGGTGGCACGACGACATGGTGTCCTCGGAAAAGGACATCCACTTCTACGTCGGCAACCAGAATCGATACCGGCGCACCTTCTCTGTGCTGGGCACCTGGTATCCGAAGGTCGAGAACACGTTGTTCTAAACGTGCACCACCGCGGCGTTCGGGCGCGTCTGCAGCACGCGGTCGGCGACGATGTTCCGGTGGCATTCGGCGTGGTCGTGCTCGAAGCAGAGCAGCGCCACCGCTCCGCCGTCCAGTAGCTCGCACACGTGCGCAAGAGCATCACTCGCGTCGGCGGTGTCGAGCACCTCGCAGTACCGCGCGAGGCTTTCGGGCTCGCCGGCACGAAACCCTGCGCGGTTGTCCTTCGGGTTTCCCAATGCGCGGTGATGGACGTATTCGATTCCGGCAGCCCGGAGTGCTGCCGCGAGCTTCGTCTTCGACAGACCGGGCTTGCGGCTGAGGGGAGTCAGGCGCACGTCCACGAGGACCCGCACGTCTTGGTTCAGAAGGTGTGCCACGAGGTCGTCGACGGTCCTGCCCTCGTAACCGATGCTGACCAGAGTCCCGTCGGTGTCGTTCCCGGAGTTCATACGTGCCACCTGTCCATCGTGCACTACGCCGGCGACCGGGTCATACGCGACAGATGGGGCCGGGTGAGGATCACAGTCTTGTGCTGGTCGGATTCATCCTTGCAGGCCCAGCCGGCCGGCGAGCCAATCGAGCTCCGCGGTGAGGCCGCCGGACCAGACCGCGAAATCGTGGCCGCCGCGGATCGTGCGGGTGCGCACCGTCATCCCCGATCCCGCGGCCGCGGCGGTGATCCGCTTCGCAGCGGCGGTGGACAGGGCGTCGTCGCTACCTGCGACGAGCACGCCGGCACTGTCCGGGAACCGGCGCTGCGACAACTGGATCAGCGGGTTCGCCCGGGCGTAGGCGTCGCGATCGCCGGAGAAGCCATCGCGGACGGTGGCCTCGCGGCCGCCCCCGAGGTCGGGTTCGGCGTCCGGTGAGAGGGCGAGGAAGGTCCGGAAGACGTCGGGGAACCGCGTCGCGAGCTGCACCGCGCAGGTGCCGCCGTAGGAGTAGCCGCCCACGGCCCAGGCCTGCGGAGAGGGATCCACGGCGAGGTGGTGCCGCACCCACGCCGGCACGTCCTCGGCGAGGTAGGTGGCGGCGCGCGTCTTGCGCGAATCGGCGCACAGCGGATTCTCGAACTGGCCGCCCGTGGCGTCCGGCACCACCACGACCGGCGCGAGGCCGCCCCGTCGTGCCGCGTAGGCGTCCATGGTCTGCGCGAGCCTGCCGCCGGCGAACCAGTCCCGCGGAGCCCCCGGCTGGCCGTGCAGGAGGACGAACACCGGCAGCCGCTCCGGGGCACCGGACAGGTAGGCCGGGGGCAGGTACACCAGGGTCCGGCGGGCCACGAAACGGGAACGGAGGGGCGGCACCGTCGCCCGCACGACGACCCCGCGCGCGGCCTCCGCGCCCGGGTGGGGGCGGGGCAGCGTCGTCGGGTAGTCCACGGGCAGCAGATCGTCGACCGAGGGGTACGCCGCGTACAGCGAGTTGACCTGGGCCACGCCCATCACCGCCACGGCGGCCACGGCGGCGACACTCATCCCCGCGGACCGCCAGGAGCGGGTCCGCACGATCCACACCCCGGCGAGCAGCACCGCCAGCACCGCGAGGGCGAGCCACAGGAGCACCAGCGGGTCGAGGCGATCCGGGAAGGGCCGCCACACGTACGCGATCAGCAGATCGATCACCGCGGTGGCCGCGAGCGCGGCGCCGATGCAGCCGAGGACGGCGCGCGCGGAGCCCGCGCGGCGGCACACGCCGATCAGCCCGGCGAGCGCCGCGGCACCTGCGAGGAGCAGCACGAACGGCACCGGACCGGCTGTGAGCTGCAGGCTCCGCAGCGGGTTCACCGTCCCGATCTCCGTGGTCGCACGCTGCCCAGGATATGTGTCGCCGGTAAGACGGACCTGTGGGGTCGGCACGGAAGACGAGCGAACTACGCTGTGAGCCATGACACTCTCGGACGCAGCGGCGCACCAGGACATCACCACGGTCGACGTTCCCACCCACTGGTACAACCTGGCCGCGGAGCTGGACACGCCCATCCCGCCGCACCTGCACCCGGGGACGAAGGAGCCGGTCGCGCCCGAGGATCTGGCGCCGCTGTTCGCGTCGGGCCTGATCGCGCAGGAGGCGTCCACCGAGGCCTACCACGAGATCCCCGAGCCGGTCCGCGAGATCCTCGCCATGTGGCGGCCGTCGCCGCTCATCCGCGCGCGGAAGTTCGAAGAGGCGCTGGGCACCACGTGCCGGATCTACGTCAAGTACGAGGGCGTGAGCCCCGTCGGCTCGCACAAGACCAACTCCGCCGTCGCGCAGGCCTACTACAACGCGGTCGACGGCGTGAAGAAGCTGACCACGGAGACCGGCGCCGGCCAGTGGGGCAGCGCCCTGTCCTTCGCGGGTGCCCAGTTCGGCATCGACGTCGAGATCTGGCAGGTGCGGGCCTCGTTCGATTCGAAGCCCTATCGCGGCCACCTCATGCGGACCTACGGCGGCACCGTGCACCCGAGCCCGTCGGACCTCACCGAGGCGGGCCGCGCGATGCTCGCGAAGGACCCGCACACCACCGGCAGCCTCGGCATGGCCGTCTCCGAGGCCGTCGAGGTCGCGGCGCAGGACCCCGAGGCCCGCTACGCCCTCGGCAGCGTGCTCAACCACGTCGTGCTGCACCAGTCGGTCATCGGCCTCGAGGCGGTCGACCAGCTCGCACAGCACGAGAACGGCGCCGACGTGGTCTTCGGCTGCGCCGGTGGCGGGTCCAACCTCGCCGGTCTCGCCTTCCCGTTCCTGCGGGAGAAGATCCACGGCCGCCAGGATCCCCGGATCGTGGCCGCCGAGCCCGCCGCCTGCCCGTCGATCACGCAGGGCGAGTACCGCTACGACCACGGCGACGTCGCGGGCCTCACCCCGCTGCTCAAGATGCACACCCTCGGCATGGACTTCGTCCCCGATCCGATCCACGCGGGCGGCCTGCGCTACCACGGCATGTCGCCGGCGCTGAGTCACACCGTCGAGCTGGGCCTGGTCGAGGGCGTCGCGATCGAGCAGAACGACGCCTTCGCCGCGGGCGTGCTGTTCGCGCGGGCGCAGGGCATCGTCCCCGCTCCCGAGTCGACCCACGCCATCGCCGCGGCCGCCGACTACGCCCGCGAGCACGCCGACGAGGTGCTGGTCATCGGCCTGTCCGGACACGGCCAACTCGACCTGCCCGCCTACGCCGAGTACCTCGCGGGCGGCCTGGCCTGAGCGGCGATCCGGCGCTCAGGGCCGCATCGAGCGCCGGATCTCCTCGAGCCTCGCCTTCGCCGCCTTCTCCCGCTCGGCGAAGGCGCGCTCGGCGTCCTGGCCGGCCGTGGTGCCGTGCGCCAGTTCCTCGGCACCCAGGGCGGTGGTCGTGCGGCGCTCGATCGTCTGCCGGACGTGGTCGAAGGTCGGCACGCCGGCCGCCGTGTACCCCGTGACGTCCTCGTACGACGGTGCCGCGGGTGGGTACGACGGTGCCGGGGGCTGGTACGACGGTGCCGCGGGCGCGTCCGGCTCGGCGTCGACGATCTCGGCGTCGACCGGCTCCGCCGTACTCGTACCCGGCACGGTCGCCGCCTCCCGGACCCGGGCGATGAGTCGCTGGATGTGCAGGCCGTGGCGCACGTCGAGCGGGTGATCGGCGCCCGAGGCGATCACGGCGAGGAACTCGTCGAGCAGCACGCGGAAGCACTCGGTCGCCGGGGTGTCCCGGTTCTCGAGCACGGCGACGCCCTTCCCGGAGTGCGCGGCCACCCGCACGATCGTCGGCATGATCGGCGTGCGCAGGGAGAGCGAGGCGGAGGAGGCGGCGCCGTCGGCGTGGGCGAGCTGGATGGTCCAGGTGTCGCTCGCGGCGTCGTAGCGAGCGGCGTCGACGCCCTCGACGGGACCGGCCACCGCATCGAGGAGGTCGAGGACGTGCGGCCCGACGTCGAGGAGCGCTCCCTCCTCCTGGCGCCAGGCGGACGCGGCGAACCGGCCGGAGAGGGCCGCGCCGGAGAGCCACTGCGCCTCGGCGGCGATGGGGCCGAGCTCGGCCGCGCGGGCGAGGAAGTCCCTGGTCTCGGGCGCGAATCGCCGGGTGAAGGCGACGATCGACCGGACGCCCGTCTGTGCGACGGCGTCCGCGACCGCGGTGGCGGCGTCCACGTCGAGGGCGATCGGCTTGTCGAGGATCAGGTGCTTGCCCGCCCGGGCCGCCTCGGCGGCGAGCGGCGCCTGCACGTTCGGCGGCACCGCGAAGGCCACGGCGTCGACCGCGGCGAACAGCGCGGCCGGCGACTCGAAGGCACGCGGGAAGACCTCGGCGGCCGCCTCCGGATCGCGGGCCCAGCCGCCGACGAAGTCGACGCCGGGGTGCGCCGCCAGCGCCGGGGCGTGCGTCTGCCTCGCCCAGGGACCCGCTCCGACCAGACCGATGCGCACGCTCACCCGACCGAGTCTGCCACGGCGCCGTCCCGGGCGAGGACGGAGTGCCGCCGACCGTAGAAGAGGTAGACGGCCACCCCGATCGCGAACCACACCAGGAACCGCAGCCACGTGGCGATCGCCAGGTTCAGCATGAGGTAGACGCAGGCCAGGCCGGAGACGACCGGGATCACGGGGGAGAAGGGCACCCGGAAGGGCCGACGCAGGTCCGGCTTGGTGCGGCGCAGGATCGGCACCGCCAGCGAGACCAGCAGGAAGGCGAAGAGCGCGCCGATGCTGACCATCTCCGACAGCGCCTCGATCGGGATGAAGCCGCCCATGAGCGCGCATCCGACCACGATGATCACCGTCAGCCGCACGGGCGTCCCGAACTTCGGCGAGACCTTCGCGACGGACGGCGGGATCAGGCCGTCGCGACCCATCGCGAAGCCGATCCGGCCCATGGTCACCAGCTCGACGAGGATCACCGAGGTCAGGCCCGCGACCGCGGCGATCGCCACGAGATCGCCCGCCCACGGGACGCCGACCGCGTCGAAGGCCTTCGACAAGGGCGCGCTGGAGTCGATGTCGGTGTACTTCACCATGCCGGTGAGCACCAGCGAGACCAGGACGTACAACAGCGTGCAGGCCAGGAGCGTCCCGATCAGGGCGCGCGGCATGTCCCGTTCGGGCCGGCGGGCCTCCTCGCCGAGGTTGGCCACCGCCTCGAAGCCGGTGTACGCGAAGAAGACCACCGCCGCGGCCGTGAGGATGCCGGCCACGCCGAAATGCGACGGTGCGCCGCCCAGGAAGGTCTCGATGAGCGGGCGGTCCAGTGCGTCCCCGCCGGATTCGGCGGGAACGGACTCGGGGATGAAGGGCACCAGGTGCGAGCGGGTGATGTAGAAGGCGCCGACGATGACGACGAAGACGGAGATCGCGACCTTCACCAGCACGAGCACGTTGGTCACGCGCGCAGACTCGCGGATCCCGACGGTGGCCACCACGCCGAGCACCGCGATGATCAGGATCGCGCCGATATTGACCGGCGCCTCCTCGGTGAACAGGTGCGGCGGCAGGTGGAGCAGGTCCGCCAGGTAGCCCGACCAGCTGCGCGAGACCACCGCCGCACCCAGCCCGAACTCCAGCAGGAGGTCCCATCCGATGATCCACGCGAAGACCTCGCCGATCGTGGCGTAGGCGTAGGTGTAGGCACTGCCGGCGGTGGGGACCGCCGCCGCCAGCTCGGCGTAGCAGAGGGCGGCGAAGAGGCTCACCACGCCGGCGACCACGAAGGAGATCGCGATGCCGGGACCGGCGTTCACCTTGGCCTGGACGCCGGTGAGCGTGAAGATGCCGGTCCCGATCACGATGCCGACACCGAAACCGATGAGGTCGAACAGCCGTAGGTCGCGCCGCAGGCCGCCTTCGGCGGCACCGTCGGCCTTGATCCTGGCGAGGGGTTTCGTCCGGAGGATGTCCATTCCGCGGGACGCTACCCGCTCGCCGGGAGGTTCGCAGAGCTACCGGTTCGGCCGCGCTCGCGGATCAGGCTCGTGCGAGCGAGGCCTTCGCCTCGGCGATGAACCGTTCGACGTCCTCCTCGGTCCGGAAGTCGAGGATCGGGGCCGGCTCGGAGAGCAGGCCGAACAGCGCGGCGCCGACGGCGTCGTCGGCGACGGCGCCCGCGAACAGCAGGCCGGCGGCGAAGGCGTAGTCGGGGTCGCCGAGGAACAGCCGGGTCACCTCCGCCGCGGCATGGCCGCGCTCCTCCCAGTGCCGGTCGAACTGGTCGGTGATCCACTCGGCGGTGAAGGCCCCGCCGTTCGCGTCCCGGTGTTCGATCGCCTTGACCAGCGCCGCGACCTGGATCAGGCCCGTCTGGGCGCCCTGCCCGGCGATCG
The DNA here is from genome assembly GCF_057815145.1 of Tsukamurella sp. II2bb. Classification (NCBI taxonomy): domain Bacteria; kingdom Bacillati; phylum Actinomycetota; class Actinomycetes; order Mycobacteriales; family Tsukamurellaceae; genus Tsukamurella; species Tsukamurella sp. II2bb. The sequence goes on from NZ_JBYPZI010000002.1 coordinate 242,766, forward strand.
GGTCGAAGGCGATCGCCGAGTCGCCGAGCGCCAGCACCGGGCGTCCGCCGCGGGTGTACCCGACTCCCTGCCGGACGGTCGGCGTGACCGCGCCCCGCAGCCAGGAGTGGGCGTCCTCGTCGATCACGCGGAGCTTCTCGATATCGGGCAGGTCGTCCGGGAAGTAGTCGCGGTAGATGCTCACGACCACCTCGAGCGCGCTCTGCGCGTCCGTCACCTCGCCCCAGCGCTGGACCCAGTCACCGTCGGGCTTGGCGAACCCGAGCACGCTCCACGACGCGCCCGCGTCCTTGTGCCAGTACGGGCCGATCCAGATCTCGCCGTGGTCGGTGTGCAGGTTGAAGACGTTGTGCTTGCCCGCGCCGTGACCGCGGGCGGTGAAGACGTCCGTGCCGTGCCCGAGCCCGGTGAAGGCGGCGGCGAGGAGGTGCCGCTGCGGGGAGCGGTAGACGGTGCGCGACTCGTCGACGGGGAACAGGCCCGACAGTCCGCCCTTGCCGGTGGAGACGAGCGTGAGGTCGTGCGCGGCGGCGATGGCGTCGAGGTTCTCGGGCGTCACCGTCTGGACGTGGAAGGCTCCGCCGGCCTGCTCGAAGAGACGGATCCGGTCGTACGCGCGCAGCCGCACGTCGATGCCGGCGGCGGTGTAGGTGAAGTCGGGGTCGAAGGCGAGGACCTGCTCGAGAGCGCCGGGCTCGCCGGTGTTCAGGCGGGTGTTCATGCCGGTGGACAGGGGCGCGTCGGGGTAGAGCTCCTCGACGAGCGTGTGGTCGACGTCGCGCGAGTGCCCGAACAGGACGGCGGTGCCGGTCGCGGGCACATCGTCGCGGAGTTGTTCGGCGGAGCGGTCGCTGTACAGATCGACCGGGTGCCCGGCGCGGGCGAGGACGAGCGCGGCGGTGGCTCCCACCACTCCGGCGCCGATGATGGCGATGCGTGCCTGGGTCATGGTCTTCTCCTCGATGTGGTGGCTAGATGGTGGTCGGGGTGGTCTCGGTACGGGAACCGGCGTTCCACGCGTAGGGCAGGTCGGCGCCGTTGAGCAGCAGGTCGCCGATGGCGCGGGCCTTCTGGATCGCCGGGTTGTGCACCGCGAGGGTGCGGGCGTTGCGCCAGTGCCGGTCCAGCCGCAGGTCGGCGTCCACGATGGACGCACCGCCGACCTCGAACAGGTCGGTGGTGGCCTTCAGCACCGTGTCGATCACGGCGAGCTGGGCGTGCGCGGCGGCGAGTTCGGCCTCGGGCAACAGGTCCTCGTGGAGCCGGCGGTCCGCGAGTGCCGCGTCGAGCACGTCGGCGACGGCCAGCACGGACTGCTTCGCCGACCACGCTGCGCTGGAGAGCCGGCCGATCACCTGCTGCACCAGCGGATCGTGCCGTTGCAGGTCGGCGGCGGCGTGGGAGAAGGTCCGGGTCCGGGCCCGTACCCAGGCGACGGTGTCGTCGGTCGCGCGCTGCGCGATGCCCGCCAGCCCCGCGAGCTGGACCAGCTGCAGGTACGAGGTGGCGTAGGTCGCGCCCGGGTTGCCGTACCCCGGGCCGAGCAGGCGGTCGGCGGGGATCACGACATCGGTGAAGACGGTCGTGCCGCTCGCGGTCAGGCGCTGGCCGAAGCCGTTCCAGTCGTCGACGCGCTCGACGCCCTCGGCGTTCGCGTCGACGAGGATGCCGACGCGCTCGCCGTCGAGATCGGCGGCGACGAGGATCTGGTCGGCGTAGAGCGTGCCGGTGGAGTAGAACTTGGTGCCGTTCAGGCAGTAGTCGCCGTCGGGGGCGGGCGTGAGGGTGGTGGTGTAGCCGCGCACCGAACCGACGCCCGGCTCGGTGATCGCATTGCCGACGACGGTGCCCTCGACGACCGCCCGGAGCCGGTCGTCGCCGGTGGGGGTGTTCTCGAGCCGCTGGTCCTCGACGAAGTTGACGTGCACGCGCAGCGCCTGCGGGATGTTCGAGTCGGCGGCGGCCAGGTTGATCAGCTGCCGGAAGAACTGGCGGAGCGTGACCCCGGCACCGCCGAGCTCGCGCGGGACCCGCAGAGCGGTGAAGCCCGCGGCCTTGAGCTGAGCGATCGGCTCGTGGACGAGTTCGCGGTCGCGTTCCCGAGCCACGGCGCCCTCGGCGATCCGGGCGTAGACGGGGCCGAGGCGGGCGTCGAGTTCGGCGTCGGAGAGGGCTGTGGTGAGCGAGGTGGTCATGGCCGACAACTGTGGTCTGCGAACGACTTTCTGGCGAGGATTCCCCGCGCCGTGAGGATTATTCTTCGGACCGGAGGGCGCGGCTGTGCCCGATTTCGCCCCGCCGCGAGGTAGAACCTGTTACAACTAGAACAGGTTCTGGCTACAGGGACGGAGCCGCAGCTCAGGAACAGGAGTGCGCATGAAGTTCAACCTCGCCGACATCTTCGAGGCGGTCGTCGACGCGGTACCCGAGCGGATCGTCTTGAGCTACGAGGGCGCGCAGACCTCCTACGCCGAGATGGACGCCCAGGCGAACCAGGTGGCGCATCTGTTCGCGGCGAACGGGATCGGCGCGTTCGATCACGTCGCGCTGTTCCTCAAGAACAGCGTCGAGCACGTGCAATCGCTGCTCGCGCTCATCAAGATCCGCGCCGTACCGGTGAATGTGAACTACCGGTACACCGGTCCCGAGCTGGAGTACATCTTCACCAACTCGGACGCGAAGGGCATCGTCGTCGAGATGGCCGAGCATCAGCGCACCCTGGCCGGGCTGCTCGGGAAGCTGCCGGACCTGCGCACCGTCTTCGTCGTCGGGGAGATCGATCCCGAACTGCGGGCGGCGGCGAACGGCGCCCCGGACGTCACGCTCGTGCCCTTCGCCGACGCCGCCTCGCTGCCGACCGCCCGCGCCTTCGAGGAGCGCACCGGCGAGGAGCACTACATCATCTACACCGGCGGTACGACCGGCTATCCGAAGGGCGTCGTCTGGCAGCACGACGACTTCTTCCGCAAGCCGCTCTCCGCGGGGGTGCCGTACGGCGGGGAGCCGCGGCAGAACCTCGCCGAGGTCGGGCAGGGCGCGAAGGACTTCCCGCCGCTGGCCTTCCTCATCGCGGCGCCGCTGATGCACGGCGCGGCGGCCTACTCCCTGTTCACCTTCTTCGTACTCGGCTCCCGGGTCATCCTCGAGCGCGACTTCAAGGCGGCCGAGATCGTGCGGAACCTGCGGCGCGACCAGACGCAGACCATCCTCATCGTGGGCGACGCCATGGGCATCCCGCTCGTGGAGGAGATGGAGAAGCAGAAGGACACCGCCGACTTCTCCTCGCTGTTCTCGATCACCTCCGGCGGTGCGATCTGGTCCAAGCACGTCCGCGACCGGATGGCCGCGATCAAGCCCGAGCTGATCCTGCGCGACAACTTCGGCGCCTCCGAGTCCGGCAACGACGGCGTGATGCAGCTCGACGAGAACGGCAACCTGCACGCCCCGCCCACGGACAAGATGATGGTCGTGGACGAGTCCTTCGCCGAGATCACCACGCCCGGCGAGGTGGGCTACATCGCCCGCGTCGGCAACGTCCCCCTCGGCTACTACAACGACCCGGAGAAGTCGGCACGCACCTTCCCGACGCTCCCGGACGGACGGCGCATCTCGGTCCTCGGTGACATGGGCTATCCCGCGGAGGACGGCGGCATCGTCTTCCTCGGCCGGGGCAGCCAGTGCATCAACACCGGGGGCGAGAAGGTCTACGCCGAGGAGGTCGAGGCCACGCTGCACGGGCATCCCGCGATCACCGATGCGCTCGTCGTGCCGGTGCCGGACGCCCGGTACGGCCAGCGCGTCGCGGCGGTGATCTCCGTGGCGCCCGGGCAGGAGCGGCCGTCGATCGAGGAGGTGCAGACCTTCGCCCGTACGGAACTCGCCGGCTACAAGGTCCCGCGCACCGTCGTCTTCGTCGACGAGGTCAAGCGCACCCCGGCGGGCAAGGCCGACTACCGGTGGGCCAAGTCCACTGCCGAGGTCGCGGCGCAGAGCGCCTCGGAGGAGCAGCCGGCTTAGGACTCCCAGGGGTTGATCAGCGGAACACCCGTCCGCTCGAAGTGCTTGGTGTTACGAGTGACGAGCGTGAGTCCATGAATCAACGCAGTTGCGGCGATGAGCGCATCCCGCTCCTCCATGGGGTCCGGAACGTGAAGATGTGCGGCCCGCCTGGCTATGACGAGGTTGACGCTGAGGAGGCGCTCCCGATACGCACTGAGCAGGTCGTCCTCGAGCCACGCGCGTAAGGCGGCCGCCGCATCGGGGTCCCGACGGGCTCGCAGCGCAATGCCCAGTTCGATCTCCATGACGGTGACCACGCTCAGGAAGCTGGCATCGTCGGTGTGGGTCTCGGCCCACCGTCGCACGCGCTCGTCGGCAACGCCCCGGCGCTTGCGGATCTCGCTGACAACGTTGGTATCGAGGAGGTAGCTCACAGATCAGCCGCCCGGGGGAACGAATGAACTATCTCGGGCTCGAAAGCGATGTCGACGTCTCCGATCATCCCAATCGCGTCCGCGATACTGCGCCGCGGCCCACGCATCTGCCGGTAGTCGCGGACCGACATGAGCACGTAGGCCGGCTCGCCACGATCAGTGATGACGACGGGCGCTTCGTCGGCGGCTCGCTTCGCGGCACTGACATCACGATTGAACTCGCGAGCGGAAATTGTTGCATTCGCCTCGATCGTCACGAATCACCTCCGTGGTAGGTACGTTCCTACTATCGTACGCCGGAGAAGTCGGCATCGCTACCGCGAATCGAGCCACTCCAGGTACGCGGCGCCGCGGGGCGAGAGCTCGTAGCCGACCTCGTGACTGATGGTCAGGCCCATGCCCTTGAGCTTGCGGATGTCGGCCTTCATCGGCAGCAGCTCGACGCCGCGTTCGGCGGCGAGCTCCTTGGAGACGATCCGGGGGTGATCGCGGATCCAGGTGAGGATGTCGCGGGTCCACGGCCCCGTCGGGCGGGCGTCGAGACGGGCGAGACGCTTCGCGATGGCCTCGAGCTCGGCCTCGTCGGGCAGGTGCTCGCGGAGCGCGAGGCGCGGGTCCTCGCCCGCCCATTCGAGATGGATCCGGTAGACGTGCTCGCCGCCGCGGGCGGAGCGCTCGCGGCGCGGCGCGTCCGGGTCCCGCGGCGCGAGCAGCTTGCGCAGCGCGGCCGCGTCCTTGACCCCCGCGGCCCGGGCGGCGCGGTCCGTGATCTTCTCCACGTCGGGTACGCGGGTCACGCGGGTGAACCGGAGCAGCCCGGCGGGTGTGAGCTGGGTGCCGCCGACCTTGACCCGCGGGGCGTCCCAGCGTCGGTACTGCGTGGTCACCCGGCCGTCGCGGACGCCCTCGGCGATCGCCTTCGGTATCAGCACGGTCTCAGTGTGCCGGACCGACCACCACGTCGCGGCAGATCTCCATGTGCCCGGTGTGCTGGGTCAACTCGCGCAGCATGTGGGTGAGCACCCATTCGGGGGTGGCCTCGGCGGCATCGCGCCGCGTGGTCCCGGTGGCTGCGGGGTTGCGGATCCCGATCGCTGCCACCGCGGCCCAGCGCGGCAGGTCGGTGCGCAGGCGCAGGGTGATCGCCCGGGCATCGTCGACGGTGCCGGTCGCGACGAACTCGGCGGAACGGTCGCGGGGGATGTCCTCGCCGGCCAGGAGCGAACCGCCCCAGTACCCGAGCGCGCCGCCGACGTGCGTGACGAGCGCGAACACCGAGTTGCCACCGGGCGTCGCATGATTGACCGTCTCGTCGTCCAGGTCGTCGAGGACGGCGTCGATCGTGTCGAGGGTCTCCGTGGCGACGTCGAGGAACGCCGCGATCTGCTGCTCAGTCGCGGCCACGGGCCAGCCCGGCGATCGAGTCGAGGAGGTCGTCGAGGAACGCCGCCGGATCGGCGGCCACCGCGATCTGCGCCGTGTCGGGCCGGTTCCACGCTCCGTGCACGTCGGCGATCGTGGTTCCGCGCGTGAGGGACCCGGTCAGCTCGACATCCACCGGGTAGGCGCGGGTCTCCGCGATCCCGGGATCGAGCGCGACGGCCGCGGCGAACGGATCGTGCATGTGCGCGATGTACCCGAGGTCGTGATCGCGATGGAACTCGAAGTAGAAGCGCACGGCGTCCGAGACGGCGCGGACCACCGGATCGCTCGCGCCCGACCGCGTACCGTCGGCGTCCTCCGGGGCGAGGCACTCCGCCGGGCTGCTGCCGGCGGCGTCGGCGAGCCGCAGGAGATGGTCCGGGGTCAGCTCGATCGTCTCGGTGAGGTCGAGCGGGCAGAGGATCGGCAACGGGGTGCCGGTGCCGTCGAGCTCGCCGTACGCCCGCAGCACCTCCCACAGCGATTCCGGGTCGACGGCGACGTTCCACTCGGTGGTCGGCGTGGTGTTGCCGGGATGCCAGAAGACGCCGCCCATGATCACGAGGCGGCGCAGCCGGGTGAGGATGCCGGGATCGTCGCGCAGCGCCAGCGCGAGGTTGGTGCACGGCCCCGTCACCAGCGCGACCACCTCGCCGGGATGCGCCCGGGTCAGATCGGACCAGGCCTGCGGCCCCGAGATCTCCGACGGTCCGCGGGTCGGCGCCGGCAGCTCGGCGTAGCCGACGCCGAACGGCCCGTGCGTCTCCTCGGTCGTCATCAGCGGGGTCGACAGCGGCGCATCGGAGCCGGGGAAGACCTCGATGTCGGCGCGGCCCAGCAGCTCCAGCCAGCCGAGATTGTTCTCGACGACCTGCGCCGCGGGCACGTTCCCGGCGGTCGAGACGATGCCGAGGAGGTTCACCTCCGGCTTGCTGAGCAGGTACAGCAGGGCCAGGGAGTCGTCGACGCCGGTGTCGCAGTCGAACAGGACCTTCGTTTCCGCCACGACGAGTACCCTATCCGCCCGTCACCACGGCGACGGTTTGTAGTCCTTGAGGAAGCAGCCGTACAGGTCGACGCCGTTCTCGCCCTGCACGATCGGATCGTAGACGCGGGCGGCACCGTCGACGAGGTCGAGCGGAGCCCGGAAGCCCTCCTCGGCCAGACGCATCTTGGTGTGGTGCGGCCGCTCGTCGGTGATCCAGCCGGTGTCGACGGCGGTCATGAGGATGCCGTCCTGCTCGAGCATCTCCGCGCTGGAGGTGCGGGTGAGCATGTTCAGCGCGGCCTTGGCCATGTTGGTGTGCGGATGCCCGGGGCCCTTGTAGCCGCGGCCGAACTGGCCCTCCATGGCGGAGACGTTGACCACGTACTTGCGGCGTGCGGGCGAGGCGGCCAGCGCCGGCCGCAGCTTGGAGATGAGGATGAACGGCGCCACCGAGTTGCACAGCTGGACCTCGAGCAGTTCCAGTGGCTCGACCTCCTCGACGGTCTGCACCCAGGAATTGGTGTGCACGAGATCGGGGAGCAGGCCGCCGGCGTCGATGGCGGTGCCGTCCTCGATCCGCGCGGCCGACGACGAGCCGCCGCGCAGCGCGAGCGCCGTGAGCGAGGCCGGGTCGAGGGCCGCGAGATCGCCCGAGACGCCGCCGGTGTGCCCGTCGAGTGCCTCGGTGAGCGCCGCCGGATGCGCGGAGCTGGCCCGCCCGAACCGGATGATGCGGCCCGCGAGCTCGGGAGGGACGTCGCCGGCTTCGGCGTCGACGAGCGCCGAGTACGCGCCGGGGGAGCGGCGCACCGTCTGCGCCGCGTTGTTGATGATGATGTCCAGCGGCCCGCGAGCGGCGACGGCATCCGCCAGCGCGCTGACCTGCGACGGATCGCGCAGGTCGATGCCCACGATGTGCAGCCGGTCGAGCCACTCCGCGCTGTCGGCGAGCTCGGCGAAGCGGCGGGCGGCGTCCGTGGGGAAGCGGGTGGTGATGGTGAGGTCGGCACCGTCGCGCAGCAGGCGAAGGGCGATGTACATGCCGATCTTGGCGCGGCCGCCGGTGAGCAGCGCGCGCCGGCCGGTGAGGTCGGTCGTCGCGTCCCGCTTGGCGTGGCTGAAGGCGGCGCATTCGGGGCAGAGCTGGTGGTAGAAGGCGTCGATCCGGGTGTACGGCTGCTTGCAGATGTAGCAGCTCTGGGGGCGCAGCAGCTCGCCCGCGGTGTCCCCGGCGGTGGGCGTGGTCAGCAGGATCCCCGCGGTCTCGTCGTCGATCCGCTCCGCGTTGCCGGTCGCGGTGCGCTCGAGGACGTCCCGGTCGGCGGCCTTGACCTTCGCGCGGGCGCTCTTGCGGCGCTCGCGCTTGAGCAGCTTGAACATGTGCCCGACGGCGCGCTGCACCTCGACCGACTGTGGATCACCGTCGTCGAGGAGCGCGGCGGCCTCGAGCACGCGGTGGAACGCGGCGAGGTCGTCCGCGGAGATCGGGGCGGGGGAGTGGGGCATGACGACGATTGTCCCTCATCGGCCGAGCGGCACCGTCGCCTCGTCCGCGGTGAGGGACAGCGTGACCGCCTCCTTCTCCCACCGCACGTCCGTGATGGTGAGCGCGTCGAGGGCGGGCGGGATGACCCGGGGGCGCAGGTCCTTGACCCACGAGTCGATCGCCCACGCGACGGGGATCGGTACCGGGATGATGCTCACCGGCATCGACAGGTCGGTCGCGCGGAAGGTCAGGCGGCCTGCCTGCACGCCGACCGCGACGACCACGCGCAGGTCGACGCCGAGCCCGAAGGCGACGGGCAGCCCGACGGTCATGACCAGGGATTTCCGCTTCGGCTTGAGGGTGATCGAGTGGACGGTGACGCCACCGGGACCACCGTCGGCCTGCGCCGCGTCGACGACGTGCCGGATCCATGACAGCCGCAGCGTCGCGGTCGCGGCGAGGGCGCCCAGCCGCAGCCCGCCGGGTACCTGCTCGACGCCCTGTGCGCGACCGTCGAGCAGGACGGCGTGAGGTCCGGCGCCGACGGTGCGGGTGTCGAGCGTCACGCCCGCGAGGCGGTGCTGCGCGAGTTGCAGCAGCACCGGACGGTGGTGGTCGATCCCGATCGCCGGCACGGCGCCGAGGACGCCGGTGCACAGGCCGACCAGCTTCGCGCGCAGCGCCCGGCGCGCGAGCAGCTCCGCGGTGACCAGGGCGAGGACGAGGAGCGTCAGGACGGCGAGCACGACCGCGGCCACCCACATCCGACTTCCCCCTCTTCGACTGCCCGCTTCTCACACGGGCGTCCCCGCCCTCGTGATCTACTCGACGAGTGTCCACTATCCAAATCTGCGTGATGGGTGTGTCCGGCTCCGGGAAGTCGACCGTGGGGGCCGAACTGGCCGCCCGCCTGGGCCGGAGCTTCGCCGACGGTGACGATTTCCACAGCGAGGCCAACCGCGCCAAGATGGGCGCCGGCCAGCCGCTGACGGACGAGGACCGGTGGCCCTGGCTCGGGACCATCGGCGCCTACCTCCGGGACGAGATGATCGCCGGCCGGCCCACCGTGGTCGCGTGCTCCGCGCTCAAGCGCGTCTACCGGGACCGGATCCGCGCCGCGGGCGCCAGCGTCTACTTCGTCTTCCTCACCGGCAACGAGGAACTGCTGCAGCAGCGGATGGAGAGCCGCGCCGGGCATTTCATGAAGGCCGGGATGCTCGCCTCGCAACTGGAGATCCTCGAGCCGCTGGAGCCGGACGAGTTCGGGGTCACCGTCAACGTCTCCGGGGACATCCCGCAGATCATCACGGAGGCCCTCGCCGATTTCGCGGCCACGGAGGTGCCGGGCATCGCCTGACGCGCTCGGGTCGGTTCCAACACTCCGGTCGGTTCCGAGCAGCCGGGCGGCCCGAGCGTCAGGGCCGACGCAGGGCGCCGCTGAACATCATCGACTTGTAGGGGTGCCCGACCGCGGTGTTCCACTGCGAGACCACGAGCCGCGCGGACTCCAGCGTCGACCCGGGGACGAGGTAGCCGCCGTAGAGCTGGGCCACGCGGCCCGCGGCGTGATCCTCGTCCTGCCACGAGGAGCCCTGCAACAGGGTCACCGGGTCGGACCACAGCCCGTCGATCCGGTCCGCGAAGCGCGCCGCGATCCGATACCCCGCGGCATCGAAGTAGGTGAGCACCCAGGTGCCGGCCACGAGCGAGAGGCTCAGCTCGCCGTAGCCCCGGCCCAGCGCCAGGTCGGTGGGCGGATTGCCCCACGCCCAGCCGGTACCCGGCCGCCAGCCCCACGACTCCCATTCGACGTTGACGCCCTTGCGCAGCGTCGGCAGGGTCTCGGTCCGCATCCGGTGCAGGCGCAGGCCCTTGTCGCGGGTGAGCCCACCGGTCGAGACGTTGTACGTGTAGCCGTCCGGCGCCGGGCACAGCGCCCACATGCACCAGGCACCGTCGGCGTGGCCGGCGTTGTACTGCGCCACCTCCCGCCAGGTGGCGGCACCGTCGTCGCTGCGCCACAGGCCCGTCTGCACCACGGTGTCGAGGCTCTGCATCGTCATGGTGTGCAGGTACAGCGAGCCGTCGACCTCGATGCAGGTGGTGGGCAGGATCGTGGTGAACATGCCCGTGTCGTGCGAGTAGTCGAGCAGTTGCCGGGCCCGGGTGGGATCGGTCCCCGCGGGGCGCGTCATCACGCCCGCGCGATCGCCGAACAGGCCGACGGGGGAGCGCCACTCGCCCGCACCGATGGTGAGGCCCTCGAAGGTGTCGCCGAAGAGGTAGAGCACCTCGTCACCGACCCGGCAGGGGATGCCGAGATCGGTGCCGCCGACTCCGAAGCGGGTCACCGGCGTGATGTCGCGGAGCTTGCTGAGGAGGACGGACTGGGGCATGTCCGCCAGCGTGCCAGACGGGGCCCCGTCGCGCTCCGCACTTTCGACGATGCTCGGACGCGATCGCCCGGATCCGCTGTGCGCGGGCCCGTGCGGGCGCAGGATGGAGACATGGAGACGTTCACCGGACACGAACTGTACGAGGCCTTCCACGCGGACTACGACGCCGTGACGGACCGGGACGCGCGGATCTACGACGCGGAGGGCCGGCTGCTGGCGGCGGGACGACTGTCGGCGCTGCGGCTGGACGAGTCGAGCGGCGAGGAGGTGATCGAGTACAGCTTCTCCTCGCTGCACGACGACGTGCCGTGGGACGCCTCACACCGGATCGAGCTGGCGCCCCAACCCGTGCACTGAGCCCGATGGCATCTGGCCGGAAACGACGAAAACCCCGGCCGGAGCCGGGGTTTTCGTTCTGTGCGCGGAGGGGGACTTGAACCCCCACGTCCATTAGTAGGACACTAGCACCTCAAGCTAGCGCGTCTGCCATTCCGCCACCCGCGCTGGGAAGCTCGTTTACCGTAATCCACCGCACCCCGGGATTCCAAATCGCCACGTCGGACCACCCGCGGACGCCACTGCGCCGTCGGCGCTTCGTGGTACTGATAGGGTGTGGCTACTCCCGTGAACGCACTCGATGAGGTCGTCGAGACCGTGAGCTCCCTCATCCGCTTCGACACCTCCAACACCGGTGAGCTCGACACCACCAGGGGCGAGGCCGACTGCGCCCGCTGGGTGCAGTCCCGGCTGGAGGAGGTGGGCTACGAGACGGAGTACGTGGAGTCCGGGCAGCCTGGCCGGGGCAACGTCTTCGCCACGCTCAGGGGTGCGGATCCGGAGCGCGGCACGCTGCTGGTGCACGGGCACCTCGACGTGGTGCCCGCCGAGCCAGCCGATTGGAGCGTGCACCCCTTCTCGGGAGCGGTCGAGGAGGGTTACGTCTGGGGCCGCGGCGCGGTCGACATGAAGGACATGTGCGGCATCATGCTCGCGCTGGCGCGGCAGCTGAAGTCGACGGGCACCGTCCCGCCCCGGAACATCCGCTTCGCCTTCCTCGCGGACGAGGAGGCCGGCGGCACGTGGGGCTCGCACTGGCTGGTCCAGCACCGTCCGGACCTGTTCGAGGGCGTCACCGAGGCGGTCGGCGAGGTGGGTGGCTTCTCCCTGACGGTCGACACCCCGGCGGGCGAGAAGAAGCGGCTCTACCTCGTCGAGACCGCCGAGAAGAGCATGTGCTGGATGCGCCTGACCGCCAAGGCGCGGGCCGGGCACGGCTCGTTCGTGCACGAGGACAACGCGGTCACCCTCCTCTCGGAGGCGGTCGCCCGGCTCGGCCGGCACAAGTTCCCGCTCGTCCTCACCGACAGCGTGGTCGCCTTCCTGCAGGCCCTCGACCGGGAGTCGACCATCGACATCGACCTGGACGGGCCGGACCTCGAGGGGCAGCTCGGGAAGATCGGCGGCCTCGCCCGGATCGTCGGCGCGACGCTGCGGGACACCGCCAATCCGACGATGCTGCGGGCCGGCTACAAGGCCAACGTCATCCCGCAGACGGCGGAGGCCGTCATCGACTGCCGCGTGCTGCCGGGACGCCAGGCGGCGTTCGAGCGCGAGCTCGACGAGATCCTCGGACCCGATATCGAGCGGGAGTGGATCACCAAGCTCGACTCCTATGAGACCGAGTTCGACGGTGCTCTCGTGGACGCCATGAACGCGGCGATCCTCGCCTTCGACCCCGACGGCCGCACCGTCCCCTACATGCTCTCGGGCGGCACCGACGCGAAGGCCTTCGCGAAGCTCGGCATCCGCTGCTTCGGCTTCGCGCCGCTCCAGCTGCCCGAGGACCTGGACTTCGCGGCCCTGTTCCACGGCGTCGACGAGCGGGTGCCCGTGGAGGCGCTGCTGTTCGGCACGAAGGTCTTCGAGCACTTCCTGATGAACTCGTAGAGCGCGAAACCGACACGACTGAGAGGATTCACCCATGACCGCACCGTTCGATCCGTACGCCGGGCTGCCGGCGCTCCCGCCGCTCACCGTCACCTCCGAGAGCTTCGCCGACGGTGCCGAACTCCCCGTCGCGCATCGCAGCGGCATCATGGGCGCGGGCGGCGAGGACGTCTCGCCGCAGCTGTCCTGGAACGGCGCGCCCGCGGGCACCAAGTCCTACGCCGTCACCTGCTACGACCCCGACGCGCCCACCGCGTCCGGCTTCTGGCACTGGGCCGTGGCGAACATCCCCGCGTCCGTCACCTCGCTCGCCGCCGGCGCGGGCGACGGTGCCCCCGGCTCGCTCCCGGAGGGCGCGATCACCCTCAACAACGACGCGAGCCTGCCCCAGTACGTGGGCGCCGCACCGCCCGCGGGGCACGGCCCGCACCGGTACATCTTCGTGGTGCACGCGCTCAATGTCGAGAAGCTCGACCTGCCGGCCACCGCGACGCCCGCGTACCTCGGCTTCAACCTGTTCGGCGCCGCCATCGCCCGCGGTTCCATCACAGCGACCTACGCGCAGAACTAGCGGTCCACGCCGACGGCTTCCGCGATCGAGGTGAAGCCGTCGGCCCGCAGCCGCGCCGCCAGCTGCTTGTGCACCGAGCGGGTCCAGGCGGGGCCGCCGTAGATGAACTGGGTGTAGACCTGCACCAGCGAGGCGCCGGCGCGGATACGCGCGTAGACGTCGTCCACGTCCTCGATGCCGCCGACCGAGACGAGCACCAGCCGGTCGCCCACGCGGGCGGACAGGCGCCGCAGCACCTCCAGCGACCGCGCCTTCACGGGGCGGCCGGACAGTCCGCCGGCGCCGATCGCCTCGACCTCGGAGGCCGGCGTGGCCAGGCCTGCGCGGCTGATGGTGGTGTTGGTCGCGACGATGCCCGCGAGGCCGAGCTCGAGAGCGAGATCCGCGACGGCGTCGACGTCCTCGTCGGCGAGGTCCGGCGCGATCTTCACCAGCACGGGCACGGTGACGGTGTCGAGCACCGCCTGCAGCACCGGCCGCAGTGACTCGGTGGCCTGCAGATCGCGCAGGCCCGGGGTGTTCGGGGAGGAGACGTTGACCACGATGAAGTCGGCGAGCGGGCCGAGCAGCATGGCGCTGGTCCGGTAGTCCTCGGCGGCACCGTCGAGCGGGGTGAGCTTGGTCTTGCCGATGTTCGCGCCGATGGGCACCGCCGAGGGCCCCGCGTCGCGTTTACGGAGCTCGTTCGCGGCGGCGCCGGAGCCGTGGTTGTTGAAGCCCATGCGGTTGATCAGCGCGTGATCGGCGGGCAGCCGGAACAGGCGCGGCGACGGATTGCCGGGCTGCGGGTGCGCGGTCACGGTGCCGATCTCGGCGAAGCCGAAGCCCAACGCGCCCCAGCCGTTGACGGCGCGAGCGTTCTTGTCGAAGCCCGCCGCCAGGCCCACCGGCGCCGGGAACCGGACGCCGAAGACCGTCTGCTCCAGGATCGGATCGCGGTGCGCGAGGCCCCGTCGGATGGCGACCCGGACGGGCGGGACCGCGGTCGTACCCCGGATCAGGCCGAAGACCAGGTGGTGGATGCGCTCGGGCGAGACGAGGAACATGACCTTCAGAAGCGACCGGTAGATCGCCTGGGACATCGCCGACATGGTGCTCACAACCCCTTCGTGGCGTCCGGCGGCAGCATGCCGGACGTTCTCGTGCGTTTGCGGCGCAGCAGGACCCGCCGCGAACCGTCGGTGTACAGCCGCACGCGGGACAGCTCCCACCCGCCGAACTCGGCCTCGATGGCGAGCCGCATCGCCGCCGTCACCCGGGAGACCTCCCGCGGTAACCGCAGCGGCAGGAAATCGTACTCCTCGTCGCTGAATGCGCCGCCCTCCCGTGCCCCTGCGTCCGTCGTCATGCGTACCTGCCCTACCGGGTGGGGATCGCCTGGATACCGGCGCCCGTCGCGGACTGCACGTACACGGTCCCGGCCTTCGCATCCACCGCGATCGCGTTCGGCTGGCGGACGGTGGGGAAGAGCTTGCGCTGCTCGGGGATGCCGGTGTTCAGGGAGTAGCCCACCACCTCGTTCGTGGCGGTCCGCGTGACCCACATCAGCTTGTCCGTCTCGTCGTAGCTCACCGCCCACGGCGAGCCCGGCTCCGGGTACAGGAACTTCTCCATCAGCGGCGCCATCGTGTAGCCGATGACCTGGTTCTTCCCGGTGTCGACGGCGAACAGCCGGCCGTACGGGTCGACGGCTGCGTTGGTGATCCCACGCCCCACGCGCAGGCCCTTGCCGAGCTTGCCAGCCGCCACGTCGACCTCCGCGACGGAGGCCTGAAGGCGGTCGACGACCACCACGTCGGCGCCGTGGACGAGGATCCTGCTCGCCTCGACGGGTCCGGTGATCGTCTTCGGCTTCGACGATGCGGCGAAGCTCACGATCCGTCCGTCCGAGGTGCCGACCAGCGCGTATTCGCCGTGTCCGCCCGAGTACGGCGCCACGGACAGGATCTCGCCGCTGTCGATGCCGATCGGCGCTCCCGCCGGTTCGGCGCCGTCCTTCGCCACCGTGAGAACCCGGTTCTTCACCGCTACGAGGAAACCCCCGCCGGCGTTGGCGACGACCTGGTTGGCGCGGCCCTCCGTGGCGACCTTCCCGACTTCCCTGAGGCCACCGTCGACCGCGTACAGCACCACGGCACCGTCGGTGATCGCGGCCAGTCGCCGGCCCTCCGGGTCGAAGGCGAGCCCCTCGCCCGCACCGGCGGGGGTGATGGCGCCGACGGGTGGCGCCGTGGATTCCGGAGCGACGGCGGGCTGCGCCGGGACGATCGTCGGGCGGTTCTCCCGGGCCGGCGTGGTCGAACAGCCGGCGAGGGCGACGGCGGCGACGACGGTGAGCGCTGCGATCCGAGAGGTCAGGGTGCGGGTCATGATCTTTAAGAAACTACCGCGCCGAGCCGACCGGCGACGCGGCCGGTAGCCTGCCCGGGTGGACATGACGTGGTTGCAGGCGATCGTGCTCGGCTTGGTGCAAGGGCTGACGGAGTTCCTCCCCGTCTCCTCCTCGGGACATCTGCGGATCGTCTCGGAGCTCTGGTTCGGCGACGACGCGGGGGCCTCGTTCACCGCGGTCACGCAGCTGGGCACCGAGCTCGCGGTGCTGATCTACTTCGCGCGGGACATCTACCGGATCGTCATCGCCTGGTTCCGGGGCCTGTTCGACAAGGCCGAGCGGGGCGTCGACTACCGGATCGGCTGGTATGTGATCATCGGCACGATTCCGATCGGCGTGCTCGGATACCTCCTCAAGGACGAGATCCGCACGGCGGCGCGGAACCTGTACCTGGTGGCCACGATGCTCATCGTCTTCTCGATCGTGATCTTCGCGGCGGAGTGGGTCAGCTCGAAGTACTTCGCGAACCGGCAGCGGCCGCTCGAGCAGGTCACGGCTCGCGACGGCATCCTCATGGGCCTGGCGCAGTGCCTCGCCCTGATCCCCGGGGTCTCCCGCTCGGGCGCCACCTCCAGCGCGGGCCTGTTCCTCGGGCTCAAGCGTGAGGCCGCGGTACGCCTGTCCTTCCTCCTGGCGATCCCCGCGGTCACCGCGTCGGGCCTGTTCAGCCTCCCGGACGCCTTCGCGCCCGCCGGCGCGGGCCTGCACGCCTCCGGCCCGCAGCTGCTGGTCGCGACGGTGATCGCCTTCGTCGTCGGCTACGCGGCCATCGCCTGGTTGCTGAACTTCGTGGCCAAGCACTCGCTGAACTGGTTCGTCGGCTACCGCATCGTCGTCGGCTTCCTGGTGCTCGGCCTGCTGTGGGGCGGCGTGATCAGCTCGACCTGAGTGCCGCCCGCGCGGCCCCGATGAGCGGATCGCGCGCGGCGCCACGCCGGTAGGCCAGCGAGGTGTGGCGCACCACGTCCAGCGGCCTGAGGAGTACCGCGTCGGGCACGTCGACCGCGGCGAGGTCGGGGATCACGGCCACACCCTGCCCGGCCTCGACCAGCGCCAGGACCGCGGCGAAGTCGTCGGTGCGGTGCCGCACGCGGGGCGTGAAGCCGGTGTTCTCACAGGTCCGGACCGTGGCGTCGTCGCACATCGTGCCGACGGTGCCGGAGATCCATCGTTCGTCCGCGCAGTCGGCGAGCGCGCGCGGCCGGTCCCGGCGGGTCGCGAGGTGCACGGCCTCGTCGAACAGGGGCTCGGTGTCGAGTCCGGGTTCGTCCCGTGCCGGCAGGCAGTCGTAGCGCTGGATCAGCGCCACGTCGAGCCGCCGCAAGCGCAGTTGCTCCGGCGCCGTCGCCGGGTCGATCTCGGTGACCCGCACGCGCAGGAGCGGGTGGTCGCGCGAGAGCCGCAGCAGCGCCGGGGTGACGACGGTGCGCATGGCGGAGCTGAAGGCGCCGATCCGCAGCTCGCCGGTGACCTCCGTGCCGAGGGCGTCCAGGTCGGCGCGGGCCTGTTCCAGGCGGGCGAGGACGGCGTCGGCGTGGCCGACGAGGATCCGCCCCGCCTCGGTCAGCCGGACGCTGCGGCCGGTGCGTTCGAGGAGCGGCCGCCCGGCCTCGCGCTCGAGGGTCGTGAGCTGCTGCGAGACGGCGGAGGGGGTGTAGTCGAGCGCCTGCGCGACGGCCGCGATGGTGCCGCGCAGCGACAGCTCCCGGAGGAGCCGGAGCCGATGCACATCGAGCATCAGCTCAGCTTACGCTCGACATCGCATTTTCACGCTGGACCTTCCGCTCATCGTGCCGGAACCTGAGACCATGCAGCCCACCGGCCTCCACGTCCCGCTCGTCACGCCCTTCGCCGCGGACGGCACCGTCGACCTCGTCTCGCTCGAGCGGCTCGCGCACGACACCCTGGCCGACGGTGCCGACGGCCTCGTCGCGCTCGGCACCACCGGCGAGCCCGCGACGCTCACCGCCGACGAGCGTGCAGCGGTGATCGATCGGATCGGCGGGGTCTGCGCCGAGCACCGCGCCGTCCTCACCGTCGGCGTCGGGACGAACGCGACCGACGGCACGGCCGAGGCGCTGCGCGGCATCGACCGGCGCGCCGACTTCGCGCTCGTCGTGGTCCCGTACTACACCAGGCCCTCCGAGGCCGGCGTCGTGGAGCACTACCGCCGCGCGGCCGCGGCGAGCCCCGTCCCGGTCATCGTCTACGACGTCCCGCAGCGCACGGGCCGGACGTTGTCGATCGACACCCTGCTCGACCTCGCGGCGCTCGACGGTGTGGCTGGCTTCAAGCACGCGGCCGGCGGTGTCACGGAGACGACGGTGCGCCTACTCGCGGCGGTCAACACCGCGACGCCCGGCGCCGTCTCCGTGCTCGCGGGCGACGATCCGTTCGTCGGCGCCGTGCTCGCGCTCGGCGGGCACGGCGCGATCTCCGCGAGCGCGAACGTGGCGGCGGGGGAGTTCGCGGCGCTCCTGGCCGCGTGGCGCGAGCACCGCCTCGAGGAGGCCCGCGTGATCGGCGGCGCGCTCGCCGGCCTCGCCGCTGCCCTGTTCACCGAGCCCAACCCGACGGTGATCAAGGGCGTTCTCGCCGCGCAGGGCCGGATCGCCACGCCCGCGGTGCGCCTGCCCCTGCTCCCTGCGTCACCGAGCGCGGTCGCGGCGGCCGCCCACCTGATGCGCGCGGTCGTCGCCGCGTAGCCGGCCGGCGCGGGTATCAGCGGGGTGGGTCGGCGCGGTCGGGGCGGCACACCTCCGCCGACCACTCGGCCTGCAGGTGCACGTCGGCGGCCCGCTGCCGCCCGAGGTTCCAGTCGAGCCAGGACGCGGGTGCCGGCGGCGCCGGCGCCGCGGCGCAGCGCGCGAGGTCCGGCGGCAGCTGCGCGATCGCGGGCCGGGCGTCCGGGCCGAGCGTGGCCAGGTAGTCGACGTCCACCTTGCCGGAGTCGCGGAACCGCGCGACGTTGTGCTCGGCCACCCAGGCCTCGGGGTTCATCATGCCGAGACCGAGCAGCACGAGCGCCGCCGAGCACAGCGCGGCCCGGGGCAGTAGGGCGACCGCGCGGAACGCGACGGCCAGGGCGGTGAGGATGAGCAGGAGCCCCATCCACAGCTCGAAGGCGTCCACGACGAGCCGGAGCACGGTGAAGCCGTAGGCCTGCTGGTACACGTGCATCCGGTACAGCGCCGACGCGACGACCACGAGGGCGAGCGCGCACAGCGCACCGAGGGACACCGTCAGGGCGAGCCGGTCGGAGCGGGTCTCCCGCGGCGCCACCCACCAGGTCAGGCCCACGACGACCAGCGCGAGCAGCGTCGCCACCGTCAACTGCCCGAAGCCCGTGTGCACCGACTCGGCGTAGGTCACGCCCGCGGTGCGCTGCACGTACTCGTGCCCCGCCCACAGCGTGGTGGCCTGGGCCGCGACGAAGCCCGCGAACATCGCGATCACCACGCCGAGCGGCGCGAGCCACTCGTAGCGGCGCAGCGCGCGCCGGTGCGCGAAGGGCGCGGATCCCGCGACCGGCCCGGGCGGATTGATCGCCGTGTACCCGATGCCCAGGGTCAGCAGGGCGACGAACGCCGCGAGGAGGACCCGCCAGAACACCCGGGCACCGTCGAACCGGGGGAGCAGCGCCTGCACCCAGGAGCCGAAGACGGCGTCGCCCGTGGCGAACAGCGCGCCGAAGACGACGAGCGCGGCGAGGCACAGCACGACGGTGCGCAGGACGGGCCAGCCGATCGGCAGCCGGCGCAGGGTCCCGACGGTGCGCCACACCCACGGCGCGGAGCGGAACAGCGACAGCGGCCACAGTGCCGCGCTCATGGCGATGTCGCGCACCGTCCGCGCGCCCACCAGCGCCGAGAAGACCAGCGGGATCACCGCGAATACCACCAGGGCACTGAGCCAGCCGACCGCCCGCAGGACGAGGAGTGAGGCGAGTCCGGCGGCGAGCGCCCCGGCCAGCCACGTGAACGGCGATCCCCGGCGTTTCGCGAAGCCGAGCGGCGCCAGCACGACCGCGCTCACGACGATCAGCCCGGCGATGGAGGCGAACGCGTGGTCGGGCAGCAGCGCCGCCGAGACCGCGCCCACGATCACCGCCATCGCGATCAGCAGCGGCCGGGCCGGGACGCCGTCGGGCCAGTACGCGCTGAACAACAGATCAATGTCGGACCGAGGCGGTAACGGCGGCCCGTAGAGTCGTGCCGGCTCGCCCGGTCGCAGCGGCGGAATCGGAGCCTGCAACGGCCGATCGGCCTGGTCCGGCCCGGGGGACCAGCCTCCGGGGGCGGCGGACGGCAGTGGCGGACGTGTCATCGCTCCTCCTTGACGAAACACACCCCCGTGTCATCCACGACGATGTGCCAACACTTCTCGAAAGTGTACGTGGCTGCCGCGCATAGACTCGGTGCCATGACCGTGATCCTGCTGCGCCATGGCCGCTCGACCGCGAACACCTCCGGGGTGCTCGCGGGTCGCAGCGAGGGCGTCGCGCTCGACGACTCCGGCCGGGCCCAGGCCGCCGACCTGGTGGGCCGGCTCGCCGATGTCGAGCTGGTGGCCGCCGTCCGCTCCCCGCTCCTGCGCTGCGAGCAGACGCTCGCGCCGCTCGCCGCGGCGCACGGGCTCGTCCCCGAGGTCGACGACCGGCTCGTCGAGGTGGACTACGGCGCGTGGACCGGCCGCGCGATCGCGGACCTGCTGCAGGAGCCGCTGTGGACGACGGTGCAGCAGCAGCCCTCGGCGGCCGTCTTCCCCGGCGGGGAGGGGCTCGCGGACGTCCAGGCGCGCGCCGTCACCGCGGTGCGGGAGGCGGACCGTCGGTTCACCGAGCAGTACGGCCCGGGCGCGGTCTGGGTGGCCTGCAGCCACGGCGACGTGATCAAAGCGGTCGTCGCGGACGCGCTCGGCACCCACCTCGACCAGTTCCAGCGACTGTTCGTCGCGCCGGCCTCGGTATCGGTGGTGACCTACCGCCCGTCCCGCCCGCTCGTGCAGTGCGTCAACTCGTCCGGTAGCGTCACGCTGCCGCAACGTCCAGCCAAGGAGGCAACGGTGGGAGGCGAGGCATGAGTCGCTCCGTCCACGTTTTCCGCACGCCCGACCGGTTCGTCGTGGGCACCGTCGGGCAGCCCGGCGACCGCGCGTTCTACCTGCAGGCCGTGCACCAGTCCCGCATCGTCTCGGTCCTGTTGGAGAAGCAGCAGGTCGAGGTCCTGGCGGAGCGCATCTCCGCCCTGCTCGACGAGGTCGCGCGCCGCTTCGGCATGGAGATGCCGCCCGCGGGCACGCCCGTCACCGATCTGCAGCCGCTCGTGATGCCGGTGGACGCCGAGTTCCGCGTCGGCACGATGGGCCTCGGTTGGGACTCCGAGGCCCGGGCCGTGGTGATCGAGCTGCTGGCCATCACCGAGCAGGAGCTCGACGAATCGGTGGTCCTGGCCGACGACGCCGAGGAGGGACCCGACGCGGTCCGGGTCTTCCTGACCCCGAAGGCGGCGCGCGAGTTCGCGAACCGCTCCGAGCGGGTGCTCGGCGCGGGCCGGCCCGCGTGTCCGCTGTGCGGCCAGCCGCTCGACG
The DNA here is from genome assembly GCF_057815145.1 of Tsukamurella sp. II2bb. Lineage (NCBI taxonomy): Bacteria > Bacillati > Actinomycetota > Actinomycetes > Mycobacteriales > Tsukamurellaceae > Tsukamurella > Tsukamurella sp. II2bb. Next base: position 263,990 of record NZ_JBYPZI010000002.1, read on the forward strand.
CCGACGGCCATATGTGCATTCGGCTCAACGGCTACCGGCGCGGCGCCGCCTTCGGCGCCGAGGGCGAGTAGGTGGCCGTCGCGGTGGACCTCGAGACCGCCGACCTGACCATCCTCGGGCGGATCACCAGCGCCTCGAACGCCACGCTGCTCTGCGACCTCGGCGAGACGGGGGAGCGCGCCGTGTACAAGCCGGTCCGCGGCGAGGTGCCGCTCTGGGACTTCCCCGACGGGACCCTCGCCGGCCGCGAGGTGGCGTCCTACCGCGTCTCCGAGGCGCTGGGCTGGGGCCTGATCCCCGAGACCGTGCTGCGCGACGGCCCGCTCGGAGCGGGCATGGTGCAGCGCTGGATCGACGAACCCGAGCCCGCCGCGGAGGCGGAGCCCGACCTCGTCGACCTGTTCCCCGTCGGCGCGGTGCCCGAGGGTTACCTGAAGGTCCTGACGGGCTACGTCGAGGACGCCGATGCACCCGACGGGATCGCGGAGGTCGCGCTCGCGCACGCCGACGATCCGCGGTTGCGCCGCCTCGCCGTGCTCGACGTGCTCATCAACAACGCGGACCGCAAGGGCGGCCACATCCTCGCCGCTCCTGACGGGCGGGTACAGGGCGTCGACCACGGCATCTGCCTGCACTCGGCCCCGAAGCTCCGGACGGTGCTCTGGGGCTGGGCCGGACGCCCCGTCGACGACGTGCTGGCCGACGTCGAGGACCTGCGCGCCGCCCCGCCCGACCTCTCCGGCCTGATCACCGAGCGGGAGCAGAAGGCGCTCGTCGCCCGGGCCGCCGAACTCGTCGAGCTGGGGACGATGCCGCTGCCCACCCCGGACCGACCCATTCCCTGGCCCCCGTTCTGACCCGTCAGGCGCGCCGGCGCGGCCACCGGCGCCGACGGTGCCCCGCTTCCGCGTGTCCGGCGTGGGCGTCGCGTTTGTGCCGGCAGACGGCGCCCGCCGCGGCCACCTCGTCGGGGTCGAATCCGTCGGGGACGGGCCCGCCGTCGACCAGGGCCCGTACCAGCGCCTCCTGACGTTCCCGCAGGCTCATGCCCATACCCTCCTCGCGTCCCCGGTGATCGGCGCGCAGCCCGCGGCGGCGGCGATGGCGTCGAGCTCGTCGAAGAGCTCCGCGGCGGGCGGATACCGGCCGTCCCGTTCGAGCATGAAGGGCACGTCGGCCCGCGCCCGCAGGGCCGTGACCAGCGCGAGGACCCCATCGTTCACCGGGTCGGTGTGCGTGTCGTGGTAGCGGCCGCCGCCCTCGGAACCGCCCGCCACGTGGCTGTAGGCGATCCGGTCGACGGGCAGCCGCGCGAGTTCGCGCTGCGGATCGAGCCCGCGGTTACGGGCGTTCGCGTAGACGTTCGCCACGTCCAGCACGAGCAGCGCCCCGGTGCGGTCCAGCAGCTCGGCGAGGAACTCCGCCTCCGAGTACTCCTCCTCGGGCCAGCGCAGGAAGGCCGCGATGTTCTCGACCGCGACCGGCACTGGGAGGGCGTCCTGCAGGCGGGTGATGTTGCGCACCAGAACGTCGAGCGCCTCGCGGGTACGGGGAACGGGCAGGAGGTGCCCGGCCTCGATGCCGCCGGCGCGGACGAAGGCGATGTGCTCACTGACCAGCGGCGCGCGGCAGGCCTCGGCGCACGCGACGAGGCGGTGCACCCGGTCGGGCTCGAGCTCGTCGACCCCGCCGAGCGAGAGCGCGACGCCGTGCGGCACCAGTGGTACGCCGCGATCCCGCAGGTCGACGAGGAGCGGGTCCGGCTCGGCCCGCCCGCGCCGGATTCGCACGGACTCGGCGATCACCTCGCAGAATCCGGGGCGCAGGTCGGCGATGACGCCCGCGATCTCCCGCCGCCAGCCCAGCCCGAGCGGGCCCAGTCTGGGAACGTTGTGGGTCACGGTGCTCATCCTCCACACCCGCCGCATCCGCTGCCGCACCCGCCCCCGCCTCCACCTCCGCCGCAGCCGGAACCGGATGATCCGCCGGCACTCGTGCCGGCGATCTCCGCGGACACCGGCAGGTGCAGGCCGATCGTGTAGGCATTGTCGAACTGCCACAGCGCGCCGACCCCGAACAGCGCGGCGGACAGGGCGACCGCGTCGACGCCGTAGGTGGCCCACGCCGGCCGGCGTACCGGATCGAGGTACTGGAAGCGGGCGCGCTCGGAGGCGAGCAGCCGGCGGGCGGCCGCCGCCGGCGAGGCCGACCACAGCCGTTTCGTGCCGGTGATCAGCGTGAACAGCGAGTACAGCGCGAGGGCCACACCGCCGAGAATGAACCAGCCGCTCCGGGCGCCCACGAACAGCATGAGACCGCCGATCGCGCCCGCCCCGGCGATCACGACGTGCGGTCCCGTCCGCAGCACCCGGTGCCGGGTCTGTGGGGCAGTGAGGTACCCGCGGGCCGCGAGCCGCGCCTCAAGGGAATGCAGTGCGGCGGCCGCTTCGGGCCGGATCCGCCGCATATCGGAGGTGTGCTGTTCGATGCAGATCGCGTGGACCGCCCGGGTGAACTCGTCCGTGTCGGCCGCGGGCTCTCCCCGCGCGCGCAGCTCGGCGAGCGCGGTGATCACCGCCGCGTCGCGCGAGCGCAGGCGCGCCAACTCGCTGGGCCGCAGCCCTGGTCCCCCGCGGGGCCACCGCACGTACTCGGACAGCCGGGGCAGGACGGTCGCGACGGCAGCCGCCACCGCCGGCGCGACCCACTCGGTGCTCATCCGCCGCACCCGCCGCATCCCCCGCACCCGCCTCCGCACGACCCGCCGCTGCAGGACGAACCCCCGCAGGAGGAACCGCTACCGCAGCTCCCGCCCGAGCCGCCGTCCGACCCGGAGGCTCCGGCGACGGCCATCAGCGCGGCGTACTGCGGATCGAGCTGCCAGAGCGCGCCCGTCCCGAAGAGGGCCACGGACAGCCCCACTGCGCCGGCGCCGTAGGTGATGAAGGCGGGCCGCAGCGAGGGCTTGAGGAAGCTCGCGCGAGCCCGTTCGGCCGCCAGCAGGCGGCGGCCGGCCACGGTCGTGCGGGACACCCTGAGCAGGGGCGGGAGGACGAAGACGACGGTGAGCAAGGATGGGACGAAGACGGCGGGGAGGACGACGTCCGCCGGCACGTGCCGTGCGACGAGCAGCAGCGGCGTGCAGACGAGCCCCGCGATCGCGACCGCCGCCAGCGGGGCCACGCCGCACCGGCTCCGCCAGCGCTCGGCGCTGGTGCGCAGGTAGCCCCGCTGCGCGAGGGCGTTCTCCAACGCGAGCACGGCCTCCTTCTGGTCACGGACCAGGGCGTTCACCGTGACCCGGGATCCGTCGATCCGGTGCAGGATGCGCCGGGTGAAGTCGTCGGCGGTGGGCGGCAACGGGTACGCGGGGTCGGCGCGGCCCTCGCCGTCGATGTGCGCGCCCGCCCTGAGCAGGGTGATCGCCGCGACGACCGGGGCCTGCCGCGAGCGCAGGCACGCGATCTCCGGCACGGTCAGCGGCGGGTGTTCGACCACCGGCCGGCGGACCGCGGTCACCAGCCGCCAGGCCAGCGCGAAGGCGACGCCGCCCAGCAGACAGTAGAGGAGCCACCGGGACTCGGTGGGGAAGAGGGTTTCGAGAATCCTCTCGAATTCATTGCGGGACAAGGCATTCACCTCCTGGGGTGACGATCGGTTCAACGTTGGGTAAAGCATGGCGACAGATCGGGCCACCCGCTAGTAGTGACGGGCAAGAGTTTCCTGAGAGTTCTTGCGGCACAGGATCGTCCCTCGTCGGAGGCTGCTCCATGCGGTGCATGGAGACGATTCTGGCGGGCCGTGCGTCCTACCGATCACACGTTCCGCCTCGGCTCCGGCCCGAAACCCCGGATGCGGGCGTATCGAGTGAGGGCTCATCCGCCGCACCCCCACACCCGCCACAACCGCCCCCGCAGGCTCCGTCGCAGCCCTCCGCCGTCTTGCGGCGGACGATCATCACGCAGGGCACCACGAAGATCATGGCGTCACGGCCCAGCGCCAACATGCCGAGGAATGCGTCTATCGTCGGCCACGAGAACTCACCTCCCGCTGTCCGCGGGGCCGCCGCCGGAGCCCGCGCCGCAGGAGACGTCCCCGCCGGAGGCCTCGGCGCCGCCTGCCGCCTCGATGCTCTCGGCGAAGGCACCATCGAACCGCCACAGGGCGGTCGTGCCGAACGCGGCCACCGAGAACCCGACCGCGGCGGCGCCGTACGCCGCCCACGCGGGCTCGTGCGACGGTGCCAGGTGCCCCAGGCGCTCCCGCTCGGCGCGCAGGAGCTGCCTGCCCGCGGGGGTCGTGCGGCCGACGGTCCACAGGAAGGGCGTCGCGACCACGGTGGTGAACGACCCCAGCAGTGCCGTGCCGCCCAGCCAGGCGTACTCGGGACCACGGAGCACCGCGAGGCGCACGAAGGCGGCGACCGTCCCGCCCAGCGCGGCCACCGTCAGCGGGGCAGCACCGAGCCGCATCCGCCGCCGGTCGGCGTGCGAGCGCAGGTAGCCGCGGGCGGCGACGCGGTTCTCGAGCGCGTCGAGCTCGCCGGACAGCGCCGTGTCGAGGTCGCGCACCGTGTACGACGAGAGCCCGGCACAGCGGGCGTGGACGGCGCGGACGAAGGGATCGGCGTCGGGCGGCAACGGACGCCCGGTGATCCGCCCCGAGGAGTCGACGTGGTCGCCGGCGCGGAGCTCGGCGAGCGCGACGACGACCGGCGCCCGCCGGTACCGCAGGCAGCCCAGCTCGGGCGCCGTCAGCGGGGGATCGACGACGGTGCGCCGCCGCGGCGCCGCCGCGACCCGCCAGACCAGGGCGACGGCGAGGCCGCCGAGCAGCAGATACAGGTACCAGCGCGTTTCGCTCGCGAGGAGGAAGCCGACGAACCGCTCGAATTCACTCGGGTGCACGACATTCACCTCCTGGGCAAACGCTCTTCGAACGCTGGGTAAAGCATGACGGCAGATCGGGCACCCGGCTAGGGACCGCGGGGAAATATCTCCTGAGATTTCGTCTGGCAGAGTAACCGCACCTGCCGTACGAGTTTTCTCGGGCCATGTGCCGATTCTGGCGGCGGCCCGCCGCTACCGATCACGACTTTCGACCGCGGGCCCGGCCCGGAATCCGCGCCCGCGCACCGGCGCATAGGGTGGGGGCATGCGTTCCTGGCCGACCCCCACCGTCCCCAGCGTGCCCGGACCGTCGGTCCCGCTGCGCCTCTACGACACCTCCGACGCGGCGGTGCGCCCGGTCAACCCCGGCGCGGTGGCCGGGATGTACGTCTGCGGCATCACGCCCTACGACGCCACCCACCTCGGCCACGCCGCCACCTACCTGGCCTTCGATCTGGTGGGCCGCGTGCTGCGGGACAACGGGCACGACGTGCATTACGTGCAGAACATCACCGACGTCGACGATCCCCTGTTCGAGCGGGCCGAGCGCGACGGCATCGACTGGCGCGATCTGGGTGCCCGCGAGATCGACCTCTTCCGCGAGGACATGGAGGCGCTGCGGGTGATCCCGCCGCGCGACTACATCGGTGCCGTCGAGTCGGTCGACGAGGTCGTCGAGTACGTCGGGAAGCTGCTCGCCAACGGGGCGGCGTACGTGGTCGACGACGCCGAGTACCCGGACGTGTACTACCGCTCGGACGCCACGGCGCAGTTCGGCTACGAGTCCGGTTACGACCGCGCCACCATGGAGAAGTTCTTCGCCGAGCGCGGCGGCGACCCCGACCGGCCCGGGAAGCGGGACCCGATCGATCCCCTCATCTGGCGGGCCGCGCGACCCGGCGAACCGTCGTGGCCCTCGCCGCAGGGGCCCGGCCGGCCGGGCTGGCACATCGAGTGCGCCGCGATCGCGGCGAACCGTCTGGGTGCGACCTTCGACATCCAGGGCGGCGGCAGCGACCTGATCTTCCCGCACCACGAGTACTCCGCGGCGCACGCCGAGGCGGCCACGGGCGAACGGCGCTTCGCCCGCCACTACGTGCACGCCGCGATGATCGCCCTCGACGGCGAGAAGATGTCCAAGAGCCGGGGCAACCTCGTCTTCGTCTCGACGCTGCGCCGCTCCGGGGTCGATCCCGCAGCCATCCGCCTCGGCCTGTTCGAGGGGCACTACCGGCAGGATCGTCCCTGGTCGGACGCCGTCCTGCAGCGTGCGCAGGCGCGCCTGGACCTGTGGCGCCGCGCCTTCGCGGCAGCGTCGGCGCCCGACGGGGACGAGCTCATCGCGCGGGTCCGCCGCTACCTGGCCGACGATCTGGACACCCCGCACGCTCTCGCGGCGATCGACGCCTGGGCCGAGAAGGCGGTCACCGTCGGCGGTCCCGACACGCAGGCTCCGGCCGCCGTGGCCGCCGCGATCGACGCGCTGCTCGGCGTACCTGCCGCAGCCTGACCGCGCGACACGCTATATTGCGCCTGTGAGGACCGTCAGCGAGCTGGCCCCGGATCTGACCGAGGGCGTATGGACCGTGCAGACCCGCACGTCCACGTACGTGGTGGATCTGGGGGAGATGACCCTGATGCGCGCTCCCGGGATCGGCGGTGACACCGAGGACGAGCAGTGGACCATCAGCTCGCTGCGCCGCGACTCGGAGGACATCCCGCTGCTGGGGATCAAGAGCTGCCGGGTCGGTGAATCGGCGCAGTTCTGGGTCCGCGCCGCGGACGATCCGGACGTGCGCACCTGGCGCATCACCACGCCCGTCGTCGCGATCGAGCGGATCGGCTAGAAGCCGCTACGGGCCCGTGCCCGGGTCCCGGCGCCGCAGGTACTTCTCGAACTCCTCCGCGATCGCGTCGGCGTCGATGTGCTGCTCGACGTCCTGCGCCTCCGCGTCGCCGCGCTCCTCCAACCCGCGGACGTAGTCGGCGACGTCCTCGTCGTCGTCCGTCATCTCGCTGACCGACGACTGCCAGGCCTCGGCACGCGTCGGCAGGTCCCCGAGCGGCACCGCGATGTCGAGGACCTGCTCCACCCGCTGGAGCAGGGCGACGGTGGCCTTCGGGTTCGGGGGCTGCGAAACGTAGTGCGGCACGGCCGCCCAGAACGAGACGGCGGGGAACCCCGCTCGGACGCAGGCGTCCTGGAGAACGCCCGTGATCCCCGTCGGCCCCTCGTAGCGGTTCTGCTCGAGCCCGAAACGCTTCGCGGACTCGGCGTCGTAGCCCGCCCCGGTGACCGGCACCGGACGGGTGTGCGGCGTGTCCGCGAGGAGCGCCCCGAGCGTCACCACGCTGTCGATGTGCAGCTCCGTGAAGATCGCGAGCAGCTGGTCGCAGAAGGCGCGCCACCGGAAGTTCGGCTCGGTGCCGCGGAGCAGCACCACGTCCCGGTCGGCCTTCGGCGGCCGGCACACCGAGAGGGTGGTCGACGGCCACTCGACGGCCCTGGTCACCCCGTCGACCTGCTTGATGATGGGCCGGTTGACCTGGAAGTCGTAGAAGTCGTCCGAATCGACCTCGGTGATGAGCTGCGCGTCCCAGGTCAGTTCGAGATGTTCGACGGCGCCGGACGCTGCATCACCCGCATCGTTCCAGCCCTCGAACGCCGCGATGAGGACCGGGCGGTCGAGCTTCGGGAAGGACGTCACTTCGATCAGAGTACGCGCCGGTCGTGAAGAGCTGATTTGCCGTCACCGACTACCCTTGACCCATGACCCGTACGCATCAGCAGCCGCTGCAGTCGAGTTTCCTGGAGGCGGCGTCACGCCGTGTTCTCATAGGCGACGGTGCGATGGGTACGATGCTGCAGGCAGCGGACCTGACCCTGGACGATTTCCTGGGCCTGGAGGGCTGCAACGAGATTCTCAACCACACCCGGCCGGACGTGCTGGAGGAGATCCACCGCGCGTACTTCGCCGCGGGCGCCGACGCGGTGGAGACCAACACCTTCGGGTGCAATCTGTCGAATCTGGGTGACTACGACATCGCGGACCGGATCCGGGAGCTGTCGTTCAAGGGCGTGGCGATCGCCCGCAAGGTCGCGGACGAGTTCGCCGTGGACGGGACCCCGCGGTTCGTGCTGGGTTCCATCGGGCCGGGCACGAAGCTACCGACGCTCGGGCACACGTCCTTCGCGGTGATCCGGGACGCGTACGCCGAGGCCGCGCGGGGCATGCTCGACGGTGGCGCGGACGCCTTCCTCATCGAGACCTGCCAGGACGTCCTGCAGGCCAAGGCCGCGGTGCTCGGCTGCCGGATCGCGATGGACGAGCTCGAGCGGCGGATCCCGGTCATCGTGCACGTGACGGTCGAGACCACGGGAACGATGCTCCTCGGCTCGGAGATCGGTGCCGCGCTCACGGCGCTCGAGCCGCTGGGCATCGACATGATCGGCCTGAACTGCGCCACTGGTCCTGCCGAGATGAGCGAGCATCTGCGCTATCTGTCGCAGCACTCGTCGATCCCGGTGTCGGTGATGCCGAACGCGGGCCTTCCGGTGCTGGGCAAGAACGGGGCGGAGTACCCGCTGACGGCTCCGGAGCTGGCGGAGGCGCTGGCGGGGTTCGTCTCCGAGTACGGGCTGAGCTTCGTGGGCGGGTGCTGTGGCACCACACCCGAGCACATCCGCCGGGTCGCGGAGGCGGTCCGCGCGACCGAGCAGGCGCAGCGCGCCCCGGAAGCCGAGAGCTCCATCAGCTCGCTGTACACGTCGGTGCCGTTCGCGCAGGATTCGTCGATCCTGATGATCGCCGAGCGCACCAACTCCAACGGCTCCAAGGCCTTCCGCGAGGCGATGCTCGCCGGGGACCACGACAAGTGCGTCGACATCGCCAAGGACCAGATCCGCGACGGCTCGCACATGCTGGACCTGAACGTGGATTACGTGGGCCGCGACGGCGCCGTCGACATGGCGGCGCTGGCCGCGCGGCTGGCGACGGCCTCGACGCTGCCGATCATGATCGACTCCACAGAGCCCGAGGTGATCAAGGCGGGGCTCGAGCACCTGGGCGGTCGGTGCGCGGTGAACTCGGTCAACTACGAGGACGGCGATGGGCCGGAGTCCCGGTTCACGAAGATCATGGAGCAGGTCAAGGCCCACGGCGCGGCCGTCGTCGCGCTGACGATCGACGAGGAGGGCCAGGCCCGCACCGCGGAGTGGAAGGTGCGGATCGCCGAGCGGCTCATCGCCGACCTGACGCAGAACTGGGGCCTGGCGCTCGACGACATCATCATCGACCCGCTCGTCTTCCCGATCTCGACGGGGCAGGAGGAGGTCCGGCGGGACGCCCTCGAGACCATCGAGGCCGTGAAGATCCTGCACGCCAAGTACCCGAGCCTGCACTTCACCGTCGGCCTGTCGAACGTCTCGTTCGGCCTGAACCCGGCGGCCCGGCAGGTGCTGAACTCGGTGTTCCTGCACGAGCTGACCGAGGCGGGCCTCGACTCGGCGATCCTGCACGCCTCGAAGATCCTGCCGATGAGCAAGATCGAGGACGTGCAGCGGGAGACCGCGCTGGACCTGGTCTACGACCGTCGTGGCCTCGACGGCCTGCAGTCGCAGGGCGACCCGGACTACAACCCCCTGTCGAAGCTGATGGAGCTGTTCGAGGGCGTCTCCGCCGCCGGGGCGCGCGAGTCCCGCGCCCAGGAGCTCGCGAAGCTGCCGCTGTTCGAGCGGCTGGAGCGGCGCATCGTCGACGGTGAGCGCGAGGGCCTGGACTCGGACTTGGATCAGGCCCTGGACGCGAAACCGGCCCTGGAGATCATCAACGACACGCTGCTGTCCGGGATGAAGACGGTCGGCGAGCTGTTCGGCTCCGGACAGATGCAGCTGCCCTTCGTGCTGCAGTCCGCCGAGGTGATGAAGGCGGCCGTCGCCTACCTCGAGCCGCACATGGAGAAGGCGGACGACGATGCCGGGAAGGGCCGGATCGTGCTGGCCACCGTCAAGGGCGACGTGCACGACATCGGCAAGAACCTCGTCGACATCATCTTGAGCAACAACGGCTACGAGGTCGTCAACATCGGCATCAAGCAGCCGATCGCGGCGATCGTCGAGGCCGCGGAGGACAAGCACGCCGACGTGATCGGCATGTCCGGCCTGCTGGTGAAGTCGACCGTGGTGATGAAGGAGAACCTGCAGGAGCTCAACACCCGCGGGCTGGGGGAGAAGTACCCGGTACTGCTCGGCGGCGCGGCCCTGACCCGCGCCTACGTCGAGAACGACCTCGCGGAGATCTACGACGGCGAGGTCAGTTACGCGCGCGACGCCTTCGAGGGCCTGCGGCTGATGGACGACATCATGGCGCTCAAGCGCGGTGAGGGTCCGGATCCCTCGAGTCCCGAGGCGCTGGCGGCGGCGGAGAAGGCCCGCGAGCGCAAGGAGCGGCACGCCCGCAGCCGGCGGATCGCGGAGAAGCGCAAGGCCGAGGCTGCGCCGGTCGTCGTGCCCGAGCGCTCCGACGTCGCGCTCGACTTCGAGGTCGCGACCCCGCCGTTCTGGGGCACCCGCGTGGTCAAGGGCATCGCGATCAGCGAGTACGCGTCCCTGCTCGACGAACGGGCGCTGTTCTTCGGCCAGTGGGGCCTGCGCGGCGCGCGCAAGGGTGAGGGGCCGTCGTACGAGGAGCTGGTGGAGACCGAGGGCCGGCCCCGGCTGCGGTACTGGCTCGACAAGCTCAAGGCGGAGAAGATCCTCGACCACGCCGCGGTCGTCTACGGGTACTTCCCGGCGGTGAGCCACGGCAACGTGATCGACGTGCTGGAGTCCCCGGAACCCGATGCGCCCGTGCGGTACTCCTTCGAGTTTCCGCGCCAGCAGCGCGGCCGGTTCCTCGCCATCTCGGACTTCATCCGCGACCGTGAGACGGCGATCGCGCGCGGCGAGGTCGACGTCCTGCCGTTCCAGCTGGTCACCATGGGGCAGCCGATCGCGGATGCGGCCAACGAGCTGTTCGCCGCGAACGCCTACCGGGACTACCTCGAACTGCACGGCATCGGTGTGCAGCTGACGGAGGCGCTCGCGGAGCGCTGGCACCAGCGGGTGCGCGAGGAGCTGATCCTGCCCGGCGGGCGGCGGGTGGCTGATGCCGATCCCCACGCGGTCACCGACTTCTTCGACCTCAAGTACCTTGGTGCGCGCTACAGCTTCGGCTACGGCGCCTGCCCGGATCTCGAGGACCGCGCGAAGATGGTCGACCTGCTGCAGCCCGAGCGGATCGGCGTGGTGCTCTCGGAGGAGCTGCAGCTGCATCCCGAGCAGTCCACCGACGCCTTCGTGCTCACCCACCCCGAGGCGAAGTACTTCAACACGTAGGTAGTTCCGGATGGATGATTACCGGTTGCATCTGCAGGCGGGGGAGCCCGGCGAGGAGGGCGCCTGGTTCTGGCGTCTCGACGATGCCGCCGGCCTGCAGATCGCAGCCGCCTGGGCGCCATCGCTCGACGGAGCCCTCGCCGCCGTCCGTCAGGTCGTGCGCGATCTCGGTCTCGACGAGGGTCAGTAGTCGAGAGCGGTGAGGTCGATGTCCAGCTCGGCGGGCGTGGACGTGCGGATGCGGCCGACCACCGTGGCGCCCTCGTACCGGCCGTCGACGAGGGTGAGCACCTCGGCGGACTGATCGTCGATGTCGATGATCCAGTACTGCGGGATACCGGCGGCCGCATACTCGTGCCGCTTGACCACCAGATCAGCACTGCGGTTGCCCGGAGACAGGATCTCGATCACGACGGCGACGTGTGCGGGAGTCAGCGGTGCGGGCGCATTGGCGTCGATGATCACGAAATCCGGCGACCGCACTGTTGCGGGGCCTCCCGCCACGAGCACCAGATCGAGCTCCGGATATGCCTTGAGTCCGCGTGGAAGCTGCGATACCACCTGCGTCGTCAGTCCGACGATCGCCCCTGCATGCTCCCGCCTCGGTCGCGGTGACATCCTGATTTCCCCCCGGCACAATTCGACGCGCCGCAGCGATTCGTCCTCCCCCAAGGCGAACCAGTCCTCCAGCGTGAGCAACGCGGGATCGTGTGCGGCGGTCATGTTGCCGATGCTACTGCGAAGCGCCGACATGAAACAGGGCTTGACCCTCCCGTTACGGGAGGTCCTACGGTCGCGGACATGAAGATCAGGGTTCTTGACACGGACACCGCCATGACGACGATCCTGCAGGCACCCGAAGCCGAGCGTGCGGCGCTGCTGGAGGAGATGTGGCGGCCGGCGGCGGGGATGTACCGGTACATCCCCGGCCCCGTCGACCTTGCTGCGATCCATGCGGCATCGTCGGGCTTCCCGCTGGACCGGGACATCGACACCTGCCTCGACGCGGTCGAGCGGCTGCGCGCCGCGGACGCGTGGGGGCGGATCGAACGCGCACTCCACCACGCCGCCGACCGGCTCGCGGACGCGCTGAGCCGCGTCGACCTGCCGGAGGTGACCGTCCTGCTCGTCGTCGGCGACCTGGCGGATCGGATCTATCTGGACGAATCGCTGGGCCTGACCGCGAACGGCAGCGTCCCCGGCTACCTCTACCTCAACATCTGGCCGTCGCCGGAGAACCTGGACCGGCTGGAGGCGACGGCCGTGCACGAGTTCGACCACAACGTGCGGTACGCGCCCGGCGGCGTCGTCTGGGACCCGGCGACCGTCACCGTCGGTGAGCAGATCGTCGCCGAGGGACTGGCGGACGCCCTGGCCCGGGAGCTGTACGGCGAGGAGCTCGGCCCCGCGCGGATCGGCGTGCCACACCGCCACGACGACGCGCTGTACGCCCGAGTCACCGCGAACCTCGGCGTCACGGGCATGGAGAACTTCGCCTCGTGGGTCCTCGGCGACGCCATCGCAGGACGGTTCGGCGCGCCGCCGATCGGGGTGCCGACGGGCGCGGGGTACGCGGTCGGCAACCGGCTCGTCGACGCCTACCTGGCCACGACGGGCCTGACCGCGAGTACGGCCGTGCATGCCGACGCGCGCGAGATCATCGCTACTGCTTCGTGACTCGGCTGGCGGGCACCTGCAGCTCCGGGGTGGCCTGCAGGTACTTCTCCAGTGCGTCGAGGTCGATCCCGCCGACGGTGAGGTCGGTCGAGAGCTTGAAGACGCTGAAGCCGTCGCCGCCCGCGGCGAGGAAGTTGTTCGTGGTCACGCGGTACTTGGCGACCGTGTTGATCGGCTGGTCGCCCACCTTCACACTGTCGCGCACCACCTTCCGGTTGGGCGCGCCGTTCGGGTCGTAGCTGTACGTGATGCCCGACGGTGCCAGCACCGTCGCCTTGGCGGGGTTCTGCCACTGCTGCTCGAGCAGGTCGATGATCTGCTGGCCGGTCAGCGAGACGGTCACGACCTGATTGCCGAAGGGTTGCACCGTGTACGCGGCGCCGTAGGTCACGTCGCCGCCCTTGAGATCGGCGCGGACGCCGCCCGGGTTCATGAACGCGATCTGCCCTGCGGCCTCGTTCGGCGGCCGGGTGGTGAAGAGCATCGCGTCGGCGATGACATCGCCCAGCGGGGAGTCGCCGCCGGGGAACGGCTCGCGCTTGAGATCGGCCGGGATCCTCCCGATCACCCGGTCCGCGCGCGGCTTCGCCTCCTGGGCGTAGAAGTCGACGAGGCGCTGTGTTGCGGGATCCGCGGGCAGGTCCCGGCTCACGAGGCGGTTCACCGCGGTCGCCTTCGCCGTCGGCCCGCTGAAGTCGAGCGTGATGTCGGTGATCAGTCGGCCGTACGACGCGGCCTGGGTGACGGTACGGCCGTCGATCGTGCAGTTGTAGGCCTGGTGCGTGTGGGCCGTGAGGATCGCGGTGACCGCGGGGTCGATCCGCCGCGCCAGATCGGGCACAGGCGCGGAGACGTCCTTGCAGCCGTTCGGATCCGCCTCGCCGGAGCCGGACTGCGCGCCACCGTCGTGCAGGGACGCGACGATGGCCTGCGCGCCGGCGGCCCGGATCTCGGGCACGTACTTGTTGATGGCGTCGGCCTCGTCGCCGAAGGTGTAGCCGCGCACGCCCTCCGGCGCCACGATGGTCGCGGTCTCCGGCGTGACGACGCCGACGACGGCGATCTTCTTCCCGCCCGCCTCGAACATCTTCCACGGCACGGTGCCGGGCGGCAGTTGGCCCTGCGTGTCGGTGACGTTCGCGGCCAGGTACTGGTACGCCGCGCCGGTGAAGGGCGGGCCGGGCTCGCAGCCCTGGGGCGCGCACCCGCCCTTCTGCAGGCGCTCGAGTTCGACGGTGCCGTGGTCGAATTCGTGGTTGCCCACCGCGGACGCCTGCAGCCCCACAGAGTTGAGGAAGGTCACCGTCGGCTCGTCGCGGAACAGGGCGGAGACCAGCGGGCTGGCGCTGACCAGGTCCCCCGCGGCGACGGTCAGGCTGTCCGGGTACGCCTTCTGCAGCGTCTTCAGGGCGGTGGCGAAGTACACGGCGCCGCCCGCGTCCTTGCCCGCGATCCTCCCGGTCGAGCCCGTCGGCGGCTGCAGGTTGCCGTGGAAGTCGTTGAACGCCAGCACGTGCACCTGCCCGGGCTTCGCGGCCGGCAGGTCGCCGACGCCGGGCACCGTCACGGTCGCCTTCGCGGCCGACGAGCCCGCGCCGGAGGACGACGGTGCCGCTACGTCGCCGTTCGTCCCGCAGCTCGCGAGGAGCGCGGCCGACACGGATACGGCCAGTGCCGCCAGAAGCCTGCGATTACGCATGGGAGAAGCCAAGCACAGTAAGCGATCGTATGGGTAACGAACGAGTTAACAGGTTCAGGCACGCCGCTGTGCAGATCGAAAAACTTGTCAGTCGGTCGATCTATTCTCGAATGTATGAACGAGTCGAGTGTTGGGGTCGAGCCGGAGCCCCCTGATGATCCGGGTGATGTGATCGAGCGGCTGCGCGCCGCGGAGCTGGAGCGGTGCCGTGCGGTCTTCGACCAGTACGTGCTGACGGTGGAGCTGCTGCGGCTGCGGGTCTGTGAGCGGATCGCGAGGGGCATCGCGCAGGATCGGTGGCAGCTGGGCATCGCGGGGGAGGTGGCGCTGGCGCTGCGGATGTCGCCGAACCGGGCGAAGGGCCTGCTGGCGCGAGCCAGAGAGCTGCACGCGAACATGCCGCACACCCTGGCGCGGCTGAAGGCGGGGGAGATCTCACCGGAGGCGGTGGAGGTCCTCGTCTGTGAGCTGTCCCACCTGGAGGAGCATCTGCGCAGGCAGGCGGACGCGCAGCTCTGCGCCGATCCGTCGACGCTTGCGGGCATGGGCCTCACCCGCGTCCGCGACAAGGCCAAGCAGGTCGCGTACGCACTCGACGCGCAGGCGACGGTCGATCGGGTCGCCATGGCGGAGAAGGACAGACGGGTCACCATCCGTCCGGCTCCGGATGCCATGGCCCGGCTGTCGTTGCTGCTACCGGTGGTCAAGGCCGTCGGGGTCTTCGCCGCGGTGAAGAAGGCTGCGGACGCACTGGTCGGGGTCGCCGGGGAGGCGCGCAGCCATGCGCAGATCATGGCGGATCTGGCGTTCGAACGCCTGACCGGCCGCACGGTGGCGCAGGGACCGGCCGTTGCGGTGCGGCTGACGGTGCCGGCGTCGGTGCTGCTCGGCGCACGGGCGGGCACCGCCTTCGTCGACGGTGGCGGCATTATCCCCGGGGAGATCGCGCGGAAGATCGTGGCGAAGGCCACCGGCGCGGGTGCGGCATGGATGAAACGCCTGTACGTCGCACCCGAGACCGGCGCGGTCGTGAGTATGGACACGACGTCTCGACGATTCCCCGAGGGCCTGGCGGACCTGATCGCGGCGCGGGACCGGTACTGCCGCACTCCCTACTGCGATGCGCCGATCGCACACACGGATCACGTCCGTCCGCACGCGGCCGGGGGTGAGACGAGCCTGGACAACGGCCAGGGCCTGTGCGCCGCGTGCAACTACGCGAAGGAGGCGCAGGGCTGGCACGCCGAGGTGGCGCCGGACGTCAGTGGGCGGCACACCGTCGAAACCCGCACGCCCGGCGGGCGCGCGTACCGGTCGACTGCGCCCGGGGAGGCCGCCTGACATAACCTGAACTCCATGAGTCTTCCCACCGCGGTCCTCTTCGACATGGACGGCACCCTCCTCGACTCCGAGAAGCTCTGGGACATCGCCGTCGCCGAGTTCACGCGCGATCTGGGTATGGAGATCACCCCTGAGGCGCGGGAGTCGACGCTGGGTAACGCGACCGCCGAAGCGCTACGGAAGCTGTACGACTTCGCGGACGTCCCGGAAGCGGAGCGGGACTACGTCGGCGCCGAACGCTGGGTGTCGAACCGGGTCGTCGAACTGTTCGACGGTGGTATCCCGTGGCAGCCGGGAGCGCAGGAGACCCTCGATGCGCTCGGCTCCGCCGGCGTACCGCTCGTGCTGGTCACGAACACGATCCGCGAGGTCACCGAGCACGCCCTCGGCACCCTGGGCCGGGAGCGGTTCGTGGCCACCGTCTGCGGCGACGAGGTGCCCACCCCCAAGCCGGCCCCGGATCCGTACCTGCGCGGCGCGGAGCTGGCGGGTGTCGCACCGTCGACCTGCGTCGCGGTCGAGGACTCGCCGACCGGCGCGCGCTCCGCCCTGGAGGCGGGGTGCACCGTTCTCACGGTCGGCCCGACGCCCGTGCTCGACGGTGCCGTCCACATCGGGACGCTCGAAGCATCCCGGTTCGTGGGCCTCAGCCGACGCTGAAGGCGTCGCCGCCGGCCCGGCACGTCCCGACGGAGTCGGTGACCCGGGCCGTGCACTGCCATCCCGACGTCTCGACGGTGACGGCGCGCCCCTCCGCCTGCGCGGCGGCAGCGGCGTAGACGCGCCCGACGCGCAGCGCATCGACGCAGTTCACCCGGCCCTCGCGGACCACGACCGCCGCCGCCCCCTTCGGCAGGGGGACGGAGCCGCAGTCCGTGCCCGCCGCGGCGCGCGGCAGCTCGGACGAAGCGGGGGCCGGGGGCGGCGTCGGTGCCGGATCCGGTGCCGGAGACGCGCGCACCATGCTGGACACCGCCGCGAAACTCACCGGGCTCGACGCCTCGCCCTCGTTGGACGAGGCGCATCCCGCGACCGGGACGAGCACCAGAGCGGCAAGCGCACACCAACGCGGGTTCATGGAGGGGACGCTAGCGGCGCCGGCCGGGTCCCGCTCGTCCGGAGACGCCGATTGTGCTGGGCGTCACGGACTACTTCTCGGCACCGTCGACGGCGGCACTGGCCATGACCGCCATCCGCACCCGCTCGGTGTCGGCGGGCGTCCACCCCGCGGGCGGCAGGACCGCGGCGAAGGCGTCGACCACGGCCGTGCCGTAGTTGTGGCCGTGGCCGTCGGGCACGCCGGCGGCGTTCGCCAGATCGGCGGAGACCTGCCAGAAGGTGACGAACGGATACCAGGCCATCGCGGCGCTGCGATCGCGGCCCGGCGGCTCCTTGAGCCAGTCGGGTTGGCGGAGCATCAGATCCGTCGACCACCACACCACCGGATCGGACGGGTGCTGCACGTAGACGATGTGCGGCGCCAGCCACTCCGCACCCCCGCTCACGGTACCGCCCCTGCCGCCACTGCCCTCCACCGTCGTCAGCGGCCGTCGCCCGTCGGTGAACCGGACGATGAGGCCGTCGGTGTACGTGGGCAGCACCTCGGGAGTGCCCAGGTCGCGCCGGTCGGTGATCGCCGAGTGGATGGGATTGGCCCGCGGCGGACCGAGCCAGACGACACCGTCGACCTTGTCCCGGATGTCGGCCAGCCCGGAGAAGGCGCCCTCCCCGGCGCGCGTGCCGAGGCTCTCGCCCATCACCAGCAGCTTCGGCCGCTCGGCGACGGGCCGGGCGCGCACGTCGCCGAGCACGGCGTCGATCAGCCGCTTCCCCGACTGGAGCGAGGCCTCGCCCTCGGTGAGGAAGGAGATCCAGCTGGGCAGGTAGGAGTACTGCATCGCGACGAGGGCCACGTCGCCGTCGTACATGAGCTCCACGGCGCGGGCCGCGGTCGGATTCACCCACCCCGACCCGGTGGTCGGGACGACCACGACGTACTTGCGGTCGAGCGCGCCGGTCCGCGCGAGCTCCCGGTGCAGCAGCGCGACCCGCTCCCGCGGGCCGTCCGCGTTCTCCAGGCCGACGTAGACGCGCACGGGCTCCGTCACGGGGCGCGTGGTGAACCGGGCGATCTGCGCGGCGCGCAGGCCGCTCGAGACGAACTTGCGGCCCTCGTTGCCCAGCCCGGACCACTTCGCCGCCGACCCCTCCGAGCCCGAGCGCCACGCCTCCGCGGGCTGGGGATATCCCGGTTGTTCCTGGTCGTTGGTCGACGAGGCGATGGCGTTGGCGGTCGCGGTGAAGGCGCGCAGGCCCACGTCGTTGACCGTGAACGTCACCAGCAGCACCACCAGACCGAAGCCGAGCACCTTGGCCGCCGGCTGCGGCACCCGCAGGTAGGTGTTCGCGCGCCGGGCGAGGAACAGCCCGAGGTCGCGCAGCACGCGGAAGGTCGAGATCAGGGCGGCCGCGACGAGGAAGGCGACGACCGGCGTCAGCACGTACCACAGGTTCGACCCGGGCGGCATGCCCATCAGCGCGCGCACCTCGTCCTGCCATCGCTTCGCGGCCACCATCATCGACAGCCCGCCGAGCAGGACCCCCGCCACGATCAGCGCCCGCCAGAAGGGCACGAGCCGGGCCCGCCGCGGATCGTCGCGGATCGGGTGCGCGCGCACCAGCAGGTCGACGATCACCCACTTGAGGAAGACGCCGATCGCGTAGCCGATCACCGCGTTGATCCCGGAGACGATGCCCTGGAAGAACCACGAGCGGGGGAGCAGCGACACCGTCAGGCTGCTCATCAGGAACAGGCCGCCGACGAACAGGCCCGCGAAGTCCAGGTGCAGCAGGCTCCACGCCCAGGCCAGCAGCGGATGCCGCCGCGCGAAGTCGTCGTAGTTCTCCCGCAGGAACCGGTCCGGGTCGCGCGCCGCGCGCACCACGCGCATCCGCGCACGCAGCAGGGCGCGGACGTACCGGTACTGCGCGGAGCCCTTGGCGGGGGCGTCGGGACCATCGGTACGCGGGGCCGACGGTGCCGCCTCCTCGGTCGCGCTGCCCTCCACACGGACCACTCTAGTTCGCGTGGGACAATGATCGCCGTGAAGACCATGGAGACGCTGTTCGCGGAGTTGGCCACCAAGGCCGAGGAGCGGCCCGCCGGGAGCGGGACCGTCGAGGCGCTGGACCGCGGTATCCATTTCCTGGGCAAGAAGGTGCTCGAGGAGGCCGGCGAGGTGTGGATCGCCGCCGAGCATCAGAGCGACGAGGACCTCGCCGAGGAGGCCTCGCAGCTGCTCTACTGGCTGCAGGTGCTGCTGGTCAAGCGCGGCCTGACCCTCGACGACGTCTACTCCTACCTCTAGAACTTTTCCGAAGGAACTCGAAAACATGTTGCGGGTCGCCGTACCGAACAAGGGCGCGCTCTCCGAGGCCGCCGCCGCCATCCTCAGCGAGGCGGGTTACCGCCGCCGCTCCGACGCCAAGGACCTCACGGTCCTCGACAACGCCAACGAGGTGGAGTTCTTCTTCCTCCGCCCCAAGGACATCGCGCTCTACGTGGGCTCCGGCGAGTTGGACATGGGCATCACGGGCCGCGACCTCGCGCTCGACTCGGGTGCCGAGTTCACCGAGCGCCTGGCCCTCGGCTTCGGCCGCTCCACTTTCCGCTACGCCGGGCCGGCCGGGACCGACTGGACGGTCGCCGACCTCGACGGCAAGCGGGTCGCCACCTCGTACCCGAAGCTGGTACGCCGCGACCTCGCCGCGCGCGGGCTCGACGCCGAGGTGATCCGCCTCGACGGCGCCGTCGAGATCTCGATCCAGCTGGGCGTCGCGGACCTCATCGCCGACGTCGTCGAGTCGGGCCGCTCCCTGCGCCAGAACAACCTCGTCGCCTTCGGCGATCCGCTCTGCGAGTCCGAGGGCGTGCTCATCGAACGCGTCGGCGCCGAGGACGACCGGGCGCGTGACCAGCTCACGGCGCGCCTCAAGGGCGTCGTCTTCGGCCGGCAGTACGTGATGCTCGACTACGACTGCCCGCGCACGCTGCTCGACGGTGCCATCGCCGTCACCCCGGGCCTGGAGTCGCCGACGGTGGCGCCGATGGCCGACGACAAGTGGGTCGCCGTGCGCGCCATGGTGCTCCGCAAGGACGCCAACGGCGTGATGGACGACCTCGCCGACCTCGGCGCCAAGGCGATCCTCATGACGGACATCCGCAGCTGCCGCTTCTGAGTGCCGCCGCCCGCCGCGCGCTCAGCGCGCGGCGATGAGGAGCGTCTGCGCACCCACGGCGAAGGCCCCGGCACCGTCGTAGAGGCGCGAGACGGTGGTGCCGATGCCCTCGTCGCCGACCAACTGGTCGCCGACGACGCCGACCCAGCCGTCGACGAGCTGCGGCGACCGGTGCAGATGCACCGTCATGTCCATGTTCATCCAGGTCACTGCCGTGGGGTCGAGGTAGGCGGAGATCCCGTTCGCCGCGTCGATCACCGAGAACAGCTGGACCAGCGGCGACGGCTCCTCGCCCGCCACCAGCGGGATCTTCGAGCGCATCCAGCACCAGCGCGGACCGTCCTGATCGGCATCCGGGCGGTCGACGAAGACCCACTCGCAGGCCGCGAGGAAACCCTGGTCCTTCAGGTGCGCGAAGAAGTCCGGCATGGCGCCCTGGCCGCCGCCGGCGGGCGGCAGCGCGGGGGAGAGGTCGCGCGCGATCGCCGTGGTGTCCGACGAGGCGAGCGCCCAGGCCTGAGCGCGGGCGACGGTGCGGTACGCGCCGGAGGCGTCCACGCAGTCCATCTCGGCGGCGATCAACGAGATCGTCCGGCCGGGCCGGGCCACCCACGCCCGGACGCGGGTCCGGGTGATCGGCACGACACCGAGCAGGTCGATCGTCACGCGCGACACCCCGGCACCGTCACCGACCAGCTTCTCGATGGCGCGCACCATGATCGCCGCGGGCGGCGCGCCGTGCTGCATCGTGTCCGCCCACACGCTCGCGGTCGACGGGGTGGGATCGAAGACCTCCCACTCGACGCCGTCGACATCGACGGTTCCGGCGGGGAGGAAGAATGCGGCATCGGGCATGTACCAGTCCTACCCAGAGCCTGGATTCGTCGTGCGACCGGGGTGCTGGAGGATGCTGGGCGCTCCCGGGACGCGACCGGGTCGGCCGGATCAGCTGAGCTCCTGGGAGGATGTACAGCTATGGCGAACAGTGGGCCCTTCGTGGTGGGCGACCGAGTGCAGCTGACGGACGCGAAGGGCCGGAAGTTCACCGTGCACCTGGAGGCGGGTAAGGAGTTCCACACCCACAAGGGCGGGATCCGACACGACGAGCTGATCGGCGCTCCGGAGGGCAGCGTGGTCAAGGCCGTCAACGGCACGCCCTACCTCGCGCTGCGGCCGCTGCTCACCGATTACGTGCTGTCCATGCCGCGCGGCGCGCAGGTCATCTACCCCAAGGACGCCGCCCAGATCGTCGCCGAGGGCGACATCTTCCCCGGTGCGCGGGTCCTCGAGGCCGGCGCCGGCTCGGGCGCGCTGACCTGCTCGCTGCTGCGCGCCGTGGGCCCCGAGGGGTCCGTCACGAGCTGGGAGGTCCGCGAGGACCACGCCGAGTACGCGGCGAAGAACGTGGAGGAGTTCTTCGGCGGCCGCCCGGACAACTGGCACCTGCAGCTCGGTGACCTGGCGGATTACGACGGGCCGCAGGTCGATCGCGTCGTCCTCGACATGCTCGCGCCGTGGGACGTCCTCGATGCGGTCGGCAAGGCGCTCGTGCCCGGCGGTGTGCTCACCGTCTACGTCGCCACCACCACGCAGCTGTCGAAGGTGGTCGAGGCGATGCGGGAGCAGGCGATCTGGACCGAACCGCGGTCCTGGGAGGCGCTCGTGCGCGAATGGCACGTCGTCGGCCTCGCCGTCCGGCCCTCGCACCGGATGCAGGGGCACACCGCCTTCCTCATCACCTGCCGGCGGCTGGCCGACGGCACCGTCGCGCCGCGTCCCCAGCGTCGTTCGAACAAGGGGTAGCGTGGAAGTCCCCACTGGAAGGGAGCTGAAGTGACCCAGCCGGATCCGACCCGCCCGTCGAGCACGACACCGGGAACCTCGCAGGCCACCTCTGCGGCCGCCCTGCGCGAGCGCGTCGATGCGCTCACCACCCGCAACGCGAAGCTGCTCGAGACCCTGCGCGATGCTCGCAACCAGCTGCTCACCCTCCGCGAGGAGGTCGAACGGCTGGGGCAGCCACCGTCGGGCTACGGCGTGCTGCTCGGCACCTACGAGGACGACACGGTCGACGTCTTCACCTCCGGACGCAAGATGCGGCTCACGTGCTCTCCGAACCTGGACGTCGCGTCCTTCCGCACCGGCCAGACGGTGCGCCTCAACGAGGCGCTCACAGTGGTCGAGGCGGGCCAGTACGAGACGGTGGGCGAGATCTCCACGCTGCGCGAGATCCTCGACGACGGTGCCCGTGCCCTGGTCGTGGGCCATGCCGACGAGGAACGCGTCGTGCGCCTCGCCGCGCCGCTGGCGCTGCAGGCCTCGGAGGATCCCGGCCTCGACGAGTTCGGGCTGCCGCGGCGCAAGCTGCGCGTGGGCGATTCGCTGCTGGTGGATACGAAGGCCGGCTACGCCTTCGAGCGGATCCCCAAGGCCGAGGTCGAGGACCTGGTCCTGGAGGAGGTGCCGGACGTCGACTACTCGGACATCGGCGGCCTGGGCCGGCAGATCGAACTGATCCGCGACGCCGTGGAGCTGCCCTTCCTGCACAAGGACCTGTTCAAGGACTACTCGCTGCGGCCGCCGAAGGGCGTGCTGCTCTACGGCCCGCCCGGCAACGGCAAGACGCTGATCGCCAAGGCCGTCGCGAACTCGCTGGCCAAGAAGATCGCGGAGGTCCGCGGCGACGACTCGCGCGAGGTCAAGTCCTACTTCCTCAACATCAAGGGCCCCGAGCTGCTCAACAAGTTCGTCGGCGAGACGGAGCGGCACATCCGCCTGATCTTCCAGCGCGCCCGCGAGAAGGCCTCCGAGGGCACGCCCGTCATCGTCTTCTTCGACGAGATGGACTCGATCTTCCGCACCCGCGGGTCCGGCGTGAGTTCAGACGTGGAGACCACGGTCGTGCCGCAGCTGCTCTCCGAGATCGACGGTGTCGAGGGGCTGGAGAACGTCATCGTGATCGGCGCCTCCAACCGTGAGGACATGATCGATCCCGCGATCCTGCGGCCGGGCCGCCTGGACGTGAAGATCAAGATCGAGCGGCCCGACGCCGAGGGTGCGATCGACATCTTCTCCAAGTACCTCACGCCCGAGCTGCCGATCCACGAGGAGGATCTGGCCGAGTTCGGCGGCGACCGCGAGGCGTGCGTGCAGACGATGATCGAGCGCGTGGTCGAGCGGATGTACGCCGAGACCGACGACAACCGGTTCCTGGAGGTGACCTACGCCAACGGCGACAAGGAGGTCATGTACTTCAAGGACTTCAACTCCGGCGCGATGATCCAGAACGTGGTGGACCGGGCGAAGAAGCACGCCATCAAGGGCTTCCTCGAGACCGGCCAGCCGGGCCTGCGGATCTCTCACCTGCTCGAATCCATCGTCGACGAGTTCGCCGAGAACGAGGACCTGCCGAACACCACCAACCCGGACGACTGGGCGCGCATCTCGGGCAAGAAGGGTGAGCGGATCGTCTACATCCGCACGCTCGTCACCGGCAAGAACTCGAGCGCGTCCCGGGCGATCGACACGGAGAACAACACGGGTCAGTACCTGTAGCGCATTCCGCGCTACTAGTGCGGCATAAGCCCAGGGCAAGCGGCGTCTGAATACAATGCTCCGTGATGACTACGGATACCGCGGTTCTCACCGTCACTGTGGACGGTCGGACGCTGACTTTCGCCCCGGGTAAGACGGTGACCTTCGGGCGCACGCTCGAATCGGACGTGACGATCAACCACCCGCTGGTCTCGCGGACGCATGCGGTGGCGTCGGCGACGCCCACCGGATGGGTCCTCACGGACCGGAGCACCAACGGGGTCTTCGTCGGCGGTGCCCGGCGGCCGACGACGGCGATCAACGGCACCCAGCAGCTGATGTTCGGTGACCCGCGGACCGGCGCACCGGTGGTCCTCTCCGCCGCGCCGCGGTCGACCACGCCGCCGCCCCCGCCCGCGCGGACCCCGCCTCCGGCGGCGTCGCAGCAGCCGGTCCAGCACCTCCCGGCGGCGAGCCGGGCACCGTCGAACCCGACGGCCCGGACGTCACCGCCGAGCGGCCCGAGCGGTTCGGGGCCATCCGGGCCGGGGGCCCGGAACTCGGCCCCGCCGTCGCGGCCGATGCCGCTCCCGCCGCGCCAGGCCCCGCCGTCGGCGTCGGCGTCGGCCCAGATCCCCGCGCAGCGGGCCGCCGTCCCGCCGCAGCTCTCGGGGGAGGTCGCGCCGCACCTGCGCGCGATGGCGGGTAACACCGGTCTCTACCAGGTGACGAAGATGCCGGCGCCGCCCGGCGGCTCCGGCCAGCTGACCATCGGCCGCACGCCGGACAACGACATCGCGCTCGGCGACATGCTGGTCTCCCGCCGCCACGCGCGCCTGCTCACCGGCCCCCGCGGCCTCGTCATCGAGGACCTGCACTCGGCGAACGGCACGCAGGTCAACGGCCGGCGCATCGCCGGCCCGACCCCGCTGCGCGACGGTGACCTGGTCACCATCGGCAACTCGGACCTCATCGTCGAGAACGGCCGCCTCGAGCGGCCCAAGGCCCAGGAGTTCGCCGGAGCCGGCCTCGCGGTGCAGGGCATCACCCTCACCGTCGACGGGAACAAGACGCTGCTGCACGGCGTCGACTTCCGCGCCGCACCCGGCACGCTGACGGCCGTGATCGGCCCGTCGGGCGCCGGCAAGTCGACGGTGTCCCGGGTCGTCTCGGGCGCCGTCACCCCGACCGCGGGCCGCGTCGAGTTCGAGGGCCGCGACGTGCACCGCGACTTCGACGCGCTCCGTTCCCGCATCGGCATGGTCCCGCAGGACGACGTACTGCACCGGCAGCTCACCCTGCAGCAGGCGCTGCGGTTCGCGGCCGAGCTGCGGCTGCCGCCCGACATGAGCAAGGCCGACCGGGACCAGGTGATCGACGGTGTGCTCGCGGAGCTCCAGCTCACCGAGCACAAGCAGACCCGCGTGGACAAGCTCTCCGGCGGCCAGCGCAAGCGCGCCTCGGTCGCGATGGAACTGCTCACCGGCCCGTCGCTGCTGATCCTCGACGAGCCCACCTCGGGCCTGGATCCCGCGCTCGACCGCCAGGTGATGCAGACCCTGCGCCGCCTCGCCGACGCCGGCCGCGTGGTGATCGTCGTGACCCACTCGCTCACGCACATCGACATGTGCGACCAGGTGCTCCTGCTCGCACCGGGCGGCAAGACCGCCTACTGCGGCTCGCCGAAGGGCGTCAAGGCCGCGATGGGCACGAGCGACTGGGCCGAGATCTTCGACTTCGCGGCCAAGCAGCCGGACGTGGCGTGGCAGCGTTACCGCTCGGCGCACCCCGCCCCGCCCCCGCCCGCTCCGACGGGCGCCCCGCCGACGCCGACGAAGGCGCCCAAGACCTCGATGCGCAAACAGCTCTCGGTGGTCGCGCGGCGCCAGCTGCGGCTCATCCTGGCCGATCGGGGCTACCTCGTCTTCCTGGTCCTCATGCCGATCGTGCTCGGCGCGGTCACACTGCTGGTGCCGGCCGAGAAGGGCCTGGCGGGTACCGCGGACTCGGAGCTCTCCGCGCCGAACATGATCCTGGTGCTGCTGGTGATCGGCGCCTGCTTCATGGGCGCCGCGCTCACGGCCCGCGATCTGGTGGGCGAACGCGCGATCTTCCAGCGCGAACGGGCCGTCGGACTGCGACCGGGCGCCTACCTGTCGGCCAAGACCGTCGTCTTCTTCGCGGCGGCCACGCTCCAGGCGGCGATCATGGTGGGCATCATGCTGGCCGGCACCGCCGTGCCCGATCAGGGCGCGATCCTCGCCAGCGTCCCGGTGGAGCTCATCATCGACATCGCCGTCCTGGCCTGTGTGTCCACCCTGGTCGGCCTGCTGATCTCGGCGATCGCACGGTCGGCCGAGCAGGTGATGCCGCTGCTCGTGGTTGTGGTGATCTCGCAGCTGGTGATGAGCGGTGGCCTGTTCGGGCTGGACGGCCGTCCGGGACTCGAGCAGTTGTCCTGGCTGTTCCCGTCGCGCTGGGGCTTCGCCGCCGCCGCGTCGACGATCGACCTGCAGAAGGTGACCTCGGTGACCGATCCGGTGTCCGGGCGGCCGGTGCCGTCGAGCGCCGACCCGCTGTGGGATTCCACGCCCACCCAGTGGGGCATCGCGATCGGCGTGCTCGCGGTCATGGCCGTCGCGCTGTGGGTCGCGACCCGGGTGCGGATCGGGCGGCAGTCCGCCTGAGCGCGCGCCGGTGATCCCGGACGGGAGCGGCACGCACGGGCACCGATAGGCTGAGCCGCATGCAGCGCATCATCGGTACCGAGGTGGAATACGGGATCTCCGCGCCGAAGGACCCGTCGGCCAACCCGATCCTGACCTCGACGCAGGCGGTGCTCGCGTACGCGGCCGCCGCGGCGGTGCCGCGGACCAAGCGGACGCGGTGGGACTACGACCTGGAGTCCCCGCTGCGCGACGCCCGCGGCTTCGACCTCGGGCGCGGCGGGCCGGCGCCGATCATCGACGCCGACGAGATCGGTGCCGCGAACATGATCCTGACCAACGGGGCGCGGTTGTACGTCGACCATGCGCATCCCGAGTACTCGGCCCCCGAGGTGACGGACCCGCTCGACGCGGTGATCTGGGACAAGGCGGGGGAGCGGGTCATGGACGCCGCGGCGCGCTACACGTCGACGGTGCCCGGCGCCCCGACGCTGCAGCTGTACAAGAACAACATCGACGGCAAGGGCGCGTCCTACGGAACGCACGAGAACTACCTGTGCCGGCGGGACACGCCGTTCGCCGCGATCGTCGCCGGCCTGACGCCCTTCTTCGTCACCCGCCAGGTGTTCTGCGGCAGCGGCCGCGTGGGTATCGGGGCGAACGGTGACGAGCCGGGCTTCCAGCTCTCGCAGCGCGCCGACTACATCGAGGTCGAGGTCGGCCTCGAGACCACGCTCAAGCGCGGCATCATCAACACCCGCGACGAGCCGCACGCCGATCCGGACAAGTACCGCCGGCTGCACGTCATCATCGGCGACGCCAACCTCGCCGAGACCTCGACGTACCTCAAGGTGGGCACGTCGTCGCTGGTCCTGGACCTGATCGAGGCGGGCGTCGACCTGTCGGACCTGCAGCTCGCGGCCCCGGTGACGGCGGTGCACCAGGTCTCGCGGGACCTGTCGCTGCGCGCGCCTCTCGAACTCGCCGACGGGCGGACCATGACGGCGCTGGACGTCCAGCGCGCCTACGCGGACCGGGTCGGGACCTTCCTCGAGGGCTCCGACGACGCCCGCGCTCTCGACGTGCACGCCACCTGGGTCCGCGTCCTCGACACGCTCGCCGACGATCCGCTGCGCCTCGCCGACGAACTCGACTGGCCGGCCAAGCTGCGCCTGCTCGAGGGCATCCGGCAGCGCGAGGGGCTGGGGTGGGCGGCCTCGAAGCTGCAGCTCGTGGACCTGCAGTACTCGGACGTCCGGCTCGACAAGGGGCTCTACAACCGGCTCGTCGCCCGCGGCTCGATGAAGCGCCTGGTCACCGAGCAGCAGGTGATGGACGCCGTCACCACGCCCCCCGAGTCGACCCGCGCCTACTTCCGCGGCGAGTGCATGCGCCGGTTCGGCAGCGAGATCGCCGCGGCCAGCTGGGATTCGGTGATCTTCGACATCGGCGCCGAATCGCTGGTGCGGATCCCCACCCTCGAGCCGTTGCGCGGCACGAAGGAGCACGTCGGTGCCCTGCTCGACGATGCCGCCACCGCCCGCGAGCTCGTCGACTCCCTGCGCGGCTGAACCCGCTCGGATCGTCGCCCTCGACCGGGCTGCACCGAGCCCGTATCGTCAGGGCATGACTTCGGCGGACACTCGCGATGCCGACGGCCCCACGGCGGTCCGGTTCGGTGGGCTCGCGGGAGGTCTCGAGTACGACGATGCCGCGTTCGAGGTGGACGACGACATCCAACGCATGTTCCACGGGACGGACGCCGAGTGATGCTGCTGCGCAAGCTGTACGAGAAGGCCTTTCCCGAGGTACTCAAGGCGCACGGCGAGCTGTACGTGCGGTCCGGCGGGCGCATCGGGCACAAGCTCCTCTTCGGCGTGCCCAGCCTGATCGTGCGCACCGTCGGCGCGAAGTCGGGTGAGCCGCGGACTACCGTGCTGACGTACGCTCGCGACGGTGCCGACTACGTCGTCGTGGCGTCCAAGGGCGGGGCGCCGAGAAACCCGGCGTGGTTCCACAACATGGTCGCCGCCGGCACCGTTGACGTGCAGGTGGGGACGAAGCGCTTCCCCGCCACCGTCGAGGCCCTGCGCCCCGGCGACGCCGACTACCAGCGCCTCTGGGATCTCGCGGACCGGAACAACGGCGGCCGCTACACCGCCTACCAGCGCAAGACCCGCCGCCCGATCCCCGTCGTCCGGCTTCGTCCGGTCTGAATGGCGCGGCGACACTCTTTCGCGGCGCCTCGCAGGTACGGCCCGATGGTCATCGCGCTGTTCTGCAGTTCCGCGCTCCTCCTAGCAGCGTTGATCATCAGTGTCGCCTTGGCTGTCCATGGTGCGCCCTCGGACGTGCCGTTCAATGTCGCCAGCGGCCTGGTCTTCGGCGTGGGCGGTCTCGTCGTGGCGATGCAGGCCGCAGCGCTCCCGGTTCCCAGGCACGGCGCTCTCCGACTGGTCGGTGGCATGGAGGTCAGAGGTCGGCTCGGCCCCCGATTCTTCCTGGTCGCGGTCGTCGCGGTCATGCAGAGCATCCTGGTGGTGGCCGCTGTCGGGCAGACCCTCGGATACCTCGGTCCGCCCGCTGATTGGAGCTCGATTTCGACCTGTCTCAGCGTCACCGGGTTCGCGCTGATGATCGACGCCCACCTCGTCGGTTACACCGCCGGAATGTGGCGGGCGAGCCGAATGGTGCTCGTCTCGATCAGCGAGGAGGGCGTGAGCACCGCGACCACGACCGGCTCGCCGGCGTACGTGCGCTGGTCCGAGGTATCCCATCGCTCGACAACGCCGGAGGCGGCGTTCGTTCCAGCTCTCGGGCGTTACTTCGTGCATCACTTGGTGTGGCGATTCGGCGATATCTCCGTCCGCACCCCCGTCGACCTCCGGCCGGGAGTCGACGAGATTGATCGTGAGATACAGCGCGTCGCGCCGCACCTTCGGATTCGGTGACCACACCTCGTGGCCACGCCGGTCCAGCTCCCGCCGCCACCACCGCCACGAGACCGAGGAGCGGCGCACCGTCGACCTACATGCCGAGGGCGAGGTTCCGGGCGAAGGCGACGCGGTTGAAGACGTCCTGCACGGCGAACGGCGAGTAGACCGGGACACTGGTGGTGTACGAGCGGCCGTCGGGGCCGAACACGCTGACCTGCACGAAACCCTGCGTCCGGTCCTCCTTCACCAGCAGGAACAACAGCGAGAACAGGCAGACCACGACTGCGCCGACCACGGCCATGACGACGGCCCAGGTCGGGATGGCGCGCGTGGTCACGCTGTGATCGGTCACGCTCCACTGCGCACCGGCGAGGGGGAAGGTACCCGCGGGCGTGATCACATCCGTGCGGGTGCAATGAATGTCGCCGATACTGACGAGCACCGGTTCGGGCATGCCGGGCGGCGTGTACGGATCCACGGGAGCAGTCTAGGCCGGTAGGGTTGAAACATCGGGCCGGGCGGCCCGGATGGTCCCGAAGGAGGCAGCGAGATGGCGCAGGAGCAGGTCAAGCGTGGCGGCGGCGGGGACGACGAGGATCTCGCGGGTGCCCCGTCGGGTGCCGGCCAGGAGCGTATCGAGAAGCTGACCGACGAGACCGACGATCTGCTGGACGAGATCGACGACGTGCTCGAGGAGAACGCCGAGGACTTCGTCCGCGCCTACGTGCAGAAGGGTGGCGAGTGACGCCCCTGCAGGGCGGATCGTCGTTCATCGAGCACCTCGCCGCGGTGGCGCCGGAGGCGCTGCCCGGCCGGGGTTCCGGGTCCGACGGTGCGCCGGACGTCCCGCACGGCACCACGATCGTGGCCGTCGCCTTCGACGGTGGCGTGCTGCTGGCGGGTGACCGCCGCGCCACGATGGGCAACCTCATCGCGCAGCGCGACATCGTCAAGACCTTCGTGACGGACGAGCTGACCGCGGTCGGCATCGCCGGTACCGCGGGTATCGCCAAGCAGATCGTGAAGCTCTTCACCGTCGAGCTCGAGCACTACGAGAAGATCGAGGGCGCACCGCTCACCTTCGAGGGCAAGGCGAACCGCCTCGCCGGCATGGTCCGCAGCAATTTCGGTGCCGCGCTGCAGGGGCTCGCCGCGGTCCCGCTGCTCGTCGGTTTCGACGAGGCGGAGGCCCGCGGCCGGATCGTCTCCTACGACGTCACCGGCGATTGGCACGACGAGGTCGGGTACCACTCGATCGGCTCGGGTTCCGCATGGGCGAAGTCGTCGATGAAGAAGCGCTTCCGTCCCGACCTGGACGCCGAGGGCGCGCTGGACGTGGCCGCGGAGGCCCTGTTCGACGCCGCGGACGACGACACCGCGACCGGCGGTCCCGACGTGCTGCGCAAGCTGTATCCGACGGCCGTCGTCGTCACCGCCGACGGTGCCGTCGAGATCGCCGAGGCGGACGTCGCCACGGCGACGGACCGCGTGATCGCGGCGCGGGGAGGTGCGCAGTGACCTTCCCGTACTACGCCTCCGCCGAGCAGATCATGCGTGATCGCTCGGAGCTCGCCCGCAAGGGCATCGCGCGCGGCCGCAGCGTCGTGGTGCTCAAGTACGCCGACGGGGTGCTCTTCGTCGCCGACAATCCCAGCTCGCTCAACAAGATCAGCGAGATCTACGACCGGATCGGCTTCGCCGCGGTCGGCAAGTACAACGAGTTCGAGTCGCTGCGCCGCGCGGGCATCCAGTTCGCCGACACGCGCGGCTACCAGTACTCCCGGCGGGACGTGACCGGCTGGTCGCTGACCAACGCCTACGCCTCGACCCTGGGCACCGTCTTCACCGAACAGGCCAAGCCCTACGAGGTGGAGCTGTGCGTCGCCGAGGTCGGCAGGCCCGGGAACCCGGCCTCGCGGCTCTACCGCGTCGGCTACGACGGTTCCGTCGGCGACGAGAAGCAGTTCGTGGTCATGGGCGGGCAGACCGAGACGATCACCCCCGTGCTCAGCGAGGGGTACGAGGACGGCCTGGATCTCGCCGCGGCGTTCGCGCTCGCGGTCAAGGCGCTCGGCGCCCCGGCACCGTCGAACGGTGGCTCGTCCTCGTCGCAGGCGGCGGAACCCAAGACCTTCGCGGCCGGCGAGCTCGAAGTCGCGGTCCTCGACCACGACCGGCCCCGTCGCGCCTTCAAGCGCCTGTCGGACGAGCGGGTCGCGGAGCTGCTGGGGTAGGCACCGTCGACGGTCCGGGCCGTGCTGCGACGCTCGGTCCGGACCGCGGGGTATGTTCGTGACGTGCAGCGGCGAATCATGGGAATCGAAACCGAGTTCGGAGTCACGTGTACGTTCCACGGGCACCGTCGACTGAGTCCCGACGAGATCGCCCGATACCTGTTCCGGCGCGTGGTCTCCTGGGGCCGCAGCTCGAACGTCTTCCTGCAGAACGGCTCGCGCCTGTACCTCGACGTGGGCAGCCACCCCGAGTACGCCACCGCGGAGTGCGATTCGGTGCTCCAGCTCGTCACCCACGACAAGGCCGGTGAGCGCGTCCTGGAGGACCTGCTGCTCGACGCCGAGCAGCGCCTGCAGGACGAGGGCATCGGCGGCGACATCTACCTGTTCAAGAACAACACCGATTCGGCGGGCAACTCCTACGGCTGCCACGAGAACTACCTCGTGAGCCGGGTGGGAGAGTTCTCCCGGATCGCGGACGTGCTGCTGCCCTTCCTGGTGACCCGCCAGCTGATCTGCGGCGCAGGCAAGGTCCTGCTCACGCCGAAGAACGCCACCTACTGCCTGAGCCAGCGCGCCGAGCACATCTGGGAGGGCGTCTCCAGCGCCACCACGCGCAGCCGCCCGATCATCAACACCCGCGACGAGCCGCACGCCGACGCGGAGAAGTACCGCCGCCTGCACGTCATCGTCGGCGACTCGAACATGTCCGAGACCACCACGATGCTCAAGGTGGGCACGGCGCATCTCGTGCTGGAGATGATCGAGGCGGGCGTGCAGTTCCGCGACTTCTCGCTGGACAACCCGATCCGGGCGATCCGCGAGGTCAGTCACGACACCACCGGACGGCACGAGGTGCGGCTGGCCGCCGGCCGGCAGGCCGGGGCGCTCGACATCCAGCGGGAGTACTACGCACGCGCCGTCGAGTACCTCGCGGCCCGCGAGCCCGACGAGCAGCTCGCCAAGGTCGTCGACCTGTGGGGCCGCACGCTCGACGCGGTCGAATCGCAGGACTTCTCGGGCGTCGACACCGAGATCGACTGGGTGATCAAGCGCAAGCTCTTCCAGCGCTACCTGGACAAGTACTCGATGGACCTGGCGGATCCCAAGATCGCCCAGCTCGACCTCGCCTACCACGACATCAAGCGCGGCAGGGGCGTCTTCGACGTGCTGCAGCGCCGCGGCCTGGCCGCGCGCGTCACCACCGACGAGGCGGTCGAGGCCGCGATGACCACTCCGCCGCAGACCACCCGGGCGAAGTTGCGCGGGGAGTTCATCACGGCCGCCCAGGCGGCGGGCCGCGATTTCACGGTGGACTGGGTGCACCTCAAGCTCAACGACCAGGCGCAGCGCACGGTGCTGTGCAAGGACCCGTTCCGCAACGTCGACGAGCGCGTCGAGCGGTTGATCGCGTCGATGTGACGCGCCCGCGCCGGTACGCCCGAACTGTCCGAGTAGAACGTAAGATCGACACGTGGCAACTTCGCGGATCGAGCGTCTCACCAACCTGGTGATCTGCCTCCTCTCCACGCAACGTCCGCTGGAGCGGGACTACATTCGGGCGAACGTCTTCGGGTACGACCCGGAGGCCGACGACGAGGCCTTCGAGCGCATGTTCGAGAGGGACAAGGCGGACCTGCGGGAACTCGGCGTGCCGATCGCGGTCGTACCCGTCTCCCGGATCAATTCGGCCGTCGGCTACCGCATCGCCTTCGACGAGTACGCCCTGGGCGACATCGATCTCGACCCCGACGAGGCCACCGCGGTCGCCGTCGCGGCCGCGCTGTGGCAGTCGCCGGAGCTCTCCGCGGCGGCGCAGTCGGCCGTGCAGAAGCTGCGCGCCGGCGGGATGGACGTCGACGGTCCCGGACCCGGCGCCGCCCCCGGCATCGCGCCCGACCGGGGCGCGGAAGCCGCCCTGCTGGCCGTGCTCGAGGGCGTCGAGCGGGGCCGGCAGGTCACCTTCGAGCATCGGGCGAACCCCGCGCAGCCCTACGTCGACCGCACGCTCCACCCGTGGGGCGTGGTCACCTTCCGCGGCAGCGCCTACGCCGTCGGGCACGACGTGGCCCGCGACGCCGTCCGCACCTTCAAGCTCAGCCGCGTCCGCGGGGGAGCGGTCACCAACAGCCCCGCCACCATTCGACCGCCCGAGGGCTTCGACCTGCACGCGCACGTCGTGGCCACCGTCGTGGAACGCGATCCGGTCGGCACCGCCCGGCTGTGGGTCGCGCAGGGCCGGGGGGACGGGCTGCGCCGCCTCGCCTCCTCGCAGTCCGACGGTGCCTTCCGGGGCCGGCCCGGCACGGAACTGTCGGTGGAGATGCGTTCGGTGGACGCGGTGGCCCGGGAGGTCTGCGGCCTCGGTCCCGATGCGGTGGTCCTCGATCCGCCGCAGTTGCGCGCCGCGGTGATCGACCGGCTCACGGCACTGGCGGGGGCGCGATGAGCACACCGTCGAGGCAGCCCACCAAGCAGATGCAGCGCCTGGCCCGCTGGCTGAACGTGATCCCGTACTTCAACAGCCACCCGGACGCGGATCTGGAACGCGCCGCCGCGGACCTGGGTGTCACCGTGCCGCAGCTGCTCAAGGACATCTCGGGGCTCACCATGTGCGGCCTGCCGGGCATGTTCCCCGGCGACCTCATCGAGATCAACTACGACGAGGCGGGCGTCGACATCGAGTTCAGCGCCAAACTGGACCGGCCGCTCAAGCTGACCGGGCCGGAAGCGGCGTCGCTGCTGCTCGCGCTCCGGGCGCTCGCGGACGCCCCGGGCGTCGCCGATCCCGCCGCCGTGCTCCGGGCCATCGCCAAGCTGGAGGCCGCGGTCGCCGGGGCGGGGCGGGGCACCGTCGCGTCCATCGACGGCGCGCACGAGGACGGACCGGTCACCGCGATCGCGGGCACCGTCCGCGGTGCACTGCGCGACCGGCGCGCCCTGCACCTGCGCTACTACTCGGCCACCCGGGACGCCGCCACCGAGCGCGACGTCGACCCGATCGCGCTCGACACCTTCGACGGGCACACCTATCTGCAGGCCTGGTGCCGCGCCAGCGAGGGCCTGCGGATGTTCCGGCTCGACCGGATCGACGAGGTCACCGTCCTCGACGAACCCGCCTCGGTGCCACAGCACGTCGAACCCGCGTCCGGCCTGTTCGACGGTGCCGCCCCCGGCGAGCTGACCACCGCGACCCTCGAGGTCGGGCCCGGCGCGGCCTGGGCGCTCGAGTACCACCCGTTCACGGTGCTCTCGGACGATCCGGGCGGCCCGGTCACCGCGACGATGCAGTACGCGACGCAGGCCTGGATGGTCCGCTTCGTCCTCAGCTTCGGCGGTGAGGTGACGGTGCTCGGCCCGCAGTCGCTCGCCGACGCCGTCGCCGAGCGCGCCGCCGCGGGGCTCGCCAACTATTCATGAACTGGACATGTCCGCCCAGCGGATTCACAGCGATCGACGCTCCACGCGTCCGGTAGTCTCGATGAGAGTTATTCGCGAAGTTAGTGAGGCAGCATCATGGGGCTCACCCATTCTCCTTGGGCATGGATCGTCATCGCCGTCGTTCTGCTGATCCTGTTCGGTGGTAAGAAGCTGCCGGATGCGGCCCGCGGGCTCGGCCGGTCGATGCGCATCTTCAAGAGCGAGATGGACGAGATGAAGACCGAGGGCGAGAAGGCACCCGCCCCGAAGCCGCAGGCGCAGGTCACCGAGCAGCCGATCGACGTCCAGACGGTGCAGCCGTCCGAGGCCGATCACAAGTCGGCGTAGCCGCCGCCTGCCCCTTTGAAGATCCCGTTCGATCCGCGTCGTCGTCGTGCCGTCGTCAATCCCGACGGCACGATGTCGATCGTGGAGCACCTCTACGAGCTGCGAACCCGGCTGCTGTGGTCGCTCGCGGCGATCGTCGTCACGTCGGTCGTCGGCTTCTGGTGGTACAGCCACGGCCCGTTCGGGCTGCCCTCGACCGGCCACCTGCTCACCGGGCCCTACTGCGACCTCCCCGCCACCTCGCGCGCGGAGATCACGCGCGACGGTGAGTGCCGGCTGTTGGCGACCGGCGTCTTCGACCAGTTCAACCTGCGCCTCAAGGTGGCCGTGGCCACGGGCGTGCTGCTGGCCTGCCCGGTGTGGCTCTACCAGATCTGGGCGTTCATCGTGCCCGCCCTGCACCGCAAGGAGAAGCGGTACACCGCGATCTTCGTGAGCCTCGGCGGCACCCTGTTCATCAGCGGCGCGGTGCTCGGCTACTTCATGATCACCAGCGCCTTCAACTTCTTCCTCACCGTCGGCAACGAGACCCAGGTGACGGCGCTCCAGGGGCCGGAGTACTTCAGCTTCGTGCTCACCGTGATGGCCATCTTCGGCGTCAGCTTCGAGCTGCCGCTCTTCATCGTGGCGCTGAACCTCGTCGGTGTGCTGCCGTACACCAAGCTGGTGAAATGGCGCCGCGGCCTGCTGCTGTCGATGTTCATCTTCTCGGCCGTGATCACCCCGTCCGGCGATCCGTTCACGATGCTCGCGCTGGGCGCAGCGCTCGCCGTCCTGCTCGAACTGTCGATCCAGTTCGCGCGGTTCCACGACCGGCTCAAGGCCAAGCGCACCGTCGGCGGGGACGCCTGGACGGGCGAGCTCGATGACGAGACGGCGTCGCCGGCACCGTCGGCCCCGCAGCCGATCGCCGCGTCCCCGGGCGCGACGAGCAGCGCGGTGGCGGCCCCGGATCCGGTCGGCCCCGCGCAGCGGACGACCCGCACCTCGATCCCGCGTTCGGGGTTCGATGACATCCTCTGAGCTGGAGACCTTCGCCGCCGCCCTCGACTTCACCCTCGACCCGTTCCAGGTCCAGGGCTGCGAGGCGCTGGAGCGGGGGCGCGGCGTCCTCGTCTGCGCCCCGACGGGCGCGGGCAAGACCGTCGTCGGAGAGTTCGCGGTGCATCTGGCGCTCGCGGCCGGCACCAAGTGCTTCTACACCACGCCGATCAAGGCGCTCTCCAACCAGAAGCACGCCGAACTGACGGCGCGGTACGGCGCGCAGAACGTCGGCCTCCTCACCGGCGACACGGCGATCAACTCGTCGGCGCCCGTGGTCGTGATGACCACCGAGGTGCTCCGGAACATGCTCTACGCGAACTCGACCACCCTCGACGGCCTGAGCCACGTGGTGATGGACGAGGTGCACTATCTCGCGGACCGGTTCCGCGGCGCGGTGTGGGAGGAGGTGATCCTGCACCTCCCGCAGGACGTGCGCCTGGTCAGCCTGTCTGCCACGGTCTCCAACGCCGAGGAGTTCGGTGCGTGGATCACCGAGGTCCGCGGCAGCACCGAGGTGATCGTCGACGAGCACCGGCCGGTGCCGCTGTGGCAGC
The DNA here is from genome assembly GCF_057815145.1 of Tsukamurella sp. II2bb. Classification (NCBI taxonomy): domain Bacteria; kingdom Bacillati; phylum Actinomycetota; class Actinomycetes; order Mycobacteriales; family Tsukamurellaceae; genus Tsukamurella; species Tsukamurella sp. II2bb. Next base: position 300,947 of record NZ_JBYPZI010000002.1, read on the forward strand.
ACATGCTCGTCGGCCGCAAGCTCTTCGACCTCTTCGACACGAAAGCGCTGCGCACCGGCAATGGAACGGGGCACGACTCCACCGCGCGCAACCTCGTCCTCGACGCCGACCTGGTGCGCTACGTCAAGCAGCGCGAATCGCTCGACCGCAGCTTCGATCCCGGCATCAACAGCCGCACGGGACGCCGCGCCGGCGGGCGGGGTCGCCCGCAGGCGGTGCGCCGCCCCATCCCGCGCCCGGATGTCATCGCGCTCCTCGACGCCGAGGGGCTGCTGCCGGCGATCACCTTCGTCTTCTCCCGCTCGGGCTGCGAGCAGGCGCTGACCCAGTGCCTGCGCTCGCCGGTCGTCCTCACCGACCAGGCGCAGGCCGAGGAGATCGGCCGGATCATCGACAAGCACGTCGCCGAGTTCTCGCCCGCCGACCTGGACCTCCTCGGCTACGAGGAATGGCGCGCGGCCCTGCTCCGCGGTTTCGCGGCGCACCACGCCGGGATGCTCCCGGCCTTCCGGCACGCGGTCGAGGAACTCTTCGTCAAAGGCCTGGTCCGGGCCGTCTTCGCCACCGAGACCCTCGCGCTCGGCATCAACATGCCGGCACGCACCGTCGTCCTCGAGCGCCTGGTCAAGTACAACGGCGAGTCCCACGTCGAGCTCACGCCGGGCGAGTACACGCAGCTCACCGGCCGGGCCGGACGCCGCGGCATCGACATCGAGGGCCACGCCGTCGTGCTCTGGCAGACCGGCGTGCGCCCGCAGGAGGTGGCCGGCCTCGCCGGGGCCCGCACGTTCCCGCTGGTCAGCTCGTTCTCGCCCGGCTACAACATGTCGATCAACCTGCTCGATCGCCTCGGGCGGGAGGGGGCCGAGCGGCTCCTGGAGGCGAGCTTCGCGCAGTTCCAGGCCGACCGGTCCGTGGTCGGCCTGGCCAAGCGCGTCGAGCGCGGGGAGAAGGAGCTCGCGACCCTGCAGGCGCAGATCACCGAGGCCGCGGGCGGCGCCGACTACCTCGAGTACGTCCGGCTCCGGGAGGCCGTGCGGGCGCGCGAGCGGTCGCTGCGCCGCGAGCACCTGGCGGACCGCCGCGACGGCGCCGCTACCGCGCTCGCCGAGCTGCGCCGGGGCGATGTCATCGCGGTGACCGGCGGTCGCCGACGGGGCCTGGCCCTCGTCGTCGAGCCCTCCGGCGACCGGCGCGACCCCAAGCCGGTCGTCGTCTCCGAGAGCAGCTGGTCGGGGCGCGTCGGCACCGGCGACTTCGTCGGCGAGATCCAGGTCCTCGGCACGCTCCGGGTGCCCCGCAACGCCGATTACCGTTCCGGCCGGGGCAAGCGGGACCTGGCCTCGACGCTGCGCAACAGCGCGATCTCGGCCCCCCGACAGCAGGCGAAGGCGCACCGTCCGGCTGCGTCCGACTCCCAGCTCGCGGACCTGCGCGCCCGCATGCGAGCCCATCCGGCCCATACGGGGACGCGGGCCCCGGAGCTCGACCGCCTCGCCGAGCGGTACGCACGCCTGGAACGCGAGGTCACCTCCTCCGCGGCGACGGTGCGCGCCACCACCTCGTCGCTCGCCGTCACCTTCGAACGCATCGTGGCGCTCCTCTCCGACCGCGGGTACATCGCGAACGTCGACGGTGAGCCCGAGCTGACGGAGTCCGGGCACCGTCTGGCCCGGGTCTACAGCGAGTCCGACCTGCTGGTGTGCGAGTGCATCGAGGACGGCGTCTTCGACGGCCTCGACGCGGCCGGGCTCGCCGCCGTGGTCAGCACCCTGGTCTTCGAGTCCCGCGGGGAGCGCGGCGGCATGCTGCTCACGGGGGAGAAGGTCCCCGGGGCCGTGCGTTCGGCGATCCGTGACATCGCCGACCGGTGGGCCGACATCGTCGCCGCCGAGGCGGCGCACCGGCTCGAGCCGAGCCGGGAGCCGGACATCGGCTTCGCCGCCCCCCTGCACCAGTGGGCGAGCGGCGGCACGCTGGCCGCGGTGCTCCTGGCCGCCGGCGAACGCGGGCGGCCGCTGCCCGCGGGCGACTTCGTCCGGTGGTGCCGACAGGTGATCGACCTGCTCGATCAGATCAAGCAGACCTCGTACGACACCCGTCCCGGCCTCGCCGGCGTCGCGACCGCGGCGATCGCGGCGGTCCGGCGCGGCGTGGTCGCGGAATCCGGGTGATCATCGGGTATCTTGACCGAAGATGCGAACGTCGTCGGCCGTCGGCCTGCGACAGGGGAGGATGGACAGATGAGCAACCCGCAGGATCCGAACCAGTGGGCGCAGCAGGGCTGGCAGCAGCCCGGCCAGCAGCCGCCGCAGGATCAGACCCAGATCGCGCCCCAGTACGGCCAGCAGGGCTACGGCGCCCCGTCGGGTGATCAGACCCAGATCTCGCCGCAGTACCAGGGCCAGTGGGGGCAGCCGCAGCCGCAGGGCCAGCAGTTCGGCGGGTACCAGCCGCCGCAGCCGCCCCAGTTCGGGCAGGATCAGTTCGGTCAGCCCACGCAGTACGCGGGCCAGCAGTTCGGGCAGCAGTTCGGCCAGCCCCAGCCGGAGGGGCCGAAGAAGTCCAAGACCGGGCTCATCGTCGGGATCGCCGCGGCGGCGATCATCGCGATCGTGGTGATCGTGGTCGGCATCGGCTGGGCCACCGGCGCCTTCTTCGGCAAGAAGTTCGACAACGCCAAGGTCAACGAGGGCGTGACGAAGGTCCTCAAGGAGAGCTACAACGAGACCGACACCAAGGACGTCTCGTGCAAGACCGACGGCGTGAAGGTCAAGGAGGGCGAGACCTTCACCTGCACCGCCTCCGTCGGCGGCAAGCAGAAGACGGTCACCGTCAAGGTCCTCGACGACAGCGGCAAGTACCAGGTGGGCGCCCCCTCCTGAGCCGCCCCGCCCGGTGACCGCTCAGCCCGCGAGGGCGGCGAGCAGTCGCTCCACCTGCGCTCCGATCCGCAGCTCCTCGGCCAACTCGGCCAGGCGCTGCGGATCGCGTGCTTCGCGGGGCAGTGCATCGGAGCCCGAGAGCGCGACGTCCGCGTCCCGGCGCACCCACACCACGTCCCACGCCGCGTCGAGGTAACCCGCGGAGCCGGCGATCGACGTCGCGGCGCGCGCCGGCAGGGGCGACGGCGTCGCCGCGGCGGCCTCCCGGATCGCGGCGAGGGAGCCGTACTGCAGCAGCAGTTTCGATGCGGTCTTCTCGCCGATCCCCGGTACGCCGGGCAGCCCGTCGGACGGGTCGCCGCGCAGCAGTGCGAGTTCCGCGTACGCCTCGCCCGCCCGCTCCACCGGCAGCCCGTACCGCTCCGCGACCTCGGCCGGACCGAACATCTCCGCCTTGGCGATGCCGCGGCCGATGTAGAGGCACCGGACGCCGGGCGCGGCATCGTCGGCGACCTGCAGCAGGTCCCGGTCGCCGGAAACCACGATCACCGGATCCGTCCGCTCTCGGGCGGCGAGGGTGCCGAGAACGTCGTCCGCCTCCAGGCCGACGGCGCCGCCCGTCGCGATGCCGACGGCGTCGAGCACCTCGAGGATCATGTCGACCTGCGGGGTGAGGGTGTCCGGCACCTCCTCGGCTCCGCTCTCCGCGCCGTCAGCATCGACGGCCACGCGATGGGTCTTGTACGTGGGCAGCAGCTCGACGCGGAAGGCGGGCCGCCAGTCCAGGTCCAGGCACGCCACGAGGCGGCCCGGCCGGTGCGTCGCGATCAGCTGCGAGGTCATGTCGAGGAAGCCGCGCAGCGCGTTGACCGACCGCCCGTCGGCGGACTTCACCTTGTCCGGGATGGCGTAGAAGGCCCGGAACCAGAGCCCGGCGGAGTCGAGCAGCATCAGCGGGCGCGCGTCGTTCGTCACGGGAAGCATGGTGTCACAATCGAGGTATGAACGACCTTCCCGCTGCGTTTCCGGTGTCGGTGTACGCGACCCGACTCACCAAGGCCCAAGGGCTCGCGACGGCGGCGGGCACCCCGCTCGTCATCACTCCGGGCCCTGATCTCGCGTACCTGACCGGCATCGTCAGCGAGTCCTTCGAGCGGCTGACGGCCCTCGTCATCACCGACAGCGGGTTCACGCTGGTGGTCCCGCGGCTCGAGCTGGCCATCCTCAAGGATTCCGCGGTCCCGGGCCTCAGCGACGCCGGCGTCGAGCTCACCGTCTCGCCGTGGGTCGACGGTGACGACCCCTACGAGCTCGTCCTCGGCGCGCTCGCCGGGGCGTCGACGGTGGCCGTCGCCGACGCGGTGCCCGCGCTGCACCTGGTGCCCCTGCTGGACCGGGGCCTGAGCGTGCGGCTCGCGACCGGTGTTCTGCGCCGGCTGCGGATGATCAAGGACGCCGCGGAGATCGCGGAGTTGCGTGCGGCGGGAGCGGCCATCGACCGGGTGCACGCCCGGGTGCCGGAGATCCTCGCGGTCGGGCGCACCGAGCGGGAGGTCGCCGACGACATCGCCGCCGCCATCGTCGAGGAGGGCCACAGCGAGGCGGCGTTCGTCATCGTCGGCTCGGGCCCGCACGGCGCGGACCCGCATCACGAGGTCTCGGACCGGGTGATCGAGGCGGGCGACATCGTGGTGGTCGACATCGGCGGGCCGCTGCCCTCCGGCTACAACTCCGACTGCACCCGCACCTACGCGATGGGGGAGCCGTCCGCGGAGACCGCCGAGCAGTACGCGCTGCTCGAGCGCGCGCAGCGGGCCTCGGTCGAGGCGGTGCGCCCGGGCGCGACGGCGCACGAGATCGACGCCGCCGGACGGGATCTCCTGGCCCGCGCCGGTCTGGGGGAGTTCTTCCTGCACCGCACCGGGCACGGGATCGGACTGTCCGTGCACGAGGAGCCCTACATCGTCGCCGGAAACGACATTCCCGTCGAACCGGGCATGGCCTTCTCGATCGAGCCGGGAATCTACTTCAGTGACCGATGGGGCGCGCGGATCGAGGATATCGTCATCGTCACCGAGGACGGCTGTGAGCCAGTCAACACCAGGCCGCACAGCTTGATGATCCTCTAGAGACGACCCCGAGGAGAGACCATGGCCCATGGCGGCGGCGCACTGCCCGACGAGGTTCCCCAGTACGGCGGTGACGACGAGGACTACTCGAGTCGCCGCGTCGTTCAGATCGCATGCGTCGCAGCCCTCGGCGGCCTCCTCTTCGGCTTCGACAGCGCGGTGATCAACGGCGCCGTCGGTGCGATCGAGGGCGACTTCGAGATCAAGGGCGCCGTGCTCGGATTCGCCGTCGCCTCGGCCCTCCTCGGCGCGGCCGCCGGCGCCATGACCGCCGGCCGGATCGCCGACCGGATCGGCCGGCTGCGGGTCATGCAGATCGCGGCCGTCCTGTTCCTCGTCAGCGCCTTCGTCACCGGTCTGGCGCCCGAGGTCGTGACGCTGGTCATCGGCCGCGTCATCGGCGGCGTCGGCGTCGGCATCGCCTCTGTGATCGCCCCCGCGTACATCGCGGAGACGTCGCCCGCCCGGATCCGCGGCCGCCTCGGCTCGCTGCAGCAGCTCGCGATCGTCTCGGGCATCTTCCTGGCCCTCCTGGTGGACTACGTCCTGGCGGAGCTCGCGGGCGACGCCACCAGCCCGCTCTGGCTCGGCCTCGACGCCTGGCGCTGGATGTTCCTGTCCATGGCCGTGCCCGCCGTCGTCTACGGCATCCTCGCGACCACGATCCCCGAGTCGCCGCGCTACCTCGTTGCCACGCACCGGATCCCCGAGGCCCGCCGGGTGCTCACGCTACTGTTCGGGGAGAAGAACCTGGACCTGACCATCGTCCGGATCCAGGAGAGCCTCGAGCGCGATACGAAGCCCTCGTGGCGGGACCTGAAGAACCCGGCGGGCCGGGTCTACCCGATCGTCTGGGTCGGCCTCCTGCTGTCGGTGTTCCAGCAGTTCGTGGGCATCAACGTCATCTTCTACTACTCGACGATGCTGTGGCAGGCCGTCGGCTTCGACAAGAGCGCCTCGTTCGAGATCAGCGTCTTCACCTCGGTCGTCAACATCGCGACCACGATCGTCGCGATCCTGCTCGTGGACCGGGTCGGCCGCAAGCCCCTGCTCCTCGTGGGCTCGGCCGGCATGGCCGTCACGCTCGCCACCATGGCGCTGTGCTTCTCCACCGCCACCGAGGGCGCCGACGGCACCCCGCACCTCGACGGCGCGTGGGGACCGATCGCCCTGGTCGCCGCGAACCTGTTCGTGGTCTTCTTCGGCATGAGCTGGGGTCCGGTCGTGTGGGTCCTGCTGGGCGAGATGTTCCCGAACCGGATCCGCGCGGCCGCGCTGTCGCTCGCCGCAGCGGGTCAGTGGGCCGCCAACTGGCTGATCACGGTGACCTTCCCCGGTCTGGCCGACTTCTCCCTGGTGTTCGCGTACGCGATGTACGCCACCTTCGCGGTGCTGTCGTTCCTGTTCGTGGCGCGGTTCGTCAACGAGACCAAGGGCAAGACGCTGGAGGACATGGACGCCGCGGTGGGCATCACCCACCCCGGACACTGACGGCCGCGCCCGTCAGTGCCCGGGCCGCTCAGGCCCGCAGCCCACTGGACCCCAGGACCCGGGCGACGTCGATCTCGATCACGACGCGCTTCGGGTTCTCCCGCGGCGGCCTGTACCGCACCGCGTAGCGCGCCTCCGCGTCGCGGACGGACTCGGCGTCGGTCAGCACCCGCGCCGGACCCTCCAGGGTGAGCCAGCGGGCACCGTCGACCTGGGTCAGGGCGGCGTACCCGCCCCGCGCGGCGTTGCGGGCCTTCTGGCTGTCGCCGGAGGTGATGACCCGCGCGCGTCCCGTCGCGGGGTCGTAGGTGAAGGCGATCGCGACGGTGTGCGGCGTCCCGTCGGCGCGCAGGGTGGCGAGCGTGGCGAGGTGCCGCTCGGTGACGAAGGCGAGGGCGTCGGCGTTCAGTTCGGGCACCGCCCCACCGTAGTCTGGTGCGGTGAGTGCGGACAGGCTTCCCGACGGTGCGGTGCTCCTCCTGGGCGGGCGGAGCGAGGTCGGCCTCGAGGTCACGCGCCGGATCGCCCCGGGCCGGGACGTGATCCTCGCGGCACGGCGGTCCGAGCACCTCGACGAGCAGATCGCCGCGCTCCGGGAGGTCGGCGCCACCGGTGTCTTCCCGATCGAGTTCGACGCCGACCGCACCGAGCGGCACGCCGCCTTCCTCGACGAGGTCGCCGACCGGTTCGGTCGCATCGGCGTGGCCGTCGTCGCCTTCGGCATCCTCGGCGACCAGGCCAGGGCCGAGGCGGACCCCGCGCACGCGGTCCAGATCGCGCAGACGGACTACGTGGCGCAGGTGTCGATCCTGCTGGGTCTGGCGAAGCTCCTACGCGCCCAGGAGCCGCGGCCGGACCGCGGTGCGATCGTCGCCTTCTCGTCGGTCGCGGGCGTCCGGGTGCGCAAGGCGAACTTCGTCTACGGCAGCACCAAGGCCGGCCTCGACGGCTTCGTCCAGGGCTTCACGGATTCCCTGCACGGCACCGGCATTCAGGTCCTGCTCGCCCGGCCCGGCTTCATCGTCGGGGCGATGACCCGGGAGCTGATGGCCTCCGGGGTCACCCCGGCGCCGTTCAGCCGCACCGCCCCGGAGGTCGCGGACGCGACCGTCCACGCGCTGCGCCGCGGCCGGCGCACCGTCTGGATCCCGCCGGTCCTGCGCCCCCTCTACGCGGGGCTGCGGTTCGTCCCGCAGGCGCTCTGGCGCCGGATGCCGCGATGACGGTGACGGTGGTCGGCATCGGTGCCGACGGCTGGCCCGGCCTCACCGATCGCGCCCGCCGGACGCTCATGGACGACGCGACGGTGATCTACGGTGCGCCGCGCCAGCTCGAGTACCTGCCGAAGGGGATCGGCGACGAGCTGGCCCGGCCGTGGCCGTCGCCGCTCCTGCCCGCGATCGACGAGCTCGCCGACGGGGTGCACGTGCTCGCCAGCGGCGACCCGATGTTCTACGGCATCGGCGCGACGATCGCCCGGCGGCGACCCGACCTGCACCTGACGGTGATCCCGCACTTCTCCTCGTTCGCGTTGGCGTGCGCCAGGCTCCGCTGGCCGGCGGAGGAGGTCACGGTGGTCTCGGCCGTGGCCCGCGACCCGTCGCCGCTGGTCCAGGCGGTGCGTGCGGGGCGCCGGGTCATCGTGCTCAGCGAGTCCGGGGCGACCCCGGCGGCGGTCGCGGAACTGCTGCGCGACGCGGGCCTGGCGGCGGAGCTGACCGTGCTCGAGCAGCTCGGCGGCTTCCGCGAGAAGGTGCGGCCGTGGCAGCCGGGCCCGACGTACGACGATCTCAACGTGATCGCGATCGACCCGCCGGGGCCGGCCGAGCTCTTCGAGTTCGAGCACGACGGCCAGATCACGAAGGCGGATGTCCGGGCGATGACGGTGGCCGCCCTGCGTCCGACGCCGGGGTGGATCTGGGACTTCGGCGCGGGCTCCGGTTCGGTGGGGATCACGTGGGCGCTGCAGGGCGGCGGCTCCGTGGCCGCCGTGGAACGCCGCGCCGACCGGGCCGAGCGGGTGGCGCGCAACGCGGCTCGTGCGGGGGTTCCGCTCGAGCTGGTGGTCGGCGACACGGCGGAGCTGACCGCGGAGATGCCCGTGCCCGACGCGATCTTCATCGGCGGCGGGCTCTCGGAGTCGCTGGCAGCGGCGTGCGTGGGCGTGCTGCCCGCCGGCGGTCGGCTGGTGGCCAACACGGTCACCGTCGAGGGGCAGTCCCTGGCGGCGGCGTTGCGGGCCCGGTACGGCGGGGAGCTGCGCAGCGTGACCGTCTCGGACCTGGAGCCCCTGGGCGGCGGCACCGCCTGGCGGCCGCGCAGACCGATCGTGCAGTGGGTGTTCGTGAAAGGCGCAGCGTGACCGTCTATTTCATCGGTGCCGGACCGGGTGCCCCCGATCTGCTCACCCTGCGCGGCGCGGACCTCCTGGCACGGTGCACCGTCTGCCTGTACGCGGGCTCGCTGGTGCCGCAATCGATGCTCGACCGCTGCCCGCCCGGGGTGAAGCTGATCGACACTGCGCGGATGCCGTTGCCGGACATCGTCGACGAGATGGTCTCCGCGCACGTCGCCGGGCTCGACGTCGCGCGCCTGCACTCGGGCGACATCTCGCTCTACTCCGCGTTCACGGAGCAGGCGCGCAGGCTCGACGCGGCGGGCGTCCCGTACGAGATCGTTCCCGGCGTACCGGCGTTCGCGGCCGCAGCCGCGTCGCTGGGCCGGGAGCTGACGGTGCCCGGCGTGGGCCAGTCGCTGCTCATCACCCGTGTCTCGACGCTGTCGACGGACATGCCCGCGGGCGAGGATCTCGCGTCGCTGGCCCGGACCGGGGTGACGCTCGCGCTGCACCTGGCCGCGCACCGGGCCGAGGCATTGACCGCGGATCTCCTGCCGCACTACGGAGCCGACTGCCCGGTGGCGGTGGTGGCCTTCGCCAGCCGGGATGACGAGCGGATCGTGCGGTGCCGGCTCGCGGACCTACCGCGGCGGCTCGCGGACGAGGGCATCACGAAGACCGCGGTGATCTTCGTCGGGAAGGTACTCGATCCCGGCTCGGACTCGGCCGCCGTCGAGGAGAGCTACCTGTACTCGGCGCGCCGGCTGCGCGCGCCGGGGGCGAGCCATTGACCCGGGTGCTGGTGCTGGGCGGCACCGCCGAGGCCCGGGAGCTGGCGCAGCTGCTGCACAAGGACCCGCGGTTCTCCGTGCTCAGCTCGCTGGCCGGACGGGTCGCGAATCCGCGCCTGCCGGTGGGGGAGACACGGATCGGGGGGTTCGGCGGACCGTCGGGCCTGCGCTCCTTCCTGGTGGCCGCCGGCATCGACGTGCTCGTCGACGCCACCCATCCGTTTGCCGCCACCATCTCCCGCAACGCCGCTGCCGCCGCGGAGACCGCGGGGGTGCCGCTTCTCGCGCTGGTCCGTCCGGAGTGGCTTCCGGGCGAGGGCGACGCGTGGACCCGGGTCCCGACGGTGGCCGCCGCGGCCCGGGTTCTGGCGGGGCGGGACGGCGGACGGGCGATGCTGACCACCGGGCGGCAGGACGCGCACGAGTTCACCGGGCTCGACGACTGGTGGTTCCTGATCAGGGTCGTCGACGCACCGTCGGGCCCGCTCCCGCAGCGGCACGAGTTGCTCCGGGACCGTGGCCCGTACACCGTCGAGTCTGAGCGGGAACTGCTGCGCGAGCACGCGATCGACGTACTGGTGACCAAGAACAGCGGCGGAGACCTGGTCTCCGCGAAGCTCGCCGCCGCCCGCGAGCGCGGGATCGAGGTGGTGGTCGTCGACCGCCCGTCCCGTCCGGCCGGCGTCCCGACGGTGCCCACCGCCGCCGCTGCCTACGCGCACCTGATCACCCGAGCAGCGCACTGAGAGCCGCCGAGTTCCTGCGGCCGGCTACGCGACCTTGGCATGATCGGGCGATGACCACTGCTGTTCTCGCCCTGCACTGGCAGGTGAACGTGATCGAGCCGGAGGGATTCTTCGGCCCCATGCTGGCCGCGCCCGTCGCGGAGTCCGGCGTCGTGGACCGGGCCGCGGCCTTTCACGACGCTGCGCTCGCGGCGGGCGTGCCGGTGATCTTCACCCGGTTCACCGTGCCGGAGGGAGAGGGCGATCTGGTGCGGAACACCGCGTTCATGCAGGCGGTCGGCGATGCGCAGGAGTCCTTCCGCCCGGATGCCCCGGGTGCGCGGATCATCGACGCGATGGCGGATCAGCCGACCGCGGTCTACGACAACCAGCGCCTTTCGGGGCTCGCCGGCCCCGCCACGGAATGGCTCGCCGAGCACGGGATCGACACGCTCTACCTCACCGGAGTCGCTACCAACCTCACCGTCGAGCAGACCGCCCGGCACGGCACCGATCTCGGGCTCGTCATGCACGTGGTCGAGGACTGCGTAGCGGCCGCCGATCCGTCCGTGCACGCAGCATCGCTGGCGAACCTGGACCTCGCGACCGCCGGCCGCGTCACCGCCGTCGAGGCCCTCACCCGCTTCCGCGCCGGCTGACCGCTCGCGGTGTCATGCCGCGTCGTCGAGTGGGATGTGGCGTGCTTCCCAGTCGGTTTCTGCGTCGTGTTCGGCGAGGAGGGCTTCCAGGAGGGGTGGGCCGTGGGGGCTGTCGAGGATGGCGGTGATGTCGTCGTAGATGCTGCCGACGACGTTCTGGTACTGCACGCGGAGTTCTTCGGTGTGCCAGAGGTTGATGAGGTCGGCGCGGCGTTGTAGCCAGCGTTGGAGGGCGTGGCGGTACAGCTCATCCGCGTGGTGTTTGTGGTTCACCTGATACTGGCCGGTGGGGTCGGCGGTGCGTCGCCAGCCGGTGCGACCGCTGTAGGGCCCGTCGCGGAGGGTGATGGTGTCCCACCCTCGGGGGAAATCTTTGGTGTCGGGGGTGATTTTTCCGTGGTGTTTGTCGCAGGCGAGAGTCAGGCAGGTGATGTCGGTGGCGCCGCCGTCGACCCAGGGTGTGATGTGGTGGACCTGGCAGCGGGTGGCGGGGGCGTCGCAGCCGGGTGCGGTGCAGCCCTTCTCGGAGCCGTAGAGCGCGATCCGCTGATCCGGGGTGGCGAGTCGCTTCTCCCGTCCGAGGAACAGCGGCCGCGACTGCAGATCCAGGACCAGCACGTACCGGGGGTTGGCGCCCATCATCCGCAGGGCGTCGTCGACGGGCATGCGGCCGCCGGTGGCGGTGGTCGCGATCCCGGTTTCGGTTTCGACCTGGTCGATGGTGAGGGTGATGATCGGCACGCACGCGGTGCCGCGGTGCTGTCCCAGAGCGCCGGAGGTGATCGCCGCTCGAAGGGCGGTGATGAGGGCGTCGTGGTTGCGCTGCGCGGTGGTCCGCTTGTCCCGCTTGGCCGCCGCGCGGACGGCGTCCTGATCTGCGGGATCGACCGGGTTGTCGGCGTCGTCGGGGTTGTTCACCCCGGGGCGGGCGAGTTTGTCCAGGATGGTCTCCAGCAACGCACGCCCTTCGGGGGAGAGATCGCCCTCGAGGCCGGACATCAGGTCGTCGTCCTGCTTGCCCAGGTGCAGGCCGCGGGCCCGGTCGATGGTCTCGCTGTTGGGTTCGGTGCCGTCGGGATCGAGGTAGGCCAGCGCCCGCTTACCGATCACATGGAGATCTTCGGGTGGCACGTCCGCGGCCGCGGTGACAAGGACGTCTTCGAGGATCGCCGCCTGATCCGGCCTGATGGTCCTGCGGCAACTGAGGAAGATCCGCTCGATCACGCCTGCGTGCCGGTCGGAGATGGTTCCGTCCCGCTGGGCGTCGGCCACGAGCGGGAACCGTGGCTCGGGTGGTTCGCCGTGGATGTGTCGGGGTGCGCGGTCCCGGGCGCCGTGGATGCGGTCGCGGGCTTCGGAGCCGGCGAGCCGCAGTCGTTGGGTGAGCAGTTCCCGGATGCCGGTGTAGCCGAGTTGGGCGGGCAGGCCCTGTTCGACGGCGACCTGGGTCAGTGCGTGCTGGGTGTAGGGGACCTTCCGGGCGGCGGTCTCCAACCGGCCCAGCGCGTTGAGGACTGTTTGGGAGTCGAGTAGGACGGGATCCGCGGCGGCGAGGGTCTCGGCGGCGTGTTCGAAGGATTCCACGGCGGCCATGTACTCGGCTGCGGTGCAGGTAGTACTGCTCATCGCCCCTCCCTCCGTTCCCTCCATCCTACGCCGATGTTCGAGATAGCGCCAACTGTCGAAGCATCTAAATCGATAACTAGTTCGATACAGTGGCCCCTTGAGCACGTTCGCCGGTCTGGCCCGGTCAGCGCAGCTTGGCGCCGTAGGTGTGGGTGATCTGGAGGACGAGCAGCACTCGCCGGTCCGCGACCATGACCTCGCGGTACTCGCGCCAGTCCGGGTGCTCGCCGGCACCCTGGCGGTAATAGTCGACCAGCGCGTCCACCTCGGGTCCGTCGGGATCGGTGGACGGGCCGATCAGAATGGCGGTGCCCTCGGCGGTCGCCCAGGTGTAGCCGTCGGCGCTGGTGAACTCGATCGCCGCGCGGGGATCGCGGCGCAGATTGGCCTCCTTGGCCCGGCCGGCCGTCATCGACACCAGGATCCGGTCACCGTCCGCGTCGTACACCGTCGTGACGGGGGAGAGCTGTGGCATGCCGCTCGCCCGGAGCGTCGCGAGGACGCCGATGCGACTGTCGGCGATGAGCGTGCGGGGATCGAACGGTGCGGGTGTCATGCCCCGTCCAACGCCCCGTCGGGCCCGGGTGTTCCGGGCCCGACGGGGCGTCGCGGTCAGGCCGTCACACGCTCGAGCGCGGCGTCGGGCAGCGACTCCCGGTGCCGGCGCTCCCACGCGATGCTCGCGGCGGCGAGCAGGGCACCGGCACCACTGAGGGCGACGCCGATCCACACCGGGGAGGTCGGACCGCCGCCGGCGCTGATCCCCATGCCGCCCAGCTGCGCGCCCACGGCGTTGCCGAGATTGAAGGCGGCGATGTTGGCCGACGACGCGATGAGCGTCGCGGTGCCGGCATTGCGCAGCACCCGCAGCTGCAGGGCAGGAACCGTCGCGAAGCCGACGAGCCCCATCACGGCGAGCGACACGGCGACGAGCGGCTTGGACCCGGAGAATACCGCCACCGCCGCGATCCCGATCGGCAGGATCGCCGAGAACGTGAGCAGCGCCCGGTCGGCGTTCCGGTCGGCGGCGCGGCCGCCCACGAGGTTGCCGGCGAATAGGCCGAGGCCGAAGAGCACCAGGAGCCACGGGATCGCCGCGGTGCCGAACCCGGACACCCCGCGCAGCAGCGGCTCGACGTAGGTGAAGGCACCGAACAGCCCGCCGAAGACGAAAGCCGTGACACCGCAGGCGATCCAGATCGAAGGACGGAGCAGGACCCGGAGCTGGGTGCGGACCGAGGTCGTCTCGGCGGGGACAGTCGGCACCAGCGCGGCGATCGCCGCCATCGCCACCAGCCCGATCAGTGCGACCGCGACGAACGTTGCGCGCCAGCCGAAGCGGTGCCCGAGCGCCGTGCCGGCGGGGACGCCGAGCACGTTCGCGACGGTGAGCCCGGCGAACATGAGCGCGATCGCGGAGGCCTGCCGGTCGGGCGTGACGAGCCTGGCCGCCAGGACCGCTCCGATTCCGAAGAAGCCGCCGTGGCACAGGGCCGCGAGGATCCGGCCCGCCATGACCAGCTCGTACGTCGGGCCCGCGGCCGAGAGTGCGTTTCCGGCGACGAAGAGCGCCAACAGGATCAGCAGCGCGGTCTTGGGCGGCCGGGACACCAGCGCGAGGGTCACCGTGAAGGCGCCGACCACGACGCCGAGCGCGTACCCGGTGACCAGGCCGCCGGCGACGGGGATGCTCACTCCGAGATCGGCCGCGACGTCGGTGAGCAGCCCGGTGATGGAGAACTCCGTGAGCCCGATCCCGAAGCCGCCCATGGCGAGGGCGAGCAGTCCGGGGTGCAGGCGACGGTGCGTGGTGGTGGTCATCGTGTTCCGTTCAGGGTCGTGCGGAGCCAGGCGGCCAGGTCGCGCTGGAGGTCGGTGGCGGCGTCGAGAACGGCGTCCATCCAGTAGAAGCCGTGCAGCGTGCCGGGGTAGTCGACGGCGGTCACGGCGACCCCGGCGTCCCGCAGGGCGCCGGCGTAGCGGATGCCGTGGCCGCGGAGCACGTCGTACTCGGCGGTCGCGACGAATGCCGGAGGCAGGCCGCTGAAATCGTCGGCGTCGAGCGGGGCGGCGCCGGGTGGGGCGGCACCGTCGGGCAGGTACTGGCGCCAGAACCAGTCCATGTCCTCGGGGGAGAGTCCCACCTCGCCGGGCAGCATCGGGTCGTAGTCGCCGGGCCGCAGCGGCGGGTAGAGGACGGCGTGCGCAGCCACCCGCGGACCGCCCCGGTCCCGGACCCGCTGCACCAGTGCGGCGGTGAGAGTTCCGCCGGCACTGTCGCCCACGACGGCGATTCGTTCGACGTCCACGTCGAGCGCGCCGGAGGCGATCCAGTCCAGTGCGGCCGCCGCGTCCTCCAGGGCGGCGGGGTAGGGATGCTCGGGCGACTTTCGGTAGTCGACGGTGACGACGGTCGCGCCCGTCTCCCGGGCGAGGAGGCGAGCGGGCTCGTCGCTGAGCTCGATGTCGGCGGCGACGAATCCGCTGCCGTGCAGCATGAGGATCACCGGCCCGCCCGGCGGACCATCGCGGTAGATGCGCACGGGCAGTGATGATCCCTGCCCGACGATGTACGTGTGCCGCACGTCCTCGATGGCGACCGCGGGTCGCTGCAGGTCGAGGTAACCGCGCAGGGCGCGCCGCGCATCGGGAACGGAGAGGGTGTGCAGGGGAGCGGCATCCGCCGTCGCGGCGAGATGCGCGGCGGCCTGGGCGTGCAGGGGCATGGAGTCCTCGTCTTTCGGGCAGCACGAATCGCCGGGAGTCGCGTCCCGGTGACGCTGCTGGCTAGGTGTGTGTGGTGAAGGGAGAGGGGGCGTTTCAGCCGGCGACGCGGTGCCGGAGCAGGGTGAGCGCGTCGTCGTGCGGGCTGCCGGGGGCGGCGCTGAAGGCGATCATGCGGGCACCGTCGGACTCGGGGAGGTGCAGCATCTGGTAACAGAGGTCGAGCCGGCCCACCCAGGGATGGCGGAACTGCTTGAGCCCGCTGGTGCACAGTTCGACGGCCTGCAGTGCCCAGAGGCGGGCGAAGTCGCGGTCGAGCACGAGTTCTCCGAGCAGGCGGCGCAGCGCCGGATCGCCGGGGAACTGGGCTGCGACCCAGCGGAGCGAGGCGACGGCGAGCTCGGCCTCGTGCTCCCAATCGACGTAGAGCGAGCGCACCTCGGGGTCGAGGAAGGTCTGCCGCACCTTGTTCGGCGGCGGGTCGGCGTGCAGGTCCTCGAACGGGACGTGCGGGGCGAGAACGGCGTTGCCGAGGCGGTTCCACGCCAGGACGTCCTGGTTGCGGGAGAGCACCACTGCGGGCGTATCCATCGCATCCACGAGTTGCCGGACGCCCGTGAATCCGGCACCGTGGCGGTCGATCGGCGCGGCGCCCTCACCGGAGGGATGCGCCAGTTCGAGCAGGTGCAGGCGCTCGACCTCACTGAGCCGCAGGGCCCGGGCGAGCGCGCTGAGGACCTCGTCGGAGGGGTTACCGGCGGCGCCCTGTTCGAGGCGGGTCAGGTAGTTGACCGACACCCCGGCGAGGTCGGCCAACTCCTCGCGGCGCAGCCCGGGGACGCGGCGGCGGCCGTAGGTGGCCAGGCCGAGGTCGTCGGCGTCCACCGCCGCGCGGCGGGACCGGAGGAAGGAGCCGAGTGTCGGGGCGGTCTCATCGATCATGTATCCGAGTCTGGCCGACTTCCGGCGCGGTTGCCTGCCCCTGCGAGGGGCAGGCTCCGAAGACACCGATCAGCGCAGCTCAGGAACCCTCGCAGATGCGGATCTCGCGGACGGCTCCGTCGCCGAGGGCGGCGAGCGCCTCCTGGTAGGCGGGCGAGTCGTGCGCGGCCACGGCCTGCTCAAGGCTGTCGAACTCGATCACGGTGGTGCGCTCGATCTTTCCCGCCTCGTAGGCGACGGCGGCCTGGCCGCGGACGATGAACCGCCCGCCGGCCTCGGTGATCGCCGGCCCGCCGATCCGGGCGTACTCGGCCATCTTCTCGGGGTCCTTGATCTCCTGGTAGAACGCGATCCAGTACGCCTTGGCCATCATCTGTCTCCTTCTGTGAGGTACCTACGGGGAGTGTGCACGATCCGGCCGCCGGAGCGTTCGGTGACCTCGGTGCGCGAGGACCCGATGATGAGCAGGCAGCGCATGTCCACCTGCTCCGAATCCAGGTCGCCGAGGGTGGTCACCGTCACCGACTCCTCGGGCGAGCCGACGGCCCGTCCGACGATGACGACCGTCTCGGGTGCGCGGACCTCGAGCAACACCTCGCGCATCCGATGGAGCTGCTCGCGGCGCGTCTTCGACGCCGGGTTGTACACGGCGAGCGCGAGGTCCGCGGCGGCGACGGCGCGCAGGCGCTCCTCGATGACCTCCCAGGGCTTGAGGTAGTCCGAGAGCGAGAGCACCGCGTAGTCGTGGCCCAGTGGGGCGCCCACCCGGCTGGCCACCGCGTTCGCCGCCGTCATGCCGGGCAGTACGCGCACCCGCACGGCGTGGAAGGCTGGTTCCGCCGCGACCTCCGCCACGGCGGAGGCCATCGCGAACACCCCCGGATCGCCGGAGCTGACCACCGCGACGCGAGATCCGTCGGCCGCCAGCGAGAGCGCGTGCCGCGCGCGTTCGGCCTCGACCCGGTTGTCGGAGGCGTGCACGCGCTGCCCGGGTCGCGGACACACGCGGTCGGTATAGGTCTGATAGCCGACGATGTCGGTCGCCTCCGCGAGCTCGTGCCGCACCTCGGGCGTGGTCCAGGCCTCGTCACCGGGGCCCAGGCCGACCACGACGACCTCGCCGCCGGGGTTCGACGGTGCCGTGGGCGCGTTGATCCGGCCGGGCACGAGGACGGTGGCGAAGTACGGGACGTCCTCGGCACTCACGTCGTCCACCGCCAGCACCCGCTCGTCGGCGCGGCTGGCGCGCTCGACGTACCAGGCCGCACCGTCGCGGTCCGCGTTCCGCAGTGCCCCGCGCACCGTCGGAAAGGTCCTGCCCAGCTTCATGATCGCGGCGGCGTCGGTGTCGGCGAGGCGGCGGCGCAGCTCGGGCTCGGGCAGTGTGCCGGGCAGGATGGTGAGCACCTCGTCGGCCTCGACGAGCGGGACGCCGGTGGCGGCCGCCGCGGCGCTGACGGAGGTGACGCCGGGGACGACGACGCACTCGAAGCGATCGCGCAGCCGCTTGTGCATGTGCATGTAGGAGCTGTAGAACATCGGATCGCCCTCGGCGAGCAGCACCACGGTGCGGCCGGCGGCGAGGTGCGCGGCGAGCTCCTCCGCGGCGGCGGCGTAGAAGTCGTCGAGCGCGCCGCGATAGCCGCCGGGATGGTCGGTCGTCTCGGTGGTCACCGGGTACATCAGCCGTATCTCGGTCTGCCCCTCGCGCAGGTAGGGGGCCGCGCACGCCCGCGCATTCGAGCGACCGTGCCGCGCACTGTGATACGCCACCACATCCGCCTCGGCGATGAGT
This sequence comes from Tsukamurella sp. II2bb, assembly GCF_057815145.1. Classification (NCBI taxonomy): domain Bacteria; kingdom Bacillati; phylum Actinomycetota; class Actinomycetes; order Mycobacteriales; family Tsukamurellaceae; genus Tsukamurella; species Tsukamurella sp. II2bb. The sequence goes on from NZ_JBYPZI010000002.1 coordinate 319,052, forward strand.
CGCGCCGCCTTCACCGTCACCAGTTCGGGGTCACCGGGCCCCACGCCCACGCCGTACAGGATCCCCGTCACAGCTCCTCCCGCGCCAGCGCGTTGAGCGCCGCCGCCGTGATCGCGCTGCCGCCGCGGCGGCCCAGCACGGTGATGTACTCGACGCCGAGATCGGCGGCCTCCGCCACCAGCGCCTCCTTGGATTCGGCGGCACCGATGAAACCGACCGGGATCCCCACGATCACAGCGGGTTTCGGCGCACCATCGGCGAGCAGATCGAGGAGGTGGAACAACGCCGTGGGCGCGTTGCCGATCGCGACGACGGCGCCGGCCATCCGCTCGCCCCACAGCTGCAGGGCCGCGGCGCTGCGGGTGTTCCCGATCTCCGCCGCGAGCGCCGGCACCCGCGGGTCGCGCAGCAGGCAGAGCACCTCGTTGTCGACGGGCAACCGGGCACGGGTCACGCCGTGCACCACCATGTTCGCGTCGGCGAGGATCGGTGCGCCGGCGCGGAGCGCGGCCCGTCCGGCGGCGACGGCACCGGGGGAGAGGCGGATGTCGCGGTCGAGGTCGGTCTGCCCGGCGGCGTGGATCATCCGGACCGCCACGGTCTCCGCGTCGGCGGCGAGCGACGTCAGGTCGGCCTCCGCGCGGATCGTGGCGAACGAGCGCCGGTAGATCTCGGCGCCGTCGGTGAGGTAGTCGTGCACCCGGGAAGTCTATTCGTCGCGCTCGCCGGGGCGGTCCGGGGTGACGACCACCCGCCGGTGTTCGCCCGACGGCGCACCGCAGCCGCGCTCGCACGCCACCACGTGCACGCGCTCGTCCGCGCCGATCTCCGCGGCCAGCTCCGCGGCACGGCCGAGCGAGTCGCCCTGCGCGCGAGCGCAACCGTGATCCCCGACGCATGCGCTGATCCGCAGCAGCGGGGACGCGGCGTCGAAGATCAGGCCCATCGGCGCGAGGACGCGCACCACCGTCTCCGCGCGCCCCTCGTCGAGGCCGTGCAGGTGCAGCGTCCGCCACGGCGTGATGGTGATCGGATGGTCCACGGCGGCGACGAACCGCGCGGTCCTCGGGTCGAGCCGGCCGAGTGGGACGCCCATGCCGAGGGTGACCGTGCCGTCGGGCCGATCGAACCAACCGACCGGCGGAGGCGACGGGGGCGCGGGGACCGTGCGCGCGCCGGCCAGGGTTCCGCCCAGCGCGGCGGCGACGCGCGCGGCACCGTCGGGCAGCTCCCGCAGGCGCCACTCGTCGGCACGCAGGTCGAGGAAGGCGCCGGCCGCGTCCAGCAGGACGTCGACGGTGCCGGGCAGGTCCGTCGGACGGCCGTCGAGATGGAGGACGCCGCAGCGGGATTCGACGTCGGCGGCGAGCGCGGCGACATCGTGCGAGCCGTCGTCGAGCGCGAACAGGAACCGCCCGGGGAGCGCGGCGAGACCGGGGCGCGCCACGAGCGCCCGGTCGAGCTCGGCGGCGGCCGCGCGAAGCTCGGCGGACTGGGGCGAGGCGACGATGTTGCGGACCCGCTCATGCGTCTCCGACGGCAGGAGCCCGGCTTCGCCCAGCCGCCCGCGGGCGTCGCCGAGGTCGGCGACACCCCGGATCTGGACGTTGCCGCGCGAGGTCAACTCGAGGGGCTCGTCGGCGGCGAGGTCGGCGAGGAGGTCCAGCTGCTCGGGCAGGGCGGCGCCGCCGGGCAGCCGGACGCGGACCAGGGCACCGTCGGCCGCGGCGTGCGGACGGAGGACACCCGGGCAGGCGTCGGGCTGCTTCGGCGGCAGGAGGATCAGTCCTCGAAGTGGACCGGCGGGAGGGTGATCACGTGGCCCGCATAGGCGAGGCCGGAGCCGAAGGCCATCACCAGCGCGGTCTGGCCGGGCTTGGCCTTCCCGGTGCGCAGCAGCTCCTCCACGGCGAGCGGGATCGACGCGGCCGAGGTGTTGCCGGTGGTGACGATGTCCTCGGCGATGACGCAGTCGTCGCGGAGCTCGAGCGCCTTGATCAGCACCTGGGTGATGCGGAGGTTGGCCTGGTGGGGGACGAAGACGTCGATGTCCGTCGAGGTCAGGCCGGCGAGCTTGAGCGCCTCCTGGCACGCGGGGAGCAGCGCCGTTGCGGCCCAGCGGAAGACCTTGCGGCCCTCCATCCGGAGGAACGGGCGCACGGGCGCCTCGACGGTGCCGGCGGTGTCGTCCCGGTAGGCGTGCACCTCGTCGAAGTAGGTGCCGAAGTCCTTGTCCTGGTAGATCGCGGTGGTGAAGTCGCCGTCGGCGCCCCACGAGACCTGCGAGATGCCGACCTCCTCCGACGGTCCGAGCACGGCGGCGCCGGCACCGTCGGCGAAGATGAACGCGCAGGTGCGGTCCTCGGGCGAGATCAGGTCCGACAGCCGCTCGACGCCGACGACCACCACGTACTTGGCCGTACCGGCGCGGATGAGGTCGGTGCCGACGGCCGCCGCCGTGGTGAAGCCGGAGCAGCCGGCGGTGATGTCGAAGGCGGGGATGCCGACGCGGCCCAGCTCCTTGGCGATCTGCGGCGCGAGCGACGGACCCAGCTCGAGGCGGGTGTTGGTCGCGGAGATGACGCAGTCGACCAGCTGCGGGTCGATGCCCGCGGCCTTGATGGCGCGCTCGGCGGCCTTGACCGACATCAGGAGGATGGTCTCGTCGTCCTCGGCGAAGTGCCGCGACTCGATGCCGGAGCGGGTCTTGATCCACTCGTCGCTCGACTCGATCGCGTCGACGATCTCCGCATTGGGCACGACGCGCCGCGGACGGTAGGCGCCGATCCCGAGGTAGCTGACATTGGACTGCTCAGCGGGGGCGGGCGCGGCGATCCGGGCGGGGGCGGTCATGCGTGAGGTACTCCGTTCGAGGGGAAGACTGCGATGAACCATTCGGTTCATCGACTCGTCATTGGTAACATGAACCGAGCGGTTCAAACAAGCACCGCAGCGCCGTGTGGTGTACTCCACCGCACGGCGACCGTTCGCTTTCACTTCAGTCGAGGAGGGTCCGGCCCCGATGTCCGACGCCCCCAAGCCGCGCCCGCGCCCAAGGGTCCGATTGGTCAACACCGCACTGAACCTGGTGGGCCGCCACGGCTTCGCGGACGCCGGTCTCGCCGAGCTCACCGCGCAGTCGCAGGCCTCGAAGAATTCGCTCTACCAGTACTTCCCGGGCGGCAAGGCCGAGCTCGTGGAGGCCTCCACGTCGCTCGCCGGCCGGCGCCTGCTCCGCTACATCGACGCCGCCACGAGCAAGGGCGAGCCGCGGGAGTGGATCGGCCGGTTCATCGAGCTGTGGAAGCGCGTGCTGGTCCGCTCCGAGTTCCAGGTCGGGTGCCCGCTGCTCGCCGCCGCGCTGGCCGACGGTGCCCCGCGCGTCCAGGACGCCGCGACGGCGGCGTACACGGAGTGCGAGCGCCGGTTCGCGACCGCCCTGGTCGACTACGGAGTGGAGGAGCGGGGCGCGCTCGTCTTCGCCTCGGTCTTCATGAGCTCGATCGAGGGCGCCGTGGCGCGGGCCCGGGCGGCGCGGGACATCTATCCGCTGACCGACGTCTACCACTCGATGATGGCCCTGCTGGAGCTGACGATGGCGGCACCCGACGTGGTGTGCGGGGCTACGGTCGCCGAATGACGGATGTCGAGTACACGCACTGGGTCGCCGACTGCTACGTCGTCGACTCCGAGAGCCTCCGGGCGTACGGCCGGGCGACGCGCTCCCCGCACGTGCCCTACGGGGACAGCCGGGCGCTTCCGCACGGGACTCCCGTGCCACCGCTGATCGTCGCCGATCCGGTCTTCAAGGTCGCGGCGCGATTGCTCGCCGAGCAGATCGATGATTTCACCGTGAGCCGGCTCCTGCACGTCTCGCAGACCGTCCGGCAGGTCACGCCGATGCGGGTGGGTGAGGTGGCCTCGCTGGGCGCTCGCATCGCCGACCGCGTCACGCGGGCCGGGATCGACCTGTTCACGGTCGACTGTGTCGTGCGAGTCGGTGACGAGGTGCGGATCGAGACCTCGAGCGTCGTCGCCTACGCGGGAGACGACGAGGCGGGCACCGTCGTCGTGAACGAGGCCTCGCGGGGCGTCGTCATGCACGGGGCGGTGCTGTAGCGGCCAGCAGAGCGCCGTAGCGCTCCCGCATGTGCGACATCTCTCGCGTTCCCTGTTCATCGACCGTGCCGCCGTCGATCAGGGCCTGCAACGCGTCGAGGCAGGCGTGCCAGCCCGCCGCGGTCCCCGCGTTCCCCAACGGTCCGGGCTCACCGGGCCACGTCGTGAACACCAGTAACGTACCGGCGGCGTCCGGCACGAGCTCGAACCGGAGGATGTCGGCCGGGCCGTCCGGATTACCCCAGACGAACTCGAACAGAGAGGGCGGCTCCCAGGCGCGAATCTCGCCCGGCAGCACCTCGTCCATGTCCATGTGGGTGATGTCGACACCTGCTTCTACCAACGTCGCAAGGCTCTCCTCGGCGCCGTCCGGCCAGAACGGCAGGAGCACCCGCGCACCTGCGCGACGCTCGCCGACGATGTCCGCCGGGAACCAATGCCGCAGATCGTCCGATTCGGTCAACGCCCGCCACACCTTCTCGGGAGCGTGCGCCAGTCGCCTCCGGTATCGCAGCGCCAGCCGATCGCCGTCGCGCAGCACTTCGCCCATCCGATCCTCGCCGGGGTTCGTCATGTCTCGCTCCTAATCCATCTCGTCCAAACGGCTTTCCAGTGCGTCGAGTCGGTCCGCCCAGATCTCGCGGAACGGAGTCAGCCACGCGTCGAGATCCCGTAATCCATCCGGATCGAGCGCGTAGTGCCGGCGCGGACCGTCGACGCGGACCGTGACGAGGTCGGCCTCACCCAGGGCTCGCAGGTGTTTCGAGACCCTCGGCTGCGCGATACCCAACGCATCGACCAACTCACCGACCAACCACTCTCGACGGCGCAGGAGCCCGAGAATGCGCCGTCGGGTGGGGTCGCCGATCACGGTGAACACGTCTCGCTCGGTCACGGATCAAATATTCCACTACCAGAATATTCTTGTCAAGGAATATTCAAGAACCTCATCCCGCCGCCGCGCGGCCGGTGACATAGGGTCGCGTCCATGATCCTGCTGCTCTCCACGTCCGACACCGATCTGTTGAGCGCGAAGGCCAGTGGCGCCGACTACCGCTGGGCGAACCCTGCTCGCCTCAGCGTGGACCTCGATCTGCCCGGCCTGCTCGACGGTGCCGACATCGTGGTGGTGCGCATCCTCGGCGGGCGCCGTTACTGGGAGAGCGGTCTCGATGCGCTCGCCGCGAGCGGCAAGCCGGTGGTCGTCGTCTCGGGGGAGCAGGCGCCCGACGCGGATCTGATGGAGGCGTCGACGGTGACCGCCGGCGTCGCGACGCAGGCGCACGCCTACCTCGCCGAGGGCGGGCCCGAGAATCTCGCACAGCTGTACAACTTCCTCTCGGACACCGTGCTGCTCACCGGCCACGGTTTCGCGCCGCCCGTCGCCGCACCGCAGTGGGGCGTCGTTCCCCGTGATGGCGCCGGCGACGGACCCCGGATCGGTGTGCTCTACTACCGCGCTCAGCACCTCGCCGGCAATACCGCCTACATCGACGCCCTCGCCACGGCGATCGAGGCCGGGGGCGGTACGGCCGTCCCGACCTTCTGCGCCTCGCTGCGCACGGCCGAGGACGCGCTGTACGCCGAACTCGGCACCCTCGACGCCCTGGTGGTGACGGTGCTCGCCGCCGGCGGCGTCAGCGCCGCGGGGGCCGCGGCGGGCGGCGACGACGAGTCCTGGGACGTGGGCCGCCTCGCGGCGCTCGACATCCCGATCCTGCAGGCCCTGGCCCTGACCACCTCCCGCGAGCAGTGGGAATCGAGCGACGACGGCCTGAGCCCGCTCGATGTCGCGACCCAGGTCGCGATCCCGGAGTTCGACGGCCGCATCATCACCGTGCCCTTCTCCTTCAAGGAGATCGGCGACGACGGGCTGCCCGCGTACGTCCCCGACGCCGAGCGCGCCGCCAGGGTCGCCGGCCTGGCGCTCCGACACGCCCGCCTGCGATCGATCCCGAACAATCAGAAGCGGATCGCGCTCATGCTCTCGGCATACCCCACCAAGCACGCCCGCATCGGCAACGCCGTCGGCCTGGACACGCCGCAGTCGGCGCTGGAGCTGATCCGCCGGCTCGCCGACGCGGGCTACGATGTCGGCGCACCGTCGGACATCCCCGGGCTCGAGGCAGACGACTCCGACGCCTTCATCCACGCCGTCATCGCCAGGGGCGGCCAGGATCCGGACTGGCTCTCGGACGAGCGCCTTGACGGGAGCGAGGTCACCGTCGACCCCGCGACCTACCGCGCCTGGTTCGCGACGCTTCCACAGGACCTGCGCGACGCCGTGACCGAGCACTGGGGCGAGGCGCCCGGCTCGCTGTTCACCACCGCCTCCGGCGATATCGCGATCGCTGCGCTGCGGTTCGGGAACCTCACGGTGATGGTGCAGCCGCCCCGCGGCTTCGGCGAGAACCCCGTCGCGATCTACCACGACCCGGACCTGCCGCCGAGCCACCACTACCTGGCCAGCTATCGGTGGCTCGCCGACCGCGACCGCGACCACGGCTTCGGCGCCGACGCGGTGATCCACCTCGGCAAGCACGGCAACCTGGAGTGGCTGCCCGGCAAGACGCTCGGCATGTCCGCGTCCTGCGGCACCGACGCGGCGCTGGGTGACCTGCCGCTGATCTATCCGTTCCTGGTCAACGACCCGGGCGAGGGCACGCAGGCCAAGCGTCGCGCGCATGCCGTACTGGTCGACCACCTCATCCCGCCGATGGCGCGCGCCGAGAGCTACGGCGACATCGCCCGCCTCGAGCAGCACCTCGACGAGTACGCGAACGTGCAGAGCCTGGACCCGGCGAAGCTGCCGATGATCCGGCAGCAGATCTGGACGCTGCTGCAGGCCGCGAAGCTCGACCACGACCTCGGCCTGGAGAACCAGCCCGATGAGGACGCCTTCGACGACATGCTGCTGCACGTCGACGGCTGGCTCTGCGAGATCAAGGACGTGCAGATCCGCGACGGCCTGCACATCCTGGGCGCGGCGCCGTCAGGCGAGGCGGAGACCGACCTCGTGCTGGCGATGCTGCGGGCCAAGCAGATGTGGGCGGGCTCGGTGCACACCCCGGGCCTGCGCGAGGCCCTGGGCCTGGAGGAGGACGGCACCGCCTCGAAGGCGAAGACCGACGAGTTCGAGGCGCGCGCCCGCGAGCTCGTCGTCGCCGCGGCGGCCGCCGACTGGGCACCGTCGGCGATGGCGGGCCTGACCGACGATCCGGCGGTGGCGAGGATCCTCGACTTCGCGGCGACGGAGATCGTGCCGCGGCTGCGCCGCACGGGCGACGAGATCGACCACGTGCTGCGGGCGCTGGCCGGCGGCTTCGTGCCCGCGGGGCCGTCGGGCTCGCCGCTGCGCGGCCTGGTCAACGTGCTGCCGACCGGCCGCAACTTCTACTCGGTGGACCCGAAGGCGGTGCCCTCGCGGCTCGCGTGGTCGACGGGGCAGGAGCTCGCCGCCTCGCTGGTCGCGCGCTATCGGGACGAGCACGGCGAATACCCGCGATCGGTGGGCCTGTCGGTCTGGGGCACGTCCGCGATGCGGACCGCGGGCGACGACATCGCCGAGGTCCTGGCGCTGCTCGGTGTCACGCCCGTGTGGGACGAGCAGTCCCGCCGTGTCTCCGGGCTCGAGGTGATCGGGCTGGAGGAGCTGGGCCGGCCCCGGATCGACGTGACGGTGCGTATCTCCGGGTTCTTCCGCGACGCCTTCCCGCACGTCGTGGCGATGCTCGACGACGCCGTCCAGCTGGTCGCTTCCCTCGACGAGCCGGACGAATCCAACTACGTCGCGGCGCACACCCGCGCCGCGCTGGCCGAGCACGGGGATCCCCGTCGGGCGACGACGCGCGTCTTCGGGTCCAAGCCCGGCACCTACGGCGCCGGCCTGCTGCAGCTCATCGACTCGAAGAACTGGCGCAGCGACGCCGACCTCGCCGAGGTCTACACGGCCTGGGGCGGCTACGCGTACGGCCGAGGCCTTGACGGTGCGCCGGCCGCGGACGACATGCGCGCGGCGTACCGTCGGATCAACGTGGCGGCGAAGAACATCGACACCCGCGAGCACGACATCGCCGACTCCGACGACTACTTCCAGTACCACGGCGGCATGGTCGCGACGGTGCGCCACCTCACGGGCTCCGATCCCGAGGCCTACGTCGGCGACTCGACCCGCCCCGATGCCGTGCGCACCCGCACGCTGAGCGAGGAGACCAACCGGGTCTTCCGCGCCCGCGTCGTGAATCCGCGCTGGATGGCGGCGATGCGCCGGCACGGGTACAAGGGCGCCTTCGAGATGGCTGCGACGGTGGACTACCTCTTCGGCTTCGATGCCACCGCCGGCGTGATGGCCGACTGGATGTACGAGAAGCTCACCGAGAACTACGTCCTCGATCCCGAGAACCGGAAGTTCATGGAGGAGTCCAACCCGTGGGCGCTGCACGGCATCGCCGAGCGGCTGCTGGAGGCCTCGCAGCGCGAGCTGTGGAAGTCCCCGGACCCCGATACCCTCGCCGCCCTGCAGCAGGCCTACCTCGAGACCGAAGGCGACCTCGAGGACCGCTGACCGCGAGCCGGACTGGAAATGAGATCGCGACCTGTCAGTGACCAGGTCTAGCCTCGCGATCAGAGGTGTCGGGAGGTTCGGGATGGACGAGATGGCGCTGTACGTATCGCAGGACGGGGCGCTGCAGCTCAGCGTGCGCGCTGACGCGGACACTGTGTGGCTCACACGGCAACAGCTGGCGCAATTGTTCGGCCGCGACGTGAAGACCATCGGCAAGCACATCGCCTCCGCACAGCGGGAGGAGCTGGCCGGCGTGGCAGTTGTCGCAAAATTTGCGACAACTGCCACGGACGGCAAGACGTACCAGGTAGAGCATCACAACCTCGACATGATCATCTCCGTGGGCTACCGGGTGAAATCCTCTGAGGGGGTGCACTTCCGTCGGTGGGCCAACGACGTCCTGAAGCGGTACATCGTCGACGGCGCGGCGCTGAACGCTCATCGCCTGGAGCAATTGGGCTCGGTCGTTCGGATCCTCGGTCGCTCGACTGACGAGCTCGTTTCCGGTGTGGCGGACGTCCTGTCCGTGTACCTGCCGAGCCTCGTCCTGCTCCGCGACTACGACGAGGGACGGGTCGACTCTTCACCGGCCGGTGTACCCGATTGGACGCTGACTCACGACGAGGCGCGTGAGGTGATCGCGCGAGTCGCGGCAGAGTTCCCCGCGGACACCCTGCTGGGCAAGGAACGTGGGGATGCGTTGGACGGCGTGCTCGGTGCCGTATACCAGGGCTTCGGCGATCAGGACGTCTATCCGACCGTCGAGGAGAAGGCTGCGAATCTCCTGTACTTCGTGGTCAAGGATCATCCCTTATCAGACGGCAACAAGCGCTGTGCGGCTGCTCTCTTCGTCACTTTCCTGGCCCGTAACGGTGCACTCTTCGGCGCCAACGACACCCCACGGATCAGCGCGAACGCACTGGCGGCACTGACGCTCATGGTTGCGATGAGTGAACCGCGGGAGAAGGATCTGATGATCGCGCTACTCGTCAGGATGCTCACGGATAGCTGATGCTCCGTGGAACTCTTTGCCCGGTTCGCCCGTTGAACTCGACATGAAGCTCTTCGCGTTCCTGGCGTACATCGTGGTGGAGATCGCGGCGTTCGCCGGGCTGGTGTCCTGGCTCGGTTTCTGGTGGGCGGTGCTCGCCATGATCGGCGCCACCGCGCTCGGGATGATCATGTTGCGGCGCACGGCGGCGGGGGTGCTCCGCGATCTCGGGCAGGCCCTCGACGGGCGGCGGTCCGCGGGGCCCGCCTTGATGGACACGGCGATCCTCGCTGCGGCCGTCTTCCTGCTGGCGGTACCCGGCGTCGTGAGTACCGTCGTCGGCCTGCTCCTCCTGGTCAAACCCGTGCGCGCCGTGGTCCGGCCGGCGGTCGCCTACGTCGGCGCGAAGCGCGTCGCGTCCTTCGTCGAGGAGTCCGGGCTCGTGACGGTGCTCGCGGGACAGCCGCGCGGGTTCGGCACCGTCATCGACGGGGACGTGGTCTCGGGCCGCGACCGTGCCGACGGGCCCGCCGAGAACGGCCCGATCATCGATGTGACCGGCCCCGGCCAGGGGGAGCAGTACGGTCCCCGGCCCGGATTCCGCGAGCTGCCGCCCGCGTAGCAGACTGGTCTTCCGTGACCACCGAACTGCTCGTCGGCGGGCGGATCTACACGCCCACGTCCACCACCGCCACCGCGATCGCGGTGGAGAACGGCGTGATCAGCTGGATCGGGGAGGACCACGCGGCCCGCGCCCTGCACCCGGACGCGCAGATCACCGACCTCGACGGGGCGTTCGTGGCACCCGCCTTCGTCGACACCCACGTGCACCTCACCGCGACCGGCCTCGCGCTCACCGGGCCCGACCTCGGCGGTACCCGCGATCAGGCCGTAGCCGCTCTCGCGGCGGCGCCCGGCGAGACCGTGATCGCCCGTGGCTGGGACGACACCGCCTGGGAACACCCCCTCCAGCGCACCGATCTGGATGAGAACCGCGTGGTCTACGCCGCCCGGATCGACGAGCACTCCGCGCAGGCGAGCACCGCGCTGCGCGCCCTCGTACCGGGACTGGAGAGCCTCACCGGGTTCTCGCTCGACGGTCCGCTCACCGCCGCCGCGCATCATGCCGTCCGGGCCGCCGCCACCACGGCGCTGGCCGATGCACAGATCATCGCCGCACAGACAGCGGCCCTGGACGCGGCGGCCGCCGCCGGCATCGCCGCCGTCCACGAGTGCGGTGGGCCCGACATCGCGGGGGAACGGGACTTCTCCCTCCTCGGCGCGCTCACCCACGGGGTCCGCGTGCGCCGCTACTGGGGCGAGGCGGCGAGCGACGCCGACCACGCCCGCGCGATCATGTACCGCACCGGTGCCGACGGCCTGGCCGGCGACCTCTTCGTCGACGGCTCACTGGGTAGCCGCACCGCGCTGCTGCACGCGCCGTACGCGGACGCACCGTCGACGGGCGTTGCGTACCTCGACCAGGAGAAAGTCACGGCGCACGTCCTGGCCTGTACCCGGGCCCGGATCCAGGGCGGCTTCCACGCGATCGGCGACGCCGCGGTCGCCCGGGTCGTCACCGCGTTCGCGGCGGCCGTCGAGGCGTTCGGCGGGCCGCGCGTGGCGTCCTGCGTACACCGGATCGAGCACGCCGAGATGGTCACCCCGGAGGAGGCGGCGCAACTCGGCGACTGGGGTGTGGTCGCCTCGATGCAGCCGCAGTTCGACGCCCTCTGGGGCGGGCCGGACGGGATGTACGCCCGCCGACTCGGCGCCGAGCGCGCAGCGACCCTCAACGACTTCGCGCTACTCGCGAAGAACGCCGTGCCGCTGGCGTTCTCCTCCGACTCGCCCGTCACGCCGCTGGACCCGTGGGCCGCCGTGCGCGCCGCGACGCAGCACCACACCCCCGGCAGCGCGGTCAGCCCGCGGGCCGCCTTCGCCGCGGCGACGCGCGGCGCCTGGCGGGCAGGGGGAGTGCGCGACGGCGTCGCCGGGACGCTCGTCCCCGGTGCGCCCGCGACGTTCGCCGTCTGGGACGCCGACGAACTGGTGGTCCGGGCACCGTCGGACGCCGTGCAACGCTGGTCGACGGATCCCCGCGCGGGCGTCGCGCCGCTGCCGGACCTCGCGCCCGGCGCGCGGCTGCCGCGGTGCCTGCGCACCGTCGTCGACGGCCGGACGGTGTTCGCGGCGTGAACGTCCTGCTCCGCGGGGGCGCGAGCCTGCTCGCGGGTGTCGCCCTGTACGTCGCCTTCCCGCCCGCCGGACTGTGGTGGCTGGCACCGCTCGGCGTCGCGGCCCTGGTCGCCGTCCTGAGCACCAGGCAGCGCCCGACGCTGCGCGGCGGCTTCGGCTACGGCTTCCTCGCCGGGCTGGGCCTGTTCGTTCCGCTGCTCAAATGGATCGACTCGATGGTCGGCGCGCTCCCGTGGATCGGCCTCGGCATCACCTGCGCGCTGTACTACGGCGCCTTCGGCCTCCTGGCGACCCGGCTCGCGCGCGTTCCGGGCGGTCCGGTCTGGGTGGCCGCGGCGTTCGCCGTCACGGAGTGGGCGCGCGCCTCCTTCCCGTTCGGGGGCTTCCCGTGGGGGCGCCTCGCCTTCAGCCAGGCCGACGGTCCGCTGCTGGCCCTGGCCCGGTACGCCGGCGCGCCCGGGCTCTCCTTCGCCGTCGCCCTGCTGGGCTCGTGCCTGGCCGCAGGAGCCGTGGCCGCCCTGCGCCGCGCGGACCGTCGGGCGTACGTCCTGCCCGTCGCCGCGGCGGCGCTCATGGCCCTCGGCGCAGCGGCTGCCTGGCCCTTCGTCGGCGCACCGTCGGGCGGCCGGACGGTGACCGTCGCCGCCATCCAGGGGAACGTGCCGGAGCAGCGGTGGGACGTCGCCACCCAGCGCGAGGCCGTGCTGACGAACCACCTGAACGAGACCCACCGGCTGGCGACCGAGGTGCGCGAGGGTCGGCAGCGGCAGCCGGACGCGGTGATCTGGCCCGAGAACAGCTCGGACGTCTCGCCCGAGCGCGACCCGGAGGTCGCGGCCCGGCTGGCCGCCGCGGCCGCCGATGTGCGCGCGCCGATCCTCGTCGGCACGGTGCACTACGACGGCACGGGCAAGTACTACAACAGCATGATCCTCATCGACGCGAACGGCGCGATCGAGCGACACGACAAGGCGATCCTGCAACCCTTCGGCGAGACGATGCCGATGCGGGACTTCTTCCGCCTGTTCAGCGACTACGTGGACCTGGCGAACGATTTCACCCCTGGTACCGGGACCGGTGTCGTTCATCCGAACGGCATCCCGCTCGGCGTCGCGACCTGCTACGAAGTGGCCTTCGACCGCGCGCTGCGCGGCTCGGTCGCGAACGGTGCGCAGGTGCTGACCGTGCCCACCAACAACGCGACCTTCGGCCGCACCGGGATGACCTATCAGCAGCTCGGCATGTCCCGGGTGCGCGCCGTCGAACTCGATCGCGACGTGGTGGTCGCCGCCACCACCGGAGTCAGCGCTCTGGTCCGGCCCGACGGCGAGGTGGCCGGGCAGACGCGCATCTGGACGAGCGACCATCTCGTCGAGACGATCCACCTGCGCGACGGCCTCACCCCCGCGGCCCGGCTGGGTGACTGGGTCGAGGTCGCACTGCTCCTGACCACCCTGTGCGGAATCGCGATCGCGATAAGGCACGATGGACTCCGATCAACACCCCGAAACCGGACCGAGGAACCTGCATGAGCGAGACGTCAGCGCCGTCGTCGAAGACGCTGGTGATCATCCCCACGTACAACGAGCTGGAGAACCTGCCGCTCATCGTGGGCCGGCTGCACCGCGCGCAGCCCGGCGTCGACGTGCTCGTGGTCGACGACAACAGCCCCGACGGCACCGGTGACCTCGCCGACACCATGGCCGCCGAGGACCCGCGCATCCACGTGCTGCACCGCGCCGAGAAGAACGGCCTGGGCGGCGCCTACATCGCCGGCTTCCGGTGGGCCCTCGAGCGCGACTACCGGGTCATCGTCGAGATGGACGCCGACGGCTCGCACGCCCCGGAGCAGCTCGAACGGCACCTCGCGGCGATCGACGCCGGCGCGGACCTCGCGATCGGCTCCCGCTACGTCTTCGGCGGCAAGACGGTGAACTGGCCGCTCTCGCGGCAGCTCATCTCCCGCGGCGGCAACGTCTACAGCCAGGTGATCCTGGGCACCCGCATCCGTGACATCACCGGCGGCTACAAGGCCTTCCGCCGCGAGACCCTGGAGGGGCTGGGCCTCGACGAGATCCAGTCGCTGGGCTACAGCTTCCAGATCGACCTCACCTGGCGCGCGGTCCAGGCCGGCTTCACGGTGGTCGAGGTACCCATCACGTTCACCGAGCGGGTGATCGGCGAGTCGAAGATGAGCGGCTCGATCGTCAAGGAGGCCGCGACCCTGGTGCCCAAGTGGGGTTACCAGGCGCGCAAGCGCAAGCTGCAGCGCCTGCTCGGCAAGTAGGCCACGAACGGCGAAGGGCCCCGGAGTGATCCGGGGCCCTTCGTGTTCGTCGGACGAACCTCGCGCTTACTTGCCGCGCCGTGCCTTGAGGAGATCCAGCCGCTCCTTGAGGAGCTCCTCGAGCTCCGCCTCGGACCGCCGCTCGAGCAGCATGTCCCAGTGCGTGCGCGGCGGCTTCGCCTTCTTCTCCTCGGGGGCGACCCCGTCGATCAGGGTGCCCTCGAGCCCGTTCTTGCACAGCCAGGTGCCGGGGAGTTCGGCATCGTCCGCGAACGGAACGTCGAACTCCTCGCCGTTGTCGGTGCGGTACCGCGCCACTCGGCGCGGAGCGAGGTCGTGGTCCCGATCCGTCTCATAGCTCACCGCACCCAGGCGGCTGCCCCGTAGAACTCGATCTGCCATGCTTCTCCCAACCTCTCGCCTACGCCGAACATTCCCAGTCTACCCGGTTCACTAGACTCGGCCCCATGACCACCGCTCGCCGTCGCAGGTCCGCCGCGTGCGCGTGGTGCGGCCGCGAGGTCGTCTCCGAGGGGCCGGGGCGCACGCGGAAGTACTGTCGCCGCTCGTGCCGCCAGCGCGCCTACGAGGCCCGCACGGCGCTCTCCGAGACCTCCCTGCCCTCGGATTCGGTGGTGCTCACCGCGGACGAGGCCGAATCGATCGGGGAGCGTATGTTCGAGGTGCGATGCGCCGCGGAGGACGTGCGGACCGCCATCGCCGAGGGCGCCGGACCGGATGAGCTCGCGGAACTCGCGGACCGGCTCGTCGAGACCGCGCGCGCCGCGGAACGCCTGCGCTGACCGCACGCACCAGGAGCATCGACCCACGGGAGGCACGTCCATGACTCACGCCAGGAGACGGTTCGCCGCGGTGATCCTCGCGACGGTGCTCGCCGTCGCGTCGTGCGCCTCGACCAAGCCGACCCCGGTGATCACGCAGGAGCCCGCTCCGCCCGCGCCCGCCGCGCTGCCCGCGGACTGGGGCGAGTCGACGGTGCAGGTCCCGGCCGAGGCCGGCGCAGCCACGTACGTCGCGCCCCGGAACCCGCAGCGCCTGCGTGCCGCCCTGATCCTCGCCGGGCCGGACAAGGCCGGCACCGTCGCCGCGCGGGAGCTGTCGGTGATGCTCGCGCAGCAGGGGGTGGCCTCGCTCCGCTTCGACGGTGCCCCGTCCGGCACGCAGGACTATCCGGCACAGTTGGCCCGGGCCGGCAAGGGACTCACCGCGCTCGCCGAGCGGGCCGGCCTGAGCGACGACCGGCTCCTGGCGGTCGGTCACGGCACGGCGGCGCCCTTGGCGCTCGCGCTCGGGACGGGGGCCACCGGGCGGTCGGCGGTGCCGATCGGGCTCATCGAGCCCGTCCTGACGGATCTCGTGCCGGGCACTCCCGACGTGCTGCGCACGGCGATGAGTCTGCCGCCGCAGAAGCACAACATCGTGACCTGCTCCGACGCCGATGTCGCGGTCGACTGCTCGAGGACCCAGGACCTCGCCGACGTGATGACCGGTACGCACGTGAACTACGTGCGGCTGCGCGGGGTGAGCCACTCGCTCCAGGAGGACGACTCGCGCGATCCCGCCCGGTACGGCGGTGACCTGCCCTTCTCCGCCGTGCTGTACCGCTCGCTCGGCTCCTGGGCGACGATGCAGTGATCGCGTCGGGCAAGGGTGCCCCCGCGCTCGCGGCGGGTGCGGCGATCGCCTGGTCGAACGCCGTCCTACCCAGGCTCGCGAACCGGTTCGGCTGGCGCCGGGACGCACGCTCGGCGGCGACCCTCGCCTTCTGCGCCGCCGACGCCGCGCTGGCACGGTCCCGGGTGCCGACGGTGCCGGGCCTGCTCGGCGGGGGAGCGCTCGCGGTCGCGGGCCTGACCCTGGTCCGGACGGTGTGGCGAGAGTCACCGTCGAACCGGGCGAAGTGGGCGCTCGTGGACATCCCGCTCGGCACCGCACTGCCCGAGGAGATGCTCTTCCGCGGGGCGCTGACGCCGGCGCTGGAGGCCGCCTACGGCCGACGAGTCGGTGCGATGGCGGGGCCGCTGGCCTTCGGCCTGTGGCACGTCGGTGCAGCGCACAGCGCTCAGGACCCCGTGTTTCCGACAATCTGCGTCACTGCGGGATTCGGGGCGGCGATGGACGCACTCGTGCGACGAACCGGCAGGTGGTGGCCGTCTTTCGTGGCCCATTGGATGCTGAACGGAGCCGGCGTGATTCTCAGCTCGGGTTCAGCGATTTCTTCACCGGGCCCCATCGGCCCGTAGAATCGTACCGACGCTTCATACCGCAGGAGGAACAACGATGACTGACCGGACTCTCGGTCCCACCGGCGTCAGCCGCCGCGGCTTCGCGCGCCTCGGCGCCGGTGCCGCAGCAGCGATCGTCGCTGCCACGGCCTCCGCGGCCGTCGCGGGCGCAGCGCCCACCACCCCGTCGCGCCCGACGCCGGCCCGTCCCACCCGGCCTGCGACGCCGGGTGGCGACACCGAGACCGCGACCGAGGCGCCGGCGGCCCCGATGGAGCCGCCCGTGGCCACCAAGACCGGGTGGGTCGCCCTCGCGGACGACAACACGAAGCAGATCACCGTCTGGCACAACGGCGAGATCGTCAAGACGATGCCCACGTCGATGGGCTCGAACAAGCACCCCACGCCGAACGGCACGTACTACATCCTGGAGAAGAAGCGCGACATGTACATGGACTCGTCCACGTACGGTGTGCCCGTCGATTCCCCGGAGGGGTACCGCACGTACGTCGAGTACGCCAGCCGCATGTCGTGGAGCGGCATCTTCGTGCACGCGGCGCCGTGGTCCGTGAACCAGCAGGGCGTGTCGAACGTGAGCCACGGCTGCCTGAACGTGAGCACCGCCAACGGCAAGTACTTCTACGACAACTTCCCGATCGGCTCGCCGATCGTGGTGCGCAACACCGTCGGCGGCACCTACACGCCGGGCTCCTGAGCGCCTGATACGCGAAGAACCCGCCCTCTCCGGATGGAGAGGGCGGGTTCTTTCGTCGATCAGGGGATCAGACGCCGGCCTTCGCGGGCGCGGCGACGGTGCCGAACTTCAGCTCCGGCGCGTCGACCCGGGAGCGCCGGAAGTCCAGCGAGTCCAGCACGAAGTTGTGCCGGATCATCCACGGCTGCTCGGTGGCGGCCTTCGGCATCGCGTCGGGCGAGCGCTGTACGTAGCCGGAGCTGAGGTCGAACGCCGACGCCTCGGTGAGGACGTGATCGCCGACCTGCGGCTCGACGTGCGTGTAGCCCTTCACCACCATGTGGTTGAGCAGGCGCGCGATGGCGCGGGCCGAGATGTCGGCGCGCAGCGTCCACGAGTTGTTCGTGTAGCCGATGATGAAGCCGAAGTTCGGCACGCCCTCGAGCATGTAGCCGTTGAAGGCGAAACTGTCGTGCGGCTTGATCGGGGCGCCGTCGACGTTGACCTCGACGCCGCCGAAGGCGAGCAACTGCAGCCCCGTCGCGGTGATCACGATGTCGGCCTCGAGCTCGCGACCCGAGGCGAGCCGGATGCCCGTCGCGGTGAAGGTGTCGATGGTGTCGGTGACGACCTCGGCCTTGCCCTCGCGGATCGTCTTGAACAGGTCGCCGTTGGGCACGACGCACAGGCGCTGGTCCCAGGGGTCGTACTTGGGCTTGAAGTGGACGTCCACGTCGTAGCCCTCGGGCAGCATGCTCTGGTTGAGCTTGCGCAGGAACTTGCGCGAGGCCTTCGGGAAGGTCCGCGCCAGCACGAACTGGCCGACGTTGATCACGGCGTTCACGTTGCGCGTGATGTTGTGCGAGACCGTCGCGGGGAGCACCTTGGCGCCGAACATCGTCAGCGGATCAGCGTTGGGCACGGGAAGGACGTAGGTGGGGGAGCGCTGCAGCATGGTGATGTGCTCGACATCGTCGGCCATCGACGGGATCAGCGTGATGGCGGTGGCGCCGGAGCCGATGACCACGACCTTCTTGTCCTTGTAGTCCAGATCCTCGGGCCAGTGCTGTGGGTGCACGACCTGGCCCTGGTACTGGTCGAGGCCGGGGAAGGGCGGCTCGTAGCCGGCGTCGTAGTTGTAGTAGCCGGTGCAGGCCACGAGGAACCGCGACTGGTAGATCACCTGCTCGCCGTCGCGCTCCGCTGTGACGGTCCACAGGTCGGTGCGCGAATCGAAGTCGACGGTGCCGACCTTGGTGTTGAAGCTGATGTGCTTGTCGATGCCGAACTTCGCGGCGGCCTCTTCGATGTAGGCCTTGATCTCGGGGCCGCTCGCGAGCCGGTTGGTGCCCTTCCACGGGAGGAAGGGGTAGCTGAGGCTGAAGATGTCGGAGTCGGAGCGGATACCGGGGTACTTGAACAGGTCCCAGGTGCCCCCCATCTCGGCGCGCTGCTCGAGGATCGCGTAGCTGAACTGCGGTACCTCGTTCGACACGCGGTACGCGGTGTCGATACCGGCCAGTCCGGCGCCCACGATGAGCACGTCCTTATAGATCGCCTGGGGGTTGGCCACGGGAGCCTCCTCGTCGAAGTGGTGACGGTCCGGCAGGGGCTGCCTACTGAGACCGATTCAATAACGTATCGACCATGGTACAACCCCGGTAGCTTTCCGGTCCATATCTATCACCCGACGATGAGGTTCTCCCCGTCCCGGCGCACGGACACCGAGGCCAGCGCCGTTTTCGCGGGCCCCTTCTCGACCGCGCCGGTGGCACCGTCGAACTTGCTCCCGTGGGCCGGGCACTGGAGGGTGAGTCCGTCCTGCGCCGCGACGGTCGCGCCCTGATGGGTGCACGAGGCGTCGAAGGCGACGAACTTCCCGTCGGTCGGCTGGGCGACCACGTAGGGCTTCGCGCCCGCGATCACCACGGCGCTCCCGACCGGGACCTGGGAGACGGGGATCCGGGCACCCCCGCCCGCGGCGGCCGCGCCACCGGAGGAGGTCGTCGCTGCGGTGGACCCCGACGGTGCGTCGGCGGACTTCGACGACGTCCCACAGGCCACCGCGACGGGAAGGATCGCGATTCCGGGGATCGCCGCGAGGACTGCACGCCTCGTGGGGCAGAAGCTTGGCTGAGTTGTCTGCGTCACAGGGTCCACTCTGCCAGCATTGACCCGTGCTCACCGAGATCGCGGGAATTCCGAGTCATCCGTTGTTGGTCCACGCCGCCGTGGTCTTCCTGCCGCTCGCCGCGCTGGCGCTGGTGCTGGCCGCGTGGTGGCCGGCCGCCCGGGCCCGGTTCGGCGCCGGACTGCCGGCGCTCGCCCTGGTCGCGGCCGGTTCCTGCTACCTGGCGAAGGAGTCGGGGGAGCAGTTCGAGAAGCGCCCCTCGATGGAGGGCATGCACGAGCACATCGAGGCGCACGCAACGCAGGGCACCGCGACCTTCTTGTGGTCGCTCGGCCTGCTCCTCGTCGCCGTGCTGGTCTGGGCCGGTTCGAGTCCCGTCGTCACGGGCCGGTTCTCCGGTGCGACGGTGCTGTCCGGCGGCGTCGGCTCCGTCATCCTCGGGATCGTCGCGACCCTCGTCGTGGTCGCGTGCATCTGGGGTGTGGTTGCCGCCGGCCATTCCGGCGCAACGATGGTGTGGTCGGGGCTGTAGGCGTAGCCCACGCCACGGAGCGCGACTCCGAGAACATTGCGATGTGATAACAACGACCACTGGTTGCGATGTCGCCAATCCGTGTTCAGGTTCGCCCTACTCGGGTTGTCTACACACGGCGACCTGCACAGTTGCCTGACGTGCTCGGCGTTGTAGGCCACGCAGGCAGCCAGGGTCCGCCAATGAGGGCTTGGCCTCCCGCTGGACAGGCTTCCTATCAACTGCTTTGCTGTGACCTGAGTTACAGATGCGACTGATGTGACAGACACGTTAAGGAGAAGCGTGATGGGGCAACATGACCGTTCGACACCCACACCCGTGGGGTTGGCAGGACGCTATCGGAGCGACCGGGTACTTCGGCGTGGTCAGCGGAGGGCGGGTGTGATCGGGGCTGCCGTGGTCGGGATCTTCTCGGCTGCGGCAATGGCTACGGCGAGGTTCCTGACGGTCATGAATTCTGTGGAGGTCCGCGGAAGGTCGACCTGATGGACACTATCGACCGCTACCTGGTCCTGGACTTCACGCAGTACGATCACCTGCCGGAGACTAACCCGAATGACCTGCCCAATCCGCCGCTCATCCGCGCGAGGAATCCGCTCGTCGACTGGGAGACCCATCCTTACTGGAAGTCAGAACAGATCCTGAACCCGGAGGGCGGCGGGCGATAGGCCCTCCTTCAGGCCCCGTCGGCCTCGCGGGCGTGCGCTTTGGTCAGCTCAACGTAGGCGGCGCCGTTGGCAGAGATGCCGGCCCGCTCGGCCTCGCTCAGCTCGCGACGCACCTTGGCCGGGACGCCGGCGACCATCGAGCCGGGCGGGATCTCCATGCCCTGGGGGACGAGCGCGTTCGCGGCGATCAGGCTGCCGGAGCCGATCACGGCGCCGTTGAGTACCGTCGCGCCCATGCCGACGAGGACGTCGTCGCCGACGGTGCAGCCGTGCAGCACCGCGTTATGGCCGATGGAGACCCGCTCTCCGACAGTCAGCGGCGTGCCCGGGTCGGCGTGCATGACGACGCCGTCCTGGACGTTGCTGTTCTCGCCGACGGAGATCGTCGCCATGTCGCCCCGGATCACCGCGCTGTAGAAGACGCCGACGCCCGCCGCCAGCTCGACGTCACCGATCACGGTGGCCGAATCCGCCACCCAGGCGGTTTCCGCGATGCGGGGAGAGAGCTGTCCGAAGCGAGCGATCACGTGGTGCCTCCTAGGCGATTCCGGTAGTCCCGAGGAGCTTACCGACCACGTAGGTCACGGACATCGCGATCAGGCCACCGATCACGACCCGAGCCGTCGCGCGCCGCACGTCCGCGTCGCCGAGCCGCGCGGAGACGTACCCGGTGAGCGCGAGCCCGACCAGCACCGAGATCACGATCGCGAGAATCCGCTGCCCCTGGACGAGGGAGGCCGCGATCGGGATCGCGGCGCCCACGCTGAAGGAGATCGCCGACGAGACCGCCGCCGCGACCGGACTCGTGAGGTTCTCCTCGTCGATGCCGAGCTCGGCGTCGAGATGGGCCTGCAGCGGGTCGTGCGCGGTGAGCTCCTCGGCGACGCGCCGCGCGGTCTCGGGGGAGAGCCCCTTCGCACGGTAGAGGCCCTCGAGTTCGGCCAGCTCGTCCTCGGGCATCGTGGTCAGCTCGGCGCGCTCCTTGGCGATGAGCGCGACCTCGGTGTCGCGCTGCGTGCTCACGGAGACGTACTCGCCCAGCGCCATCGAGACCGCGCCGGCGGTGAGTCCGGCGATCCCCGCAGTCAGGATCGCCGAGGATTCGCCGGTCGCGGCGGCCACGCCGATCACGATGCCGGCGGTGGAGATCAGGCCGTCGTTCGCCCCGAGCACACCGGCGCGCAGCCAGTTGAGCCGGTCGCCGACGGCGTCGTGATGCGGTTCGAACTCGTGCGTGCCTTCGCCGATCTGCTCAGCCATGCGAAGAAGTCTAGGTACGTTCGTACGATGACGGCAGCACAGATAGGTCTTCCCCGCCGGCTCGCGATCGGAGGCGGCGCTCTCGCCGACGCCGGCCGCCTCGTGAAAGGCCTCGGCCACAGCCGCCCGGTAGTGGTGACGGACGCCTTCCTGGCCGCGCAGGGCACCGTCGGGCGCCTGGTCGCAGCCCTCACGGATGCGGGTTGCGAGGTCGCGGTCTTCGACGGCACCGTCCCCGACCCGACCACGGACTCGCTCGAGCCCGGCCTCGCCGTGGTGCGCGAGCACGGCGCGGACTGCGTGATCGGGCTCGGCGGCGGCAGCCCGCTGGACACCGCGAAAGCGCTCGCGGTGCTGGCGCAGGGTGGCGGGACGATGCGCGACTACAAGGCGCCGACGGTCACCGTCGGCCCCGCCCTGCCGATCGTCGCGATCCCGACGACCGCCGGAAGCGGCAGCGAGGCGACGCAGTACAGCATCATCACCGACAGCGCGACCGACGAGAAGATGCTCTGCCCCGGGCCGGCCTTCCTCCCGATCGCGGCGATCGTCGATTACGAGCTCACCCTCTCGATGCCCGCGCGACTCACTGCCGACACGGGCGTCGACGCCCTGACCCACGCGATCGAGGCCTACGTGAGTCGCAAGGCCAATCCGTTCGCGGACGGCTTCGCCCTGACGGCGATCTCCACGATCTCCGCCAACATCCGGGCCGTCTACGCCGACGGTGCCGATCGCGCCGCCCGGGAGGCGATGATGGTGGCCGCGACGCAGGCCGGTGTCGCCTTCTCCAACAGCTCCGTCGCGCTGGTGCACGGAATGAGCCGCCCCATCGGCGCGCATTTCCATGTCGCACACGGCCTCTCGAACGCGATGCTGCTGCCGGCCGTGATGCGCTACTCGGTGAGCGCCGCACCGTCGAGGTACGCGGATTGCGCCCGCGCCTACGGGCTGACGGGCGAGACCGACGAGGCGCTGGCCCAGGCCCTCGTCGGCGCGATCGACACGCTCTGCGCGGATCTCGCCGTGCCCACCCCGCGCGCCTACGGCATCGACCGCGGCCGGTGGGACGAGCTCGCCCCGCTGATGGCGGAGCAGGCCCTCGCGTCGGGGTCGCCCGGCAACAATCCCCGCGTCCCCGACGCCGCCGAGATCGTCGCGCTGTACGACGAGGTCTACGGCTAGGCGGCGCTCGCCGCGGGGGTCTGGTCTGCGGGTGCCTGACCCGACGGTGCCGCCGGACCCTCGACGCTGCTCTCCTGCGCGGGCTCGGTCGTGGGCGACGGTGCGCCCGTCGGGGCCGTCGGCGTCACGACCTCGGTCGCCGGTACCGCGGCGGGCACCGAGGCCGACGGCTGCTCGGGCGCGGGCGGCAGTGCGGTGGTGACCGAGCCCGACGAGGCGTCGGTCGAGGCGAGCAACTGGGCCACCGGCACGGCATCGGGCCGATCGTCGCGGTGCCGCGCGGAGGAGGGGCTCGGCTCGGTCGCGGCCGCCGCCTGCGGCGCCGGGACCGGCAGCTTCGGCAGGGTGAAGCTCTCGCCGGGCTCGGGTACCGGGACCACCGTGTTGAGGACCTGATCGAACTGCTTCGGTACGTCGATGCCGTTGCGCCGCAGCAGCCAACCCCACGGATTCTCGCCGGTATCGATCGAGACCCACGTCGTCTTGTCCTCGACCCAGGTCCGCTTGACCGTGCCGTCCGCGTAGGTCTCGACGGTGACGGTGCTCCCGTTCCGGACCTCGGTGCGCGTGGAGACCGGCGTCTCGGGCGTCGATCCGGGCGTGAGGGGCTCGCCGGTGAGCGGGGAGTAACGACCGATGTTCTCCGCGGTGTACACGGTGCCGTGCATCTGGAAGCCCGGGATCAGGTAGACAACGGCGGACACCGGGTTGAGCCCCATGGCGCAACCGATGTCGCCCTTGACGCAGACGCTGACGACGGTCGCACCCGAGGCACCGTCGTTGCGGACCGGACCGTTGTGCAGGCCGGGAATGCCGGCGGGGATCACGTTCCAGGCACCGGACCGGACGAAGCTCGGGCTGCCCTGCTCGATGAAGGTCAGTTTCGCCGAGCCGTCCGACGGGCGCGGGTGGTCCTTGCCGTACCGGATCACCGCAAGGCCGACGACGTCGGCGCCCTGCGAGATGGTGTAGACCACGACCTCCTCATCGGGATTCTGCTTCGCCGCGTTGATCGCATCGACCGTGGCGTTCGCGCCGATGTCGTTGGACTGGGCGTAGGTGTGCTTACCGTCGCTACTGAGCGCGGCCCCCGGGAAACCGACGCCGAAGACGGCCGGATACTGCACGAAGACGGGATCCGGGCCCACGTAGTCGCCGCTGATCCGCTTCCACTGGTCCTTGCCCGTGGGATCGCTCGCCCCACCGACCACGATGATCGTCTTCGCCGCGACCTGTGCCAGGAACTCGGCGCCGCCCCCGGCCAGGGCGAGGACACTCGCGAGTCCGGTTCCTGCGACTCCCAGTGCGATCGGCCGGAACTTGCCACGGGCACGCGTCGACGTCATGTTCTGCTCACTCTTCTCGAAGCACGGGAATCGGACGTCCCGAACGCAGCCGATTCTGCACGGGAATTCCACCGCGAAGACCGTTTCGTCGATATTGTGGTCCGCCCCACGACGAGGCGCACGCGGCCGCCGTTCCCCGTGGGGAACGACGGCCGTCGTGGCTCAGGAGATCAGAGGAGCTTCTCCATGCGGGCGATCTCCGCCTGCTGGCCGCTCTTGATCTGCTCCGCGATCCTGCGGGCCTCCGGGCTCACGCCCTTCGCGAGTTCGGTGTCGGCCATGGTGACGGCGCCCCGGTGGTGGGCGATCATCATCGTCAGCCACTCCCGGTCGAAGGCGGCGCCGCGGAGCGTGCCGAGCTTCTGCATCTGCGCCGGCGTCATCATGCCGTCCATGGCGTGGTCCATCGTCGCCGACGGTGCCGGCTCGCCCCACTGCGCGAGCAGGCGGGTGAAGGCGTCCATCTCGGGCTGCTGCGCGCCCTGGATCTCGGCGGCGAGAGCGACCACCTCGGGGCGGGCACCCTTGCCGTCGACCATCTTCGCCATCTCGACGGCCTGGGCGTGGTGCGGGTACATCATCGTCGCGAAGTGGACGTCGGCATCGTTGAACCGGGCGTCGGCGGCGCCGCTCGACGGTGCGGACGACACCGTCGGGCCGGCACCGTGACCCGCGTGCCCGGCCGCGCTGCTGGGCGTGGACGGTTCGGAGCCGCTGGCGCACGCGGCGAGCAGGGTCGCTCCGGCGGCGACGGCGGACAGGACGGTGGCGATACGGATACGTGAATCGGTCATGGGGGGTTCCTCTGCAGAAGGTCTCTGGTGTCTGACGGGTCGGCTCAGCGCGCCGCGGCCGTGGGCCGCGCGCGGGCGTCGATCAGACTCGGAGCAGGCAGAGCTGGGTGAGGTCGAGGACCGTCCACGGCGGGGGACCGCGAGCGAGCGCCGCGCGGGTCGCCGGCGTGGGGTCGGGCGCACCGTCGAACCGGGGAAGGACGGTGACGAGCGAGGGCGCGCCCACCTGCTTGTGTACGACGACGGTGCCCGCGCAGTGGTGCGATTCGTGCTGGTGCACCGCGTCGACGGTGTGCTTCCGCAGCGACGGCTGGTGATCCGCCCGGTCCATGGCCGGCCCGCCGCCGGCCGCTTCGGGCGGCGCTCCGTGGTGCGCGGCGACGGTGCCGGGCATCCCGGCGGCCACGGGCATGGGCATGCCCGTATGCATGAGGAGGACGGCGAGCCCGAGGAGGACGGCCGCGACGGCCGACGCTCCTCTGCTCCGCATCGTCCGCACGGCCTGAATCATACCCTAAGGGGGTATCCCTCAGCGCTCGCGGAGCCGAACCTCCGCGAGCAGTTCGCGGGCGGCGGCACGGGCGGCGGGCGCGTCACCCGCGGCCACGGCGTCGATCACCGCGACGTGCGCGCACTCGTAGGAAGTGGCGGCGCCGACCGGGAACTCCTGGAGGTGCTCCTGCAGGACGGGCACGAGGGAGTCGTAGAACTCGAGGTAGATCGTGTTGTGCGAGGCGGCGACGACGCCGCGGTGCATGGCAAGATCTGCGACCACCGCCTCGCGCTGGGCCGCGGGCTCGACGTGCTCGGGGGACCACAGCCGATTGCGCGCTTCGAGAAGCCGACGGAGTTCGGCGACGTCGTCGTCGTCCCGACGCTCGGCGGCGAGGCCGGCGGCGGTCACCTCGAGGGCTTCGCGGAGTTCGAGCAGATCCGTGTCGCGCGCGGCCGAGAAGTAGTCGCCGAGGGTGGAGGTGGCGCACGTGGACAGGACGTAGGTGCCGGATCCCTGCCGACGCTCCAGCATGCCGGCGTGTACCAGCGCCTGCACCGCCTCGCGCACGGTGTTGCGCGCGGTGCCGGTGAGCTCGCGCAACTCGGTCTCGGTGGGGATACGGCCGCCCACGGGCCAGCGACCACTGGCGATCTCGCCGCGGAGCTGTTCCGTGACCTGGGCGATCAAGGTCTGCCTACGTACCGGTTGCATCGCCGTCATCCTATCGGCCGTCATCGCCTTGCTCGCACAGGTCCATTCATCCTATGATTTTCCATGAATGTGAGGAGAGCGAACTATGACCGCCACCGCGACCCTGAGTCCTGAGGAGATCGAGAAGGTGTCCACCGCGCGATCACTCGTCCGGGGACGCATGCTCGTGCTCCTCGCCATCGTCCTGTTCGCCTTCACCCTGCGCGCGGCGGTCACGTCGATCGCCCCGCTGCTCAGCGTGATCGGCGAGGACATCGGCTTCGGCGCCGCGATCATCGGGCTGTTCGGCGCCCTCCCGACCGCGCTGTTCGGCGCCGCCGGGATCGTCTCGCCGCTGCTGACCAGCCGGATCGGCCTGGAGCGGACCACCCTGGTGTCGGTCGCCGCGGTCGCGGTCGGCGTCGCGGTGCGGCCGCTGATGGGCGGCACCGTCGGGCTGTTGGCCTTCTCGAGCCTGGCCCTGATCGGGATGGGCATCGGCAACGTCGTGCTGCCGCCGCTGGTCAAGCGCTACTTCTCCGATCAGGTCGCGGTGATGAGCACCACCTACCTGACGTTCGTGCAACTCGGCACGATGGTGCCCGCGCTCACGGCGGTCCCGGTCGCCGATGCCTACGGCTGGCGCGTCTCGCTCGGCATGTGGGCGATCGTCCCGGTGGCCGCCTTCTTGCCCTGGCTCGGCATCGTCATCGCGCGGCGCGGCCACGATGTGCAGGACGTCTCCGCGGAGCAGGTCGACGAGCCCCGGGGCAGGGTCTGGCGCTCGCCCGTGGCGTGGGGTGCCGCCGCGATGTTCGGCATGACCTCGCTGTGCACCTACTCGCTGTTCACCTGGATCCCCGGGATTCTGGCGGATGCCGGCGGGAGTGCGACGCTGGGCGGCAACATGATCGCGGTGATGCCGGGTGTGAGCTTCTTCGCCACCCTGGCCGTCCCCGGCCTCTGCGCCCGGATGACCAATCCGTTCCCGCTCGTCCTGTCGTTCCTGGTGCTCCTGGCGATCGGCTTCGCGGGCCTGCTGCTCGCACCGCTGACCCTGACCTGGCTCTGGGTGGTCGCCGCCGGTCTCGGGACCTCGACCTTCCCGATGGCGCTCACCCTGGTGAACCTGCGCACCCGGACGGGCGCCGGATCCGAGTCGCTGTCCGGATTCATGCAGGGCGTCGGCTACTTCGTCGCCTGCGCCGGTCCACTGGGATTCGGCCTGCTGCACGAGGTGACGCACGGCTGGACCGCGCCGTTCGCGATGCTCTTCGGCTGCCTCGTCGTCCTCGGCGCCGGCGCCTACCAGGCCTGCAAGCCACGCATGCTCGAGGACACCTGGTGAGCTAGAGCTTGGTGCTCCAGTAGTCCCAGAACTGCACCGCGATCAGCGCGATCACCACGATGTACCAGAGCAGGACCAGGGCGGCCAGCAGCTGCTTGACCTGCTGCGTTGCCTTCGCACCGAGGGCCGCGGCGACGGCGGTCGCGAGGACGATGGGCATGATCGACCAGACGAGCATGCACCACAGGCACAGCGCGTGGATCTCGAACAGGCTCGAGTAGATCAGGAAGACCACCAGCGCGATCCCCGCCGCCGAGCCGATCGCGAGCCCGGTCCAGAACCAGCGGGGGAGCGCCACACCGCCCAGCGCGAGCACGCCGGCCACGATGACCACCGAGAACGAGGCGATGCCGATCAGCGGGTTCGGGAAGCCGAACACCGCCCCCTGCCAGGACTGCATGACCGAGCCGCACGAGATCGTGGGATCGATACTGCAGCCGGGGACGAAGTTTGGATCCTGCAGGATCCGGATCTTGTCGATCGTCAGCATCGCCGAGGCGAGGAGCCCGAGCACGCCGGTCACGAGCAGTAGGACTCCGGTGGGTCGACGGTTCACGGTGGTAGCCACGGGTGCGATGGTATGCGAACCCGCTGTGCGGTTGCTGACGGCCGCCGACCGGGCGATCAGGCCCCGACGTACGCGGCGAGGTGCTCACCGGTCAGCGTCGATCGTCCTGCGACGAGATCCGACGGGGTCCCCTCGAAGACCACCCGGCCACCGTCGTGCCCGGCACCCGGACCGATGTCGATGATCCAGTCCGCGTGCGCCATGACGGCCTGGTGGTGCTCGATGACGATGACGGACTTGCCCGAGTCGACGAGCCGGTCGAGGAGGCCGAGGAGCTGCTCGACGTCGGCGAGATGCAGGCCGGTGGTGGGCTCGTCGAGGACGAGCACGCCGCCCTTCTCACCCATGTGCGTCGCGAGCTTGAGCCGCTGGCGCTCGCCGCCCGACAGCGTGGTCAGCGGCTGGCCCAGGCTGACGTAGCCGAGCCCGACATCGGCGAGGTGCCCCAGGATCTTGTGCGCCGCGGGGATCCTGGCCTCACCCTCGGCGAAGAAGCCGAGCGCCTCCGCGACGGGCATCGCGAGCACCTCGCTGATGTTCTTGTCGCCCAGGCGGTACTCGAGCACCGCGGCCTGGAAGCGCTTGCCCTCGCACTCCTCGCAGGTGGTGGACACGCCGGCCATGATGCCGAGGTCGGTGTAGATCACCCCTGCGCCGTTGCAGGCGGGACAGGCGCCCTCGGAGTTCGCGCTGAACAGCGCCGGCTTGACGCCGTTCGCCTTCGCGAAGGCCTTGCGGATGGGCTCGAGCAGGCCGGTGTAGGTGGCCGGGTTGCTGCGCCGACTGCCCTTGATCGGGGTCTGGTCGACGGTGACCACGCCCTCGCGCGGGCTGACCGAGCCGTGGATCAGCGAACTCTTCCCCGAACCGGCGACGCCGGTGATCACCGTCAGGACGCCCAGCGGGACGTCCACGTCGACGTCCTTGAGGTTGTGTTCGGTCGCACCCCGCACCTCGAGCACGCCCGACGGTGCGCGGACCTCGTCTTTCAGGCGGGAGCGGTCGTCGAGGTGGCGTCCGGTGAGCGTGTCGGCGTGCCGCAGCCCCTCGACGGTGCCCTCGAAGACGATCTCGCCGCCCGCGGTTCCGGCCTTCGGGCCGAGGTCGACGACGTGGTCGGCGATGGCGATCGCCTCCGGCTTGTGCTCGACGACGAGGACGGTGTTGCCCTTGTCGCGCAGGCGCAGCAGGAGGTCGTTCATCCGGGCGATGTCGTGCGGGTGCAGACCGATGGTCGGCTCGTCGAAGACGTAGGTGATGTCCGTCAGCGAGCTGCCCAGGTGCCGGATCATCTTGGTGCGCTGTGCCTCACCGCCGGAGAGCGTGCCGGCGGGCCGGTCGAGGGAGAGGTAGCCGAGGCCGATCTCGACGAAGGAGTCGAGCGTGAACTGCAGGCTCTCGATGAGCGGCGCGACGGACGGGTCGTCGACGCCGCGGATCCAGTGCGCCAGCTCATCGATCTGCATGGCGCAGCAGTCGGCGATCGAGACACCGTCGATCTTCGACGACCTTGCGAGCTCGGACAGGCGCGTCCCGTCGCACTCCGGGCAGACGCTGAAGGTGACGGCGCGTTCGACGAAGGCCCGCACGTGCGGCTGCATGGCGTCGACGTCCTTGGACAGGAAGGACTTCTGGATCTTGGGGATGATGCCCTCGTAGGTGAGGTTGATCCCCTCGACCTTGATCTTGGTGGGCTCCTTGTAGAGCAGGTCGTCGAGCTCGCGCTTGGTGTACTTCGCGATGGGCTTGGCGGTGTCGAAGAAGCCGCTGCCCCGGTAGATGCGGCCCTGCCAGCCGTCCATGCTGTAGCCGGGGATGGTGAAGGGTCCCTCGTCGAGCGATTTGGTCTCGTCGTACAGGGCGGTGAGGTCGATGTCGTTGACGGTGCCGCGGCCCTCGCAGCGCGGGCACATGCCGCCGACGAGGGAGAACGTGCGCTTCTCCTTGACCTGCCGGCCGCCCTTCTCGACGGTGACCGCCCCGGCGCCGCTCACGGAGGCGACGTTGAAGGAGAACGCCTGCGGCGAGCCGATGTGCGGGGTTCCCAGGCGGCTGAACAGGATCCGCAGCATGGCGTTGGCGTCGGTGGCCGTGCCGACGGTGGAGCGCGGGTCGGAGCCGATGCGTTCCTGGCCGACGATGATCGCGGTGGTGAGCCCGTCGAGCACGTCCACGTCGGGCCGGGCGAGCGTCGGCATGAAGCCCTGCACGAAGGCGCTGTAGGTCTCATTGATCAGCCGCTGCGACTCCGCCGCGATGGTGCCGAAGACGAGGGAGCTCTTACCGGAGCCGGAAACGCCGGTGAACACCGTCAGCCGGCGCTTGGGGAGTTCGATGCTGACGTTCTTGAGGTTGTTCTCCCGCGCGCCGTGGACGCGGATCTTCTCGTGGGTGTCGGCGACGTGGGGGACGGACTGCGACATGAGCGCTCCTGGCGGCCTCGTGGGACAACCGCTTCAGCCTACCGACGACGATCGGCGCGAGGGTCCGGCTCCGTCGGGTCAGGACTCGTCCTGGCGATACCAGTCGCGGATCGCGGCGGCGAAATCTGCTGGTGCGTCCGACTGGACGTACAGGCCGGCACCGTCGACGGTCACCGTCCGGCTGTTCCGGAAGGTCGACTCGAGGCGTTGGAGTTCCTTCGCGCGGAACACCCAGCTCGCGCCGCCCCAGACGATGAGGGTGGGCAGGTCGTCGACCTCGTCGAGCCGGGATTCGATGTCGGTGAAGAAGTCCCGGCTGGCAACGATCCGACTGGGCAGCACCGCCGAGGCCTGCCGACGCCGCGGAGTGTCCTGCGCCCGGCGGTAGTGCGTCATCTCGGCGGGTGACGGCTTACGTCGGTGATGGCCCAGCGGGATGAAGGTGTTGACCACGAGATCCATGCGCTCCGCCAGCACCCTGAGTGGAGCTGAGCCGCCGATCCGGGAGAAGCCCTCGAAGTAGAGATCACCGTTGGTCGGCCACGCCCAGGTGTTGGTCAGCACGAGTCGGTCGAACGTGCCGGGTCTGCGTTGCGCGACGGCCAGACCGATCGGGCCGCCCCAGTCCTGCCCCACGAGCGTCGCCCCGTCGATGCCGAGCGCTTGGACGAAGGAGGTGACCACTCCGGTGTGCTCTTCGGGCAGGTAGCGGTAGCCGGGTTCGGCCGTCGACAGACCGAAGCCGGGGTAGTCGAGCGCGATGCACCGGAACTCGCCGCGCAGCTCGCGAATCACGTCGCGCCAGAGGAACGACCAGGTGGGGTTCCCGTGGAGCATCAGCAGGGTGGGCCCGGTTCCTTCATCGACGTAGTGCACCACGTTGCCGCCGACCTCCAGGAAGCGGCTTTCGAAGGGGAACAGTTCGTCATCGACCCAGGTGGGCCGTTCGCCTGCGGGCATGGTCGTGGTCCTCTCCATCGGCTATGGTTGAGATTCTCAAGTACAAATACGAAAGTCAAGTGGTTGGTATGAGTCGAAGCTACGGTCACTACTGCGGTCTCGCGCGCGCCCTGGACGTGGTCGGCGACCGCTGGAACCTGCTGATCGTCCGGCAGTTGCTGATGGGGCCGGCCCGGTATCGCGAGTTGACGGAAGGCCTGCCGGGAATCGCGACGAACCTGTTGTCGGACAGACTTCGGGATCTCGAGGCGGCCGGCGTCGTCGAACGCCGACCGGCGGCCGCCGGCAATGCGGTGGTGTACGCGCTCACCGAGTGGGGAGCCGGACTTCGCGGCCCGATCGAAGGCCTGATCCGGTGGTCGACACCGCTGATGACTCGCGGCGCCGACGGTGACACGTTCCTGCCGGAGTGGCTCGCCGTCGCGCTGCCGGCGCTCCTGAACCGGACGAGGAGCGCCTCCGAGCCCCGTCCGGCGGTCGGCCTGGAGGTCGACGGACGGCTCTTCCAGGTGCAGACGGGCGAGCGCGGAGTGGAGGTCGTCCGACACGACGGCCGCCCCCTCGACGCAGTCCTGCGCGCCGACCCGGCGCTCATCCTCGGCCTGGCGGCCGGGGCACTCAGCCTCCACGACTGCCGCGAGGCGGTCGGAATCGACGGCGACGAAGCCGCGGTCCGTCTCCTCTTCAAGCGCTAGTTCGAATCCACCGACACCCACCGCCATCTGCAATCTATCTTGCGTATGAGGCGCGACACAGCGGAGGTGATCGATGGCACCCACCACGGGGGACACCGGGCCCGCGGTCGACGACTGGCCGGGTGATGCGGTACCGGACGTCCCACTCACCCCCGGCCAGTCCCGCGTGGTGGACGCGATCGCGAAGAATCCGCAGCTGGCCTCGTACGCCGACCTCGCCGAGATCGCCGGTCGCGCCGCGGTCAACGCATCGACCGTGGTGCGCACCGCGCAGGCCCTCGGCTACCGCGGTTGGCCGGACATGCAGCGCGAACTGCGGGCGCGCTACCTCGCCCGGATCACTACCGAGCAGACCCTCGCCGAGCACGGCGAGCACCGCAGCCCGCTGCACGACGCCCTCACCCACGACATCGAGAACCTTCGCCAGACCCTGGAGACGACCACCGCGCAGGACGCCGAGGCCGTGATCGGCGCCCTGGCGGGCGCCCGGTCGATCCTGGTCGTGGGGGAGGGCTCGTTCGCGGGTCCGGCCACCGTCCTCGCCCACCTCGGTTCCACCATGGGCTACCCGATCGCGCTGGAGACCCGCGGCGGCGTCAGCCTGGCCAGCGCGACCAACGCTCTCGGCCCGGGCGATGCGCTGGTCGTGATCAACATGTGGCGCCCGATGCGTCAGGTGGTGCGGGCGGCCGAGTCCGCCCGCGCGGCGGGTGCCGCGGTCGTCGCCGTGACGGACATGCGCCGCGGGCGGCTCGCCGCCGTCGCCGACCACCTGCTGGTGGTCCCGTCGGAGGGCATCTCCTTCTTCCAGTCCGTCACCGCCGCGACGTCGGTGATCTACGGGCTGCTCGCCGGCATGGAGGCCGCACACCCGGAACGCAGCCGCGCCGCGATCCGGCGCACGCAGCAGCTGTGGAAAGACCTCGACGCGTACCTCGACTGAGCCGCGCCCGTACATCGCCACGAAGGAGAAGACAATGGACCGGACGATCGCCGTCGTCGGCCTCGGATCGATGGGCGGCGCGATGGCGTCCGCCCTGCTCCGGGCCGGCTGGGAGGTGCACGGGTACGACCCGTCACCGTCGGCCTCGGAGGCGGCGGCCGTGCAGGGCGTCCGCACCGCCGGCACGCTCGCGGACCTGGCCGGAACCCCGTACATCGTGCTCTCGCTGCCCGGTGCCCGGGTGGTCGAGGAGGCGATGGAGACGCTGCTGGCCGTGCCCGGCACCGTCGCCGTGATCGACACCAGCACGTCCGAGCCGGACACCAGTCGCGCCGTCGCCGAGCGGGCCGCGGCGCAGGGGGTCGCGTTCGTCGACGCCCCGGTCTCGGGCGGCCGGGCCGGCGCGCTGGAGGGACGGCTGACGGCCTTCGTCGGCGGCGAGCCCGACGCGGTCGAGACCGCCGCGCCCGTGATGGAGGCGCTCACCGCCGGGCAGTACCGCCGGCTCGGCGGGCCGGGCGCGGGCAACGTGGTCAAGCTGCTGAACAACCTGCTCGCTGCGGCGAACCTGGTCGCCGTCGGCGAGGCGCTGGCCGTGGCGCACGCCTACGGCGTCGACCCGGGGGCCGCGGCCGAATCGATCAGCGGGGCGTCCGGCGCGAGCCGCGCCTCGGCCGCCATGTACCCCGCGTGGGTACTGTCCGGCACGCACGACTCGGGCTTCACGCTCGGCCTGATGACGCGCGATGCGAACCTCGCCGTCGACATCGCCGAACGGCGGGGCGAGCATCCCGACCTGCTCGCGCACGCCGCCCGACGGTGGCGCGAGGGCCTCGAGGCACTCGGCCCGCAGGCGGACTTCACCGAGATCGCGCGGGTCGTCGCGCCCGCCGTCACCCGCGAAGGAGCTCCGCAATGAACCCCGTCACCGTCCCCGCATCGTCGTCCGCGGCCTCCGCCCGCACCGTCCTGGACGGCGCCTTCCCGGGCGGAGTCGGCGCGTTCCTCGACGGCCGGGTGGTTCCGGGGTCGGGGGAGCGGATCCCGCTGACGCAGGCCGCGACGGGCGAGGAGTACGCGACCTACGCCGACCCGGGCGCCGACGGCGCCGACGCCGTGCTGGCGGCTGCCACCCGCGGCGCGGAGGTCTGGGGCGCGACCGACCCGTTCGAACGAGCGGCGATCCTGCGGCGGGTGGCGGCATCTGTCGAGGATCACGTCGAGGAACTGGCGGTCCTGGAGTCCGCGACCACCGGGAAACCGCTGCGCGACACGCGAGTCGAG
Source organism: Tsukamurella sp. II2bb (assembly GCF_057815145.1). Taxonomy (NCBI): domain Bacteria; kingdom Bacillati; phylum Actinomycetota; class Actinomycetes; order Mycobacteriales; family Tsukamurellaceae; genus Tsukamurella; species Tsukamurella sp. II2bb. Next base: position 353,475 of record NZ_JBYPZI010000002.1, read on the forward strand.
GCGGCGAAGGTGGCCGAGATGTTCGGCTACTACTCGGGCTGGGCCGACAAGGTGCTCGGGCAGACCATCCCCGTACCCGGCAACTGGCACACCTACACCGAGCGGGTGCCGTGGGGCGTGGTCGTGGCGATCACCCCGTGGAACGCGCCGCTGTTCACCGCGGGCTGGAACTCCGCCGCGCCCCTGGCGGCCGGCAACGCCGTCATCGTCAAGCCGAGCGAGTTCACGCCGGTGTCCACCGTGCGGCTGGCGCAGCTCGCGCACGCGGCCGGCCTCCCGGACGGGGTGTTCTCGGTCGCCCCCGGACTGGGGTCGACCGTCGGGGCCGCGCTCACCACTGACCCGCGAGTGGGGAAGGTGTCGTTCATCGGCTCGGTGGGGACGGGCCGCCGGGTCGCGGTGGCCGCCGCCGGCGCGGGCATCCCGACGGTGCTGGAGCTCGGGGGCAAGAGCGCGAACATCGTCTTCGCGGACGCCGACCTCGATCGGGCCGCCGACGGGGCCGTCGCCGCGATCTTCTCCGGCGCAGGGCAGTCGTGCGTCGCGGGATCCCGCCTGCTCGTCGAGTCGAGTGTGCGCGCGGAGTTCGTCGAGCGCGTTGCCGAGCGGGCGGCGCGCCTGCGCCTCGGGGATCCGCTTGACCCCGCCACCGAGGTGGGACCGATCCTCACGGCGCCGCAGCTGGCCACCGTCCGCTCGCTCATCTCGGCCGGGATCGCCGACGGTGCCCGGCTCCGCACGGGCGAGTCCCTGCCGGAGTCGATCACCGGATCCGCGCTCGCCACCGGCCACTGGGTGCGGCCCGCGGTGCTCGACGGCGTCACCCCGGACAACCGGCTGGAGACCACGGAGGTCTTCGGTCCGGTCGTCGGGGTGGACGCCTTCGATTCGGAGGCTGAGGCGATCGCGCGAGCCAACGCCACGTCGTTCGGGCTGGCCGGGGCGGTGTGGACGGCGGACGTCTCCCGCGCGCACCACGTGGCGCGCTCCGTGCGGGCCGGGACCTTCTGGATCAACGCGTACAAGACGATTCATGTCGCGGTGCCGTTCGGCGGCTTCGGGGACAGCGGGCACGGTCGCTCGTCGGGCCCCGGGGTGCTGGACGAGTACACGCAGACCAAGGCCGTGTGGGTGCCCACCCGCGCCGCCGGCGCGCCGTTCCCGTCGCTGAGCTACTGACGGATCAATTACCGGGCTCCACACCCCGGAACGCGGCGATGAGACGAGCGACGTCGTCGGGCGAGCCGTCGATATCCGCGGCGTCGAGCGGCCGTCCGTCGTAGAGCATCTCGATCCACACGGACGAATCGGCGCGCAGGCGCGTGGTCGAGCCGGCGGCGATCGGCGAACTCGGCGCGGAGGCGGCCGACTCCGCGCCGAGAACGCGTTCGATCGTGAGCCGGTCTGCCCACGTCACGTGGTAGCGGTAGCCCCCGCCGCGATCGCCGTCGGCGATGCGCGCGTCGCGGAGGCACAACTCGATGTCGATCGCGGGAGTCACCGGGTGCGACGGTGCCATGGCCAGCATCGATTGCACGGCAGCGTCGGGCGTCAGGCCCCCGTCCTGGTCCCACGTCGGTGAGCGGAGGGCCCAGCGCGCCAGCGCGGCGAAGGCGGGCGCGGCATCACGCGCCCACTCGGTGGCCTCGTACACCGCGACGTTCGCCGGTGGGGGGAGTTCCCTGCGCACGATCAGCCCAGTGGCCTGCATCTCTCGCAGCCGCGCCGTGAGCACCGCGGGCGTGACTCCGCGGACGGCCGCGGCGAGTTCGCCGAATCGCTTGGGCCCGAGCAGCACCTCACGCAGCACCGGGTAAGTCCACCGGTCGCCCAGGACCTCGAAGGCATGGGCGGTCGCGCAGCCGTCGCCGTGCTGGGAATAGCTCCGCCTGATCGGCATCGCCCCTCCGTTTCCTATGGACAGAAGATTTTCCACTATGTTATACATAGTCAGCCGCGATGGCGAGTCCCCTCACTCGATCGACTGCCTGCGCCCACGCGGATCCCGACCCCGAAGGGAATCATGCACACCACGACCTCCTCAGACGGAACACGCCTCGCGTACGACCGCTTCGGCTCCGGGCCCGCGCTCATCGTGATCACCGGCGCCACGTGTTTTCGCAACTTCATGCCGGTCAAGAGCGACGCCAAGACCTTCGCCAAACAGTTCACGGTCTACAGCTACGACCGCCGCGGCCGCGGCGACAGCGAGGACACCGCCCCGTACGCGATCGATCGCGAGATCGAGGACATCGAGGCGATGATCGACGCCGCCGGGGGGAGCGCCTACCTGTACGGACACTCCTCAGGTGCCGTACTGGCGCTCGAGGCCGCACTGCGCCTTCCCGAGAAGGTGCGTGCCGCGGTCGTCTACGACGCGTCCTACGTCAGCGACGAGGCGGAGAAGCTGCGCTACACCACGCAGATGCGCCGGACCGCCGAGCACGTGCGCAACGGGGACAACGCCGCCGCCGTGAAGTACTTCCTGACGCAGATCGGCATGCCCTCCGTGTTCGTCGCGCTGCTCCCGCTGCTCCCCGGCTGGAGGACGATGAAGGCGTTGGCGCCGACCCTGATGTACGACGTCGAGCTCACCAAGGACCTTCCCCCGGTCGATCGGTTGGCCGGTATCAGGACGCCCGTGCACGTCGCGTTCGGGTCGAAGAGTCCCGCCGGCATGCGTGAGGTTGCCCGTCGTATCGCCGACGCCGTCCCGGGCGCGACCTTCGAAGAAGTGGCCGGCCAGGACCACATGGTCAGCCCCAAAGTGTTGCTTCCCATCCTCACCGGCGCGTACGCCACGGCAACCCGCTGAATTTCCATACGCCGGCGATATGCACCCGCTCGTACCATGGCGCCATGCGCGTACTGGTGGTCGAGGACGAGCCGTACCTGGCGGAGGCGATCCGTGACGGGCTGCGGCTCGAGGCGATCGCGGCCGATGTCGCCGGTGACGGCGACACGGCCCTGGAGATGCTGAGCGTCAATGCCTACGACATCGCCGTTCTGGACCGCGACATACCGGGTCCGTCCGGCGACGAGGTCGCCCGGTCCATCGTCGATTCCGGTACCGGCGTTCCGATCCTGATGCTGACGGCCGCCGACCGGCTCGACGACAAGGAATCGGGCTTCGAGTTGGGGGCCGACGACTACCTGACCAAGCCCTTCGAACTGCGGGAACTGGTCCTGCGGTTGCGCGCGCTGGACCGACGGCGCGGGCACCACCGGCCGCCCGTCCGGGAGATCGCGGGCCTGCGCGTCGATCCGTTCCGCCGGGAGGTCTACCGGGACGGACGGTACATCGCGCTCACGCGCAAGCAGTTCGCCGTGCTGGAGGTGCTCGTGGCGGCCGACGGCGGGGTCATCAGCGCCGAAGAACTCCTGGAACGGGCATGGGATGAGAACGCCGATCCGTTCACCAACGCGGTGCGGATCACGGTCTCCTCACTGCGGAAACGGCTCGGTGAGCCCTGGCTGGTGGCCACCGTCCCCGGCGTGGGGTACCGGATCGACGCCTCGGTGGGCACGTGACGAGGCCGCCGGGGCTCAGCGTCCGGCTCAAACTCACGCTCAGCTACGCGGGTTTCCTCATGGTGGCCGGCGCCATCCTGCTCACCGTGGTGTGGGTCTTCCTGCTGCGGTACGTACCTCAGGTGATCGTGGTGCCGTCCGACGTTCCCCGGTTGCCCGGTTCCGGTCCGGGGCCCGGCTGGAGGAGCATCCCCAACAGGTCCGACCTGCAGGCGGCGTTCGTTCCGAAGGCGTTCCTGGCGATGGGCTTCCTGCTGGTGTTCGGGCTCGCCGGCGGCTGGGTGCTGGCGGGCCGGATGCTCGCGCCACTCACCCGGGTCACCCACGCGACGCGCCTCGCGGCGGAGGGCTCCCTCAGCCACCGCATCCGGCTGGAAGGCAGCAACGACGAGTTCCGTGAACTCGCCGACGCATTCGACACCATGCTGGCGCGGCTCGAGGCACACATGGAGGAGTCCCAGCGCTTCGCCGCCAACGCCTCCCACGAATTGCGTACACCGCTCGCGATCACCCGGACACTGCTCGACGTGGCTCGAAGCGACCCGACCCGAGGCCCCGATGAGCTCGTCGAGCGCCTGCACTTCGTCAACACGCGTGCGATCGACCTGACCGACGCTCTGCTGCTCCTGAGCCGGGTGGAGCGCCGATCGTTCTCCCGCGAGGAGGTGGACCTGTCCTTGGTCGCGGAGGAGGCCACCGAGACCTTGCTCCCGCTCGCCGAGCGGCGCGGCATCACCCTCGAGACCACGGGCCCGACCGCCCTGACAACCGGGTCACCACCCCTGCTCCTGCAGGTGGTGACGAACCTCGTGCACAACGCGATCGTGCACAACGTGCCATCCGGTGGCATCGTCCGCGTCACCACCCGGGACGCCACCGACAACGCTGATGGGAACGCCGTCCTGGTGGTGGAGAACACCGGGCCGACGCTGGGCCCGCACCTCGTCGCCACGCTCACGGAGCCCTTCCAACGCGGCAGTGGGCGGGTCAGCGGTGACCAGGCCGGGGTCGGGCTGGGGCTCGCGATCGTCGACCGGATCGTGCACGCGCACAGCGGTGAACTGCTCCTCGCGCCGAGGCCCGGCGGTGGGCTGACCGTCACCGTCGGCCTGCCCGGTGCGCCGCGAGCACGGTGAGCACGCACCGCGCGAGATCATCGGCCGCGTCGCGGGAGCCCTCCGCACGGATGTCTCGCGACATCGCCGCGATCCGGCTCGCATCGGTCAGAACGGGCAGGAGCGTCGAGACGATCCAGGAGGAGCTGATCTCGATGTCCGGCACGAGCAGTGCGCCGCCGGCGGCGACGAGCGGTTCGGCGTTACGCCCCTGCTCGCCGCCCCGCAGGGGCAGGGGCACGAACGCGGCCGGCAGCCCGACGGCCGCCACCTCCGCACAGGTCATCGCCCCGGCGCGGCAGATCGCGAAATCCGCAGCGGCGTAGGCGTACCGCATCTCCTCCACGAAGGAGAAGATCCGGTAGTCCGGGTCATCTTCCGGATGATCGACGGTGCGTCCGGGCCCCACGATGTGAAGCACCTGCACTCCCGCGCCGCGGAGAGCACGGGCTGCGCCCGGCACTGCGGTGTTGATCGCCTCCGCGCCCTGCGATCCCCCGGTGACGAGGAGCACCGTCGCATCCGGGCGCAGACCGAACCGCTGCCTCGCCTCGGCCCGTATCGCCGCGCGATCGAGAGTGTCGATCGCCGCGCGCAGCGGGATGCCGATGGCGCGAGCACGGGGGAGCGGCACCGACGACGACGCCGTGAAGACGTGCTCGGTCATCCGCGCCGCCACGCGGTTCGCGAGCCCGGGGCGCAGGTTCGCCTCATGCACGACGATCGGCAGTCGCCGCCGGTAGGCGGCCAGATAGGCCGGCATCGAGACGTACCCGCCGAACCCGACGACGACCTCCGCGCCGACGCGATCGAGCACCGCGCCCGCTGCGTGCGCGGCGGCGAGGAGCCGCCGCGGTGTCCGGATCAGCCCACCGGTGGCCTTGCGCGGCAACGGAACCGGTGGGATCAACTCCAGCGGATAGCCGCGGCCGGGGATGACGACGGTGTCGAGGCCGCGGACCGTCCCGAGCGCTGTGATCCGGGCGTCGGGCACCCTCCGCCGCACGGCGTCGGCCACGTTCATCGCCGGTTCGATGTGCCCGACGGAGTGCCCGCCGGCGACCACGATCCGCGGCGGCCCGCCGATCGGGACAGCGGCGTCGCTCATGCCGCCCGATACCCGGTTCGGACGGTGATCGGGAAGTCGAAGTAGGTGTCCGGGAAGGGCTCGTCGCGCAGTGTGTAGTGCCACCATTCGGCGTCGTATCGGCGGAAACCGCTGTGCTCCATGACGTCGCACAGTCGCTTCCGGTTCTCGGCCGCCGCCGCGCTGATCCCCTCGGCGCCGTGGCGTGAGATCGAATCCATCAGATCGTGGTCGCCGCCCATGGCCGCGAGCTCGCCGGAGTCCAGGTGATACAGCGTCAGGTCGACGGTGCTGCCGCGGCTGTGGCCGGAGCGGGTCGCCACGTAGCCCAGCGAGAACATCGCACGCCTGTCGATGTTCGGGTAGTGCCGTCGCTTGGTGCGGCCGTCCTCCGGCTGCCGGGACCATGCGACGAAGCCGTCCACCGCGCGCTGCGGTCGGTAACCGTCCCACAGGAGCAGGCCGAAGCCGTCGGACTCGGCGAGCGCCTGCGCGTCCCGGAGCGCATCGCACAGGGCGCGGGTCCCGACGATGCGGTTCGCGAAGTACCCGTCGACGGGTTTGCCGGTGAAGTTGTCCCACGTGGCGTACTTGGCGTCCCACCGGATTCCGGGAACGTATTCATCGACGAAGACGAACTCGGGGATCATCGCTGCGCTCCCGCCACCGGGGCCGCCTCGCCGAGGGCCAGGGAGACGAGACGGTCGAGCACCGCGGACAGCGGTAACCCTGCCGCCGCCATCATGCGCGGATACCGGCTGTACGACGTGAGCCCCGGGAAGGTGTTGACCTCGTTGAGGACGACGGATCCCTCCGGGGTGAGGAACATGTCGACGCGCGCGAGGCCCCGGCATCCGAGGGCACGGTAGACCGTCTTCGCCGTCTCCCGTACCAGCACACGGGAATCCGCTGAGATCTTCGCGGGGACGACGGCGACCGAGTTGTCGGATCCGGTCTCGGGCGCGTCCTCCTGGTGGATCCGGAAGAATCCGTGGGAGAGTGCGATGTGGTCGATCTCGCCGAGTCGGACCTCCGGACCGTTGCCGAGGACGGCGCAGCCGACCTCGATGCCGGTGACGGCGGCCTCGATCAGCACCTTCGAGCCGAATTCCCGTGCCACCGCGACGGCCTCGGCGAGGGCGCCCGCGGACGTCACTTTGGTGACGCCGAAGGACGAGCCGGATCGAGCGGGTTTGACGAAGACCGGATAGGACGAGCCGTCGATGTCCGGCTCTTGCCCCGGTTCGACGACCCAGTGCTCCGGGACCGCGACTCCGGCGGCTGCCGCCACCAGGTAGGTGAGGGACTTGTCCATGCACAGCGCGGAGGCGAAGACATCGCAGCCCACGTAGGGGACACCGGAGAGTTCCACGAGTCCCTGGACGGTGCCGTCCTCGCCACCGTTGCCGTGCAGAACGGGCAGCACCACGTCGAGGGGCACCGTCGTGTACCGGTCACCGTCGAACACCAGCAGCCCGCCCACGCTGCGGTCGGGGGAGAGGATCGCCGGCCGCGAGCCCGCGCCCTCCCAGCCGATCACGGGGCCCTCGCACAGCTTCCAGGTGCCGGCACGGGTGATCCCGACCCAGAAGGGCTCGTAGACGTCGGTGTTCAGGTTCGCGGCCACCTCGCGGGCGGACTTGAAGGAGACGGCGTGCTCCTCGGCGGTGCCACCGAAGAGGATGCCGATCCGGATGCGGCTCATGCTGTTGCCGGCCTTTCGAAGTCGAGGCAGTTGATCAGTGCGTTCTCCACCGTGTCGGCGAGCGCGTGGTCGGTGTAGTAGGCGGTGTGGGGGCTGACGATCACCGAGGGAAGCTCCTGCAGGCGGGTCAGCACCGGATCGGTGAGGTCATCGCCGCGGTCGGCGTAGAAGACGCCTTCCTCGCCCTCGACCACGTCGAGGGCCGCGCCTCCGATTCCTTCCCGTTCGAGGGCGGAGAGCAATGCGGCCGTGTCGATCAGACTCCCGCGCCCCGTGTTGACCACGATCGCCCCCGGCCGGAGCAGCGCGATGCGGCGCCGATCGAGGAGGTGGCGCGTCTCGGGCGTGAGGGGAGTGTGCAGAGTGACGACGTCGCTGCGCCGCAGCAGCTCGTCGAGCGGGACGGCACCGGCGGCGGGCGAGCGGTCGGCGGTGAGCACGCGACAGCCGAAGCCGGAGAGACGGGCGATCACGGCACTGCCGATCCGGCCGGTGCCCACGACGCCCACGGTCAGGTCGCGCAGTTCCCGGCCGCGGTCGGGGGCGAGCCGGTAGTCGTACCGATCAGTGCGCCGCAGCAGCGATTTCATGCCTCTCAGCGCCATCAGGATGAGCATCACGGTGTAATCCGCGACGCTGTCGGGCGAATAGCTCACCGTGCTCACCGAGATGCCCACCGTCGCCGCGTACTCCACATCGATGTGGTCGAAGCCCACGCTCCGGGTGCAGATGTGGCGCACGCCGAGGCGGCTCAGCGCCAGCAGCACGGGCCGCCCCACCGGGGTCTTGTGTCCGACGCAGATGCTCCTGTTGCCGAAGGCCAGGGTCGTGGTCTTCTCGCTGAGGGCGGCGTCGGTCAGGATCAACGGAACGCCGAATCGGGGCTCGAGGGCGCGGAAGAGGCGGGCCTCGTCGTCCCCGCACTCGTAGACCGTGATGCCCGCGGTCGGCGACGTGGGCGGCGTGAGCCTCCGCGGCACGTATCGAATCGGTTCGTCGTAAGTCATGCATCCGAGTCTCGGGGCCGCCCTGTTGCCGGGGCGTATCCGCTTTTCGATACGCCGACGATATGGTGCGTCGCCCGCGGTGCGTCAGCTGGACCGGGAGCGGGGCCAGGCGTGCCGACGCAGGAGGCGGAGGCCGTTGAGGCCGACGATGATGGTGGATCCTTCGTGGCCGGCGACGCCGAGGGGCAGTGGCAGCGTGCCCACCAGGTCCCAGACGACGAGTACCGCGATGAAGGTCGCGGCGATGGCGAGGTTGGCGACGACGACGCGGTGCGCGCGGCGCGCGAACTCGATGACCGACGGGACCGCGGTGAGGTCGTCACCGACGATGACGACATCGGCGGCCTGCAGGGCGAGGTCGGAGCCGGCACCGCCGAGGGCGATGCCGACATCAGCGGCGGCGAGGGCGGGTGCGTCGTTGACGCCGTCACCGACCATCGCGACGGTGCGACCGGCACCGCGGAAGTCGTTGATAGCAGCGGTCTTGCCGTCGGGCAGGAGTCCGGCGCGGACATCGTCGATGCCGAGATCGCCGGCCACGCGAGCGGCGGCGCGGGGGTTGTCGCCGGTGAGCATCGCGGTGCCGATACCTGCGGCGGAGAGGGCGCCGACGGCGGCCGCGGCGTCGTGGCGGCAGGTATCGGTCAGGGCGAGCACGGCGACGGGGGAGTCGTCGCGGGTGACGATCACGGCGGTGTCTCCGCGGGCCTCGAACCCGCCGACCAGTTCGGCCACCTCGCGGGTCGCCGGGGTGTCCGCGGTGTGCGGGGACAGCACGGCGATACGGTGCCCGTCGACGGTGCCGGTGACGCCCCGACCGGGATGAGCGGCGAAGTCCGTCGCCGCGGGCACGTCGAGGCCGCGGTCGGCGGCCGCAGCGACGATAGCCGCAGCCAGGGGGTGCTCGCTCAAGGTCTCCACCGCTGCCGCGAGGGCGAGAGCGGTGTCGCCGTCGGTCCCGTCCGCGGTCGTCACGACCGCCGCGAGGGTGGGCCTTCCGGAGGTGACGGTGCCGGTCTTGTCGAGGGCGACGGTGTCGATGGCCGACAGGTTCTCCATGACCACAGCGGATTTGACAAGCACGCCGCGGCGACCGGCGTTGGCGATCGCGGCGAGCAGCGGCGGCATCGTCGCGAGCACCACCGCGCACGGGGACGCGACGATCATGAAGGTCATCGCCCGCAGCAGCGCGGATCGCAGATCCGCGCCGAACGCCAGCGGCACGGCGAACACCGCGAGGGTGCACACGACCATGCCGATCGAGTAGCGCTGTTCGACCTTCTCGATGAACAACTGCGCGCGGGCCTTGGTCTGCGAGGCCTGCGCGACCATCGCCGCGATCCGCGCGACCACCGAGTCCGCCGCGGCCCGATCCGCGCGCACCGTCAGTGCGCCGGTGCCGTTGACGGTGCCGGCGAACACCTCGTCGCCGATGCGCTTGTCCACCGGCAGCGGCTCGCCGGTGATGGTCGCCTGGTCGACCTCACTAGCCCCGTCGACGACGGTGCCGTCGGCCGCGATCCGCTCGCCGGGGCGGACCCGGATCACATCCCCGGCCTGCAGCTCCGCCGCGGCCACGACACGTTCGCTGCCGTCGGCCCCGAGCACCGTCGCCCGGTCCGGGGCGAGATCGAGCAGCCCGCGGACCGAGTCCTCGGTACGGGCCGTCGCCCAGGCCTCGAGAGCGCCGGAGGTGGCGAAGATGACGATCAGGAGGGCACCGTCGGTGATCTGTCCGATGGCGGCCGCGCCGATCGCGGCGACCACCATCAGCAGGTCGACGTCGAGGGTCTTCTCCCGCAACGCCTGCAGGCCGGCGAGGGCGGGTTCCCACCCTCCCGTGAGGTAGCACGCCAGATACAGCGCCCACCAGGACCACGGCGGGGCGCCCGCGAGCTGAGCCGCCAGTCCCAGCAGGAACAACACGAGAGCGGCAGCGGCCCACCGGACCTCCGCCAGTGCCCACGGCCGGGTGCGGTGCATCCCGACCGGCCGCACGGCTGTCGCGCTCGCGGCGCCGATGGCGGTCGCGGTGTTCATCTGGTCTCCTCACGCTGGGGCGGGTGCGACTCCTCATCGCGCGCCAATATCAGCATATATGAACACCTCTTCAGATTAATGACGCGAGGTAGTATTCCGACTATGGGACACGGGATCGCCGACGACGACGCGAACGGATCCGCGTGCCTCGACGCCGCAACTGCAGAGCGGGTCGCGACGACGCTGCAGGCGCTCGCAACGCCGAGCCGGCTGCGGATCCTCTCGCAGCTGCGGGGCCGGGCGATGGCGGTGGGCGATCTCGCGGCAGCGGTGCAGATGGAACCGTCCGCGGTCTCGCATCAGCTGCGGCTGTTACGGAACCTGGGCCTGGTGACCGGAGTGCGGGCGGGGCGCAGCATCGTCTACAGCCTCTACGACACCCACGTCGCGCAGCTCCTCGACGAGGCGGTCTATCACAGCGAGCACCTGCGCATGGGCCTGGCGGATCGCCCCGAGTCCGCGTTGCTCGGTCCCACGGCCACGCGGGAGTGAGCAGCCTCAGCGCGCGGGGCGGAGCCGGACCGAAAGCTGCGCTGTACCCCCTGTACGGCGCGGGCTTCGTCACCGCCTTCGGGGCGCACAGCATCGCCGCGAGCCTGGGCGGGCTCACCGGATCGATGGGAACGCAACTCTTGGCGCTCGGCCTGCTACTGGCGCTGTACGACGGTGCCGAAGTTCTGCTCAAGCCCGTCTTCGGCACCCTCGCCGACCGGATCGGACCGCGGCCAGTGCTCCTCGGCGGGCTCATCGCGTTCGCGGTCGCCTCGGCCGCGTTCGTCGTCGCCGGCAACGCGGGGTGGATCGGCCTGGCACGGTTCGCGCAAGGCGCCGCGGCGGCCGCGTTCTCGCCCGCGGCGAGCGCTATGGTCTCGCGCCTGGCCCCGGATACCGCGCAGGGTCGCGCATTCGGCAGCTACGGCGCATGGAAGGGGTTCGGCTATACCGCGGGACCGGTCCTGGGCGGCGCGCTGATCTGGGCCGGAGGCTACGACCTCCTGTTCGCCGCCCTCGGTGGCGTCGCTGCAGCGGTCGCCGCCTGGGCGTCCGCCACAGTCCCGCGCTTAGCACCGTTGCCGCGCACCCGGCAGACGATCGTGGACCTGCTGCGCCGTCTCGGGTCCCGTTCGTTCCTGCTGCCGACATCGGCGCTCGCCGCCGCCACCGGAGTGCTCGCCGTCGGCGTCGGCTTCCTCCCGGTCGCGGCCGGCGAGCACGGCCTCGGACCACTTCTCACCGGGGCGATCGTGTCAGCGCTCGCGCTGACGGCTTCGGTGGTGCAGCCCCGCGCCGGCAGACTCCGCGACGCCGGGAAGCTCCCCGACGGCGTGGGGATCGCCGTCGGACTCGCCCTCGCCGCCCTGGGGCTCGGGGTTGCAGCCGCGCCCGACCCGATCGGGGTGGTCGCTGCCGCCATCCTGATCGGCGTGGGTGTCGGGCTGGTCACGCCGCTGGGTTTCGCGCATCTGGCGCAGCACTCGCCGAAGGAACGTCTCGGGCAGACCATGGGCTCTGCCGAGATCGGACGCGAGGTGGGGGACGCCGGCGGTCCACTCCTCGTGGGTGCGATCGCCGCAGTCGCGGGCCTCACCGCCGGACTCACGGGTCTCGCGGTGGTCCTGGCGATCGTCGCACTTCTGGCCGTGCGGTTGCGCTGATCGCTCCGGACCGCGGGTCCCGCGGGGGCTATTCGAATCAGGCCGGCCAGCGGAGGTGTTCTGCGTCGATGACGAATCGGTGCCGGTGCTCGACGGTGCCCTCACCGACGGCGACGGCGCCCACGAGGTGCGCGGGATCGGTACGGTCGACGGCGTGCCGGTGATCCAGTTCCACCGGTTCGCGGGCGGGCCAGGCGCGGACAGCGACGACGACACCGAGCACCGTCAGGATGCCGAGGATGCTCCAGGTGGTACCGAGGCCGGCGGCGATGCCGAGCCAGCCGGCGATCGGATAGGCGATCAGCCAGCACAGATGCGAGAGGGAGAACTGGGCGGCGAAGACCGCGGGACGATCGCCCGCAGCTGACGAGCGCCGGAGGACCCGCCCGACCGGGGTCAGCACCAGGCTCGTGCCGCCGCCGACCGCGAACCAGATTGCGGCGGCCGCCGGCCGCTGCGCCGCTCCGGATACTTCGACCATCGCGACCGCGGCGCCCGCGGCCAGGACCAGCACCGTTCCGCCAGCGAGCATCACCGGCCGTTCGGGCACCCGGTCGAGGACTCGGGGCAACACGAGGGCGACCAGCATCGTCCCGATCCCGGATGCGGCGAGCAGCCACGCCACGTCGGCCTGCGAGCCGCCGAGTAGGTCCCGGACGAGGTTGACGGTCGAGACCATCACGATCGAGCCGGTGCCCGCGACCGCCAGATCCAACCCGAGCACGCCCCGCAGGCGCGGGGTGGCGAGGAAGATCCCCGCGCCGGTCAGGGTGCGATGGAAGACGCCGCCACGGGCGCTCGGACCGGCATTGGGAATCGACGTCGAGACCACCAGTGCCGCGGATCCGAGGAATCCGAAGACCGTGGCGAGGAACAGATAGTGAAAGCTCATCATGGTCAGCGCAACGGCCGCGAGTACGGGACTGAGCAGGGATTCCATCGTCGCCGCGAGCTGCGAGGCCGACAAGGCGCGGGTGTACTGGGCCTCGTCGGGCACGATGTCAGGGATGACGGCCTGGAAGGTGGGCGTGAACGCCGCCGACGCCGACTGCAGTACCACGACGAGGACATAGATCTGCCAGACCTGGTCGACCCACGGCAGTGCCAGTGCCACCGTCGCGCGCACCAGGTCCAGGCCCACCAGCATCGTCCGCCGGGGAAGGCGGTCCGCGTATGCCGCGGCCAGGGGAGCGATGAGGACGTACGCAACCATCTTGATGGTCAGGGCCGTGCCCAGCACGGCAGCGGCGCGGGGTCCCGCCAGGTCGTAGGCGAGGAGGCCGAGCGCCACCGTCGTCATCCCGGTGCCGAACAGGGCTACTACCTGCGCGGTGAACAGATGTCGGTAGTCGCGGATCGCGAACAACAACCTTGCCGGATCCCTCCCTGGCGAGACCACCGTCACCCTCCTGAGACGCGCGGACACACGTGACATCATGTACGTGTGTACGCACATGATGTCACATCGGAGTGGGACCGCACACCCCCGGACGATCAGATAGACGCCGCATGCCTGGCGATGAAGATGCTCTCGGTCCCGGCCAGGATGCGGATCCTCTGGGCACTCAGCGGCGCTGGCGAACTCGATGTCACGACACTGACCGAGAAGGTCGGCCAGGCTCGTCCGGCGGTCTCGCAGCACCTGGCGAAGATGCAGTTCGCCGGTCTCGTCGCACACCGCCGCGAAGGGCGCCGGTTGCTGTACCGCGTGCATGGCGGGCACGTGCGCAGGCTGCTCATCGAAGCCCTCAACGCCGCCGAGCATCAGGTCGGCGGCCTGCCTGAGCATCGGTGACAGCGGGCAACCTCACGGAGAATACGTCACTGTGACATATTACTCGGTGAGGCTCTGGACTCTGCTAGGCGCGACCAGGCGAAGGGGTGACGACACAGGCCCGCACATCCCGCCGCGAGCCACGGCGCGGCCCGAAGAAGCAACGGATCCGGCGACCGAGTTCAGGAACGGCCACGTACCGAGTCGGGGTCGCCGAACCCTCACAGAGAAGTCCATCGGTGATCAGACCTACCCCGCGATCGTCACTGGCTTTTCACCGATAATCTACATTATGACATTTCGTGTGGAACTATCGCGCGGGTTGATCCGGCGCTCCCGTCCCCGCCGACGACGTGCTCGTCGATTCCGTGCCAGTGGACTCAGGGGTGGTTCGCTCGGCCGTCGTGCCGGTGGACGGGCTCGCGCCGGACGTGGCGGTCGCAGCCGACGCGGACGCGTCGGCCGGGGTCGCAGTCGGCCCGGCGGAGCTCTGCGCTGAGGCCGAGGCGGATGTCGAGCTGGATGTCGGAGTGCTTGCCGGGCTCGCGGTCGACGTCGTCGTAGCTCCCTCCGAGGTCGGCACCGTCGTAGCCCCGACCGGTACCGTCGCCGCCGACTCCGGCACCTGCGCCGGCGCGGCGGCGACCTTCGGTTCGGCCGCACTACCCGCGGGCGCAGAGGTACGAACGCCGGGTGTGATGTACCTGCCGTCCTTCCCGAGCGGCGCTTCGGGAGCCGTGGTCACGGCCACGGTGCCGTCCTCGAGGTACTGCCGGACCGCATCGTCGACGGTGCTCTCCCCTCTCCGGAACACCCCGTGGTCACCTCCGCCCACGGAGATCAGGTCGCCGTGCACGGCGTCTCGCATCGCTTCGGCCCCCGCGTAGGGTGTGGCGGGATCGTTGTAGCTCTGCAGCAGCAGCGGCGCAGTGGCGAGATTCACGGAGTAATCGGGCGCCCGGTTGGACCCCTCGAGGGCTCGCAGGTTGCCGATCACGCGCAGGTAGTCACTCAGGGTGTGCGCGGTGTCGGCACCGGTCATCAGGTTGAACGCGAAGCTGACGGCCGAGGTGAGAATCGCCGGCAGGTAGCTCAAGTCCACCCTCCCCGTCTCCGCGGCCTCGGACGCCGCGTTCATCACAGCCGGTCCCATCAGGTCGTAGATCGTCACCTTGCCGTTGCCCGCCCCGATCGCCGCACTGACTCCGGAGTACATCCAGTCGGGCCGACCCTCGACCGCCATGCCGTAGATCTGCTTGGACAGCGCGGTCCACTGCCCGCGGTTGTACATCTTGCTGGTGGAGTTCTGCATGATGCTCGACGGGCCGCGGGTCTCCTGGATCGCGTCGAGCAGCGTGATGTCACCGGTGATCAGGCCGACTGTCAGCCGGACGTTGTAGGCGATCCGTTCGTACACCTGCCGGGCCGCGTTGTAGACGGGCAGGATCACCGGCGCGAAGGGGCGCAAGGCCTCGGGGAGATCCTCCGCGACCGCCGCCGGCGGAAGATAGTTGGCCGCGTACGCCTTCCGAGACGCGGACAGCCGCGCCGCGTTCCACTTGTCGAAGACCTGAAGCGGGGTGGCGCCGAGCTTCACGGTGTCGTTGTTCACAGCGGCCCACTCGAAGTACTGGTTCAACCGCGCGCGGAAGGCCTCGTTCTGCGCCGCGGTCGCGATCGCGCCGCCACCCACTCCGATCGTCGTCGGATTCATGTTGGAGTCGAGGATGAGCCGGTCCACGGACGCCGGGAACATGCTGGCGAACGCGGCACCGAGCGAGGTTCCCCAGGAGGCACCGTAGTACGACACCGTGGTCAGGCCCGCCGCCTTGCGGAACTCCTCCATATCGCGCGCGACGTTCTCAGTCGTGAGGTTCGGCAGGTAGTTCGGATAGGCCGCGATCACGGCGGCGCACTGGGCCCTGGTCGAGCAGCTCAGCGGTGTCGAGAACTCCAGGCCGCGCGGCTGGATCGCGATCAGGGCGTTGTCGTCGAAGAGCCACTGGGCTGATCTGCCGTCGGCGCTCCAGAAGTTGTAGGCGTCGCCGCCAGGGCCTCCGGGATTGCCGAGGATCACCCGGCTCGCCGTCTTCCCCGTAGGCAGGAAGCCGCTGACGAGGAGGTTGATCCTGCCCGCTGCCGGGTTCGAGTAGTCGAGCGGAACCGAGATCGTCGTGCACCGCGCGCGTTCGCCGCCGGGATTCACTGCGGTCACGGCCGACGGGCAATCCCCCCAACTCAGGTCCTCCACCGCCGCACGCGCGGCGCCGTACGCGCCGGCCGCGACCAGTACCGCCGCCGCGGCGCTCGCCGCGACCACACGGCGCACCGGGAATGCGGCTCGCATCGGAAAAGCGGGGCGGGAGCCGCGCGCGATCGAAGCACTCATGTTCCTGTTCCACCGCTTTCTCGACGGGTGCGCTCGAACCTCAGTAGGTGGCGAGCTGGGGGCTGAAGACCGTGCCGTACGCCTTGACGCCGACCGCCTGGGAGTTCCTGCAATACCTGATCTCGGGCCCGGTCGTGCGGTCGCGCCGCCCGGTCACCGTGATGTACGTGCCCAACCGGGCGTCAGATCGACGGTGACCGACTGCGCGAGCGCGTACTGGTTCGGGCTCGTCCAGACGTCCCCCGACGCGTCGGTGAGGGCGAACTTCGATACCACGTAACCGGACTCGTTGTAGAACTCGACCTTCTGGAAACAGGCACCCGCGGCGTGCGCGTGCGCGGCGCCCGTCCCAGCGGACAGCAGCAGCGCCACCGCAGCCGCGACGGCGACCCGTCGCCCGTGCCCGCCCGCCGTCGACCCGGCGGCGCTCAGCACGTCGCCGCCTTCGACGCGCCCTTGATGGTGGGCTGCAGGGAGGTCGATTCGATCGGCGGAACCGTCAGTCTCTGGTCGTTCAGGTACCAGATGTAGTGTCCGTCGACGGTCGCGTCGTAGTGCGTCGCAAGGTCACCGGAGATGTCCTGGACCACCGCCTGCCGCTCGACCCACACCTGCTCCCCCGGATGCGCCGTCACCTTGAGCGTCGAGGACTCCGTCTTCGAACTGTTCCACGAGCGGGAGAAGCTGGTCTTCACCGACATCTCGACCGCCGCCTTGTACGCCGCGGTGAGTTCCACGCCGGAGGTGGTGGTGGTCCCCGTCGTCTGCGACCACGTGAGCGTGTAGTCGATCGGCGAGGAGGTGCAGTTGGTCACCACCTCGGAGACCCGCTGGCCGCGCGCGAGATACGGCGCCGAAATCGGCCGCACGTTGTCGTACGTGCATTTCGCCACCCCGCTCTCGCACTGCGTCCTGATCTGGCTGTCGGTGATCGCGTGGACGGTGCCGGCCGGCGAGAGCGGGCCGACCGCCAGGAACGAGGTCAGCGCCAGCGCACCCGCCGTGTATCGCTTTTTCATGAAACCGCACCCTTCCCAAAGATAGTGTCTTTAGCTAAACTCACCGCAGACTGAGCTGCAACGGCTGCGATATGTGGCGTGCACCACGCGGTCCGCTCGGCGCCCGACTCGACGGGTTCGCACCCCGGACCCGACGGTGTCCGCCAGTTCGGCGCGACGTCGCCGTCCGTTCTGCTCCGACAGCGCTGGACCTGTGTCATTCTGAGCGAATGATGCATTCCTGGGGATCGCTGAGCCCCAACCGCCACCACGCGCCCTACAACGGAGGAGCCGGGAGACGATGAGCAATTTCTCGTTGCGGGGGCTGTACGACGAGGTCGAACGCAGGATCACGCCTCCCGTGGAAGCGGTCGTCCACTCCGAAGAGTTCGCGACCACACTCAAGATCGTCGGTCGCACGCGTGCCGCGATCGGCGGACGGATCGACGCCGTCGGCGCGGCGGTGCTGCATGCCGTCAACCTGCCCGCGGGATCGGACATCCGCAAGCTCCGCCGCCAGGTCGGGCAGCTGGATTACGAGGTCCGGCGCCTCCGCCGCGATCTCGCCGAGCAGGATGCGCACGCCGGCCTCGACGAGGAGGACTGACGTGGGAGTGATCGACGGTCCCCGCTCCGCCCTGGACCGGGTCCGCCAGGAGATCGAGCGCAACGCGCTCCGCGCCCGCAACGGCATCAAGATGGCGGCGGGCCTGAACGCACCGGACATCGGCGTGACGCCGCGCGATCAGGTGTGGCGGGACGGGCGGGCTCGGCTGTTCCGGTACCGCAACGACGACGTCAAGTACCGGCCGCCGCTGCTGATCGTCTTCAGCCTTGTCAGCCGCAGCTACATCCTCGACCTGACCCCCGGGAACAGCTTCATCGAGCACCTCCTCAAGGCGGGTTTCGACGTGTACCTGCTGGACTGGGGCACCCCCGACGAACGCGACGCGGCGAACGGGCTCGAGTACTACGCCGACGCCGCCATCCCCGCAGCCATCCGGGAGACCTGCCGCCGGTCGGAAACGGACGAGGTGAACCTGCTGGGCTACTGCTTCGGCGGCAATCTCACGCTGCTGCACGCTGCGCACCACCCCGACTCCCCCATCCGGAGTCACACCGTGGTCGCCTGCCCCGTCGACTACTCCGAACTACCGTTCAAGACGGTGTTCACGGACAGCGTGGAGGAGGTCGAGCGCGCACTCGGCGAGGACGGCAACCTCCCCGCCGACGTGGTGTACGGCGCGTTCCGGTCACTGACGCCGGTCGCGGAACTCACCGGCTACGTCGACCTGCTCGATCGCATGTGGAACGACGAGTACGTCGCCGCCTACCAGGCGATGAACGGCTGGGGTACGGACCATATCCCGCTGCCCGGCGCAACGGCGCGGCAGATGGTGACGATGCTCAGCGGCGACAACGGCTTCATGACGGACCGCCTGTTCCTCGGCGGCGACCGGGTCCACCTGTCGGACATCACCACGCCGTTCATGGCGGTCCTCGGGGAGAAGGACCACATCGTCCCCGTGGCCGCCGCGGCCCCCGTCATGGACCTCGTGGGATCGGAGGACAAGACCGAGCTGCGGCTCAAGGGCGGCCACATCGGCCTCGTGGTCGGCCGCACCGCCGCCAAGACCACCATCCCCACCATCATCGATTTCCTGATCAAGCAGAGCGAGGCGCAATGACCGAGATCACCGTCCGCGAGGTAACCGCCGATGACGAGGCCGCGTTGGCGGCGATGTTCGCCGGTCTGTCGGCCCGCGACGTCACCGTGATGCGCGAGGACCTCACCGGCCCCACGTCCGAGCTCATCAGCGGCCCCGGACTCCGCTGGGTCGCCGTCGCGGAGGACGGCTCGATCCTCGGATACGCCACCCTCACCCGCCTCCCGGGCTGGTCGGACCACGTCGGCGAGCTGCGCATGGTGGTCGGCGAGGCCCGCCGTGGCACCGGCATCGGCCGCCGCCTGGTGCAGGAGGCGCTGCGCGCCGGCCTGGCCGCCGGCCTGACCAAGATCATGATCGAGCTCGCCATCGACGAGGAGCGCGTGCTCACGATGTTCAACCAGCTCGGTTTCACCGGTGAGGCGCTGCTGCGCGACCACATCCGCGATCGCGACGGCAACCTGCGCGACCTGATCGTGCTCGCGCACCACGCCCGCGATTCCGCCGAGGCCATCGGCCTCATCGGCGTGGCCGAAGACTTCGCTTAGCACCGCCCCCTTCGAAGGAGAAGCATGACGAACCCCCTTGACCTGTTCCGGCTCGACGGCCGGGTCGCCGTCGTCACCGGAGCCTCGAGCGGATTGGGCGTCGGGTTCGCGAAGGCGCTGGCGTCCGCCGGTGCCGATGTGGTGCTCGCCGCTCGCCGGGTCGACAAGCTCGCCGATACCGCCGCGCTCGTCGAGGCCGCCGGCGTCCGGGCTCTGCCCGTGGCGTGTGACGTCTCCGACCCCGATGCCTGCACCGCCGTCGCCGAGGCGGCGATGAACACCTTCGGGCGCGTCGACGTGCTGGTGAACAACGCCGGCGTCGCCTCAGCGGTACCCGCGCTGCGCGAGGCCCCGGAGGACTTCCGCAAGGTGATCGATGTCAACCTCAACGGCACCTTCTGGATGGCTCAGGCCGCCGCGCGGGTGATGCAACCCGGCAGCTCGATCATCAACATCGCCAGCGTCCTGGGCCTGACCAGCGTGCTCATGCCGCAGGCGGCGTACTCGGCGTCGAAGGCCGCCGTGGTCGGCCTGACCCGCGACCTCGCCCAGCAGTGGGGCGCGCGGCGCGGAATCCGCGTCAACGCGATCGCCCCCGGCTACTTCGCGTCCGAGATGACCGACGAGTTCGAAGAGGGCGTCCTCGAGAGGTTCGTCCTCCCCCGCACGGTCCTGGGCCGGCTCGGCGCCGAGGGCGAGCTGGACCCCGCCCTGCTCTTCCTGGCCAGCGACGCGTCCACTTACGTCACCGGCATCACCCTGCCGGTCGACGGCGGCATGCTCACGAACTGAGGCGGATATGACACAGACCATCGATAGCGTCCGCTCCCCCGGCCCGGCCCTGATGACGACGGACTACGCCCGCGCGCTGTGCGAGGGCGGGGCCCTCGCGTGGACGTGGCCGCTCCTGTTGCGGGCTCCTACGGGCGACGGCCGCCCGGTCCTCGTGCTACCCGGTCTCGGCACCTCCGACACCACCACACGTATCCTGCGGCGCACCCTGCGCCGCCTGGGCTACCGCACGCACCGGTGGGGCCTGGGGACGAACATCGGCCCCTCCGCGCGGATCATGGACGGCATGCCCGAGCGGCTCCGCGACATCGCGGCCGCGGAGGGTCCCGTCACCCTCATCGGGTGGAGCCTCGGTGGGATCTACGCCCGCCGCCTCGCCCGGGAGTACCCGGACCTGGTGCGCCAGGTGATCACCCTCGGCAGCCCGTTCCGGTTGACCAAGCACTCGCAGAGCAACGCCCGACACGTCTACCGACTGTTCGACCGGTGGCACGTGGAGCCGCTGTCGCTCCCCCTCGAGGACGACGGTGCCGCGCTCCCGGTCCCGACCGTCGCGATCTACAGCCGACTCGACGGCATCGTGCCCTGGCAGTTGTGCCGGGACCCGTCACCGTCGGCGGAGAACATCGAGGTGCTCGGCTCGCACCTCGGTCTGGGCACGAACGTGGCGGTGCTCTGGGCGCTCGCGGACCGGCTCGCCGCCGGGCCCGATGCCGAGCCCTTCCGCCCACCGGCGGCACTGCGGTTCGCGTACCCGGCGGTCCCCGGCGCCGCCGCGAGCTGACCCGGGCCGGATCGCGAATGAATCCGCCCACGACTGCAACAGGACCGGTGAACGCACGCACCACTCAGGACCGCCGGGACGCCGTGATCGCCCGGGCCCGGAAGTCGTTCCTCGCCGGTGAGCGGGTGGAGATGAACGAGCTCGCGGCGTACGCCGGGGTCAACCGCAACACCCTGTTCCGGTGGTTCGGTGGTCGTGACCGGATCATGGGCGAGGTGGTGTGGTCGATCACGGCGCCGGCGCTGGATCGGGTCGCCCGCACCGCGGCCGGGGAGGGCGCCGTCCGGATCGCGAACTTCATGGGTGACTTCGCGGTCATCGCGAACGAGGGGACGGCGTTCGTCCCCTTCGTCCGCAGCGAGCCGGAGCGGGCGTTCCGGGTGATGACGACGCGGGCAGGCGGCGTGCACGAACGGATCCTGGCGCGCATCGTCGACGAGATCCAGCGGGAGGTCGACGCCGGCCGCTATCGGCCGGAGCTGCCGACCGACGACCTGGCGTACCTCCTGCTCCGGATGGCCGAATCGTTCGTCTACTCCCCGATCATCACCGGCGACGAACCGGACGCCGAGAAGGTGCGAATCGCCAGCGCGGCCCTGCTGGGGGTCGTCCGGCACTTCCGACCGGCTACAGGCCCGACGGCACGACCTTCCCGTTGACGGTGACCTCCACCTTCCCGGTCCGCGTGTCGAAGGTGATCCTGCCGTGCTCGAAGGTGGTCTGCTTGAGCGCACCCGAGGTGGTCTCGTCGCTGGTCACCGCGCCGAGCGGGCCGGCGGAGCCGTTCTTGCCGACCTGCACGGGGGTGCCGTCGGGACCGCGCTCGACGTTCCAGGCGTCCCGGATCAGGCCCCACGTGATGTAAGCGGGGGTCCCGGGGTTCGCATTCCTCGCGGTGATCACGCCGCCCTTGAACTGTTGGAAGATGACGCCGCTGTCACGGGTGCCCGCGTTGTGATCACCCGTCAGGACGACCCCCAGGGCGCTGCGCTGCGCCGGCGTCGCGGCGGCGTACCGCACCCCGATGGGACCCGTGAGCGTGACGGTGCTGCCATCGGCGCCCTTCACCGCGACCCCGCCGGGCGCGACCCTGCCGGACGAGGCGGCGCCGGACGAGGCCGCGGCGGCGCTCGCCGAGGCGGCCGTCGAGGACTGCCCCGCCGGCTTTCCGCCCGAGGACGCCGCGGCGCCGGTGGCCGATGCCGAGGCCAGCGACGAGGTGGCCGCCGTCTCACGCGAACCCCCGTCCCCGCACCCCGTGACGATGAGTGCCGCGGCCGCCAGGCCGCAGACGACGCCGATGTTCCGCCGAGCCGCGATCTTCCTCATGTTTCCTTCCGGGGTTCCCCGAGCACCGGCCGGGCGAGCGGTCCGGCACCGCCCGGACCCGACATAACCACACCTGAGTCGTCCGCGACCCCGGTTTCGTGCAGCGCGAACCGGACGACGGAGCCCAGCGGCAGTTGGGCGAGGAGGTCCGCGTGGTGCTCGGCGACCACCGCGAGCACCGGATACCCGCCGGTCGTCGGGTGATCGACGACGAAGACGACGGGCTCGCCGGACGGCGGGACCTGGATCGCGCCGGGGACCAGCGCCTGGCTCTGCACCTCCCCGTCGCCGCGCGGGATCGGCGGGCCGGCCAGCCGCACCCCGACGCGGTCGCTCTGCGGAGTGACCTCCCAGTCGGTGTCGAGCAGGTGCCGCCAGGCACCGTCGGGGAACAGGTCCGCGTCCGGCCCGGGGGCCACATCGAGCACCGAGGGTGCCCGCCCGTCCGGCACCGCGGGCACCGGCTCGGGATCGCCGACGGCCGTCCGGGGCTGCGGCCCCACCGGCAGTGCGTCGCCGCGGGCGACGGGCGGCGGCCCGAGGTGCGCGAGCGTGTCGGTGCTGCGGCTGCCGAGCACGGGCGGGACGTCCACGCCGCCCCGGACCGCGACGACCACCCGCAAGCCGGCCGTCACCGGACCCACGGCGAGCAGGTCCCCGTCGTCGAGCCCGACGGGGCGTCCGCGCGCGACGGTGCGCCGGCGCCCGTCCGGCGAGACGATCTCCATCTCCGCGTCGGCGCCGGAGACCGCGACGACGTGCTCTCCCGATGCGAGCAGGTCGATTCCGCCACCGGCGTTCTCGATCCCGGCGGCACCGTCGGGATTGCCGACGAGCCGGTTCGCCTGCCGCAGCGCGCCGCGGTCGGCGGCGCCCGAGCGCGAGACGCCGACCGCCGCGTACCCCGGGCGGCCGAGATCCTCGATGAGGCTGAGCAGCCCCGTCTCCCGGACGACGAGGCCGCGCCCGGGATGTGACGGAGAAGCCTCGGGGTCGCGCGGCGCGGGCACGGTGACGCGCTCGCGTACCGCGGTGAACCGAACCCGGGTACCGGGCGCGAGGAGTGCGGGCGGATCGCGGTCCAGCGACCAGAGTTCGGCGTCGGTGCGGCCGATCAGCTGCCAGCCGCCGGGCGAGACGCGCGGGTAGACGGCGCTGTACTCGCCCGCCAGGCCGACGGCGCCGGCCGGTACCCGCACGCGCGGCGCCGCGCGGCGCGGGATCACGGGACCGACGTCCGACGATCGCAGATATGCGAAACCGGGGGCGAAGCCCAGGAAGCCCACGCGCCAGCGCCGTCCGGTGTGCAGGCGGACGACGCCGGCCTCGTCGGTGCCGAGCAGGTCGGCCACCTCGCGCAGGTCCTCCCCGTCGTAGACGACCCCGATCTCGACCAGGGGCCCGTCCGTCGGCCGCGCGGCCGGCGGCTCCATCGCCCGGAGCAGCCGCTCCCCCTCCGCGGCGGACGCGGGGGCGTCGAAGAGGACCGTGACGCTCTCCCCACCCGCGACGAGCTCCCGCTGCCCGGGCAGCGGCTCCGCCGCGAGCGCGGCGCGCAGCGCGTCGACGGTGTCGGGCGCGACGCGGACCCGCACGGCACGATCGCCGAATCGGCGTGCATCCACGATCCGCATGCTCCTCCTCCGATAGCGCGTGATCCACACCATAGCCGCAGATTTCCAGGCCGATCTGTCTCGCAGATCACACTCCAGTGAGGCGCGACACTAGTAGTGTTGTTTAGGTGTTCGAATCAATAGTCGCTCTGGAAATCCGCACCGGTGCCGTCCGCCGGATCTCGATCCCCGACGGTCGGGTCGAGACGCTGTATACCGGCGTGGCGGGCACGTCTCCCGACGGGCTGGTGGTGGAATCCGGGCGCATCTACTGGACCACCATGGGCCGCCCGGTCCGCACTCCGGGTGGTACGGGCGAGGCGGGGCTCGACTATTCCGCGCGCACCGGCGGGCTGCACTCGATGCTCGCCGACGGCTCCGACGCGCACGACCTCGTCCCCGCCGGGTCCATCACCACCGGCAAACAGCTCACCTCCGACGGCGCGGGCCGGCTGTACTGGGGCGACCGCGAGGGCCGACGGATCGGCTCGGTGCGCACGGACGGCACCGGGCTGCGCGACCTCGTCGTCAACGCGCCCGCGCCCGACCACCTCGCGGAGTGCGTCGGCGTCGCGGTGGACCCCGGCCGCGGGCACCTCTACTGGACGCAGAAGGGCCCCGCGAAGGGCGGCCGCGGGCGGATTCTTCGCGCCGGCCTCGACCTTCCCGACGGGGCGAGCGCCGCGGACCGCCCCGACATCGAGACGCTGTGGGACGCGCTGCCCGAGCCGATCGACCTCGAGATCGTCGGCGACACCCTGTACTGGACCGACCGCGGCGCCGCGCCCGACGGCAACTCGCTCAACCGGGCCCCGCTCCCCTCGGCCGGCGCCGAGGGCGCGGCGCCCGAGATCGTGGCCCGCGGTTTCGGCGAGGCCATCGGACTGGCCGTCGACGCCCCGTCGGACATCGCCTACGTCTCCGATCTGGCCGGCCGCATCTGGCGCGTGCCGCTCGGCGGTGGCGACCCGGAGGTCTTCGTGGACCTGGGTACGCCCGTCTCCGGCATCGCCGGAGTGAACGATTCCCTCTGAGAACAAGGAGTTTTCGATGACCTACAGCTTCTCCTTCGACGACATCCGCCGGCGGCCCGTGGCCGTGATCGGCGCGGGCACGCTGGGCCGGCGGATCGCGCTCATGTTCGCGAGCCGCGGCGGCGAGGTCCGGATCCACGACCCGAACGCCGACCAGGCCCGGGCCGCCGTGGACTACGTCACGGACACCCTCCCAGACGTGCTCGCTCGCCGCGGGTCGGGCGAAGCGGGGCGCGCGATCGCGAGCGACGACCTCGCCACGACGCTCGACGGTGCCTGGCTCGCCGTCGAGGCCGTGCCCGAGCGCCTCGACATCAAGATCCCGCTGTGGGGCGAGATCGACGCCGCGGCACCGTCGGACACGATCTTCGTCACGAACTCCTCCTCGTACGCCTCGCGCCTGATGAAGGAGAAGATCCGCGACAAGAGCCGGTTCTGCAACCTGCACTTCTACATGCCGCCCACGGCGAACGCCGCCGACGTCATGTCCGACGGCGAGACCGCGCGCGAGGTCCTCGACACGCTCCTCACGGTGCTGCCCGAGTTCGACGTGCACCCCTTCGAGGCGCGCAGGGAGAGCACGGGCTTCATCTTCAACCGGGTCTGGGCGGCCATCAAGCGCGAGTCGCTCGCGGTGGTCGCCGACGGCGTCGCCCGCCCCGAGGACGTGGACGGGATGTTCCGCCTCAACTGGCACATGCCCGTGGGGCCGTTCCAGATGATGGATTCCGTCGGCCTCGACGTGGTCCTGGACATCGAGGAGCACTACGCCGCCGAGAACCCGCACCTGCCCGAGGGGCCGCGGCGCCTGCTGCACGAGTACGTCGACGCCGGGAAGCTGGGCGTCAAGACCGGGGAGGGCTTCTACACCTACCCCGAGCCGCGCCGTCCCTGAGACCGCCTTCGAGCGGGGATTGTTAGAATCCCTAGCAGCCCACCGCCGATCACGAAGGCACGACCCTGTCCCAGTCATACTCGCGCGTCGCCGTCGCCGTGCTCTGCGCCGCCGGCATCGTGGTCGCCCTGATGCAGACGATCATCGTGCCGCTGATCCCCGAGCTCCCCGGGCTGCTCGACACGGCACCGTCGAACGCGTCCTGGACCCTGACGATCACGCTGCTCGTGGGCGCGGTCGGCACGCCGATCGCGGGCCGTCTCGGCGACATGTTCGGCAAGCGCCGGGTGCTCCTCGGCAACATGGCCGCCGTCGCGGTCGGCTCCGCGGTGTGCGCGGTCTCGTCCTCGCTTCTCCCGTTCCTCGTCGGGCGCGGGCTGCAGGGGCTCGGCATCGGCGCGATCGCCGTCGGCATCAGCATCCTGCGCGACATCGTCCCCGCCACGCAGCTGGGCTCCGCGGTCGGTGCGATGAGCGCCTCGCTGGGCGTCGGCGGCGCGCTCGGCCTGCCCTTCGCCGCGTCGATCGCGCGCCACATCAGCTGGCACGCCCTGTTCTGGATCTGCGCCCTCGCCGCGGTGCTCTGCGCGGCGGCCGTCCTGCGGTTCGTCGCCGAGGGGCCCTCCGATCCCGGCGGACGGTTCGACGCGATCGGCACCCTCGGGCTGACCGCGGTGCTCACCTTCGTCCTGCTCCCCCTGTCCAAGGCGTCCGAGTGGGGCTGGACCGCTCCGCTGACCCTCGCCATGTTCGCCGCGTTCGCGGTCTCGGCGATCGCGTGGTGGCGCTACGAGCGCCGCACGCCGAACGCGCTCATCGACGTCGCCACCCTGGTCGACCGTCCGATCCTGCTGACCAACATCGCCTCCGTGGCGACCGGCTTCGCCTTCTACGCGATGCAGATGATGCCGATCCAGGTGCTCATGGCGCCGGAGCAGGCACCCGCGGGTCTCGGCCTCGACATGGTGCCGGCGAGCCTGGTCCTGATGCCGAGCGGACTCGTCATGTTCGGCTTCTCGTACGTCAGCTCGTGGATCACCGATCGGCACGGCGCGCGCCTGTCGCTGGCGATCGGCGCCGTCGTGATCGGTGGTGGCTAC
This sequence comes from Tsukamurella sp. II2bb, assembly GCF_057815145.1. Taxonomy (NCBI): domain Bacteria; kingdom Bacillati; phylum Actinomycetota; class Actinomycetes; order Mycobacteriales; family Tsukamurellaceae; genus Tsukamurella; species Tsukamurella sp. II2bb. The sequence continues at coordinate 380,538 of NZ_JBYPZI010000002.1, forward strand.
CTCATCCTCCTGCTCGCCCTGGCCGGCCCGTGGCCCATCACCTGGGTCTGGATCCTCGCCGCGAGCGCGCTGGTCGGCGCGGGCCTCGGACTCGCCTACTCCGCGATGCCCGCGCTGATCATGTCGGTGGTCCCGGTCGCCCAGACCGGCGAGGCGAACGGCGTCAACGCCCTCATGCGGTCCGTCGGAACGTCGATGTCGACGGCCGTGGTGGGCATGGTGCTCACCGGCTCGACCGTCCTCACCGCCACGCCGGCGGGCCCGGTCCGCACGCCGTCGGCGCCCGCCTACGAGGCGACCATCCTGATCAGCATCGGGGTGTGCGCCGTGGCGGTGGCGTGCGCCCTCGCGATCCCCCGGCGTCGGGCGACGACCTGAAGCCTGCCGGCTGTTAGGTTGGCGTGGTGCCGATCACGCCGCCCGCCCTGCCGCGCGCACTGTCGACCCGGGTCGCCGGACTGCTCCGCGGGCTCGCGACGCCCGATCCGATCACCCCGATCGGCCCGCCGAACTGGTCCGGTCTCGACGCACGCGCCTACAGCGGCCCGACGGTGCCCGCCGGCTCCCCGATCGACCGGGTGCCGCTCGCCGCGGAGCTCGGCCTCGACGACGCGGCCGAGGCGTATCGCTTCCTGTACGCCACCGCCAATCAGTACGGGCCGGACGCCGTCAGCACGGCGGCGCTGTTCCTCCCGCGCGGCGACGCCCCCGAGGGCGGATGGCCCGTGATCGCGTGGGCGCACGGCACCGTCGGGCTGTGCGACGACGCGACCCCGTCGGCCCAGCCGCAGTCCGAGCGGCAACGGTTCTACCTCGGGCACTGGCTGCGGCACGGCTACGCGGTGGTCGCCACCGACTACGCGGGCATGGGCACACCCGGACTGATGAGCTATCTCAACGGGAGGGTCGAGGCGCACAACCTGGTCGACTCGGTGCGGGCCGCGCGCCGGCTCGGCCTGCCCGTGGCCGGGCGGTGGGCCCTCGTCGGCCAGTCGCAGGGCGCGGGCGCGGCGATGAACGGCGCCCGGTACGCGACGGAGTTCGGCGTCGGCGACGACCTCGACCTGCGCGGCGTGGTCGCGACCGGCACCCCCGCGAACATCGAACGCGTCGTGCAGTTCCTGCGCCCGTCGTTCCCGCCGATCGTCCTGCCGCCGCTGACCACCGTGTACGCCGCCTACATCCTGGCCGGCGTCCGCGACGCCCGGCCCGACCTCGGGATCGACGACGTGCTCAGCGCCGAGGGCCGACGGGTCGTCGACCTCGCCGAACGCCTGAGCCTGTACGACACGCGGGAGGCCCTGCGCGGCGCCCGGATCTCGGCGTGGGTGACCGCTCCCCTGCGCTCGATCCCCGGGATCGGGGCGGCGCTGCGCGAGTACATGGGCATCCCGGTGCAGGGCTACGACCGGCCGATCTTCCTGGGCCACGGCCTCACCGACATCGACGTACCGGTCGTCTCCGGGATCTCTCTCGCCGCGGCGCTGGCGCGGCACCGGCAGCCGCTCACCCTCAGGCTGTACCCCACCGACCATTTCGGCACCGTGTACGCGGCCGCCGACGACGCCGCCGACTTCCTCGCGCGGGTCATGGACTAGAGGAGAGAACAGCATGAAGGACTTCCACGGCAAGGTCGCCGTCGTCACGGGCGTCGCGTCCGGCATGGGCCGCGAACTCGCGCTCGAGCTCGCGCGGCAGGGCGCCAAGCTCTCGGTCTGCGACTACGACGCGGCGGGGCTGGAGCGCACGGCCGAGGACGCCCGGGCGCTCGGCGCCGAGGTGCACACCAAGGTCGTCAACGTGGGCGAGCGCGAGCAGGTCCTCGCCTACGCCGACGAGGTGGCCGAGCACTACGGGGTCGTCAACCTGGTCTTCAACAACGCCGGCATCGCGCACCATGCGAGTGTCCAGAAGACCTCCTTCAAGGACTACGACCGCATGATGGACGTCGATTTCTGGGGCGTGGTCAACAGCTCCAAGGCCTTCCTGCCGCACCTCATCGCGTCCGGCGACGGCCACATCGCCAATACCAGCTCGATCTTCGGCCTGTTCGGCGTCGGCGGCCAGAGCGCCTACAACGCGGCCAAGTTCGCGGTCCGCGGCTTCACCGAGGCGCTGCGGATCGAGATGCTGGCGAGTGGGCACAACGTGGGCGTGAGCTGCGTGCACCCCGGCGGCATCAAGACCGACATCTGCAACAACGCCACCGTCGGCGAGGGGCAGGACCAGGCCTCGTTCGCGGACTTCTTCAACAAGTACCTGGCCCGCACCGAGGCGGACGCGGCGGCGCGGACGATCCTCGACGGTGTCCGGAAGAACCACGGGCGCATCCTGATCGGCCCCGACGCCGTGGCCCTGGACCTGATCGTGCGGGTCACCGGCTCGGGCTACCAGCGGCTGATGTCCTTCGTCGACAGCCAGCAGTCGCGGTTCCTGTGAGTCGCGGCTAGGCGCGGTACCCCCCTCGAACAACGGGAGGGCACCGTCGACCTCGGTCGACGGTGCCCTTCGCGTGCGACGATCAGGAACCGATCGCGTCCAGGTCCGCGTTGAAGGTGGCGCTCGGGCGCATCACCTGCGCGGTCTTCTCGGGGTCCGGGAAGTAGTAGCCGCCGATGTCCGCCGGCTCGCCCTGCACGGCGCGCAGCTCCTCCACGATGGTCTGCTCGTGCTCCTCGAGCGCCTTCGCCAGCGGCGCGAACTTCGCGGCCAGCTCGGGGTTCTCGGTCTGCGCCGCCAGCTCCTGCGCCCAGTACAGGGCGAGGTAGAACTGGCTGCCGCGGTTGTCGAGCTCACCGGTGCTGCGCGACGGGGCCTTGTTGTTCTCGAGCAGCTTGCCCGTGGCCGCGTCGAGCGTCTTCGCCAGGACCTTCGCCGCCGCGTTCTCGTTCTTCAGGCCCATGTCCTCGAGGCTGACCGCGAGAGCGAGGAACTCGCCCAGCGAGTCCCACCGGAGGTGGTTCTCCTCCGTGAGCTGCTTGACGTGCTTCGGGGCCGAACCGCCGGCCCCCGTCTCGTACATGCCGCCGCCGGCCATGAGCGGGACGATCGAGAGCATCTTCGCCGAGGTGCCCAGCTCGAGGATCGGGAACAGGTCCGTGAGGTAGTCGCGCAGGATGTTGCCGGTGGCGGCGATGGTGTCGAGGCCGCGCATCGCCCGCTCGAGGGTGTACCGCATGGCGCGCACCTGCGACATGATCTGGATGTCGAGGCCCTCGGTGTCGTAGTTCTTCAGCTCGGCCTTGACCGCCTTGATGAGCTCGTTCTCGTGCGGGCGGTACGGGTCGAGCCAGAACAGCACGGGCATACCGGAATTGCGGGCGCGATTGACGGCCAGCTTGACCCAGTCGCGGATCGGCGCGTCCTTGACCGTGCACATGCGCCAGATGTCGCCCTCCTCGACCTCCTGGGAGAGGATGACCTCGCCGGTGGCGTTGTCGACGATGTTGGCGGTACCGGCGGCGGGCACCTCGAAGGTCTTGTCGTGGCTGCCGTACTCCTCGGCCTTCTGCGCCATCAGGCCCACGTTCGGGACGGTGCCCATGGTCCGGGGATCGAAGGCGCCGTTGGTCTTACAGAAGTTGATGATCTCCTGGTAGATGCGCGCGAAGGTGGACTCGGGCATGACGGCCTTGGTGTCCTTCGGGCGGCCGTCGGCGCCGTACATCTTGCCGCCGGCGCGGATCATCGCGGGCATCGACGCGTCGACGATCACGTCGGACGGCGAGTGGAAGTTCGAGATGCCGCGGGCCGAGTCGACCATCGCCAGCTCCGGGCGGTGCTCGTGGCACGCGTGCAGGTCCTTGACGATCTCCTCGTGCTTGCTCGCGGGGAGGGTCGCGATCTTGTCGTACAGATCGCCGAGGCCGTTGTTGACGTTGACGCCGAGCTCGTCGAACAGCGCCTGATGCTTGGCGAAGGCGTCCTTGTAGAAGACCTTGACCGCGTGCCCGAAGACGATGGGGTGCGAGACCTTCATCATCGTGGCCTTGACGTGCAGCGAGAACATGACGCCGGTCTCGTAGGCGTCCTGCATCTGCTCCTCGTAGAACTCCAGCAGGGCCTTCTTGCTCATGAACATCGAGTCCATGACGTCGCCCGCGCCGAGCTGCACGCTCTTCTTGAGCACGTGCACCTGGCCGTCGGCGGTCACCAGCTCCATCCGCAGGTCACGGTCGCGGTCGAGGGTCGTGGACTTCTCGCCGTGGTAGAAGTCGCCGTGCTTCATGTGCGCGACGTGGCTGCGCGAGGCCATCGACCACTCGCCCATGCTGTGCGGGTGCTTGCGGGCGTACTCCTTCACGGCCTTCGGCGCGCGACGATCCGAGTTGCCCTGGCGCAGAACCGGGTTCACGGCGCTGCCGAGGATCGTCGAGTACCGGGTCGCGATCTCGCGCTCCTCGTCGGTCTTGGGTTCCGAGGGCAGGTCCGGGATGTCGTAGCCCTTGCCCTGGAGCTCGGCGATCGCGGCGAGCAGCTGCGGCACCGACGCGCTGATGTTCGGGAGCTTGATGATGTTCGCCGACGGATCCTGAGTCAGCTCGCCCAGTGCCGCGAGGTTGTCCGGCACCTTCTGCTCGTCGGTGAGGCGCTCGGGGAAGGCCGCCAGGATGCGCGCCGCGAGGGAGATGTCGCTCGTCTGCACGTCGATGCCCGCGGGCCCGGCGAAGGCCCGGATGATGGGCAGGAACGAGGCGGTCGCCAGGAACGGCGCCTCGTCGGTGAGCGTGTAGATGATGGTCTGCTGCGCACTCATGTGTCTTTGCTTCTCCCGAATGTCGTGGTCGGTCGACTCTGTCCGAGCTGATCTGTCAGTCTCCATGTGACGGTTGCACCATTATCCTCCCTCACGCCGACGGCCCGCGACGGCACTCCGTCAAACGGGGCGCGCCCCCACCGATTACGCTGGCGCAATGGCCGGAGGACTCGCTGCCCTACTCGATGACATCGCCGCCTTGGCGCGCCTCGCCGCCGCCTCGGTCGACGACGTGGCCGCCGCCGCGGGGAGGGCGAGCGTCAAGGCCGCCGGTGTGGTCGTCGACGACACGGCCGTCACGCCCCGGTACGTCCAGGGCATCAAGCCGGAGCGCGAGCTGCGGATCGTCGCGCGCATCGCCAAGGGCTCGCTGCGCAACAAGCTGATCTTCATCCTCCCGGCAATCCTGTTGCTCAGTTGGCTCGCCCCCTGGGCGCTGACGCCGATCCTCATGCTCGGCGGCACGTACCTCTGCTACGAGGGCGCCGAGAAGATCTGGGAGAAGATCGCGGGCCACGAGGAGCCGAGCGCGGACGCGGCGCAGGCCGTCGACGAGGACACCGTCGTCAGCGGGGCGATCCGCACGGACTTCATCCTCTCCGCCGAGATCATGGTCATCGCGCTCGCCGAGGTGGCGAGCGAGATGCTGTGGGCGCGGGCCCTGATCCTGGTGGTCGTCGCCGTCGTGATCACGATGCTCGTGTACGGCGTCGTCGGGCTCATCGTCAAGATGGACGACGTGGGCCTCGCCCTCGCGCAGCGCCCGTCGGCGCTCAGCCGCCGGGTGGGCACCGCGCTGGTGAAGGCCATGCCGACGGTGCTGAGTACGCTCGCGAACGTCGGCATCGTCGCGATGTGCTGGGTGGGCGGGCACATCCTGCTCGTCGGCCTCGACGAGTTGGGCTGGCACTGGCCGTATTCCGTGGTGCACCACGCCGAGACCTGGGCGCACGGCCTGGTCGACTCGATCGGCGCGCTGCTCGGCTGGCTCGCGAACACGCTGGGCTCCGCCCTCTTCGGGCTCGCGGTGGGCGCCGTGGTCGTGATCGCGGTGACCCTGATCAACCGGCTGCGCGGCGCCTCCGCCCACTGACGCCCGCCCACCGACGCCGCCGGCCTCCGGGCCCCTCAAGCCCCGGCGCGGGCGGCGCCTTCCGCAAGGAGGAACTGGGCGCCCGTGTACGTGGCCATGACGGCGCCCTCCAGCCACGCGGGCGGGTCGGCGAGGACGAACTTGCGCAGTCCGAGGATCGAATCGCTGAGCAGGAACAGCCCGGCCCCGGCGAGGGTCGCGCGCCGGGCGCCGGCGGGGATCTGCGGTCCGAGCACCGTCGCCGCGGCGGCGGTCCCACTGAGCACGGCCGAGTAGCCGGCGAGCACCGGCGCGACGGCCGGCGCCGTGCGGTAGGCGGCCGCCAGCGTCCGCGGCGCGCCGACGGCCCAGGCCGCGGCGACGGCGGCGGGCTTGGCGAGGGAGGCCTGCGGATCGCGCTGCGGCAGCATCCCGCTGATGTACGCGGCGTGCCCGGTCGCGAAGGCGCTCGCACCGAGCACGAAGTGCTTCGGCTCGTCGCCGAGCAGGGCCACGTCGCCGATCCAGCCCGCGGCCTGGCCGGCGAGCGTGGAGCGCCGCAGGGGTGAGCGACGCGCCCGCGGGTCGGTCGCGAAGGACGCCGCCAGGGTCGGCAACAGCAGCGGTTTCGTGAACCTCCGAGCGTGGTGGCGCGAGGGCTTCGACGAGGCCGACAGCGCGGTGTCGACGGCGGCGAGGGCCGCGTAGGCGAGCTTGAGAACGGTGCTGGCACGGGTCACCGCGCCAATCTATCCGTAGGCTCGTCCCGTGAGCAGCGACACCGTGCAGGCGATCCGGCATCCCCGGGAGGGGCGCATCCGCGTTCCGCGGGATCTGGACGCGATCACCGATATCGGCGTCGAGGACCACTCCGAGGTCGACGCGCGCACGATGGAGCGGATCTGGCTCGCCGCCCGCTCCTGGTACGCCGCGGGAATGCAGCCCGCGATCCAGGTGTGCCTGCGGTTCCGCGGCCGCGTGGTCCTCGACCGGGCGATCGGTCACGCCCGCGGGAACGGCCCGGACCTGCCCTCGAACCAGGACGAGGCGCCGGAGCCGGTCCCCGTCACCGTCGGCACCCCGTTCTGCACCTACTCCACGGCCAAGGGCGTCGCGGTCACGGTGCTGCACCGCCTGATCGAGCGCGGCGACCTGGCGCTGGAGGCGCACGTCTACGACTACCTGCCGGAGTTCGTCTCCGACGGCAAGGACCGGATCACGGTGCGGCACGTACTGACCCACAGCGCGGGCATTCCGATCAACACCGGTCCGCGGCCCGACCTGCGGCGCTCGGAGGACAGCGCGTACACGCGGGAGATGCTCGCCGCGATGAAGCCCGTGTACCCCCCGGGGCGGCTGCACTTCTACCACGGGCTGACCTGGGGGCCGCTGGTCCGCGAGCTCGTCCTCGCGGCGACCGGCCGGTCGATCCGGGAGATCACCGCGACGGAGATCCTGGACCCGCTCGGCTTCCGGTGGACGAACTTCGGGGTGGCGCCCGAGGACGTGCCCGCCGTCGGGCTGAGCTACGCGACGGGCCGGCCCGCACCCCCGGCGATCGAGTCCGCCTTCCGGAAGGTGGTGGGCGGCACCATGCAACAGATCGTGCCGGCCTCGAACTCGCCACGATTCCTCACCGGGGTCGTGCCCTCGTCCAACCTCGTCTCGACCGCGCACGAGCTGTCGCGGTTCGCCGAGATCCTCCGGCGCGGGGGCGAGCTCGACGGTGTCCGCGTCCTGCGGCAGGAGACACTGGCCGCGGCGACCCGGCAGGCGCGGCGGCTGCGGCCGGACTTCGCCACCGGTGGCGCGCCGCTGCGCTGGGGAACGGGCTACATGCTGGGGTCGGAGCGGTTCGGCCCGTTCGGCCGAGGCGCCCCCGCGGCCTTCGGGCACACGGGCCTCACCGAGATCGCGATGTGGGCCGATCCCGAACGGGAGCTGGCCGCCGCCGTGGTCTCCAGCGGGAAGCCCGGGAGCCACCCGGAGGCCAAGCGCCATCCCGCGCTGCTGGACGCGATCACGGGCGCCTTCGCCCGGGTCGCCCCGTGATCGAGGTGACCGCCGGCGGACCCGTCGATAGGGCTTGCCTACCGCACCGATAGGGCGATTCACCTCGACTTTCAGGGATTACTAGAATAATTCCAGAAAAGCTGGAAACGCGGCCCGCGCGCACGTATGGTGGGTCATGCGCGAGCCGCTGGCCCGGGCTCGCACCGCTGTCACAGCCGTACACACATTCGTACCCGAGAGGAACGCCGTGTCCGAGGATCAGACCGATACCCCCTTCCCGCAGACCGAGACCGGCGGCGGCTGCCCCGTCGCCCACGGCTCGCTGCGCCCGCCGACCGCCGGCGGCAGCAACCGCGACTGGTGGCCCGACAAGATCAACCTCAAGCTGCTCGCGCACAACCCCGTCGAGGCCGACCCCATGGGTGCGGACTTCGACTACCCGGCCGAGGTGGCGACCCTCGACGTCGACGCCCTCACCGCCGACCTGGTCGAGCTCATGCACGACTCGCAGGACTGGTGGCCGGCCGACTTCGGGCACTACGGCCCGCTGTTCATCCGCATGTCCTGGCACGCCGCGGGCACCTACCGCAGCGAGGACGGCCGCGGTGGCGGCGGCCACGGCATGCAGCGCTTCGCCCCGCTCAACAGCTGGCCCGACAACGCCAGCCTGGACAAGGCGCGCCGGCTGCTCTGGCCGATCAAGCAGAAGTACGGCAGCAAGCTGTCCTGGGCCGACCTGCTGGTGTACGCGGGCAACGTCGCCCTCGAGGACATGGGCTTCAAGACCCGCGGCTTCGCCTTCGGCCGCCCGGACCAGTGGGAGCCGCAGGACGTCTACTGGGGTCCGGAGCACACCTGGCTCGGGTCCGACGGCCGGTTCACCGGCGATCGCGATCTGGAGCAGCCGCTCGGCGCCACCCACATGGGCCTGATCTACGTCAATCCCGAGGGCCCCGAAGGTGTTCCGGACTTCCTCGCGGCCGCGTTCGACATCCGCGAGACCTTCGGCCGGATGGGCATGAACGACATCGAGACCGCCGCGCTCATCGTCGGCGGCCACACCTTCGGCAAGACCCACGGGGCCGGCCCCGTCGAGAACGGCCCGGACCCGGAGGCTGCGCCGATCGAGCAGCAGCTCCTCGGCTGGAAGGGCGGCAACGGCTCCGGCGTCGGCCCCGACGCGGTGACCAGCGGCCTCGAGGTCACCTGGAACCACACCCCCACGGCGTGGGACAACGCCTTCCTGGAGACGCTGTACGGCAACGAGTGGGAGCTCACCAAGAGCCCCGCGGGCGCCAACCAGTGGAAGCCCAAGACCGCGGGCTTCGGCAGCACCGTGCCGAAGGCCTTCGGCGAGGGTGACACCTCCGTCGGCATGCTCACCACCGACCTGTCGATGCGCTTCTCCCCGATCTACGGCGAGATCACCAAGCGCTGGCTCGATCACCCGGAGGAGCTCGCCGAGGAGTTCGCCAAGGCGTGGTTCAAGCTGCTCCACCGCGACATGGGCCCGACCTCGCGCTACGTCGGTCCGCTCGTGCCCAGCCAGGAGGAGCTGTGGCAGGACCCGATCCCCGCGTTCGCCGGCACCCCGATCACCGAGGCCGACGCCGCGGCGGTCAAGGAGAAGATCGCCGCCACCGGCCTGAGCAGCACCCAGCTGGTCAAGACCGCATGGGCCGCGTTCTCCTCGTACCGGAACTCGGACAAGCGCGGCGGCGCCAACGGCGGCCGCATCCGCCTGCAGCCGCAGGTCGAGTGGGAGGTCAACGAGCCGGACGAGCTGGCCGTCGTCATCCGCGCGCTGGAGGGCGTCGTGGAGGCGTGGAACGGCTCGTCGGAGCGCACGCTCTCGTTCGCCGACGCCGTGGTCCTCGGCGGCAACCTCGGCGTCGAGCAGGCAGCGAAGGCGGCCGGGTTCGACGTGACGGTGCCGTTCACGCCCGGCCGCGCGGACACCACCCAGGAGCTGACCGACGTCGAGAACTTCGAGTTCCTCGAGCCCAAGTGGGACGCCTTCCGCAACTACGTGGCCAAGGGCGCCCCGATCGGCGCCGAGTACCTGCTGGTGGACAAGGCCGAGCAGCTCGCGCTCACGGCGCCGCAGATGACGGTGCTCATCGGCGGCCTGCGCGTCCTGGGCAACAACTTCGGCGGGTCGACCGACGGCGTGTTCACCGACCGGCGGGGTGCGCTGACGAACGACTTCTTCGTCAACCTGCTGGACATGTCCACGCAGTGGGCGCCCTCGCCCGACGGTGACGGCTCGTACGTGGGCACCGACCGCGCCACGGGCGCGAAGAAGTGGACCGCCAGCCGCGTCGACCTCGTCTTCGGCTCGAACTCGATCCTCCGCGCCCTCGCCGAGGTGTACGCCACCGAGGACGGCAAGCAGAAGTTCGTGAACGACTTCGTCGCCGCCTGGGCCAAGGTGTCCGACAACGACCGGTTCGATGTGAAGGCCTGATCCTCTTCAGTCCGGCCGGCAGCCGCCCCGCGCACCCCTTCCGGGTGCGCGGGGCGCGTTCGTTCCCGGACCGATTTCGAGTTATTCGCAATTAACCCTGGAGGAGATAACCGCCGGTCGTGGGCGTACGCTCACCCCATGCCGTACTTCGACCGGGTCTCCGCCAGCGAGTTCCGCCCCACCGAGCACGTCTCCGGCGGCTGGAACACCGCTGAGCAGCACATCGCGCCGCCGATGGCGCTGCTCGCGCACGCCGTCGAGCAGGATCGCGACGCGCGCCGCGACGACGGCCTGCGGCTCGCGCGCCTGTCGTACGACATCCTCGGAACGCTGCCCATGGACACCGTCGACGTGGACGTCCGTGTGATCCGCCCGGGCCGGACCATCGAGCTGGTCGAGGCGACGCTCGGCCACGGCGGCCGCGTCGCCCTCGTCCTGCGCGCCTGGTTGCTCGACCGCCGCGACACCGCCACGGTCGCCGGGGGCGAATTCGAACCGATCCCGCCGGCGGACCGGATGCCCGCATGGGATCCCGGCGCCGTGTGGCCGGGCGGCTACATCGCCTCGGCGCGCCTCCGCCGCGACCAGGTCCGGCCCGGTCGGGCCACGTACTGGGTGCGCTCCGACGTCGACCTGCTCGACGAGCCCTGCGGCCCCGTCGCCCGGGCGACCCGATTCTTCGACATCGCGAACGGGATGACGCCGCGCTTCTCCCCGCACGACGTGGCCTACCCCAACCTCGACCTGACGGCGCACCTGTTCCGCGACCCCGTCGGGGAGTCGGTCGGCTTCGACACGCGCGTCTCGACGGGGCCCGACGGTGCCGGCCTGACCCATTCGGTCATTCACGACATCAACGGCCCCTTCGGCACGGTGAACCAGATCCTGACGGTCCGACCACGCTGAAAGATGGTCGATAGTGTGGTTACATACCGGTGTTCACGTCACCCTGTCGAAGGGAGCTGAAGATGAATACTCGGATCACACGGACGCTCGGTGCAGTAGCCGCCGCCGCTATCCTCACGACCGGACTCACCGCCTGTGACAAGGCGAAGGACGCGGCGGACTCCGCCACCTCCGCCGCGGGCAGCGCCGCCGGGCAGGCCACGTCCGCCGCGGGCAACGCCGCCGGACAGGCCACCTCCGCCGCGGGCTCCGCGGCGAGCCGTGCCGCCGGCGCCGGGCACCCCGGCTCCGAGGCGAAGCCGGCGGTGCCCTCGACGACGCTGCGAACCGCCGGAGGCACCGAGGTCACGCTGAGCGACGCTCCGATCATCGCCGAGTACGCGAAGTACGGCTACGAGAAGGGGCACCTCGGTGCGCCGCTCGGCCCGGTCTCGCCGCTGCCCGACCGTAAGGGCAAGTATCTGACGCTCAAGGGCGGCACCATCTACTGGTCGGAGGCCTCGGGTGCGCACGTCGTGCACGGCGTGATCGGGGACAAGTGGGGCGAGCAGGGCCACGAGTCCGGCAAGCTCGGCTACCCGACCAGCGACGAGACCGACGAGGGCGGCACCATCAAGCAGACCTTCCAGCACGGGACGATCACCTTCCACAACGGAGTGGCCACGGTCTCCTAGCCGATCCACGTCCAGCCGCGTACGAGGTGCGCGGGAGGCGGGCCGGGCCCCGTCGATGATCAGGGCCCGGCCGGCCGGGGGGTGCGCGACCCGGTCTCCTATATTCGAGCGATCGAAAGACCATCGACGGTTCCGGGGATCGCATGAGTACCAGCGGCACACAGGCCGGTAGCGGCCGACGCATGCGCCGGTACTCGTGGCCGCTGACGATCATCGACTTCGTCATCGTCGTGGCCGTCACCGCCGCGACGATCACCGCCACCGACTCGCCGGCCGTCCGGATCCTCCAGGCGCTCGCGGGCGGCGTCCTGACGGTGGGGGTGCTCCACCTCTTCGGCCTGTACCGCGCCCGGATCACGCTCAGCGCGCTCGACGCGGCGCCGCAGCTCACGATCGCGAGCCTGCTCCTCGCGCTGATCGGCGCGATCACCGTCTGGCACGACGACCGGGCGCATCTGCTCGCGGCCCTCACCTGCTGGGCTCTGCTGTTCGCGGCGCGGGCGCTCTACTACGGCGCGGTGCGCCGCCACCGCGTCCGGCATCCGGACCGCGGGGCGCGGACGCTGGTGATCGGCGGCGGCAAGGTCGCCGGTGACCTCGTCCGCTCGATGCTCGGGTTCCCGTCGTACGGGCTGCGGCCGATCCTCGTGATGGACGACGACCCCCTCGACGTGACCGCCATCCCGGTGGAGGTGATCCCCCGCCAGGCGGACCTGGCGGGCCTCATCCGCGCACGCGCCATCGCCACGGTGATCGTGGCCTTCTCCCGGGACCGCGACTCCACCCTCGTCGAGCCACTGCGCGACTGCGACACGCTCGACTGCGAGATCTTCGTCGTTCCCCGGCTGTTCGAGTTCGTCCACCAGGACCGCGACATGGACCGGATCCACACCACCCCGGTGGTCCTCGTCCGGCGCCTGGCCCTGCGGACCCGTCACTGGCGGGTCAAGCGGGTCACCTCGTTCCTCACCGCACTCCTCGGGCTGGTGCTCCTGGGCCCGCTGCTGCTCCTCGTCGCGGTCGCCGTCAAGGTCCAGGAACCGCACGCCCCCGTCCTGTTCCGGCAGACCCGGGTCGGCCAGGACGGCCGGTTGTTCTGCCTCTACAAGTTCCGCACCATGCGTCCGGTGCCCGACGAGGAGTCCGACCGCGACTGGACCGACCAGCACCTGCGGATCACCCGGCTCGGACGGTTCCTGCGCCGCTACTCCGTGGACGAGTTGCCCCAGCTGTGGAACGTGGTGCGCGGCGACATGTCCATGGTGGGCCCGCGGCCCGAGCGGCCGCACTTCGCCGACCGTTTCGGCGCCGAGATCCCCGCCTACCAATCCCGGCACCGGGTGATGGTCGGCCTCACGGGGTGGGCCGCGATCCACGGGCTGCGCGGCGACACCGACATCCGCGACCGCGCCTCGTACGACAACTACTACATCGAGAACTGGAGCCTGTGGCTGGACGCCAAGATCCTCCTGACCTCCGTAGTCACCGTGCTCCTCGGCCGCGGTGGCCGCTGACCGTCGCCGCCGGCGTCCCGGATCCGCCGACAAGGCCGGCACGACATTCACGACAGCGTGCGATGTGAGCCGGATCGCAAACAGATGATCACTACTCGAAATACTTGCGGCGGACCCGCACGACCGGGGGTGAGCGGCCACGATCACCCGAATCGCCTCGTCCAGGACACTTTCGCACCCGTGCCGCCGACGCTCCTCCGGCGACACGGCACCCACCCGGCCGCCGCGCGCAGCCCAACGCTGGACACCCTTCCCTGCTAACGTGTTGCAGTGACAACGGTTCCGCCGGCGAGAAGAGACCGATGACGCAGGCCGCAACAGCACGTGCGATCGACGCTACTGATCCGCACGGGCCCCACGAGAGCTTCCGCGCCTCCCTCGTCGAGGCGGGCCTGCTCATCCCGTCGGCGGTCGACGGCGTGTACGGCCACGGCGCCGAGTTCACCGAACTGACCGCGGCGATCGACGCGCTCATCGGCGCCACTGTCCGCGACGTGCACGGGGGCGCCGCCACCGTGCTGACCTTCCCCCCGGTGATGGCGCGCGAGAATCTGGACCGCACCGACTACATCGAGTCCTTCCCGCAGCTCGCCGCCGCGGTCTCCGCCTACACGGGCGGCGACGCCGAGCACCGTCTGCTCCTGGCCGGCCGCCGAGCCGGACACGACTGGGGCGGCCACTTCCGTGCCACCGAGATCGCGCTCGTCCCCTCGGCCTGCCATAGCGTCTATCCGACCCTCACCGGCCGGCTCCCGCGGGCCGGCGCGTGGGTCGACGTCTCCGGCCACTGCTTCCGCCGCGAGCCCTCCCCCGATCCGGCGCGGATGCAGTCCTTCCGCATGCGCGAGATCCTGCGCGTCGGCTCCGACCGCGCCGCGGTCGCCCACCGCGACACCTGGGTCGCCCGCGCGGCCGACCTCCTCACCGACCTCGGCCTCACCGTCCGGCAGACCCCCGCGACCGATCCGTTCTTCGGGCGGGCGGGGCGCGCGCTCACCGCGCAGCAGTCAGCGGAGAACCTCAAGACGGAGCTGGTCGTGCCGCTGTACGGCGACGACGCGCCCGAGGTCGCCGTCGCGTCCGGCACCTATCACCGCGACCGGTTCGGTGTGCGTTTCGGCATCACCACCGCCGACGGGGCGCCCGCGCACAGCGCGTGCCTCGGCTTCGGCATCGAACGGATCGCGCTGGCGCTGCTCGCCGCGCACGGTCTCGACCGCGCGGGCTGGCCCGCTGCCGTGTCCGCTCAGTTGTGACCGCGTCCACCTCACCGCGCCGGGTGTGAGCGCGTGACCGTGTAGGCGAGCGCGCCCGCCGCCAGCACGACGATGCCCGCGGCCACCGATCCCGCCGGAAGCGACAGCGCGACCAGCACGCATCCGGCCAGGCCCGCCGCGGGGACGATCCGGGCGCGGACGGCGGTGTCGAGGGTCCAGGCCGAGGCGTTCGCCACCGCGTAGTAGACCAGCACCGTGAACGAGGAGAAGCCGATCGCGGCGCCCAGATCCGCGGTGGCGGCGAGCACGGTGACGACGGTGCCCACGGCGAGTTCGGCGTACACCGGGACGCGCCGGCGCTCATCGACGGTCGCGAGCCGCCGCGGCAGGTGACCGTCGCGGGCCATGGCCAGTGTGGTGCGGGAGACCCCGAGCAGCAGCGCGAGCAAGGAGCCCGCAGCGGCGATGCAGGCGGTCGCCGTCACGACCGCGACCGGGAGACCGGCGACCCGGGCGGCGTCGGCGAGCGGCGCGGCGGACGCCGCGAGCCCGACGGGCCCGAGGACCGCGAGCAGCGCGACCCCCACCAGGGCGTACACCCCGAGCGTGATCGCGAGCGCGACGAAGATCGCGCGCGGGATCGTGCGGGCGGGATCGCGGACCTCCTCGCCCAGGGTCGCGATCCGCGCGTATCCGGCGAAGGCGAAGAACAGCAGGCCCGCGGCCTGCAGCACGCCGAACGGGCCGCCCGCGGCACCGTCGACCACGCGCGCGGGATCCCCGGCGCCGGAGGTGAGCAGGGCGATCACGACGGCGACGAGCACGGCCAGAACGATCGCCACGATCGCCCGCGCGACGCGCGCCGAGCGTTCCACGCCGGCGACGCTGCACGCCGTCAGCGCGACGACGGTCGCGGCGGCGACGGCGTGGGCGTGCTCCGGCCACGCGTAGTGCCCGACCGTGAGCGCCATCGCCGCGCACGAGGCGGACTTGCCGACGACGAAACTCCAGCCGGCGAGGTGGCCCCAGAACGGGCCGAGCCGCTCACGCCCGTAGACGTAGGTGCCACCGGACTGCGGGTAGCGGGCCGCGAGGCGCGCGGAGCTGCTCGCATTGCAGTACGCGACGGCACCCGCGATCGCGAGGCCGAGCAGCAGGGCCGAGCCCGCCGCCGCGGCGGCGGGCCCGAAGGCCGCGAAGACACCGGCCCCGATCATCGCGGACAGGCCGACGGCGACGGCGTCCGCCGAGCCGAGGCCCCGGCGCAGTTGCGGTCCGGTCACCGTCCTTCGGCGCGGGCCGCGAGCCGGTCCAGCGACGCGGCCAGAGCGTCCGCGCCGGTCGCCCGGGCGCGGACCAGGCGCTGTTCGTCGTGCAGCTGCGTCCAGTCGTAGGTGTGGGTGACGCGGGTGGTCCCGTCGCTCACGGGCTCGAGCTCCCACCGCCACAGGTGCCCCGGGGCGGGCTCGTCCACGGGCGACGGGAGCCAGGCGATGAGCCTGCCCTCGTCGAACTCGACGATCCGGTTGGCTCGGACCTGCCCGTTGGTCAGGGTCATGGTGAAGACGTCGCCGACGGCGCGCACCCGCTGCCCGGGCGGCGCCTCCTCGAGGTTGTCGTTGCCGTCCCACTCGGGCTGCCGCGCGGGGTCGGCGATCAGGGCGAAGAGGGTGTCCGCCGGCGCCGCGATGTCGCGGCTGGCGGAGACGATCCGGGATTCCTCCGATGTGCTCACGACACCATCGAACCAGTTCTCTCGGCGACGCGCCCAGCATCGGAATCACCGTGCGTCCAGGCCGGCGTTCGACCCGGTGCGACGTTCCTCGGACCAGCGATTATTCTTCGTCATATGAAAGCTGTCGTGTGCAACGAAGGCCGCCTGACCGTCGAAGAACTCCCCGCTCCGAGCCCGGCCCGCGGGCAGGTGCTCCTCACGGTGTCCCGCACCGGGATCTGCGGCTCCGACCTGCACGCGCGCCACCACGCCGATCTGGTCGCCGACCTCGCCGCGAAGGCCGGCTACGCCGACTGCATGCGCACGGACCAGCGGATCGTGATGGGCCACGAGTTCGTGGGCACCGTCGCCGAGTACGGGCCGGGCTGCCGCAAGCGGTGGGCCGTGGGCACCCGCGTCGTCGCCCTGCCGACCCTCATGGTGGGCAGCGAACCGCAGCTGGTCGGGCTGTCCGAGCGCTCCCCCGGCTCGTACGCCGAGCAGGTGCTGGTGCAGGAGTCGATGACGATGCCCGTGCCCGACACGCTCTCCGACGAGGAGGCCGCGCTCACCGAGCCGATGGCCGTCGCCTGGCACGCGGTGCGCCGCGCGGAGGTCGGCCGCGGCAAGACGGCGATCGTGATCGGCTGTGGTCCCATCGGCCTCGCCGTCATCGCGATGCTCCGCGCGTCGGGCGTCAAGAAGATCATCGCGAGCGACTTCTCCCCCGGGCGCCGCGCCCTCGCGAAGCAGATGGGCGCCCACGTGGTGGTCGACCCGCGCGAGCAGCAGCCCTGGGACGCCTACGAGCAGCCCCGCACCGAGATCCGCAGCGCAGCCGATCTGTTCAGGCTGGGCGTGAGCACCATGGACAAGCTCACCCGGATCCCCGGGCCGGTGCCGTGGTGGCAGGTCTTCCGGCTCGCGGACAAGATCGGCGAGACCCCGTCCGGCCCGGTGGTCTTCGAGTGCGTCGGCGTTCCCGGGATGATCGACCGGATCATCGCCGATGCACCCCTGCGTTCACGCGTGGTCGTCGTGGGCGTGTGCATGGAGCCCGACCGGATCATGCCCGCGCTGGCCGGCAACAAGGAGATCGACCTGCGCTTCGTCTTCGGCTACGACCCGGGCGAGTTCCACGACGCGCTGCACATGATGGCGAGCGGCAAGGTCGACGTGAAGCCGCTCGTCACGGGCACCGTCGGGCTCGACGGCGTGGCCAACGCCTTCGACGCGCTGGGCGATCCGGAGGTGCACGCCAAGATCCTCATCGACCCGTCGAGCGCGGCGACCGCGCCCTGACCGCCCCGTCGGTGCTGCGGATCGGCACGTTCAACGTCAACGGGATCCGGGCGGCGCGGCGGCGCGGCTTCGACGCCTGGGTCGCCGGCCGCGGCCTCGACGTGCTGGCGCTGCAGGAACTGCGCTCCCCGCCCGCCGAGGTGGGCGAATTCCCCGGGTACCACGCGGCGATCGACTGCGGCTCGGTCCCGGGCCGCAACGGGGTGGCGATCCTGACCCGGACGGCACCGTCGGACGTGCGGAGCTGGGCGTCGCACCCGCCCCGCGCACGGGGGCTCGGCGCGTACGCGCACGAGGGCCGGTACATCGAGGTGGATCTCTCGGACGCCCCGCTGACGGTGGCGTGCCTGTACCTGCCCAAGGGCGGCCTGCCCGCGCACCTGCAGCGGCCGGGCAACATCCGCGACGTCCCGGACGGCGGCGCGAAGTACCGGCGGAAGATGCGCTTCCTGGACGCCTTCGCGCGCGAGCTCGACCGCAACCGTCGGGCCGCCCTCGCCGCCGGGCGCGACTTCCTGCTGCTCGGCGACCTGAACGTCGCGCACCTCCCGCACGACGTGACCAACTGGCGGCCCGCGCAGAAGATGGAGGGCTTCCTGCCGGAGGAGCGCGAGTGGCTCGGCGCGCAGCTCGGACCGCGGCGCCTCGTCGACGTCGTGCGCACGCTGCACGGCGACCGTCCCGGCCCGCTGTCCTGGTGGAGCTGGGCGGGCGCCTCCTTCGCCAAGGACGTGGGCTGGCGGATCGACCATCACCTCGCGACGCCGCGCCTGGCGCGCGCCGCGGTGTCCGTGGCGGTCGACAAGGAGCCCGCGCCGGATCTGCGGCTCTCCGATCACGCCGCGGTGGTCGTGGACTACGCCTTGTCCGTGTGAATCCCCGCTGCTCTGCCGGCCGCGACCGCCGCGGCGGCGATGGTCAGTAGCGCGCCGAGGATCAGCGCGGCCGCCTCGCCGGGCACGAGCAGGTGCAGCTGTTCGCCGACGGTCACCGCCGCCACCGGCACGCCGATCTGCGCGGCGGCGAGTACACCCAGCGCGATCGGCTGCCCCAGCAGCCGCATCCCGACGTGCGCGACGACGGCCCCGCCGCCGAGCGCCAGCCCGAGAGCGATGAACCCCGGGTGCGCCACCAGGTCGCGCAGGTCGATGCGCGCGCCGAGCCAGACGAAGAAGAGCGGCGCGAAGAAGCCCTCCTCGATGGCGAAGAGCTGCTTGGCGACCCGCCGCGGCTCCCCCACCGCCGCGACGGCCAGACCCATCGCGAACCCGGCGAGCATGACCGAGACGTGCATCCGCGTCGCGACGGCCGCGAGGAGGAACAGGCCGACGAGGCTCACCCGCAGCTCGGCGGCGAACCGGCGTTCCTCGGAGATCCGGTGGACGCGCAGGCGCCAGCCGCGTTCCTCGGAGAGGCGTAGCAGCAGGTAGACCACCCCGGCCGCCGCGGCCACCGCGAGGGCGCCGACGGCGGCGCGCGGGGCGGTCGACGGGTCGATGACCAGCGGCAGCGCGACGACGCAGACGGTGTCGGCGATCGCGACCTGCGCCGTCAGCGCCAGGACCGGCCGCCCCGACAGTCCGGCGGAGTCGATGATCGGGAGCACGACCGCGGCGGACGAGGACGCCATCAGCACCGCGTACAGCAGGGCGTGTCCGGTACCGAACGCCGCCGCGAGTCCCGTGCCGAGGATCGCCGCGACCACCCCGACGAGCACGGCGCGCAGTGCACCGGCTCCCAGCGCCGTGCGCACCGCCGGATCCCGCACCGGGACGTGCGTGCCCGCCACGAACATCACCAGGGCGAAACCGATGTCTGCGAGGAAGGCGAACGTGGGCTCCGACGCGTCGAGCACGCGGAATCCAGTCGACCCGAAGACCACACCGGCCAGCAGCGGGCCGACGATCGCGGGGATATGCCAGGACTTCCGCAGCGCGAGCAGCGGCCCCAGCAGCCCCAGCGCGGTCACGAGAGCCAGGGTCGAGAACGTCATGCGCAGACCCTAATCCGGTGGTCGAGCCGTCGCGGACCGGGCCTTCGCGGGTCGAGCCGTCGCGGCGGGGAGACCGACGGCCGGACGCGCAGCGGATGCGCACCCGCGCGCCGGGCTCTATCGTCCGAGGCATGATCGGACCCACGCACAAGGGCTCGCCCGGCCCGGACGACGGGGACGCGGCGGCGTGCGACCGCCGCCGCTTCCTCCGGGCCACCGCCGTGAGCACCGCCGGAGTGCTCGCCCTCGCCGCGACCGGCCGCGGGGCCGGACTCGCCAGCGCCGCGGTGGCGCCGCCCGGCTCGGTGGCGTACCGGATCAGCGCGGTCCCGCAGCCGGTGAACAAGGTCACCTGGGAGGTCGATCCCCGGCGCGCCGTGCTGCTCGTGCACGACATGCAGTTGTACTTCACCCGGATCTTCGCCGAGAGCACGAGGCAGGAACTGCTGCGGTCGGTCGGCGCCGTGCAGGACTGGGCGCGCCGGCATCGCGTGCCGGTCGTCTTCTCGGCCCAGCGCGGCGGCGCGACCCGCGAGGAGCGCGGGCTGATGTACGACTTCTCCGGTCTCGGGATGAGCGCGGCGGAGTCGGATCGCGGGATCGAGCCGTCCATCGCCCCGCGTCCTGGGGAGAAGGTCCTCACCAAGCACAAGCTGTCCGAGTACTTCCACTCGGACCTGCTGGGACTGCTCCGCGCGCAGGGGCGCGATCAACTCATCCTGGTGGGCGTCTACGCGGGCACCGGGGTCCTACTGACCGCCGCCGATTCCATCCAGAACGACATCCAGGCGTTCGTCGTCGGCGACGCCGTGGCCGATCAGACCGCAGCCGGACACGAGCAGGGACTGGCTTGGGTCACCACCCGCGCGGGCCGGGTGCTCACCGTGCGCGATCTCCGGTCGTCACCGGCGCAGTAGTCACGGGGTCCGCGAGCTCCCGTCCTCATCATCGAGGACGCAGGCGATCTCCGTCGGGAAGGCCCCCTCCGCGACCAGTTCGGCCTTCACGCGGCGCATCGCCCCGAGCAGCGCATACCGGTAGCGGGCATGAGCGGTGTGCCAGTCCGCGTCGCCGAGCCCGTCGACGACCCCGTTCAGGCGGTCCTGCCAGGCGTCGAGCGGCGCCCGCCGAGTCCAGGCATCGTCGGACCGGGGCCACGCGGGCGGGTTCCGCAGGTCGCGCGGAGGCACGGATTCGACGGTGCCGAGCGCCGGGTACGGCAGGTCGATCGGTCCCCCGGGTTCGGCATGGAAGCCCGTGAGCGCGTACGCGTAGGGCAGCTCACCGTCGCACTGGTACAGCAGCGCCCGGGCGACGGTGCGCAGTTCCTCCACGACCGCATCCTCGAACCCGAACCAGTCGAAGTCCGGTCCGCCGGTCATCGATTCGACCCGCTCGCTTCGCTCCCGGCGCCGGTCACCGATTCGGCCCGCTCGCTCCGCTCCCGGCACCGGTCATCGCTTGACGACGTGCAGGTCCGCCAGCGTCGTGAGGCAGTCGGCCGCCATCGTCAGGTCCGCCTCGGCGAGCATCGACCGGACCACGTGGTCGACGCCCTCCTGCCCGCCGATCGACAGCCCGTAGACGTACGGCCGGCCGATCCCGGCCAGCGTCGCTCCGAGCCCGACGACGCGCAGGATGTCGACACCGTCGCGGATCCCGCTGTCGAAGGTGACGGGCAGGCCCGCGTCGAGAACGCCCTCGAGATGGCTGATCGCGGGCAGCCCGCCGTTGGCCTGCCGCCCGCCGTGGTTGGAGCAGGCGATCGCGTCGACACCCTCCGCCGCGGCCCGGCGCGCGTCCTCGGCGTGGCAGATGCCCTTGAGGATGATCGGCCGGTCGGTGATCCGGCGGATCCGCGCGACGTCCTCCCAGCCGAAGGTGGGCTTGCTGAACAGCGAGGACCACACCACCCCCGCGTGCAACGGCGGCGGATTCTCCACCCCGCAGAGCTCGATGAACCGGGGGTCGCTGACATAGTTCGCAAGGCCCCGCCCACGCAGGAACGGGATGTAGCCGTTGCGCAGGTCCCGCGGGCGCCAGCCCAGGCTGCCGGTGTCGAGGGTGATGGTCAGCGCGTCGAAGCCCGCGTCGTCTGCACGGCGGACCAGGCTGTCGGTGAGCTGATCGTCCTTCGTCGGATACAGCTGGAAGGCGGCGAAGGAGTCGCCCCGCGCCTCGGCGACCTCCTCCAGCGTCGCCTCCGCCAGCGTCGAGTACATCGCCGCGATGCCGAGCGCACCGGCGGCGCGGGCCACGGCCAGGTCGCCGCCCTCGTGCACCAGCCCGTTGACGCCCACCGGGCACAGGATCACGGGCGCCTCGAGCTCGGTGCCGAGGAACGAGGTGGACAGGTCCCGCACGCTGCGGTCGCGGAGCATCCGCGGCACGAAGCCGTACCGGCGCAGCTCGGTGACGTTCACGTCCTGCGTGAACTCGTCTCCGGCGCCGCCACGCACGTAGTCGAAGGTCGCCGGATCCAGTACCTGTTCCGCCCGCGCCTGAAGGTCCGCGAACGTGTACGGGAACCGGCGGTGCTTCGCGAGCAGCCCCTCCGCGTAGATGCCGTCCTGGAAACTGCCGTAGTCCGCCATGGGTGGACCGTAGCAGTGCCGGTTAGGGTGCGGTGAGGAAGTCCAGGGCGTCGACGGTGGCCGCCGGCTCCTGCAGGTGGTAACCGTGCCGGATGCCGGGGTAGACCCGCATCCGGGCGTTGTCGATGCCCGCGCGGAGGATCTCCGCGTTCTCGGCCGGGCACATCCGGTCGTCGGCGCCGTGCAGGATCAGAGTGGGCGCCTCGATCCACGGCAGCGCCGCCGCGGCGTCGTGGTCGGTGCTCGCGGCGAAGTGCGCGCGCTGCGCCGGCAGGGACCGCGGCCGCGCGAGGATCGCCTCGGCCGCCTCGGGGTGCTCGGCCAGCCACTCCGGTGTGAAGAACAGTTCCAGCAAGGCGCGCCGGTCCGACCGCACCAGGATCCGCAGCACCTCGCTGGGGCGCGAGACGCCGTGCGCGTCCCCGACGGTGGTGGCTCCGAGGATCAGCCTGCGCACCCGATCGGGGTGGTCGGCGGCGAGCCACTGGGCGGCGCGGCCGCCCATGGAGAAGCCGTAGACGTCCACCCGGTCGCCCGCGGCACCGTCGGCCCGGGCGGCGTCGAGGACGGCCAGGGCGTCCGCCGCGCAGTCCCGGGTGCTCCAGCGGCGGGGGAAGACGTCGTCGCTCGCGCCGATCCCGCGGTGGTCGAAGGTGACGACCGGTCCGGCGGCCCGGAAGGCGTCGACCACCGGGCCCCACGACGATCCCGCGAGCGCCTGCCCGGCGATCAGCACTACCCCCGGCCCCGCGGCGCCCGCGGCCGCCGGATGAACGGTGTAGGCGAGCCGGGCACCGTCGGGCGTGGTTGCGTGAGCCATGGCCGTAAGCCTAGGAGGTCACACCGACAGGATGCTGCTCACAGTGCCGGGTGGGACAAGGCTAGAATGCCTACTCATGTCTGTTCACATCTTCTACGGTTCCTCGACCGGCACCGCCGAGGGCGCCGCGAACGCCATGTTCGACGTGTTCGCCAAGGCCGGCTCCGTCGAGCTGCACGACATGATGGACGGCGAGATCGACGCGCTCGATCCTGCGGACTTCCACGTCTTCTCGTGCGCCACCTACGGCGAGGGCGAGCTGCCCGCCGGCACGACCGAGTTCTTCGAGGAGCTGGTCGAGGCCGCACCCGACCTCACCGGGCTGCGCTTCGCGGTCTTCGGCCTGGGCGATTCGATCTACGTCGACACCTACAACGCCGGCGGCAAGACCATCGTCAAGCACCTCACCGCGCTGGGCGCCACCCAGGTCGGCGAGCGCTTCGAGCACGACAACTCCGGCACCGACGACGTCGACGAGAAGGCCGTCGAGTGGGCCGAGGAGATCGTCGGCCAGATCTGAGCCTCCCTGAACAGCCGAACGCCGCCACGGATGATCTCCGTGGCGGCGTTCTCTCGTCAGTGCGGTGGTCCGGCGCCGGTCAGCGCGGCACCGTCAGGGTCGGCGGCGTGGTGTTGACGCCCGCACAGGCCTCGCAGACCGACGCGGGGATCACGCCGCGGCGCTGCAACCAGCCGAAGACGATGCAGCCGAGGCAGACGCCGGCCGCCGATTCGAGGAGCGCGGCCACCACGAGCAACCCGAGCACGATCTGGGCCGCGAGGTGCTGACCCGTCAGGAAGAGCACGAGCGCGACGGTCGAGAAGACGAGGCCGATGGTCTGCGCGAACCGCTTCGGCGGACCCGGCACCAGTTTGGCCGGGCCGAGCCGCGGCGCGATGACGTGCACCGACAGTCGACCGAAGGGCGAGTAGCGGGGCCCGCCCGCGACTCGCAGCGCGAAACCCACCGCCAGCGCGGCGTACAGCCACCACTGGCCGGCGACGATCGTGACGACCGCCAGCACCACGACGAGGCCGGCGGTGGCGCGGGCCGCGTACTCGTTGACCGGGTTCGGGAAGGAGAGGAGACCACTCACGACACCGAGGCTATCCCCCGGCGCGGACGGCGCCCAGGGTTGTGCTCGCCGTGATTCTCAGCCTCGCGCCAGCCGCAGGAGCAGCGGGATCGCCGCCCGCAGCCGGACGGCCTCCTCGGTCGTGAGCTGCGCTGCTCCGGTGTGCACCAGCCACGCGTCCTGTTCGGCGTCCCGGGCGTGGAGGGCGGCGCGCCCCCGCTCCGTCAGGGCGACGGGGCGCCGCCGCCCGTCCGAACCGTCGGCGTCCCCCTGCAGGAAGCCGCGGCGCCGAAGGTCCGCGACCGTGACGGAGACGTTCGATCGTTTCATGTCCAGGCGGTCCCCGATCGCCGTCGGGAAGGCCCCGGGCCCGAGGGCCTCGACGGTGGCGAGCACGAACAGCTCGGAGCCGCGCAGACCCGCGGCGGGCAGCTGCCGGAGTCGTTCCTCCAGCAGCCCCACCGCGAGCCACAACGCCTCGGCATCGCCGGGCTTCACCGGTGCGCTACTCGTGGTCGACGGTGCCCGGCCACTCCGCCGGCGCCCCGGGAGCGGGGGCGGCACCGTCGAGCAGCTTCGACAGGTCGACGCCCTGGGCGCGCAGTGCGGCGACGATCGAGGCGATCGACTGCGCCGACAGGCCGAGCAGCCCGCCGGTGGCGTCGTTCTGCCCGCCGCCGATGATGTTGATGCTGTCGATCGCGGCCGTCGCCTCGGACTGCGCGCGCACCGCACCCTCGATGGTCGAGAGCACCTGGGGCACCAGCAGCAACCGCGCGGCGTCGGCGGTGTACCGGTTGAAGGCCTCGGCCTGGGCCTGCTTACCGGCGGCGTCGGCCCGCAGCTCGGCCTCGAGGGCCTCCGCCGCCGACTTGCGCGCCTTCGCCTTCGACTCGCCCTCGAGGCGGGTGGACTCGGCCGCCGCCTCGGCGGTGAGGATCGCGGCCTGCCTTTCGCCCTCGGCGCGGGTGATGGCCGCCTGACGCTGCGCCTCCGCCGGCGCGATGACGTCGGCCTCGAGCGCGGCCTCGGCCTGCGCCCGACGCTTGCGCTCGACATCGGTGCGGGCCTCGATACGGGCCGCCTCGGCCTCCTCGAGCGCGATGCCGACGGCCTTCTCCGCCTTGGCCTTCGCGAGCGGACCCGCCTGGTCGGCCTCGGCGTTCTGCGCCTCGGTCTGAGCACGGAGCTGGGCGATACGCACATCGCGGCCCTGCTGGGCCTCGGCGATCGCGGTCTGCGCCTCGGTCTGCGCGATCTCGCCGGCGCGGCGGGCGTCCGCCGAGCGGATCAACGAATCCCGCTCGGCCTCGGCCTTGCCGATATCGGCATCGCGCTTGACTTCGGCGATGCGCTTCTGGCCGAGCGATTCGAGGTAACCGTTGCGGTCCTCGATGCCGGCGATCTTGAGGATGTCGACCTCCATGCCGATGCGGGCGAGGTCGCCTCCGGCCTCGTCGACCACGCCGCGCGCCAGGGCCTCACGGTTGCTGTTGAGGTGCTCGACGGTCATCGTCGCCGCGATGCCGCGGAGGCTGCCGGCGAGGATCTCGTTGATCTGGTTCTCCAGCTCCGCCATGTTCGCGGTGAGGAAGCGCTGCGCAGCGGTGCGGGTCATCTCGTCGGTGGTGCCGATCCGGACGAGGCCGACGGCCTGCAGTTCGACGGGCACGCCGTCGATACTGCGCGCGTTGCTGAGCGCGATCCGCACCTCGAACGGACGCAGCGGCATGTAATCGACGCGCTCGAGCCCCGGCACCTTGAATCGGGCGCCACCGCGGACGACCTTCATCTCGCCGCGGCCGGTGAAGATGGCCACCTGGTCCGGCGGGGACTTGATGTAGTTGTGGAAGAAGATCCACAGCGCCAGCAGGATCACGATCACCGCGGCTCCGGCCGCGATCAGGATCGATACGGTCATTGATTCACTCCCTCTGCCGGGCGCAACGGCCCGGCGCTTGTGATCAGGCCTGGGTGTCGAGCGGTTGGACCACGAGCCGGTCGCCCTCGACGTCGACGATGAGCACCTGGGCACCGGTACCAGCCCCGACGCCCGGATCGACGAGGATCGCGGTGGCGACCGCGCGCACCGACTCGGAGTCGATGTAGCTCACGCGCCCCCAGCCGCCCACCGGGATCTCCATGCTGAGTTCGCCGATCGTGCCGATCGCCGCTCGGAGCCCGGCGACGGTTCCGGCCTGCGCGCGCCGCATGGCCCGCAGCACCAGCATCAGCAGGCCGTACGCGGCAACGCCGGACACGGCCGCGGCACCGACGGTCACGGGCAGCGGAAGTGCGGTGCCGGACGACAGCGGCCAGCCCACCACCCCGAAGACGCCGACGGCGGCGGCCAGGGCGGGCGCGCTCAGCCAGGGCAGGCCGGCGTCGGCACTGCCGACCTCGACTCCCCCGATCTGCAAGTCCCCCAGGATCAGTGACGCGACCAGGATGACGATCCCGACCACGGCACAGACTGCGAAAACGGTAACCACGGGCGCCTCCTCTGCGCTCGGATCTCCCGTTTGCAGAATAGCAAATAATGCGTATGAGGCGCGCCCGTTCACACCTCGCGCGCGCGGCCGAGCTCGCGCGGACCGCGGCCGGGCAGGCCGTCGAGCGGCTCGTACGCCACATCGAGCGGCTCCTGGCCGGGGCCCGAGCGCCCGGCGCCCGGAACAGGGCCGGAGGGGTCGACACCAGGGGCGGTAGGCGCACCGTCGTCCGACGGTGCGGGGACGCTCTGTTCGATGGATCCGACGGTGACCTTGCGCGTGCGGCGCATCGAGAAGGTGACCTCCTCGACCTCCTCGTAGGACTGCTGCACCGTCCGGGTCCCGCCACCAGGGAGGACGCGCGCCACGACCGGCGGCATCAGCGGTCGCACGAAGCCCACGATCGTGCGCGCGGCCTCGTCGAGCACGGGCGGCACGAACGGGTTGGGGGTACGGACCTCGCGGGAGGGCGCCGCGGGCACCACCTCCGCCGTGCTGGCCGGCACCGGCAGATTCGTCTGGTCGGGCACGGTCTCGTCGGGCACGGTCGCCTCCTCGGCGGGCTCGGGGTCCTCGGAATCGTCGGGCGCCGTGGTCGCGGTGCCGAGTTGGGTCGCGGTGCCGGGTTCGACGGGGATCGGCCCCGTCGGCGACTCGTCGGCAGACCGCCGCACGTCGGGCCACCCGCCGGCCGAGTCCGCCGGCCGATCTGCGGCAGGGCGTGCCGCCTGCGCTGCGGCCAGGCTGGCCGCCTCCGCGGCGGCGGCGATCGGGAGGAAGTCCTCGTCGGGCGCGGGTTCGCGCGGCGTCGGACGGACGTAGCGGCGGGCGGACACCGCGACCGCCTCGAATCCCGCGGCCTCGAGCGCAGCGGCCCCGCGGGCCGCTCCGCCCACCACGGGCAGGACCTGCGTGGGCGAGTCCTCTGCGAGGGCCAGCTCCACGCGCCGCTGCTGGCTCCGTCGGTCGATCGCGAGCTGCGCCGCTGCGGCGAGCCGCTCGCTCTCGAGCTCCTGCCGGCGCCGGACGTCGCGGGCGGTGTCGCCCCGCCAGAGGCGCAGCAGCAGCGGCAAGAGCGCGAGCAGCACGCACACCAGGTCGGTCGTGAGCCGCAGCGCCGCCGACGCCGGGGAGTGCGCGGTGACGCCGCCGAGCGCCGTCCAACGTGCACCGAGACCGTCGTCCGCACCGGCGACGGCCTCGTCCTGCGCCGCTCGCAGGTCGGTCCGGGCCGCGGCGACCCGGGCGTCGAGTCCGGGTGACCGCGTGGCCCGAGCGGCCGTCGCCCGGTCCAGATCCGTCTGGGCGGCGGCGAGCCGCTGATTCGCGGTCCGCGTCTCGGGCCCCTGGCCCGCGACCCCGGTGATCGAGGTCTGCGGGCAGGCGGGGCCCGGCCGGTATTCGCAGCGTGCCACGACGAGCGCCTGGTCGCGGCGGCCCGACGCCTCCGCGACCGCGGTATCGAGCGCGGTCCGGTCGGCGCGGGCGGCGTCCAGGTCGGTCTGGGCGGCGCGCACCGCGGGTGCCGTCGCCGCGGCACGCTCGGCGTCCGCACGCAGACGGTCCTCGATCGCACCGTTCAGCACGAGCATCGAGACGAGCTCGCCGACCACGAGCCCAGCGACGACGAGGACGAGGATCCGGCTCGGTAGCGCAGCCCGGCGGCCCGGCCCAGCGACGGCGAGCCCGATCGCGCCGGTGACCAGCACGGCGATGACCGTGAGAACCAGGACCGTGGTCATGCCGCCTCCTCGTCGCGATAGAACTCCGCCGATCTTCTCTCACAGAGAATCGCAGCCCGGCCCCGTTCCCGCACAATCCTGTGGCCGCTTTCACAGCGCGGACTAGGGCGCGGACTACGCAGGGGAATCGGGTAGTTCTACGCATCCGGCACGGCCACCGGCGCAGCAGGCTGATGCCATGAGCACACCGTCTCCGGCGCCCAAGCCGACCACCGCCTACTTCGTCCAGTCCGCGATCGCCTTCGCCGTCTCGTCCGGCGCGCTCCTCATCGGCGCCTTCTACCTGCCGATGGACCCGTGGCAGCGGGGGTTCATGATCGTCGGCACGCTCTTCCTCATCACCAGCTGCTTCAACCTCGCGAAGGTCGTCCGGGACCAGCAGGAGGCGAACAGCATCCGCGTCCGCGTCGACGAGGCCCGGATCGACCGGCTCATGGCCGAGCACGATCCGCTGCGCAGCCTCGAGTGAACCGCCACGCACGGTGCCGGCCGGTCCATGCCGTCCCACTGAGGGCCCCTGCATCTCTGCTCCTCAGAAGGGTGGGGGTTTGAGCGGCGCGGTGTCGTCGTAGGCCTGGCCGGTGGCTTCGGCTTCGGCGCGTTCCTCCGCCCGCTGCCGGGCCCGGGCTTCGGCAGCTCGGCGTTCGCGGTGCTGCTGCCGCAGCAGCCGATTCTTAGTGCGCAGGGCACGGCGGGCCTTCGCTTTCCGTTTCGCCGCCGTCTGGAGTCCGTCGGGGCTCTTCGGTGTGGCGGGTGTGGGGTCGGGGGCGTCCCAGATGATCTTCTCCAGCCCGGGCAGGAGCTCACGGGCCGTACCGGGTGGGACGGTGTAGATCCCGCCGGCGGGGTGGCGCCATTCGACGGTCCCATCGGGCAGGAGATCGGAGAGCCACCCGGTTTCGGTTTTGATGCGGTGGTGGAATCCGCACAACGGCACCAGATTTCCCGGTCCGGCGCTGCCGGCGACGGTGGTCGCCCCACCCACCGTGGGGTCGTCGCGGTCGTACTCGGTGACGTGGTCGGCCTGGCACCGATCCGACGGCACACCACAGCCGGGGAAGACACACGTGGGATATGTCAGACGCATGACGAGTAGCTGATACCAGGTCGGCCGATACCCACCCGCACCCCGCGCATGGATCTCCCCAGTCGCGGGGTCCCGGCGCCCGAGGACCCGCCACTGCGTCCGCGCGGCGGCGATCAACTCCCCCGCCTGCCCGACCGTGACCGGCCCGGTGATCCCCGGCTCCCCGGCGAGGACCACCGCCCCGGAACTACGCCCCGCTCGCCCAGGGGACTCACCGCCCGCACCATCAGCATCATTGACATCACACTGGGCGCCTGGGTCAGCGACGTCAGCATCGGCACCTAGGACGTCGGTAGCGGCGGTGCCGTCACCATCGACGCCCGAGGCGTCGACGTCTGCGCTACTCGCAGCCGAGCCGGCAGCAGTGTCGGCGAGCGCGGCGTCCGCATCGGCGTCGTCAACCTCCACCTTGTCAACGTCCGCCTCGTCGGCGTCGCCCACGTCGGTGTCGCCAGCGGTGTCGGACTCGGATGCGGCGGGGGTGAACAGGTCCGGATCCTGCGAAGCATCCCCGGCGGCGGTGGTCGGATCGGCCTCGGCTGGGTGGATGTCGGCGAGGTCGGTCTCGTTGAGCACGATCACCGCCAACGCCTGAATCTCCTGCGACACCGCCCCGACCCGCGGACGGGCCTCCCGCAGCTCACACGAGTCCTTCCCACACAGGCACCCCAGGCTCTCGTAGCCCTCGGCGAGAGCGACCAGGGCAGCGACCTGCCGCTGCCCCAGCGTCCGCCCGTCATCGCGGCACACGGACCGCGCGACGGGGTTGATCTGCGCCGACAGACGCAACGCCTGATCCTTCGGCATCACCGCCTCCAAATCCACCAGGCCGTCCGTGCGGGCGTGGAACTCCAACCGTTTCCGCGGCGCCGCCGGTGGTGTCTGCCGCGCCGCGGCCGGGTCGATGCGGGTCAGGATCGTTCTCGCGGCGTCGGCGACCGCTCCCACCGTCAGCGACTGCCCGACCCGGTTGGTGAGCCAGCCGGTGACCTGCTCATCGAACACCACCGCGAGACCCTCATCCAGCACCGCAGCAGAAGCCCGCAGCACCTCCCGCACCACCGACAACCCCACCGCCCCGGACGCGAACAACCCGAACAACCTCGGGCAGCGCTCCCGCAGATCCAACCCCCGATGCACCGCCGACCCCGCCGCCATCCGACCCACCCCGAGCGCAGCACCGACCTCCGCCACCAACTCATCCCACTCATCGACGAACCGGCGCGAGGACGCCTCCCGCACCCGCCGGGCGTCATCGCGGAGCTCGTACAGCCGAGTCAGAACGGCGGAGCGTTCCGCCTCCAACTTGTTCTGTTCGACCGTCAACACCCGCAACCGCGAGAGCGCACCACCGGCAGTCAGCTCGGACACGACACCGTCGAACACCCCCGGCAGCGTGGTCACCACCCGCCGGCCCAGAGTGAAGGCGTCATCCGAACTGCTCATACCTTCGATTCTACCGACCACATTCGAACGACGATAGGGCTTGACAAGGCATTTCCACGACGACATGTTCGATATGAACCGGAACGTCCGACCGTGCCCCGGGAATCCCCGCCGGTCTCCGCGATCCCACCCCCACAGCCGGGCGACCACCGACGATGGACTGATGACACAGACGATGACGATGCGCGCACAGCGGTTCCACGCCGACACCAGGACGATCAGCGTGGAGGACGTGCCGATCCCCGAGCCCGGCCCCGGCGAGGTGCTGGTGAAGGTCGCGTTCTGCGGCATCTGCCACTCGGATCTCAGCCTGATCAACGGCACCTTCCCGGCGATGCTGCCGGAGGTCACGCAGGGGCACGAGGCCTCGGGAACCATCGCCAAGCTGGGGCCCGGCGTCACCGGGTGGGCCGAGGGCGACCGCGTCGTCGTGGCCGCGGGCCGACCCTGCACGACGTGCCCGGACTGCCGGCGCGGCAACTTCGCCGATTGCACGCAGATCCAGATCATGGCCTTCGCCTACGACGGCGCGTGGGCCGAGTACACCGTCGCCCAGGCTGCCGGGCTGACGCGCGTGCCGGACAACGTCCCCCTCGAACAGGCCGCGATCCTCGCCGACGCGGTGTCCACCCCGTACGGCGCCGTGGTGCGGACCGGGAAGGTCGGTATCGGCGAGTCCGTCGGGGTGTGGGGCCTGGGCGGGGTCGGCACGCACGTGGTGCAGCTGGCCCGCCTCGTCGGCGCGGCGCCGATCATCGCGGTCGACATCAATCCCGAGGTCCTGGAGCGCGCACTCGACCTCGGCGCGGACCACGCCTTCGACTCGCGGGACGAGCAGCTGGGCGCGAAGATCGCCGAGGCGACCGGCGGCCGGGGCCTCGCCGTCGCCTTCGACGCCGTCGGCCTCAAGGCCACCTTCGAGCAGGCGTTCGGCCACCTCGGCGTCGGTGGGCGCCTGGTCTCGGTGGGCATGAGCGATCAGGAACCGTCCGTGGGATCGACGACGATGCTCGGGTTGACCAAGAAGCAGGTGCTCGGGCACCTCGGCTACAAGAACGTCGACATCGAGACCCTGGCGACTCTCGTCTCACTGGGGCGGCTGGACCTGTCCCGGTCGATCAGCGGGATCGTGCCGCTGGAGGACATCGCGGAGGGCATCGAGCGCCTCGAGCGCCACGAGGGCAACCCGATCCGCCTGCTCGTGCAGCCCTAAAGAGCCGCAGCGAGATCCTCGCGCAGCGAATCCAGGGCGGGGGTCGCCCGGGGCGTCATGGCGCGCCAGGCGTCGAGGATCCGCAGGCTCTGCTCGGCGTGCCGGACGAAGTGGTTCCCGGCGAACTTCGGGAAGTCGAAGGGCACTCTCCGGCAGAGCATCCGCAGCACGGCCCGGACCACGACGGGCGGGGGCGCGGGCGCCGGGATCCCGACGTCCGCCCGCATCGCCTCCGCCATCGCCTTCCCCGGGCGCGAGAGCCGCCGTAGGAAGGTCGGCCAGTCGCCGCCGGCGATCGCCAGCTCGGCCGCGTAGGGCACCATCGCCACCCCCACGACGGCGACGGCCCGCGTCGGCGCCCGCCCGATGACCCCCGGGTACTCCGCGGCGAGGCGTCGCGGCAGGTCACGGTCGGACCCCTCGACCGCGACCGCGGCGAAGGCGGGCGCCAGCGGCGGCACCCAGTACTCGGCCCGCGTCTCCGTGCCGCGGGCGGTGGCGAAGGACAGCAGCCCGGGCGCGAGCGTCACGACGTCGGCATCGGGGAAGAGACGCTGCGCGACCGCCGCGTCGCCGATCACCGGGCTCGTCACGCCGACCACCGCGGGCCGGACGGCCGCGAGCGCCGCCGCGACACCGTCGTCCAGCTCGCCCGGCGCGGACGTCAGGATCAGCAGGTCGACGGTGCCGGGCCCCACGTCCGCGTACCCGACCACCGGGACGTGGGCGGCGGCACCGTCGGGCGCGATGCCGGTGAGGAGCACCCCGTCGCGCCGCGACGCGGCACGGACCTCGGCACCGGTCCCGGCGAGCAGCGCGCCCGCCGCGGCGGCCACCGCCCCGGCACCCTGGATGAGGACCCGTCCGCTCTCGCTCATACCCCAGTCATACCCCAGCGTCACCCCGCAGGCCGCTGGCCCGCAGCACCTGACGCTCGACGCCCGCGCGCAAGGCCTCCTCGCCGCCCACGAGCCGCACCCGCTGCCGAGCGCGGGTGATCGCGGTGTAGAGCAGCTCACGGGTGAGCAGCCGCGAGTCCGCCGGCGGGATCACCACCGACACCGCCTCGTACTGGCTTCCCTGGCTGCGGTGGATCGTCATCGCGTAGACGGTGCGGACCGCGACGAGCTGGTTCGGGTAGAGCAGCGCGACATCCGCGCCGCGCGCGAAAGCGGCCCGCAGGTCAGCAGGATCGCCGCCGTGCGCGATCACCACGCCGACGTCGCCGTTGTAGACCTTGGTGTCGTAGTCGTTCGCGGTCACCAGCAGGGGCTGCCCGGCGTACCAGCCGCCCCCGCCGCGCACGCCCGCCCACTCCTCGGCGAGCTGCGCCCACCGGGTCACCCCCGACGGGCCCTCCGAGTGCGCGCACAGCACCCGGTGCAGCTGCACGCCGGCGGCGGCCTCGGCGGCCGACCCGCGCTGCGCGGCGGCGACGGTGACCGCGCTCGCCCGTTCGACGTCGGCGCGCAGGCCGGCGAGATCGTCGGGCTCGCACCACTCGATCGCGCCGTCACCACCTGCGCGCGCCAGCTCGACCACGCGGTCCGCGTCCCCGCGGCGCACGGCGTCGGCGAGGTCGCCGAGCGCGCCGGCGAACCGGCGCCCGCGGCGCAGCCGGACGACCCCGCGTGCGGCGTCCGCCAGTTCGGCGGGATCGAGCGCGGCCTCGTCGGCGCCCGGGCGCGCGGCCTCGTCCTGCAGGAGCGCCTCCAGCTCCGGCGACGGTGCCATGGTCACCCCCCGCGCGACGAGGTCGCCCAAGACGGCGCCCGCGTCGACCGAGGCCAGCTGGTCGGGATCACCGACAAGGATCAGCCGGGCATCGGGCCGCAGCGCCTCGAGCAGGCGGCACATGATGGTCAGCGAGACCATCGAGGTCTCGTCGACCACGACGACGTCGTACGGCAGGTGATTGCCGGCGTCGTGCCGGAACCGGCTGGCGGTACCCGGCTTGAAGCCGAGCATCCGGTGGATGGTCTGCGCGGGGATCTCCCGCGGCAACCCCAGCGCCACGCCCTGCGCGCGCACCTCCCCGGCGAGCTGGGCCGCCGCGCGGCCGGTCGGCGCGGCGAGGCCCACCCGCAGGTCAGGGCCGTGCTGGTCGAACAGCAGCGCCAGGATCCGCGCGACCGTGTAGGTCTTGCCGGTGCCCGGGCCGCCGGCCAGCACCGTGGTCTGTCCGAGCACCGAGGCCGCGGCGGCGAGGCGCTGCCGGTCTGGGCCGGGCTCGGGGAACCGGATCCGCAGGCCCTCGCGCAGGCGCGCGGCGTCCACGCCGGGGGCCGCGCCGGCGCGGGCGTCGAGGATCGCGCGGACCGTCTCCTCCTGCCGGTGGTACCGGTCGAGGTAGAGCAGTTCGTCGCCGACGAGCCGGAGCGGCCGCAGCGGCCCCGCGGCACCGCCCACGACGAGCGGGCTCCGGCGCAGTCCGGCCAGGACCGTCTCGTCCTCCGGCCACGGCAAGGCGGCGACGTCGACGGCGGCCTCCCCGTCGACCGCCACGTCGCGCAGCCGGGAGAGCTCGAGGCAGACGGATCCGAGCCGCACGGCCCGGGTGGCGAGCGCGGCGGCGAGCAGCACGGCCTCGTCGGACTCGCCGCCGAGGCGGCCGAGTGTGGACGCGACGTGCACGTCGGCGGGGCCGAGGACGCCGGCCTCGGCAAAGGTCTCCAGTAGGGTCTCGGTCATCGCGAACCTCCCGCCAGCGCCTCGGAGACCGCGACGACGAGCGCCGCGGGCGGGTGCCACTCGAAGACCCCGGCACCCGGCGGGGTCTCGGGGCCGATCATCGCCCGCACGAAGTGGTACTGCACCACCCCCAGGTGGGTGGCCGGGGCGTAGCCGGGGACCCGCCAGGCCAGGAACCGGTGCAGCGCGACCGAGTACAGCAGCGCCTGCAGCACGTAATGCGAGGAGATCATCTCGCGCGCCATCGCCTCCGGCGTGTAGTCGGCGGTGGTGAGATCGCCCCGGGCCAGCCGGTTGGTCTTGTAGTCGACCACGGTGAACCGCGGGCCGCCGGGCGTCTGCACCCGCAGCACCGAGTCGATGCTGCCGGTGAGGTAGCCGCGCAGCGCGGCCCCGGGGACCTCGCGCAGCCGTTCCGCGTACGGGGCCAGCGGGTCGCCCGCGGGCAGGTGCTCGTCCAGCAGGTCGGCGATCGTGGCCAGGGTCGCCGCGGCGCCGAGGTCCGCACCGTCGTCGTCCGCGCCGAGTGGCAGCTCGAAATCGAGCTCGGCGAGGTGGTCGCCGGGCGCGATGTCGGCGAGCGTCAGGCGCGCGAGGTCCCCGGTGCCGAGCGGCGTCCGCAGCACCGCGACCAGCGCGGCGGCGACCTCCGCCGGATCGTCGCCGGTGGCGCCGAACTCGGCCGCCTCCCGGCACCGGGCGAGCACCTCCGCCGCCAGATCCGGCGCGCCGGTGTCGACGTGCTCGAGGATCTCGTGCACCAGGGTGCCGAAGACCGCGCCGCCGGACAGGCCGTTCATCAGCGACGACGGTGCCCCGTCCACCCGGGCCGCGGCGTCCGCCGGCTCCTCGGCCGGCTCGTCGTCGGTGATGGGTTCCTCCGGCTCGCTGCCGGTATCTGGCGCGGCCTCCGCCGGCCCGTGGGCGGCGTCGGCGACGAGCGCCGAATAGCTGGTGCGCCGCCACGTGGGGTCGATCCGGCGGTGGGCACGGCCGAGCTCGAGGGCCGGGTAGGCGCGGTCCTCGGGACGCCACGGCTCCGGCTTCGGCGCCGCGAGATCGACGGCCT
This sequence comes from Tsukamurella sp. II2bb, assembly GCF_057815145.1. NCBI lineage: Bacteria > Bacillati > Actinomycetota > Actinomycetes > Mycobacteriales > Tsukamurellaceae > Tsukamurella > Tsukamurella sp. II2bb. The sequence continues at coordinate 416,396 of NZ_JBYPZI010000002.1, forward strand.
CGATCGACACCGCCGCCGCGACGGGCGCCGCCCACTCCCGCAGCCTCGCCCCCACGTCGGCGTCGCGGGGAATCGATACCTGCGCCGCCGGGATTCGGCCGCCGCCCACGTCGGAGAACAGCAAACGATGCAGAGGCGAGCTCCGAGTGGTGGTACCGGGCGCCCACCACAGCACGAGGCGGGACTGCGCCCGGGTGGCGCCGACGTAGAACAGCCGCAGCTCCTCGGCCGCGGCCTCCTTCTGCGAGATCGCGTACCGGTCGGCGTACCCCGGGGCGTACTCGCCGCCGACGTCGATGAGCCGGTCGCCCTTCTCGTCGTGGAAGACGAAGGTCTTCTTGCCGCCGAAGGAACCGTCGTCCCAACCGAAGGGCAGGTAGACCACCGGGAACTGCAGGCCCTTGCTCGCGTGCACCGTCATCAGCTGGACCGCGGCGGTGTCGGTCGCGAGCCGCCGCGCGGGATCGGCGGTGCCGCCGAGGCCGGGGTCGGCGATGCGGTCGGCGAGCCATCGGGTCGCGGCGGCGAGCCCGAGCCCGAGCGTCACGGTGGCGTGCTGCACCAGTTCGGCGACGTGCCGCAGATCGGTGAGCGTCCGCTCGCCCCCGACGCGGCTGAGGAGCCGCGCGTCGAATCGGGAGCTGGTGGCGAGGGCGTCGAACATCGCCGCGAAGCCGGAGCGCGCGAAGATCCCGGCGAGCGTGCGCAGCCGGCCGCTGATCGCGGAGACCAGCTCATCGCCGCGCTCATCGAGGTCGCGGGCGGTGAACTCGAACAGCGGGGTGAGCGCGGCGAGCCGGGCCCGGTCGCTGCGGCCGGGGTTCTCCAGGGCCTGCAGCACGCGCAACCAGTCGACGGCGGCGGCCGTCGTGAAGACGCTCGCGCCGCCCGCGGCCACGGCGGGCACGCCGTAGTCCTGCAGCAAGGACTGCAGTTCGGCGACGTGAGCGTTCTTGCGCACGAGCACCGCGATGTCGCCGGGCCGCAGCGCCCGACTCTCCCCGGGCTCCGTCTCCAGTTGCTCACCCGCGGTGAGCGTGCGGGTGATGTCCGCGGCGGCGTCACGGAGGACGGCGGGACGCACGTTCCGCACGTACGGCGTGCCGGACTGGGTCTTCGGGCCCAGCCCGTTCGATCCGAGGTAGCGCAGCCGCAGGGGCGCGCCGCCGGGGAGCCGGGACGTCTCGCGATGCGCCTCGACGGATCCCGCGACGATGAGCGGGTCCCCGAACGCCACATCGCCGTAGAGGTGCTGCAACGCCGTGACCAGCGGCGCGTCGGACCGGCGGTTCACGTCCAGTTCCCGCTTGATGGTTCCCTCGAGACGGACGGCCCTGAGGTAGCTGGTCACCTCCGCGCCGCGGAAGGCGTAGATCGCCTGCTTCGGGTCGCCGACCAGCACGAGCGTGCTCGCACCGTGGAAGGCGTCGTGCAGGATGTCCCACTGCACGGGATCCGTGTCCTGGAACTCGTCGACGAGGACCACCGAATACAGCGCCTGCAGCCGGGCGCGCGCCCGGTGCCCGTGCTCTCGGTCGGTGAGGGCGTCGTGCAGCAGCCCCTGGAGGTCGTCGAAGTCGCGGAGCCGGCCCATCCGCTTGCGGCGGTCCACCTCCCGGCGCACGACCCGTGCGTACTCGACGCGCAGCCCCGTCTCCGAGCCGGGCTCGGCGTCGACGGGGGTGATCCGCGCCCGCGGGTTGGCGACCACGGTGCGCGCGTAGATCAGGGCATCGGACAGGGGGAAGGGCGCGCGCTCGCGGCCGGCGAACATCCCGAGGTAGACGTCCTCGGCCACCTCCTGGACGAGGTCGTCGACGTCCTCGACGAAGATCGCGCCGGGCTCGAGATCGCCGGCGAGGCCGAGGGCGTCGAGCATGCGCTGGCAGAAGCCATGCGTGGTGGTGATGGTCGCGGCGTCGAAGTCCGAGAGCGCCGTGACCAGCCTGCGGTGCCGGAGGGCGACCTCGGCGGGATCGCCGGTCGCGAGGTGGCGGATCAGCTCGTCGCCGGACGCCGCTGCCGCGGCGGGATCACGCAGCGCCCGCTCGACGGACAGCAGCCGCGCCCGGGCACGTTCGCGCAGTTCCTGCGTGGCGGCGCGGGAGAAGGTGATGAGGAGCATCTCCCCCAGCTCGGCGACGCCCTCGGCGACGTACCGGGCCAGCAGCCCGACGATCGCGTAGGTCTTGCCGGTACCGGCGCTCGCCTCGAGGACCGTGCTGGTGGGCCCGGCCGGCAACGGGCCGGTGAGCTCGAAGGGGACAGCGCCCAGGACGGGCTCGCGGGTGGTCATCAGATCATCTCCTCGTGCCCGAGGATCGGCACCCACAGGCGGGCTGCGAGGGCCCCGAACCGCGTACCGGCGCGGGAGAACGCCGCCTCGTCCCCCACGGGTGGGACGAGCGCGTCCTCGAAGGCGTTCTCCCCCAGCGCGTACCGGATCGACCGGTCCGTGCCGTCGCCGAAACTCCCCTCGAACTCCGCGCGTGCCGCGTCGAGTGCCTGCTGGCCCGGCGCGCCCGCGGCGCCGCGCTCGACGTACACGGCCGACGCCGACGGGAACAGCGGCAGCGGCTCGCGCAGCCCGCGGTCGCGCAGGTCGACGAGCTCGCGGAGCACCGCGACGGGGTCCGGAGGTACCCGGAGCCGGGAGGTCAGCACGCCGCGGAACCGGGCCCGGCCGATGGCGGCGGCGGCGGCCCCGTCGTGGCCGGCACCCGCCAGCGCGAGCAGCGCGATCCACGCCGCGATCCGGTGCTTCGGCGCGAGCCGGGAGAAGGAGGCGCGCACCACCCCGTCGGGCCGCACGGACGGCACCGAGCCGACCAGCCTGCGCCCGTCCCCGACATCGACCGCGACGTCCACGGTGCTCGCGGGGCCGGTCATGAGCGGTCCGGCGACGCGTGCGAGTTCGGCGACGGTGGCCCCGATGTCGCCCAGCACCGCCGAGCCGAGGGCGAAGGGCGGGAGCGTGCCGCGGCGCACCTCGGCGGCCGTGAACGCTTCCGGGGGCACCCCGGCCAGCGCCGACGCCAGCATCCGCTCTCCGATGTCCCACTTCTGCAGGCCGTCGGGCGCGATCGTCAGCGCCTCGGCGAGCTCCTCGTCGGCATCGGGGACCGTGAAACCGAGGCGCTGCCGCAGGAAGGCCTTGACGGGGTGCTCGCAGAACCGCACCAAAGCGTCGAGGTCGACGTCCTCGACCGCCGCGGCGAGCAGCGGTGCGGACAGGAAGGGCTCAGGCGGGGCGGGCGGCGCCAGGGCCGCGACGGCACCCGCGTACGCCGCCGGATCGAAGGAGAAGGGCTCGCCCCGGCCGAACGCGGCGGGGTCGAAATTGACGGGGTCGAAGGGCTGCAACGGATGCCGGTACTCCAGCCCGGGGGCCGCCGGGTCCGCGAGCAGCGCCTGCGCCGCGTCCCGCAGCTCCGAGGCGGGGACGGCGGGCGGCCGGCGCGTGCCCTTCACCGGGTCCGCCCCGGTGTAGAAGACGAGCAGCCGGTCGGTCGCGCTGGTGACGGCGTCGAGGAAGAGTTCGCGGTCCTCGGCCCGCGGATCCCGCTCGCCGACGCACGGGGTGCGGCCCAGCACGTCGTCACCCGAGTAGCGGGTGGAGCGGGGGAAGACCTCGTCGTCGAGGCCCAGCAGCACGACGACGCGGTGCGGCACCGAGCGCATCGGCACCAGCGTGCACACCGTGAGCTCGCCGGTGCGGAAGTTCGCCCGGGTGGGCTTGGCCGCGAGCCGCGAGGCGAGCATGGCCCGGACCTCGGTGAGGGTGAGGTCACGATCGGCGCCGTCGCGCAGCGCGGCGGCGAGCTCGCGTGCCGCCTGGGTGACCTGCCAGGAATCGGCGGCGGGGACCGCACCCACCTCGCCGAGCAGCCGCTGCAGCGCCTCGGCCCACGAGCGGGCCGGCCGCCGGCCCCGGCTGTCGGCGGCCGCGCGGGTGAGCACGGCGTGGAACTCGGCGAAGCGCCCCACCAGATCGATGTCCGTGGAGTCCACGTCATCGAGCGGCAGCCCGAGGCCGAGCCACTGACCGGACGACTCGTCGGCGACCACGCCTAGGACGATGCGGTCGAGCGCCGTCGCGAGGGTGTTCTGCGGGAAGCCGCCGAGTCCGTAGCGCTCGCGGCCCGCGGCGTCGAGGCCCCAGCGCGCGCCCGACGGGCCCGCCCACCCGCGCAACCGCTCGATGTCCGAGTCGCTGAACCGGAACCGGCGGCGCACCGGTTCGGAGGCGGCGAGGTCGAGCACCTGCGCGACGGTGGCGCGGCCGTCGACGATCTCCAACACGGTGACCAGGGCGTCGAGCAGCGGGTTGGTGAACCGCAGCGCCCGGTCCGCCAGCCGCACGCGCAGTCGCTGCGCCGGGTGCACCGCCTCACCGGAGCCGTCGGCACCGTCGGCGCCCACCACCGCCTGGCCGAACGCCGACCGGATGAGCGGCGCATAGGTCTCGATGTCCGGGCAGGTGACCAGGACGTCGCGCGGCTGCAGCGTCGGATCGTCCTCGAAGAGCCGCACGAGCCGCTCGCGCAGTACCTCGATCATGCGGGCGGGCCCGTGGCACGCGTGGAACTCGACGGAGCCGTCGGGCGCGTGCTCCCCGGCCAGCGGCTCGTCGGCGGCGACCGACGTCTGCAACGCCGCCAGCAGGGTCGCGGGGCGCGCGGGGGCAGAATGATGCAGATCGGCATCCGCGAGCGGCGCGACGCGGCTCTGCAGCTCCCGCGCCTCGCGGCCGAGGGACGCGAGAAGCGGGTTCGTGGCCGTCGGCGCGCCGACGGTGCGAGGCACGGGCCCGGCGGGCGGGGCGGCACCGTCGGACAGCGCGGACCAGAGGGCCGGGCTCGGATGCGGGAGCCACAGGTGCACCTCGCGGCCCGCGGCGAGCGCGCCGAGGACGGCGAGCTGGTCGGTGGGGATGCGCGTGGGGCCGTACACCGACAGGCGCGAGGGCAGCGCTACCAGGCCCGGCTCGTCCCGGAGCCGCGCGCACGCGGCGTCGAGGCGTTCGGCAGGGCTGGGCGCGCCCGCGAGGACGCGGACGCGGCGGAACAGCTCGGCCTGCCAGCGCAGGTCCTCGGGCAGCTCTCCCCCGAGGCCGTCGGTGTCGCGGCCGGCGGCCCAGTCGACGAGCATGCCGGGCCGGTTCGCGCCGTACGAGCGCAGCAGGCCGGCCAGGAGCTCGGCGGTCGGGTACCTGCGGCGCGGCCGGTGGCCGGGCTGCTCGGCCCAGCCGCCGGGCCGGGACACGCCGAGGTGCCGGGCCAGTACCGCCCCGTCCGGCTCGAAGGCCATCGCGTCGATCGCGGTGAGCACGAGCCACACCAGCCGCTCGCCGCGCCACGGGTCCTCGTCGGGCGAGGTCCCCGAGGCGGCGCCGACCGCATCGGCCACGAGCGCTGCGGGCGTGGGGAAATCGATGTTCGCGGCGATCCCCAGCCGGGAGGCGAGCCCCTGGATGATCCACCGCTCGACGCCGCGCGCGGGGACCGCGATCAGGTCCGGAACGAAGGGATCGGCGCCGGGCACCGCGAGGACCTCGGCGAGCGCGTCCAGCAGGACGTCGCCGCGTTCGGACCTGTGCACCGTGAGCATGGGGGCAGTTCTAACACGAGCGTCCGACAAGTCACTCCGCGCGGGTCAGGGCGGCGGGCAGCTCGGCGAGCGAGCGGATCGCGGGCGGCTCGCCGCCGACGCCGGTCCCGGACCGGTCGAGCCACAGCGCGCGCAGGCCCGCGGCACGGGCGGCCGCCACGTCGTAGTCGTAGTTGTCCCCCACCGCGACGCAGTCCTCGGGCGCGGCGCCTGCCAGCTCGCAGGCGTGCAGGTAGATCCGGGGGTCGGGCTTGCCGACGCCGAGGGTGTCGGTGGTCACGACCTTGTCGAACCGGTCGGCGATGCCCAGGACCTGAAGCTTCATCCGGGTCGCGGGCGTCGACGAGTTCGTCAGCAGCACCACGGTGATCCCCCAGCGCACGGCCGCCTCGACGGCGGGCATCGCGTCGGGGTACAGGCGCTGCGCCGCGGCGAAGGCGGGATCGAAGCCGCTGCAGAAGCGCCGGTACCGGCGCGCCTCCCACAGCAGTCCCGAGCGGTCGGCGGCGACGGCGATCCGTGCCTTGCGCATCTCGTGGAAGCGCAGCTCCCCCACCGTATACCGGCCCACGACGCCCTCCGGGTCGGCGAGGAAGGCCTCCGCGAAGCGCTCGCGCGCCGCAGCGCTCGTCGACGGCCACACCTCGAGCGCCGCCGCCCGCGCCGCGACCCGCAGCGCCGCGTCGGTGTCGACGAGCGTGTCATCGACATCGAGGACCAGGCCCGCACAGGGCCGCGGGCCGTCGATGCCCGCGCGATGGCGCAGCCGCGCGAGCGTGTCGGAGCCCCAGGTCAGGCCACCCCGGACCGCCGCGCCGACCAGATCCGTGAGCTCCACGTCACTCTCCCTCCGCCTCCCGCTGCCGCGCCGCTACTCGAACATCCGCCGGAAGATCGCGAGCGATTCGGCGATATCGCCCCGGAGCGCCCGGGCCACCGTGGCGCCGATGGGGCCGAAGAGCGGCGCCCCGCCGAGGTCGGCGCGCAAGGCGATCGTCGACCCGTCACCCGCGGGCACGACGGTGACGGTCAGCTTGTACCTCGTCCCTCCGGCGCCCCTGCCGTCGAGCACCAGCGACCGCGGCGGGTCGTACTCGGTGACGGTCCAGTCGACGCGGTTGCGGAAGTTCTTGACCTTCAGCACGCAGGTGATCTTCGCGCCCTCCGCGAGGTCCGGCAGCGGCCCGCGCCAGCCGTCGTGCAGGGTCACCCACTGCGGGAGGGTCTGCAGGTCCGCGGCCCTGGCCCACGCCACGTCCGGGGTGAGCGCCACCTCGACCCTGCTCTCGACCTTCGCCACCGTCGTCCTCCTTCACCAGTTGCTGCTGTCGAACCTATCCTGTGCCGCCGACGCACCGTGACCCGAGCGTAGATTTCAACCGTGAGCGCAACCTCGTCCTCGGTCGTCCTCGCCCTCATCGCCGCGTTCCTGTTCGCGTGCGGCTCGGCCGCGCAGCAGACGGAGGCGGCGAGCGTCGCCGAGGGCGCGCCGCTCCTCACCCAGCTGATCCGCCGGCCCCGATGGTGGCTCGGCCTGCTCGGCGACCTCGGTGGCTACGGCTTCCAGGCGTGGGCGCTGGCGCTGGGCCCGGTGCTGATCGTGCAGCCGCTGATCGTGGCCGCGCTGCTGTTCGCGCTGCCGGTCTCCGCGCTGCTCAACCGGACTCGCGTGTCCGCCCGCGAGTGGGCGTACGCGCTCGTCCTCGCCGCGGCGCTCGCCGTCTTCCTCATCGCGGGCCGCCCCACGGACGGGGTGGCCGATGCACCGGGCGCCGCGTGGCTGCCCGCGCTCGCCGTGGTGGGCATCGTCGCGGCCGCCGCCACCGGGGCCGGGCTGATCCGGTCGGTGCCCGGCCCGTCCCGGGCGCTCGCCTTCGGCGTGGCCTCGGGCGTGCTCTTCGGCGTCGCGACGGTGCTGACCAAGCCGGTGCTCACGTCGTACGACCACGCGGACCCGCTCGCGAACACCGCGCGGCTGCTCACGGACTGGCGCCTGTACGTCCTGGTCCTGGCGGGGATCGGGGCGATGTACCTGCAGCAGAGGGCCTTCCAGCCCGCCCCGATCTCTGCCTCGCTGCCCGCGATCACGCTGGCCGAGCCGCTGTGCGCCGCGGCCCTCGGCGCGGTCGTGCTGCACGAGTCCGTCACGCTGACCGGCGCGCGCGGCCTGACGGTGATCGCCGCGGGTGTCGTCGGAGCCGTCGCGGCGGCGCGCCTCGCCCGGCGGTAGCGGCGTACCGTCGGGCGGCATGACGGAGCTCGCGGCACTGGCGCACGCACCCTTCACCTACGCCGAGGTCGGCGCGACGCGCGGCACCCCGCCCGCCGACGCGCACGTCGTGCGTGCGGAGCGCGTCGTGGGTCGCGGCCCGCGGGACTTCGCGGCGGTCCGCGATTCGATCCTGAGCTACGGCATGCAACGCGGCGCGGGCCTGCGGGTGCGGGCGAGCACGCCCCGGGCCGAGCCCGGAACGGTGATGGTGATGAGCACGCCGCTGTTCGGCCGCATCCGGATCCCGTGTCGCGTGGTCCACGTCGTCGACGAGCCCGGCCGCGCGGGGTTCGCCTACGGCACCCTGCCGGGTCACCCGGAGAGCGGCGAGGAGTTCTTCTCCGTCGAGCTGCGGCCCGACGGTGCCGTGGTCGCCGTCATCGTCGCCTTCTCCCGCCCGGGGCGCTGGTACACGCGGCTCGGCGCGCCCGTGGGGCGCCTGCTGCAGGCCGTCATGACCCGGCGGTACCTGGCGGCGGTGCGCTGCTAGGGCTCGGTGCGGCGGCGCCGGAAGGGGATCGGGTCGCCGAGGAGCTCGGTGAGTCCGGTGCGCAACTCTTCAGGGATCGGCGCGGGGCGACCGTCACCGTCGACGACGACCATCGAGGTCTCGGCGATCGCGACCGCGGCACCGTCGGCGCTGAAGACCTCGTAGCCCAGGTCGTAACCCGATCGGCCGATCCGGGTGACGCGCAGGACGATCCGCGCCGGCTCCGGCGAGTACAGCAGGGGCGCGAGGTAATCGATCTCGTGGTGGGCGACGAAGACGTTCGCCCTGGGCGTCCCCGGCCGCCACACCCGCTCGGCCAGGAACCGGACACGGGCCTCCTCGAGCAGCCGCAGCATCGCGACGTTGTTGATGTGCCGGAGTGCGTCCATATCGGACCACCGCAGCGGGACCTCGACCTCGTGACCTGCCATGGGATTATTGTCGACCACGAACATTCCACGCCCTCGACCGGGAGATGCGATGCGCGCTACACGAGCACTGTCCGCCACCGTCCTCGCCGTCTGCCTCAGCGCGTGCTCCCCGTCCACCGGGCCGGCCGACACCTCCGCCTCCCCCTCGGCGGCGTCGGGCACCGTCGTCGTCTACGCCGCGGCCAGCCTGCAGGGCGTCTTCGAGAAGCTGGGCGCGCAGTTCGGCACGCGGAACCCCGGCACCACGGTGAAGTTCTCGTTCGGCGGCTCCTCGGGCCTGCTGACCCAGCTGACGCAGGGCGCGCCCGCCGACGTCTTCGCGACCGCCGACACCCCCACGATGGACAAGGCCAAGGCCGCCGCGCTGGTCACCGACCCGCAGCCCTTCGCCACCAACCTGCTCACCATCGCCACCGCCCCGGGGAATCCGAAGGGGATCCGCTCGCTCACCGACCTGGCCCGGCCCGGCGTCACCGTCGTCGTCTGCGCGCAGCCGGTGCCGTGCGGCGTCGCCACCGCGAAGGTCACCAGGGCCGCCGGCGTCACCCTCAAGCCCGTCAGCGAGGAGGACTCCGTCTCCAGCGTGCTGGCCAAGGTCCGGCACGGGCAGGCCGACGCCGGCCTCGTCTACCGCACCGACGTCCGGGGGACGAACGGCGCGGTCGGCTCCGTCGACTTCCCGCAGGCCGACGGTGCCGTCAACGTCTACCCCATCGCGCCGCTGACCGCCGCGAAGAACACCACGGGCGCCCGGCGGTTCGTCGACTTCGTCCGCGGCCCCGAGGGCCGGGCGGCGCTCGCGGACGCCGGCTTCGGAGCGCCGTGAGGGGATACCCCCGCTGGATCGTCCTGCCCGCCGCGCTCGGCGTGGCCTTCGTCCTGGTACCGCTCGTCGCGATCGTCGCGAAGGTCGACTGGCCGCGGTTCGGCGAGCTGGTCGGATCCGCGGACTCGCGGACCGCGCTCGTGCTCTCGCTGCAGACCTCCGTGGCCGCGACCGGCGTCTGCGTCGTGCTCGGCGTTCCGCTCGGGGTGATCCTCGCGCGCAGCCGGTCCCGGCTGGTCGGGGTGCTGCGGCCGCTGGTCCTGCTGCCGCTGGTGCTCCCGCCGGTGGTGGGCGGCATCGCGCTGCTCTACGCCTTCGGCCGGCGCGGCCTGGTCGGCCAGTACGCCGGGCTGGGCGGGCACATCGCCTTCACGACGGTGGCCGTGGTGCTCGCCCAGGCCTTCGTCGCGCTGCCCTTCCTGGTGCTGGCCGTCGAGGGCGCACTGCGGACGCTCGGCACCGACTTCGAGGAGACGGCGGCGACGCTGGGCGCCGCACCGTCGACGGTGCTCCGCCGGGTCACCCTGCCGCTGGTCCTGCCGTCGGTCGCCTCGGGCGTGGTGCTGACCTTCGCCCGGGCGCTCGGCGAGTTCGGGGCGACCCTCACCTTCGCCGGCTCGCTGGCGGGGACCACCCGCACCCTGCCGCTGGAGATCTACCTGCGCAACGAGACCGATCCCCAGGCCGCGGTGGCGCTGTCGCTGGTACTGCTCGCCGCGGCGGCGGTCATCGTCTCCGCGGTCTACGGGGTGCGGGCATGGCGGAGATGACGCCGGGCCTCGCGGTGGACGTCTCCGTCGCCGACCGCGGCGTCGAGGCGCGATTCGCGGTGCCCGCGGGCCGCACCCTCGCCCTCCTCGGCCCCAACGGCGCCGGCAAGTCGACGGTGGCGGGCGCCGTCGCCGGCCTGGTCCGGCCCGATTCCGGACGCATCGCCGTCGCCGGCCGCACGGTCTTCGACAGTGCCGTCTCGGTGCCGGCCCATCGGCGGCGGGTGGCGCTGTTGCGCCAGACGGCGCGGCTGTTCCCGCACCTGCGGGTGCGCGCGAACGTGGCCTTCGCGCCGCGGAGCGCGGGCGCGCACCGTCGGGCGGCGGCGGCCGCGGCCGACCACTGGCTCGCGGCCGTGGGCGCGGAGCACCTCGCGGACCGGCGGCCGCACGAGCTGAGCGGCGGGCAGGCCCAGCGGGTCGCGCTCGCGCGGGCGCTCGCGGCGGAGCCGGAGGTCCTGCTGCTCGACGAGCCGCTCTCGGCGCTGGACGTCTCCGCGCGCGCGGAGGTGCGCTCGCTGCTGCGGGCGCTGCTGGCCGGCCGGACGTGCGTGCTCATCACGCACGACGCCGCGGACGTCGTCGCCCTCGCCGACGAGGCCGCGGTCCTGGAGGACGGCCGGGTGACCGACCACCGGCCGGCGGCCGACCTGCTGCTCTCCCCCGCGACGCCCTTCGCCGCCCGACTGGCGGGCATGAACCTGCTGCCGGACGGCGAAGGGCTGTGGGTCTTCCCGCCCGACGCGGTGCGCGTCGACGGGCCGGACGGTGACGGGGTGCCCGGCACCGTGGTCGAGGTGACGGTGGCGGGCGGGCACTGCCGCGTGACCGCCACCGCCGAGGACGGGACCGCGCTGGTCGCGGAGCTGCCGGCGGAGCGCTACCGGGATCTGCACCCCGGCGATGCCGTCCGGCTGCACCCCGACCCGGCGCGGGCCCGGCGCGCTGCTACTGCTCGTCCGGCTGCGCCGGATCCTCGGTAGCCGCGGATGGGGGCGTGCGGTCGACGCCGGCGAGCAGGAGGTAGACCTGCTTGATCGCGTCGCCGAGGATGGTGTCGACGGCGGCCGTCTGCTCGGCGGTGCCGGTCCGTGCGACGCGGCGGGTGACCTCGTGCAGCTCGCGCAGCGTCTCGCGGAGGTGGCCCCGCTCGGCCGAGCCGCCGTCGAAGCCCGCGAAGGGGTCCGGGGCATCGGTGAGAGCGGTCTCGATGTACTCGCGGCCCGCTTCCGTGAGCGTGGCGACCTTACGGCCGTTCTCGCGCTCGATGGTGATCAGGCCCTCGTCCTCGAGCTGGCTGAGCGTGGGGTAGATCGCGCCGGGGCTGGGCTTCCACGCCCCGGCCGTGCGCTCCTCGATCGAGGAGACGATCTGGTAGCCGTGCATCGGCTCGGTCTCGAGGAGCCGCAGGACCGCGATCCGGACGTCGCCGCGCTGGACGCCGCGACGCCCGCGCCCCCGGCCGCGATGGCCTCCGGGGCCACGTCCGGGACCGTCGTGCATCGGACCGCCGCGGCCCGCGGGGCCGAACGGGCCCGGACCGCCCGGACCGAAGCCGGGACCGCCCGGGAAGCCGCCCTGCCGGAACCTGCCGCCGAAGCGACCTTCGAACCGGTCGTCGCACAGGTGGGCGCCCCGGCCCTCGAAACGCTGTTCATCGTGAGTGTGCCTACGCATGGTGGCACTCCTTTCGGTAGGGGGTCGCATGTTCCGCGACCCGATGCGTTCACGATATATCGCGATAGTCGCAATGGCAACCCCCAACGACGACGAAGCCCCCGTCCGAACGTCGGAAGGGGGCTTCGGAGCGAGAAGGGCGCCGGTCAGGCCTCGGCCGCGGCGATCCGCGCGATCACCGCCTGCGCGAACTTCTCCGCGCCGTCGTCGAGACGCTCGAGGTGCAGGTCGGGCTGGACGACCTGCACCTCGAGGATCACCGGATCGCCGCCGGGGGTGCGGACGAGGTCCACGCGGACGTACAGCGGCGGGTTCGCCGGATCGATCGGCTTGATCGCGGCCTCGGCGAGCGCGCGCTCCGCCTCCGTCGGCTCGGCGTCGACGAGAACCTCGGCGGGCCGGCCGTCCGCCGCGTCGGCGGCTAGCTCGGCCGCCAGATCGCGGCCGAAGGCGTGGCTGAACTCGCCGCCGATGTACACCAGCGAGACGCCGCCGGCCTCCACCGAGTACGGGAAGACCATCACACTGCTGCCGCTGGCCTTGATCTCGTCGAGCTTGGCGCGGCTCGCGTCGTCGTCCCCCGGGCCGAACCGGAAGGACTCCGCCAGCCCACCGCTGATCGACGGGCGCACCACGTGCTCGGTGCCGAGGTAGTCGTGATCGAGCGTGGCGTCGTGCACCGTGATGAACTGCGTGGGCACGATGGGGATGCCCTCGGACTCGTAGTCGCGCAGGTAGCGCTTGTCCGCGTACCAGCGGACCAGGGGCTCGGGGTTGAGCACCAACGTGTGCGAGGCAGCGCGCCAGGCCCAGCCGAGGAAGTCGTCGTAGCGCTGCGCGTAGTCCCAGGCGCCGGCGATCACGACCGCGTCGAACTGCTCCCAGTCGACGGCGGAATCGGACCACACGGCGGCCTCGGCCTCGTGGCCGGCGGCGCGGAGGGCGGAGAGGATCTCCTGGCCGCGGTCGTCGGTGTCCGGCTGCGCCGCGGAAGTGGCAAGAGCGATTCGGTACGTCACGCCGGACAGTATGGCAGCCGGAGCGGGCCGGGCGTCGCGACACCCGCGTGAAGTGCACGGCACACCGAGGCCGACCGGTTACGCTGAGCACTGTGAGGGGTGATTTGCGCGTGCACATCGAGACGGCTCGCCTGCACCTCGCCCCCGTCTCCGGCATCGTCGGCGAATCGGACGGCAGGTTCCACATCGTCGACCGGCACAGCCGCCGGACACTCGGGCGGATCGCCCTGCGCGCATCCCGGCACAGCCGGGTCCGCGGGCTCGAGTTGAGCTACTCCGTCGCGGACGAGCACCGTCGACGGGGCTTCTGCGCCGAAGCGGCGCACGCCCTCGTCGGGCACGCCTTCGACCACGGACTCACGGCCCGGATCTACGCCTCCACCGCGTGGTCGAACCTCGCCTCCCGCCGGGTCCTGGCGGGGCTGGGCATGCAGCAGCTGGACATCGCGATGCTCGACTGGGAGTCCCTGCACGACGAGATCGACCTCGGCGACGAGGCCGAGGCGGATCTCACACCGTACGCACGGGTGGAGTACGAACTCCATCGCGCCGATTGGCTGGCACGTCCTGCCGCGCAGCCGCGCGGGCTCCGCGCCGCTCGCCCTGCTTGACGGCGATCACCCCCACGACGATCGCGACCGCGCCCCCGATCTGCACCGGCGTGAGCGCCTCCCCCAGCATCAACCAGGCGACGATCCCCGACGCGATCACCTCGGAGAAACCGAGGAACGAGGCCAGCGTGGGCCCCACCATGTTGATGGCGAGGATGCCCGCCACGTACGCCAGCCCCGTGGCGATCGCCCCGATCACCACCGCCGGCACCCACCAGGGTGTGGTGCCGAGACCGCCGAGTACCACGGGCTGCGTCGACATCCGGACCGGCGTGATCCCGGCCAGCGCGGTGACGGAGAGCACGAGCCCGCCCACCACCAGGCCGCCCACGGCCAGCGCGAGCTGGTCGACGCCGGGCTTCTGCGCGCTCGGCACGTCGATCACGTCGGCCCGCGTGCCGTCCTCCGCCAGGAGGAAGTACGAGGCGAGGCCGACCAGCGAGACGAACGCCCAGGCCAGGCCGATGGGCGTCACGACCGCGCCGCCCGAGGCCGCGCCGACGACGGCGATCAGCCCCGCCACCGCGAGCGCGGCGCCGAGCACCGTGCGCGCCGTCGGGCGCTGCCCGAACCGCGCCCAGAGGTACACCAGCACCAGCAGCGGCGCCGAGAACTCGATGAGCAGCGCGACGGTGACCGACATGTGCGCGATGGCGTTGAAGTACGCGAGTTGCACACCGAGCACGGCGAGGATGCCGTACGCGAGCACGGTGAAGGGCGCGCGCCGCAGGGTCGCGAGCCGATCGCGCGCGAAGAGCAGCATCGGGACGCCGGTCACGAGCGCGGCGATCCAGATCCGGACCAGCACGACCCCGGCGGGACTCCAGCCCGCGGCGAGCAGCGGTTTGCCGAACGGGCCGGACATCGCGAACGCGAATCCCGACAGTAGTGCGACTGCGATACCCCGACCCATGCGTCACCTCCGACAATACGCGATCAGTAAGGAGTGAAATGAACTACACTGGTGACAGTACCGGCGGCCCACGTAAGGAGTCAAATGAAGTTCGCCCATGACACCGAGCCGTCCCTGGTGATGGCGGCCGAGCTGGTGAACTCCGACTACGACGGCGTCGACACCCTGACCACGGTCGCGGCGCTCAAGGACTACCTGCGCCGGCACGAGTTCACCGGGTGGAGCAACGCCGGCTCCCGCGATCTGCAGCCGGTGCACACCCTCCGGGCGGAGCTCGCGAACGCCTGGTCGGCCGGCCATCCGGACCGGGTCGCGGCGATCGTCAACGAGATGCTGGCGGCCACCCCGCAGCAGCCCTGGCTCACCCGGCACGGCAACTGGGACTGGCACCTGCACTTCACCCCGGACGACGCGCCGATCCCGGTGCGGATGCGCGCCGAGTTCGCGATGGCCCTCGTCGACCTGGTGCGCAGCGGCAACGTCGACCGGCTCAAGGCCTGCGCCGCCGACGACTGTGACCGGGTCCTCGTCGATCTGTCGAAGAACCGCTCCCGTCGCTTCTGCACCGAGGGGAACTGCGGCAACCGCACGCACGTCGCCGCCTACCGGGAGCGCCGCGCCACGACCACATCGGGCGGGCGACGCGACGGGGACTGAGCAGGCGACTACGGTAGTACTGCACACGCCGGGGATCCCGGCATCGACGCACAACCAGGAGCGACGAGAGTAATGAGCGAGGGATCGCACCGCCACAAGGTGGTCGTCATCGGTTCGGGGTTCGGTGGCCTGTTCGGCACCCGCGCCCTCAAGCGCACGGATGTCGACGTGACGATGATCGCGAAGACGACCCACCACCTGTTCCAGCCCCTGCTGTACCAGGTCGCGACCGGCATCCTGTCCGAGGGCGAGATCGCCCCCGCCACCCGGATGATCCTGCGCAAGCAGCGCAACGCCGAGGTGCTGCTGGGCGAGGTCACGGACATCGACCTGGAGAACCGCACGGTCACCAGCCACCTGCTCGAGCGCACCACCGTGACGCCCTTCGACAGCCTCATCGTCGCCGCCGGTGCGGATCAGTCCTACTTCGGCAACGACCAGTTCGCCGAGTTCGCGCCCGGCATGAAGACCATCGACGACGCCCTCGAGCTGCGCGGCCGCATCCTCGGCGCCTTCGAGCAGGCCGAGCTCTCGCACGACCACGAGGAGCGCATGCGTCTGCTCACCTTCGTGGTGATCGGCGCCGGCCCCACCGGCGTGGAGTTGGCCGGGCAGATCGCCGAGATGTCGGACAACACCCTCAAGGGCGCCTTCCGCAACATCGACCCCACTGAGGCGCGGGTCATCCTGCTCGACGCCGCGCCCGCCGTGCTCCCCCCGATGGGCGAGAAGCTCGGCACCATGGCCGCCAAGCGGCTGGAGAAGATGGGCGTCGAGATCCAGCTCAACGCGATGGTCGTCGACGTCGACGCCGACGGCCTCGTCGTCAAGGAGAAGGACGGCACCGAGCGCCGCATCGAGGCCCAGTGCAAGGTGTGGTCCGCGGGCGTCGCCGCCAGTAAGCTCGGCGCGATCCTCGCCGAGCAGTCGGGCGCCGAGACCGACCGCGCGGGCCGGGTCAAGGTCCTGCCGGACCTCACGATCCCCGGCAACCCGAACGTCTTCGTCGTCGGGGACATGATGCTGGTCGACGGTGTCCCGGGCATGGCCCAGGGCGCCATCCAGGGCGCCACCTACGCGGCGAAGGCGATCAAGGCCGGCCTCGAGGGCCAGTCCCCCGCCGAGCGCAAGCCCTTCAAGTACTTCGACAAGGGCTCGATGGCCACCGTCTCGCGGGCGAGTGCCGTGGCCAAGGTCGGCAAGCTCGAGTTCGGCGGCTTCCTCGCCTGGCTCGGCTGGCTCGCCCTGCACCTGTGGTACATCGTGGGCTACCAGAACCGCGTGATCACGCTGACCTCGTGGGCGATCACCTTCCTCACGAACAAGCGCGGGCAGATGACGATCACGGAGCAGCAGGTCTACGCGCGCACGGCGCTCGACGCCCTGCAGACGGGCGCCAAGAAGGCGATCCCGCCCGTGCACACCAGCTCGCCGACGAAGGCGCTGCCGAAGTCGGCGCCGAAGGCCCCGGCCGCGGCACCGTCGAAGGACGCCGAGAAGGCCGGCTGACCAGACGGTCACCAGGAGACGCGAGGAGCGGGGGGACAGAGCCAAAGGGCGGGTACTTCTCCTTCTTTCTCCCTCCTCTACAGAGG
>NZ_JBYPZI010000002.1:433276-516342 GCF_057815145.1 Tsukamurella sp. II2bb
CACCAACCAAGAACAATGACCCGCCCCCCCCTCTTTTTTTCCCCCCCCGCTCCTCGCGTTCCGGCGCTCTCAGGCCTCGATGTTCTGCAGCCGCACCTGCCCGCGCGCGACGGTCCTGCCGTCCTCCCCGTCGATCTCGACGAGCCAGAGCTGCTGGCGCCGGCCGCGGTGGATCGGGGTGGACCGGACGGACAGCACACCGCTGGAGAGGGCGCGCAGGAAGTCGGTGTTGTTGTTGACGCCGACCACGTGCCCGCTGCCGCCGAGCCAGACCTCGCCGGAGACGCTGGCCACCGACTCCACGATCGAGCAGTACACGCCGCCGTGGGTGATGCCGAAGGGCTGGTGCAGCTCGGGGCGCAGCGTGAGCGTCGCCTCGACGCGGTCCGGGGTGATCGCGGTGTACTGCAGGCCGAGAAGCGAATCGAAGCCGGCGGTGCCGCCGGCCAGGATCGCGTCGATGACCTGCTGCTGTCCGGGTGTGGGTTGCGTCATAGCCACACAGTAGGACGGTGCCCGCGGGGCCCGATCTCCGGGCCGGATTCGGGGTTGACCCCGATGCGCGCGGACGCCGGCGGCGGGCAGGGTGGAGACATGACCGAGAACTCGCCCTTCACCCAGACCCCGTACATCCCCGCGCCCCGCAAGCGCTTCAGCCGCGACCTCCAGAACAACTGGATGGGCGGCGTCTGCGCGGGTATCGCCCGCTACTTCGGCATCGACGTGACGCTGGTGCGCGTCCTCTTCGTCGTCTCCTGCCTGCTGCCCGGACCGCAGTTCCTGCTGTACCTGCTGCTGTGGCTCGTGATGCCGAAGGACTGACGGTGGAAAGTAATCGGCGGGTCCGGGGGCTCAGCCATCCCCCGGACCCGCCGTGGCACAGACCGGCGGATCACTGCAGCCCTCAGTTCGCGTCACGGTCCGATGTGGTTCGTTCGTCGCTCTCGGCGACACGATCTACTCTAGGACAGGCTCGCCTAACTTAGCAAGCCCTCATCGATGTGGCGTGGATTACGACACGCCGTCGTAGCGATGCGGGCCATGCCGAGTAGAATCAGAGCAATGGCGGCATTGGGAGATCTCGAACGCGCGGTCATGGACCATCTCTGGGCGTCCACGGAACCGCAGACCGTGCGACAGGTGCACGAATCGCTGGCCGCCGACCGCGAACTCGCGTACACCACCGTGATGACTGTGCTGCAGCGTCTGGCCAAGAAGAAGCTGGTCAGCCAGATCCGTACCGACCGCGCCCACCGCTACGCCGCCAGCTTCGGCCGCGAGGAACTCGTCGCCGATCTGATGTTCGACGCCCTGGCCCAGGCCGAGAGTTCCCGCGAGGCCGCGCTCGTGCACTTCGTCGAGCGCGTGGGCGCCGACGAGGCCCAGGCCCTGCGCCGCGCCCTGGCCAAGCTCGAAGGCGGCGACGCCGCTCGTCGCGCCGAGTCCTGATCAACCAGTAGGCTCGTCACCATGGCGGCCTTCATCTTCGGAGCGCTGGCCCTGCTGCTCGCGGGGCCGGTGCCCGCGTGGCTCTCCCGCGCCGCCTGGCCGCTGCGCGCGCCGCGGGCGGCCCTCGTCCTGTGGCAGGCGATCGCGCTCGCCGCCGTGCTGTCCGCCTTCAGCGCCGGCCTGGTGATCGCCAGCCGCCTGCTCGTCCCCGGCGCCGACGGCAGGCCCACCACCAACCCGATCGACGAGATCCGCCAGCTCGGGGTGGTCCCCTGGATCGTCGCCGTCGTCGCCTTCGCGCTCACCCTGCTGGTCGGCGCCCGGCTCATCACCTCCACCGTTCGCCTGGCGGTCCGCACCCGCCGGCGCCGCGCCCGGCACCGCACCGTCGTCGACATCCTGTCGCAGGCGGTCGACGGTGACCACCCCGTCTCCGCCGCGGACCTGCGGGTGCTCGCCGTCGACCAGCCGCTCGCCTACTGCCTGCCCGGCATCCGCCAGCGAGTGGTGCTCAGCGTCGGCACCCTGACCAGGCTCAGCCACGAGGAGCTCACCGCGGTGCTGGCGCACGAGCGCGCCCACCTGCGCTCGCGGCACGACCTGGTGCTCGAGGCCTTCACCGCCGTGCACCACGCCTTCCCCACGGTCGTCCGCTCCTCGACGGCGCTGGACGCGGTCAAGTTGCTCGTCGAACTGCTCGCGGACGACGAGGCGGTGGCCGCCGCCGGACCCGTCCCCCTCGCCAATGCCCTGGTCACCTGCGCCCAGAGCCCCGCGCCCCGGGGCGCGCTCGCGGTCGGCGCCACCGGCACCGTCGTCCGGGTGGAGCGGCTGTCGATGCCCCCGGCCAGCAACCTCTTCAGCGCCGCGGTCTACCTCCTCGCGGGCCTGATCCTGGTGGTCCCGACGGTCGCGGTCGCGGTCCCCTGGCTCACCGAGATCTACCGCCTCGTCATGCGCTGACCGCACCGGTTAATCTGGTCGCTCCGGGGGACACGAGGAGGACCATCATGACCGATCCGCAGCAGCAGTACCAGTACCAGCAGCCCTACGGCCAGCAGCTCCAGCCGTACCAGTACGAGACCCAGCAACCCGCGTATCCGGCGTATCCGCAGCAGGGCCATCCCCAGCAGCCCTACCCGCAGCAGGCCTACGCCCAGCCCGGTTACGGCGTCGCCGGCGGCTACGGTTACGCCGTGGACCCGGCCACCGGGCTGCCCCTCTCCGACAAGTCGAAGGTCGCCGCCGGACTCCTGCAGCTCTTCCTCGGCGGCCTCGGCGTGGGCCGGTTCTACCTGGGCTACGGCCTCATCGGCTCGATCCAGCTCGCCCTGCACCTGGCGGGGTGGTTCTTCTTCCTCCTGGGCTTCGTCACCTTCGGCATCGGCATGCTGATCGCGATGCTGTTCTGGATGTCCGGCGGCATCTGGGCGCTGGTCGACGCGATCATGATGCTCACCGGCTCGGTGCGGGACGCGCAGGGCCGCGTGCTCCGGTCCTGACGCCGATGCCCGACTCCGGCCGCGCGTGCGCTAGCATGACCACACGTGCAGTTCCTTCCTGATAGCCGCCCGCAGTACGACCTGACCTACGACGATGTCTTCCTCGTCCCGAACAGGTCGGACGTCACCTCCCGATTCGACGTGGACCTGTCGTCGGACGACGGCACGGGCACCACGATCCCGCTGATCGTCGCCAACATGACGGCGGTCGCCGGCCGCCGGATGGCGGAGACGGTCGCGCGCCGCGGCGGCATCGTCGTCCTCCCGCAGGACCTGCCGCTGCAGGCGGCCGCGGAGACCATCGCGTACGTCAAGAGCCGCGACCTCGTCGCCGACACCCCGGTCACGCTCAGCGCCGAGGACTCCGTGAGCGACGCCGTCGCGCTGCTGCCCAAGCGCGCGCACGGCGCGGTCGTGGTGATCGACGAGGACCGCCGCCCCGTCGGACTCGTCACGGCCGCGGCCTGCGAGGGCGTCGACCGGTTCGCCCGCCTGCGCGATGTGATGGCCACCTCCTTCGTCCGCGCCGCGGCCGGCACCGCCCCCGAGGCGGTCTTCGACCTGCTCGATCGGAACCACTCCGACCTCGCCGTCCTCGTCGACGCCGACGACCGCCTGCACGGCGTCCTCACCCGCACCGGCACCGTCCGCGCGGGCATCTACACCCCCGCGGTCGACGGTGCCGGCAAGCTCCGGATCGCCGCCGCCGTCGGCATCAACGGCGACGTGGCCGCCAAGGCCCGCGCGCTCGCCGAGGCCGGCGCCGACGTGCTGGTGGTGGACACCGCGCACGGCCACCAGGCGAAGATGTTCGACGCCCTCGAGGCCGTCGCCGCGCTCGACCTCGGCCTGCCGCTCGCGGCCGGCAACGTGGTCGCCGCCGAGGGTGCCCGCGACCTGGTCAACGCCGGCGCGAGCATCGTCAAGGTCGGCGTGGGGCCCGGCGCGATGTGCACCACCCGCATGATGACCGGTGTGGGCCGGCCCCAGTTCAGCGCGGTGCTGGACTGCGCGGCCGCCGCCCGCGAGCTGGGCGCCCACGTCTGGGCCGACGGCGGCGTGCGGCACCCGCGCGACGTCGCGCTGGCCCTGGCGGCCGGCGCCTCCAACGTCATGGTCGGCTCCTGGTTCGCCGGTACCTACGAGTCGCCCGGCGACATGAAGTACGCCACCGACGGCTCCGCCTACAAGGAGAGCTTCGGCATGGCCTCGAAGCGGGCGGTCGCGGCCCGCACCGCCGGCGAGGGCGCCTTCGACCGCGCCCGCAAGTCGCTCTTCGAGGAGGGCATCTCCAGCTCGCGGATCCGCGTCGACCCCGAGGCCCCGAGCGTCGAGGACCTGTTGGACCGCATCACCTCCGGCGTCCGGAGCTCGTTCACCTACGCCGGCGCCCGCACCGTGCCGGAGTTCCACGCCAAGGCCACCGTCGGCGTGCAGAGCGCCGCGGGCTTCGCCGAGGGCCGGCCGCTCCCCGGCGGTTGGTGAGCAATTCGCCCGATCGTCGGTAGGATGCATCTCACCGCTTCCGACGACCCTGGAAAGGATCATGAAACCCCGAAGACCCGGCAAACGCCGCCGACGACGAGAGCACGGAGCGACCACGTCGAGGAGGCGAGCCGATGGCTAGCGCGCTGATCACGATCGGCGCGATCGTCGGCTTCCTCGCACTGACCCTGGGTACCGCGCTGTTCGTGGCGGCGGAGTTCTCGCTGACCGCGCTCGAGAAGTCGACGGTGGACGCGAACGTGCGCGACCGCGGCGACCGCAGGTCCAAGCAGGTCCAGAACGCGCACCGCACTCTGTCCTTCCAGCTCTCGGGCGCCCAGCTCGGCATCACCATCACCACCCTGGTGACCGGTTACCTCGCCGAGCCCGTCCTCTCGAAGTTCCTGCACCCCGCCCTGGCCTGGACCGGCATGCCGGAGGTCTGGTCGACCGCGCTCACGCTGGTCCTGGCGCTGATCATCGCGACCTCGCTGTCGATGGTGCTGGGCGAGCTGGCGCCGAAGAACCTCGCCATCGCCCGGCCGCTGCAGACGGCGCGGCTCACGGCGGGTGCGCAGTCGCTCTTCTCGTCCACCTTCCGCTTCGCCATCAGCTTCCTCAACCGCTCCGCGAACGCGCTGGTCCGCCGCCTGGGCATCGAGCCCGCGGAGGAACTCAGTTCGGCGCGGTCGGCGCAGGAGCTCAGCGCGCTGGTGCGCAACTCCGCCGCGCACGGCGCCATCGACGAGATGACCGCCGAGCTCGTGGGCCGCTCGCTCGAATTCGGCGAGCTCAGCGCGGAGGAACTCATGACCCCGCGGCAGCGGATCCACTCCCTGGACGCGGAGGACACCGTCGCCGATCTGGTGGCCCTGTCCATCGAGTCCGGGCACTCCCGGTTCCCCGTCGTCCGGGGCGACCTGGACGACACGATCGGGCTGGTGCACGTCAAGCAGGCGCTGACGGTGCCCGCGGACCGTCGCGCGACCGTGACGGTCGCCGAGATCGCCACCGCGGCCCCCGTCGTTCCCGCCACCCTCGACGGTGACGCGCTGATGGAGCAGCTGCGCGCGAACGGCCTGCAGATGGCGCTCGTGGTCGACGAGTACGGCGGCTCCGCCGGGATCGTCACCGTCGAGGACCTGATCGAGGAGATCGTCGGTGACGTCCGCGACGAGCACGACGAGAACGAGCCGGTCGACGTGCAGCGCACCGAGGACGGCTTCCTGTGCGCGGGCCTCCTGCGCATCGACGAACTCGAACGCGACACCGGGTACCGCGCCCCCGAGGGCGACTACGACACGCTCGGCGGCCTGGTGATGTTCCTGCTGGGCCGGATCCCGGCGGTCGGCGACCGCGTGCCGCTGCCGAACCACCCGTCCGTGGACGAGGAGGAGACCGGAACCGTGCACTGGTCGGCCCGGGTGGCCCGGATGGACGGCCGCCGCGTCGACCTGGTGGAGGTGACCCATGAATGACCTCCTGGGCGTGGCCCTGACCGTCCTGCTGCTCGCCGCGAACGCCTTCTTCGTGGCCGCCGAGTTCGCACTCATCGCCGCGCGGCGCGACCGCCTCGAGGCCCTCGTGGAACAGGGACGGTCGAGCGCGAAGGCCGTGATCAAGGCGGCGGAGAACCTCTCGCTGATGCTGGCGGGCTGCCAGCTCGGCATCACGATCTGCTCGATCCTGCTCGGTAAGGTCGGCGAGCCCGCGATCGCGCACGTCCTGGAGAAGCCGCTGGCCTGGGCGCACGTGCCGGACGCGCTGCTGCACCCGATCTCCTTCACGGTCTCGCTGGGGCTGGTCGTGATCCTGCACATCCTGCTCGGCGAGATGGTGCCGAAGAACATCGCGCTGGCCGGGCCCGAGGCCGCCGCGATGCTGCTGGTGCCGCCGCACGTGGCCTTCGTCCGGCTGGTGCGCCCGCTCATCGCGGTCTACAACTGGCTCGCGATGCTGGTGCTCCGCGCCGGCGGTGTCGAGCCCCGTGACGAACTGGAGAGCACCGTCTCGGCGGGCGAGCTGAGCGAGCTGATCGCCGAGTCGCACGACGAGGGCCTGATCGACGCCGAGGAGCGGGTGCGGCTCACGCGCGCCCTGCAGACCTCGCGGCGCACGGTCGCCGACGTCGCGATCCCGCTGACCAAGATCCGCGGGCTGCAGGCGGTCCAGGGCACCAACGGCACGTGGGGGCCGACCCTCGGCGATATCGAGTCCGCCGTCGCCGAGACCGGCTACTCCCGCTACCCCGTGCGCAGCCGATCGGGCGCCTTCACCGGATACCTGCACGTCAAGGACGTGCTGCCGGACATCATGGACGCCGCCGTCGGGCCCGAGTCCGTGATCGGCGCGAGCCGCATCCGCCCGCTGCCGGTGGTCGACGGGAGCTTGTCGCTGGACCAGGCGGCCGGTGACCTGCGCCGCCTCGGCGGCCATCTCGCGGCCGTGGCCGACGATCACGGTCGCACCATCGGCATCGTCGCCCTGGAGGACGTGGTCGAGGAGTTCGTCGGCACCGTCCGCGACGGGACCCACCGGGTGTGACGGAGGTCCTCTCGGACGCCGAGTGGGAGGCCCGCGCCGCCGCCCACCGGGACCGCCTGACGCCCTTCGTCGACGAGCACCGCCGGCGCGCCGCCCGCGGCGAGAAGCATCCCGTCTGGGACTTCCTGTTCACGTACTACGGGCACCGGCCCGCGCACCTGCTGCGCTGGCATCCGGGACTCGGCGTCGAACTCGACGGGCCGCGCGCGGCCGCGGAGTACGCCGGCGCCCGCGGCTACGTGGTGACCGGCACGCGGGTCCGGGCGGACCCGGCGGCGCTGGCCAAGCGCGCCGGCACCGCGGCGTACGTGGAGCGCCTGCTCGCGGCCACCGCCTCGCGCGCGCCCGTCTTCGGCTGTTTCGGCCTGCACGAATGGGCGATGGTCTACCGCGAGGCGGACCAGGCGCGGCATCCGGTGCCGCTGCGCCTGGGCCCGGCGGGCACCGACGAGGTGGTCCGCGCGGGGAGCCTGCGCTGCACCCACTACGACGCCTTCCGGTTCTTCACGCCCGACGCGGTGCGGCGCAACGCCACCGAGCTCACGCGCGAGAGCCAGGTGGACTCCGAGCAGCCGGGCTGCCTGCACGCCGGGATGGATCTGTACAAGTGGGCCTTCAAACTGACGCCCGGCGCACCGTCGGACCTGGTGGCCGACGCCTTCGACCTGGCCCGCGACGCCCGGGAACTCGATATGCGGGCCAGTCCCTACGATCTCGCCGCGCACGGCTTCGAGCCCGTCCCGATCGAGACCGCCGACGGGCGCCGCGAGTACGCCCGGCAGCAGGCCGCGCTGGCGCGCCGCGCCGCGCCGATCAGGGCGCGTCTGCTGGAGACGGTCCGCGCCTGGCCCTGATCGCCCGCCCGGGATACGACGGGGCCCGGCGGACTCCCCCCGAAGTCCGCCGGGCCCCGTACTCCCGCGTGCGTGCCGCCTAGGTGGCCGGCTTGGTGATCTTCACGTCCTTGCCGAACTCGGTGAGGTTCAGGGTGATCGGCAGCTCCTTGAGCTTGATCTCCATGCGCGTGACGTTCGGCTTCGGCATCGGGTTCGCCGACGCGTCGAAGACGATCCAGACCGTGATGGGCAGCGACGTGCCCGCGTTGCCGCGCGTGGCGATGTCGGTGATCTGCGGCAGCAGCGGGTCGAGGACCTGCGTGCTGACGGTGCCGGTGACCTTGACGGTCTTGAGGCCGTTCACCGTGTCCTTACCGGCGACCTTCGTGTCCTTCATGGAGTCGAGGATCTTCGCGAGCCCCTTGTCCAGGTCCAGGATGATCGCGGGGTCGTAGACGCCCTTCTCGCCCGCCTTGCCCATGGGCTGGTACTTCGCGCCGCCGAGGTTGGCGTAGAGCACACCGTCGACGACGACGAACTTCGTCTGCACGTAGTTGTCCTGGACGCGGACGTTGGCCTCGCCCTGCGCGGCGACCCGCTTGGTGTCCTTGAAGGAGATGATGTCGCCGGTCACGCTGGTCACCGGCAGGCCCTGGATGCCCTTGTCGACGGTGAGCGTCAGGTGCTCGGAGTAGGTCTCCCGCGTGGCGAGCGCCGCGTCCTGCACGATCTGGGCGGTGGGCAGGCCGTTCGCGTCGACGGACGGCGGGGCCGACGGTGCGCCCGACGCGCCGCTCGCGCCCGCGGCGGCGGACGTGGCGGTCGTGGCGCCGCCGTCGTCGGACTTCTTGTCCGCGCAACCGGTGAGCACCAGCGCACCGGCGGCGAGCAGGGCGATCGCCGCCCGTGATGCCTTGAGGTTCATTGGGTTCCCCCCTGGAATCTGTCCGGGCGCCGATCGCCCGGGGCTTCAATGAAGGACGGAAGCCCCGCCCTCACGGAAGAAGTATGCATGAGTACCGCGGTCCTTCGAAGCATTCTTCCGCCCGATTTCCCGACAAAACGGACAGTACGTGGTAGCAGCAAGCGCCCCTTCAGCGATCCATTAGCGTGACCGGAGACGGTCTACGTGACCGCCGAATCCGGCAGTACTCAGGAGGAACGAGAAGTGTCGATCAATCCCACCCCGCCACCGGCGTCCGCCGAGCGCGGCGCGGCCGATCCCGGCCCCCGCGATCTCGAGCGCATCGCCGACCCGGGGCGCGGCGACAGCCCAGGCAGCGACGGCGCGTCCGACCCGGATCCACGCGACCCGGGCCGGCGTCCCGCGGGCCCCCGCGGCCGCGATTTCGACACCACCGGCGACCCCGGCCCCCGCGACCTCGGCCGCGGGCCCGGCCCCGGCGGCGGACCGCAACTGTCGAACGTGTGGGTCTACAAGGGCCGCGCCTACGATCTCTCGGAATGGATCAACAAGCACCCGGGCGGGGAATTCTTCATCGGGCGCTCGAAGAATCGTGACATCACCTCGATCATCGGCTCGTATCACGCGAATCCCGAGAAGATCGAGAAGATGCTCCAGCGCTTCGCCCTCGACCGCGACGCCCTGATCGAGGATGTGCACCCGAAGAACAACGCTCCCGCCTTCCTCTTCAAGGAGGGCTTCGACAGCTGGCGCGACACCCCGCGATACCGGTTCGACGATCCGAAGGACCTGCTCCACGCGGTGAAGGCGCGGCTGCGCGAGCCGGCGATGAAGGCGCGCGTGAAGCGGATGGACCGCTGGTTCAACATCGTGGCCGCAGTACTGGCCGTGGCCTATGTCGCGGTGATCGCGACCCGGCTCGGCGTCCCGTCGTGGATGCCGATCTGGCTGTTCGTGCTGCTCATGGTCGTCCTACGCAGCTCCCTGGCCGGTTTCGGCCACTACGCGATCCACCGGGCGCAGAAGGGCGCGACGAAGGTCCTGGTCAACGCCTTCGACATCAACTACGTCGCGCTGTCCTTCGTCACCGCCGACGGGCACGCGTTGCTGCATCACCCGCACACGCAGAGCGAGGTGGACATCAAGAAGAACGTCTTCACCATGATGATGGATATCCCGCGCTGGTACCGGGTCCCGATCCACACCCTGCACAAGTTCGGGCACACCGCGACGGGCATGACGATGCGCCTGTGCGAGATCGTCAAGCTCACCCGGCAGGTGGGCGTGGCCGACATGTACGGCTCGCTGCGCGGCGCGCTCCCCCACTTCATCGGTGCCTTCGCGATGCGTGCGCTGCTGATCGGCGAGTTCTTCCTGTTCCTCTTCCTCGGCGACATCTGGGCGTGGGTGGCGCAGTTCGTCGCCGTGCTGTGGGTGAGCACCTTCCTCGTGGTCGCGAGCCACGACTTCGAGACCGACGTCGACGAGCTCCCCGAGGTCGAGACCGAGGACTGGGCCGTGAACCAGCTCAATCAGGCCTACGACCTGTGGATATCGGGCAACCGCTACGTCGACTGCTTCCTCTCGGCCGGCCTGTCGAGCCACCGCGTGCACCACGTCCTCCCGTACCAGCGCAGCGGCTTCGCGAACATCGCGACCGAGGACCTGATGGCGGAGGAGGCCGCGAAGTTCGGCGTCGAGTGGTTGCCGCGGCGCAGCTTCTTCTTCGACCGCCTGCCCGACCAGGTGCGCACCTTCCTCGGCAGCAAGGCCCGGCCCGCGCAGGAACAGGGTCACGGATTCTTCCGCGAACACTTCTCGCCCCAGGCGCTCAAGACCTCGGGCTCGTACGTCGTCGCCGGTTTCACCGGCATCGGCACGGTGTAAGGAGATCACCATGAACACCACGGAGCAGCAGACCGTCCTGCCGCAGAGCTCCCCCGGGGCCTTCGTCGGGGTCGGCGCGGGCGCCGAGGTCCCGTCGGGCAGGACCCTCGCCTGGCTGGGGTCCCCGCCGTCCCCGCCGACCACGGTCGCGGTGATCGAGTCCCTGGCGACCGGCTCCCCCGTGCAGGTCCACGACCAGGCCGCATCCGCCGACCGGGTGGCCGCGCGGTTCGACGACCCGCGCCAGGCCGAGCGGATCCGGCGCGTCTACGCCAAGACGCGGGTCGCGCAGCGGCATCTGGCGATCGACCCGCTGACGCCCGAGTTCGCGGCGTTCAGCGCCCGCCCCGACACCGTCCGCGAGCGGATGGACCTGTTCTACGAGCACGCCGCGCCGCTCGCGATCGAGACGGCCCGCCGCGCGCTCGGCGACCTCGACCCGGCCGAGGTCGGCCAGCTGGTGTTCGTCACCAGCACCGGCTTCCTCGCCCCCGGCGTCGACGTAGCCGTGATCCGCGCCCTCGGCCTCGCGCCGCAGACAGGCCGCGTGGTCATCAACTTCATGGGCTGCGCTGCCGCGATGAACGCCCTGCGCGTCTCCACCGACTACGTCCGCGCCCATCCCGACCGCAAGTCGCTGATGATCTGCCTGGAGCTGAGCTCGGTGAACGCCGTCTTCTCCGGCGACCCGAACGACGTGGTCATCTCCAGCCTCTTCGCCGACGGCTGCGGCGCCGCGGTCATCGGCGCGAGCGAGGTCGGGCATCCGCTGCCCGCCGGCCGGATCGTCGTGCGCGACACCTTCAGCCACCTGCTCGACGGTGCCGAGGACGGCATCGTGCTCGGCGTCAACGCCAACGGCATCACCTGCGAGCTGGCCGAGTCGCTGCCGCAGTACATCGTGAACGGCGTCGCGCCGGTGATCGACGGGGTGCTCGAGCGCAACGGGCTCGGCCGGGAGGCGATCGCGCACTGGGCGATCCACCCCGGCGGCCCGAAGATCATCGAGTCCGCGGCCGCCGCACTCGGCCTGCCCGACGAGGCCTCACACCTGAGCTGGGACGTGCTCGCCGAGCACGGCAACATGCTCAGTGTCTCGCTCCTCTTCGTCCTCGAGCGCCTCCTCGCACAGGTCTCCGACGGTGCCGGCGCCGCCCCGAGCACGGGCATGGCCTTCTCCTTCGCACCGGGGGTGACGGTGGAGGGCTTCCTCTTCGACGTCATCACCGGCGAATGAGCGCGCCGTGAAGCTCCTCAAGTTCCTGCTCTCCATCTCGCCGGCGGCCATCGCCGGGGCGGTGGTCGCGGGCCTCGTCGCCGGCGGCGCGAACGCCTACCTGCTCACCCTCATCAACGGCCTGGTCGCGCCGGGCGCGATGCCGACGGTGACGGTGACCCAGTTCGTGCTCACCGCGGTCGTCGTGGTGGTGGCGGGCGTGGTCTCGCAGCTGATCCTGCTGCACCTCGCGCAGGCGGCCGTGTACCGGTTGCGGGCGCGCCTGTCGCAGCGCGTCCTCGCGGCGCCGCTCGAGCACATCGAGCGGCTGGGCGATCACCGGTTGCTGGCCACGCTGACCGAGGACGTCCGCTCGCTGTCGATGGCCGTGTCCGGCATTCCCGGGCTGTGCATCGACCTGGCGACGATCCTCGGCGCACTGACCTACCTGGCGACCGTCTCCGGCACCCTGTTCGCGGTCTCCGTCGGCGGCACGCTCATCGGCATCGCCTGCGTGGAGACGGTACTGCGCCGGGTCCGGGAGACCTATCGCCGGGCCCGCGAGCTCGACGACGCCCTGATCGGCTCCTTCCAGGAGGTCACGCACGGGATCAAGGAGCTCAAGCTGCACCGCGGCCGGCGCGCGGACTTCCTGGACCGGAAGCTGCTCGGCACTGCCGAGGACCTGCGCGGCAAGCACGTCGCCGCCGGGACGCGGTTCGCCGGCGGGCAGGCGCTGGGCCAGATCCTGCAGCTCGGCACCATGGTGCTCATCCTCTTCGTGCTTGCCCGCGCGCTGGAACTGCCGCGGGAGACGATGATCGGCTACGTGCTGGTCACGACCTTCCTGTCGATGCCCATGCAGAGCCTCATGCACCGCATCCCCGACCTGCTGCGCGGCGACGTCGCGCTGGCCAAGATCCGCGGGCTCGACCTCTCGCTGGAGACCCCGCGCGACGAATCCGCCCTACCCTTCGACGACCGGCCGCTGACGGACGGCACCGTCGAACTGCGGGGCGTGGGCTACGAGTACCTT
Organism: Tsukamurella sp. II2bb; assembly: GCF_057815145.1. NCBI lineage: Bacteria > Bacillati > Actinomycetota > Actinomycetes > Mycobacteriales > Tsukamurellaceae > Tsukamurella > Tsukamurella sp. II2bb. The sequence goes on from NZ_JBYPZI010000002.1 coordinate 446,157, forward strand.
CCCGAACCCCCGCCCGGTCACGGCCCGCCGGGCCGCCCCGGCCCCGGCGGCCCGCCGCCGCACCCGCCGCAGGGTCCGCTTCCGGGCATGCCGCACGGCTTCCGGCTCGGCCCTCTCGACCTGACGCTGCGCCCCGGCGAGGTCACCTTCGTGGTCGGCGGCAACGGCAGCGGGAAGTCGACACTCGCGAAGCTGATCTGCGGGCTGTACGCGCCGCGGATCGGCGAGGTCCGGATCGGCGGAGAGGTCGTGGGCCCGCACAACACCGAGTGGTTCCGGCAGCACACGACCGCGGTCTTCTCCGACTTCCACCTCTTCGACGACTACCTGGGCCTGGCGGCCGACGACCTGGACGACCGGGTCCGGGGGCTGCTGTACGACCTGGAACTGGCGCACGCCGTGACGGTGCGGGACGGTCGGCTCTCGACGCTGGCCCTCTCGACGGGGCAGCGCAAGCGCCTCGCGCTGCTGACCGCGCTGCTCGAGGACCGGCCCGTCTACCTGTTCGACGAGTGGGCCGCCGATCAGGATCCGAGGTTCCGCGAGGTCTTCTACGACCGGATCGTGGGCGACCTCAAGGCACGCGGCAAGACAGTGGTGGTGATCACCCACGACGACCGCTACTTCGATCGCGCAGACCAGCTGGTCAAGCTGGACTTCGGCCACGTGGTCCCGGCGTCGGGGGCGATCACCCGCGGAGTAACCTGATGAGCATCTAAGTAAGGCGCTACGAAGGGGTTGAAGTACTACATGGTTGACACCGCCCGGACATCCGTCGCCGGCCTCGAGGTCGCAACGGTCCTCTACGACTTCATCAACGACGAGGCGCTTCCGGGCACGGGCGTCGATCGGGATGCCTTCTGGAACGGCGCGGCGGAGCTGATCGCGGATCTGGCGCCGAAGAACAAGGCGCTGCTCGCGACCCGCGACGAGCTGCAGGCGAAGATCGACGAGTTCCACACCGCCAATCCCGGCCCCGTGGACTTCCCGGCGTACAAGCAGTTCCTCACCGACATCGGCTACCTCGTGCCGGTCCCGGAGGACCGCGAGATCACCACGTCGAACGTGGACACCGAGATCACCTCGACCGCCGGCCCGCAGCTGGTGGTGCCCGTCCTCAACGCGCGGTTCGCGATCAACGCCGCCAACGCGCGCTGGGGTTCGCTGTACGACGCGCTGTACGGCACCGACGCCATCCCGGAGGCAGACGGTGCGGAGAAGGGCAAGGGCTACAACAAGGTCCGCGGCGACAAGGTGATCGCCTTCGCCAAGGACTTCCTCGACAAGGCCGTCCCGCTCGAGTCGGGCTCCTGGACCGACGTCACGGGCCTCGCGGTCGTCGACGGCGCCCTCGTCATCACCGAGGGCGAGAAGACCTGCGCCCTCGCCGATCCCACCGTCTTCGCCGGCTACACGGGTGAGGCGGCGGCCCCGTCGGGCGTGCTGCTGCGGCACAACGGCCTGCACCTGGAGATCCAGGTCGATCCCTCCTCGCCGATCGGCTCCACCGATCCCGCCGGCATCAAGGACGTCCTGGTCGAGTCCGCGGTCACCACGATCATGGACTTCGAGGACTCCGTCGCGGCCGTCGACGCCGACGACAAGGTCGTGGGCTACCGGAACTGGCTGGGCCTGAACAAGGGCGACCTCGCGGAGGAGGTGTCGAAGGGCGGAAAGACCTTCACCCGCACCCTCAACCCCGACCGCGTGTACACCGCTCCCGACGGCTCCGAGCTGGTGCTGCACGGCCGCTCGCTGCTGTTCGTGCGCAACGTCGGTCACCTGATGACCACCGACGCCATCCTGCTGGACGGCCAGGAGATCGGCGAGGGCATCCTCGACGGCATCGTCACCTCGCTCATCGCGATCCACGGCCTGTCGGGCGAGAAGAAGAACTCGCGCACCGGCTCGATCTACATCGTCAAGCCCAAGATGCACGGCCCCGAGGAGGTGGCCTTCACCGCGGAGATCTTCAGCCGCGTCGAGCAGCTGCTGGGCCTGCCCGCGCTCACGCTCAAGGTCGGCATCATGGACGAGGAGCGCCGCACCACGGTCAACCTCAAGGCCGCGATCGCCGCCGCGAACGACCGCGTGGTGTTCATCAACACCGGCTTCCTCGACCGCACCGGCGACGAGATCCACACGTCGATGCTGGCCGGCCCCGTGGTCCGCAAGGGCGAGATGAAGGCGCAGACCTGGATCAAGGCCTACGAGGACTCCAACGTGGACGTGGGCCTGCACGCCGGCCTGCAGCACAAGGCGCAGATCGGCAAGGGCATGTGGGCCATGCCCGACCTGATGGCCGCGATGCTCGAGCAGAAGATCGCCCAGCCCAAGGCCGGCGCCACCACCGCGTGGGTGCCCTCGCCCACGGCCGCGACCCTGCACGCCCTGCACTACCACCTGGTGGACGTCTTCGAGGTGCAGAACGAGATCGCCAAGCGGGACCCGGCGTCGGTCGACGACATCCTGACCATCCCGCTGGCCGCGAACCCGAACTGGACCGAGGAGGAGAAGCGTGAGGAGCTGGACGAGAGCGCCCAGTCGATCCTCGGCTACGTCGTCCGCTGGATCGACGCGGGCGTCGGCTGCTCGAAGGTGCCCGACATCCACGACGTGGCCCTCATGGAGGACCGCGCCACGCTGCGCATCTCCTCGCAGCTGCTCGCGAACTGGCTGCGCCACGGCGTGGTCACCGAGGACGAGGTCGTCGACGCGCTCAAGCGCATGGCGCCCGTCGTCGACCAGCAGAACGCGGGTGATCCGAACTACCGCCCGCTGGCGCCCGACTTCGATTCCAACATCGCCTTCCAGGCGGCGAAGGACCTGATCCTGCTCGGCGGCACCCAGCCGAACGGCTACACCGAGCCGATCCTGCACGCGCGCCGTCGCGAGTTCAAGGCCGCGAACAGCTGAGCGGTTCCGACGCCGGAGTCTCCGGCGCCGCCGCCGGGCCGGTCGTGATCGATGCCGATCGCGACCGGCCCGGCGCGTTCACGGTGCTGCTCGACGGGACGCCGCAGAGCTACGTCGACACCGGCGACCCGACGAACCTGGTGTTCGAGTACGTCCGCCGGATCGGGCACGTCGTCGACCTGGCACGGCCGGAGGGCACGCCGGTCACGGCCGTGCACCTGGGCGGCGGCGGTTTCACGCTGCCGCGGTACATCGCGCACACCCGTCCGGGGTCGCGGCAGCAGGTGCTGGAGATCGACCGGGCGCTCATCGACGCGGTCCGGGCGGCCGCGCCGCTGCCCAGGCGCGAGCAGATCAAGATCCGGTGCGCCGACGCCGCGTCGGCCGCGTCGGTGCTGCCACCGGGGATGCGCGGCACCGTCGACGTGCTGGTCCTGGACGTCTTCGCCGGGGCCCGCACGCCCGCCGCGCTGACCACCACGGAGTTCTTCGCCTCGCTCGTGCCGCTGCTCGCGCCGGGCGCGGTGGTCGCGCTCAACATCGCCGACGGTGCCCCGCTCGCCTTCGCACGGTCGGTGGTCGCGACCGTGGCAGGGGTGTTCGGCGAGGTGGCGATCGCGGCCGAGCCGGCGGTACTGAAGGGCCGCCGATTCGGCAACCTGGTGCTCGTGGCGGGCGCAGTGCCCGACGGGCTGGCCCGGCGCCTGGCCGGCGATCCGTTCCCGGGGACACTGCTGGCGGGCGGTGACGTGACCAGGTTCGTGGGTGGCGCGAAGCCCTTCACCAGCGCGAACGCTCAGGTGTCGCCGCTGCCGCCGCGCGGCGTCTTCGGGTAGGTTTCTCTCGATGGGATCACACCGTTCGAAATCCGGTTCCCGCGGGATCGCGCGCTGGCTGATCGCCGCGGCCGTCGTGGTCGTCGCGGTGGCGGTGATCGCCGGGGCCATGGTCTGGCTCTCGGGGCGCTCGCAGCAGGAGGGCCGCGACGCGGCCGCCTCCTGCGTGCGGGGTGACCTCACGGTGCAAGTGGCGGCGGCGCCCGCACTGGTGGGGCCGCTCCGGCGAGTCGCCGAGGGGTTCAACTCCAGCGGCACGGTCTCGGCCGACTACTGCGCCAAGATCGAGGTGACGGGGATCGACTCCCCCGTCGCGCTGGCCGCGCTCTCGGGCACCTGGGATCCGAAGCTGGGTGCGGTGCCGTCGCTGTGGATCCCGGAGAGCACGGTGTGGACGGCGCGGCTCGCGACGGTCAAGCCCGCCGAGCTGTCCGGGCAGCCCACGTCGATCGCGTCGTCGCCGGTGGTCCTGGCCGTCCGCAACTCGGCACGGTCCTCCTTCGACGGTGTCCGCTGGCTCGACCTCCCCGCCCGGCAGGAGCAGCTCCGGATCGCGCTGCCCACGGGCGCGGACGCCGACGGCACCTACCTCGCGGCGCAGTCCGTCGCCGCGGCGGTGGACCGCACCGCCGGGGCGGCACTGTCCGTGGACGCCGCCAAGAGCCCCGTCGTCGCGGGCTCGCTGGCGCGCTGGGTGAAGGACGCCCCGAAGTCGACCACGGCGGGGGCGGCGCTGGAGGCCCTGACCGCGCCCGGTGATGCCGTGCGAGCCGTGCCCGTCACCGAGCAGCAGCTCGCGTCGTTCGCCCGCGGCCGCGGCGACGCCGCTCCGGTCGCGGTGTACCCGGCGGGCCCCACCGCCGCCGCGACCTTCCCCGCCGCGGTCCTCGACCGGCAGGAGACCACCGACGCGCACGACCGTGCGGCCGCCGACTTCGTCTCCTACCTGACGCAGAAGGACAACGCGAAACCCCTGGCGGAAGCCGGTTTCCGGGTCGTCGGCCAGCCCGCCCCGGCGAAGACGGCGTCCGTCGCCTTCGGCACCGTCGAGCCGCTGGCGCCCGCCCCCAACACCGCCGTCATCGCCCTCGCCGACACGATCGACCGTCGCTGAGCCCATGCCCCAGGCCATCGCGTCGATGTCGCTCGCAGGTCGTCGCCTGCGCTGGACGGTGCGCTTCGGCGACGCCACCTCGTCGTTCCGAGTGACCCGCGAGGGGCGCGACTTCAGGTTCGAGTCCGACTCCGATGGGGTTCCACCTGACGTATCACGACGGCATGTGGCGAAACCGTCGCGCACCTGCGATCGCGATCCGATCGGCGCCGGCTGGCGACTACCTCCGGCGGATGTGGACGATCCAGCTCGGCGATGTGACTCTCCGGGCTTCCGAACGCGGGCCGGCGCGCCCCGCGGTCCGGCTGCTCGGCGAACTCCTGTCGTCGATTCCGTTCCATATCGTCGTGCCGACCGTCCTTGAGCTGACCAGCGATACAGGCACGAGCGCGGGGGTGATTTAGTCGCGCCGTACCTTCCCGATCAGCTTCCGCGCCACGTGCGATGCCCTCGACACACCCGCACTCGCCGCCGTCGCAGTCATCGTGGGATCTGGCACCCTCGGGTGATCGAGCGCGGACGCCACTGCCACCGCACACTGCCACTGCCGGCCTGCTGTCGGGGCGCGGGTTCCGTCGTCAGAACGGCGGTGGGCCGTCGAAGGACGGTGTGAGGCGCGATGGGCGGGGTGCGCCGAGTGCGGCGGCGAGGTTGTCCTCGATCGTGCTGATCGGGGTGTTCGCGCGGTCCAGCTCGGCCTGCATCGCCGCGACGTTCCGCTGCCGCAGCCGCTCCCGTCGCGCGTGCTCGCGCTGCAAGCGGGTCCGCCCCCCTGGCTCTGCGGCGTAGTGCTCCCCCGTTGCCGCCCGCTCGGGGACGATCCAGCGAACGCGTTTCAGATCGGGGAACAGTGCGAACACCGTACCGCTCGGGTCGACGATGTAGCGCCGCCCGTCCGGTGAGGTCCACAGGATCCGCCCGTCCGGCAGTCGCGCGTCGATCCATTCGCCCGCGGTCTTCAGCTGATGGTGCGCCACGCACAGCGGCTGGAGTTCATCAGCCGTCGTCATGCCGCCCGACGCGGGATCACGGTGGTCGAACTCGCGCCGATGGTCGACCTGCGCTCGCGACGCCGGACGCGTGCAGTACGGGAAGACGCAGCGCGGTAACACCAGACGCAGATACCGTCGCAGATCAGCCGACGGCCGGTATCCGGCACTGCCCCGCGCCGTGACCAGGGCCTCTCCGCCGGTGCGATGCGTGCGAAGCCGATCGTCGGGCCGCAGCGAAACAGGGCGCGGATCCTCCCCGCCGGCTGCACCGGGCCGCGCCTCGGAGTGGGGTGAGTCGGGGTGGCCCGCGGCGCCGAGCGGCGCGCCCGGTGGATCGCCAACGGGGCCGTCGATACCGGGCCCGCCCGGGCCGTCGTCAGGAGGCCCGCCCGGGCCGTCGCCGAAGGACCAGCCTTCGCCGGGCCCGGAATGTCCTTCGAGGCGGACGACGATATCCGCCCACACCGCAGCGAAGTCCAACCGCCCATGGGGGTCGACATCGTCGAGATGCGCATGATCAGCCGCCGCACTCGCACGTCCGCAGTCGACGATGCGCGTGCCGAAGGGTCTCACCTTCGCATCCGCACGGGCCGCGAGCGCCAACGCGTGCTCGAGAGTGATCGGGCCGTACCCGACCAGGTATCCCGACCCTCGCCCATCGTTCTCCGCAACGTCCCTATCTGCTGCGCCGTTCTCCGCAGCGCCCGCCGTCGCCGACACCACCTCGCTGGCCGCTTCCGTCACAGGTGCGGCCTCGCCGCCCGTGGACACCATGTCCTGCTCGTTCAGCACGACATTGAACAGCGTCACGAACCGGGTGATCACCCCGTCCGCATCCGGCTCTCCGTGGAACCGCGCCCCCGGTACCGGCAATCCGGCGCCTCACACCGGCAGCCGAGGGTACTGAAACCGCGGGTCAGCTGAACCCAGCCGTCCGAGCGACGCTGCGGAAGCGTCCGCGGATCCGCGTCGCACACCGTCGCCGCGATGTGCTCCACACGCGCCTGTACTTCCAAAGCGTCCTCGGCGGGCATCAACGCGAACACCGCCGCCATGCCGTCCTCCTCCGGCCGGAACGTCACCCGACGGTCTTCGATCGCCGCCCGTCGCCGCCGCTCCGCGGCTTCCGCATCGATCTGATCGACGATCAGGTCCGCCGCCTCCCGCAATGCCGGAAGCGACAAGACCTCGAAATCAACGGTCAAGCGATCGGCCAGCAGTTCATCGAAGCGCCGGACCTGCACGTCGTCGAGCGCGTGCGAACGCCGCAGTGCCGCCTCCCCCGCCTTGGGCGAGATCACGTTCTCTCCGATCAGCGCGAAGACCTTCGGTAGGCGCTCCACGAACCCGACGGCCGTCTCGATCGCCAGGCGCGCGGCCGCGGACCCCAGCCGCAGCAGTGTCGAGACCTGAGCCTCCAAGGCCACGCCCGCCGCAGTCAGCTGCCGCCGGGCCTGCACCGCATCCGCGAACCCCGCCGGCTGAGCGAGGTACTCAGCCTCATCGTCGGCGTACATCGCGCGATGCAACGCATAGACCGCCGTCATCGTGCGGCAGTACCCGACACTCTCGACTCGACGTTGTTCGAACAAAACCTCCGCGAGAGCACGCTCCCGGCCACCTGCGCCCGTCAGCCCCGAAGGAATCAAATCCCCCGGTAGATCACGAAGAGCGGCCGTCAGCGTCATGATTCAATCGTATACTTGTTCTAGCGCTATCGCAACGGATTACTGACGGTCAATCGAACGCCTCACCACGAAGCTCGACGTCGCAGTGGGGTCCCGAGTCCGGCGATCACGGAAACAGTTCGCGGAAGGAGCGATGTGTCGCATTCGTGTCGCGCCGTCTGGAATCGGCGCGAGCGAGACCTCGGCAGCACCGTCGATCTCGGATACGGTGATGAAGGAACACAGCCGCGGGCCGTCGCGGTGAAGCAGTGGCGACGGCGGCCGGCGAACGAATCCATCGGAAGGTTGCATCATGGCTCTTCTCGACAAGATCAAGGAACTTCTCGGAAAGAACTCCGAGCAGGTCAACTCAGTGATCGACAAGGCGGGCACTGCGGCGAAGGGCAAGTTCGCCGGACACGAGGACAAGATCGATCTGGCGGTGAACAAGGCCAAGGACGCCGCAGGCGGCCTCACCGGTGGCAACACTGCCCCGCCCGCGGGCGGGGAGCCTGCCCCCGGCACCCCACCGACGAACACTCAGGGCTGACACCGGCCTCATGAACCGTCAGTGCCCACCTCATGAACAGGGTGGGCACTGACGTCTCCGAGGTTCGGGCGACGGAGCCTGGCCAGCGCGAATCCTGTGCACCTTGTCGGGGCGTGATCGGCTGTCAGACCGCTCCATGGCGAGCGTCGAGGTAGACGACGAGGTCCCTGCGAATACGAGGCAGAAGGTCCTCAGGAATGGATACGTCGACCAGATACCATGCGTTCCTGAGCATCTCGAGCTCTCGATCGTGTTCGGCCTCGAACTCCGCCTTGTACAGGCGACAGCTTTCCTCAAGCACCCGCCCCTCGGTCACGGCGCGGTACGCCGCATCGAGAAGAAGAACTGATTCCGCCTCGGCGTCCGTAGGCGCGTATCCGATCTCTGCGGCGGCGCGGGCGACAACAGGATCCAAGTCCGACCGCCACGAGTCGTTCGAGGCCATCGCGAGTTCGGTCCAGGCCTCCCCTGGAACGTCGAGGATCAGTGTGGCCGCTTCACCCGGCAGATCGCTCGGCGCCAGCAGTCCCGATCGGTAGGCCGTGATCAGGTAGCGGGCGCGCACCATCGGATCCGCGAAGTGGCGATGCACCCCTTCGCTGACACCCGCCTCGTAGCGAACGTCGAACGCGTCGGTGAGCACGGCGCGGAGCACCCTGATTCGCTCATCCCTCTGCCACTCGGGCACGTCTTGCCGCAGTGGGCCAGCCGGGGGCGCAAGCAGTTCGACCGTGTCCCGCCGCACCCGTGGATCGCTGCTGCAGAGGGCGCTGTAGACCAGTCGCTCGGTGAGGTCGTCGCGCTCCTGTTGGTCCGTGGGCGCATAGCCGAGTTCGCCGGCCGCTCGGTCGACGATGGCGTCCAGACCCGCGGCGGACTCGTGTTCCGCGGTGGCGAACTCGGCCCACGCAGGCCCAGCGGTGGGGATTTCCGCGACGATATCCGCGGCCAGGCTCGGCACGGACTGCACGGGGAGCAGGCCCTGACGGTACGCCGCAACCACGTACCGGGCCCGAGCCTCGGGGTCCGCGAAACGACGGTGCACCGCCGACGAGAACCGCGCGGGCGGCACGTACCGCCCCGGGCGCGGGGCGTGCGTCACCGACCCGCGCGCCCGACGGTGCCGGATCGCGGCGACGTAGTGGACACCGGAGATCACGACACCGATCCCCGCGCCGAATCCGACGTAGCTGAGGAACGGCGAGACGTCCTCGAGGATCACGCGACTCATGACCATCACCACGACCGCCGGGACGAACGCGACCGCCGTGCCGATGATCTGGTCGCTGGTTCTCGGCTCGCACCGGGACAGCCGGAACAGTGGCAACATCGCCATCAGCAGGATCGATACGAGAACGCAGCCGATCGCGCCGCCCGCCAGCTCGACCAGGAACTCCTTCACTCCGTCACCCGCTGACCGAATCGGGCGGTGAGCAACGCGAGGGCCTGCTCGCGGAAGGCACAGTCCACGGCGGGATCCCAACGTGTGTCGCCACTGGAGAGAAACGGGGCCGCGAGCCGCGGGATCCCCGCCGCGAGGGCTTGCGAGGACATGCGCCAGCCCTTGATCGCGGTGGCGTAGTGGATGAGCCATGACCACTCGACGTACTCGCCGGAATCCAAGGCGCGAAAGGCCCAGCAAGCGATCACATCCGATGCCGTCGCCGGCGTGGGCGAATATGCCTCGGAGATCCCGGCCAACTCGCGCTGGAACGACTCCGCGGCGAAATACTCGCGTGCTGCCGCCGGAATCGCCGAGCGTGTCGCCGCACGTCCTGCGCTGTCATCACGACGCCAACGACGCGTACGAACGTAACTCCACGATAGGACAACGGGATACGCAATCATGCATATGAGCATGTTGCAGACAGCAAGGCCGAACGACGACTGTGGATCGATCAAGCGCAGAATCACCAGCCCGACCACGAACCCGATCCCGTAGCCGACGACGAGTTCAACAGCCCGGACCTGGACGCGCTCCCGCCGAGTCAGCCACGCGAAGACACCGACGAACACCAACGTCGGCACCATCACGACGAGTACCCCTGCGGCGTACGAGTTCCACCAGTCCGATCGATCCACGATCCTGAGATTAATCGACCAAACCGGCAAATCGCCTTCAGCTCGCAACTGGCGACAGGAGGCCGCCTTGCGCCCCGCGGAGGCGTCGGTCGGTGGCACGAACACACCAGGCGTCACGCGCCCGCGCATACCTCTGCCCTCCTGCCCGGCGGCCTGTCGGCCTCCGCCCCCTCAGCAGGCGGTGTCGCCACCCGATTTCCAATCCTCGCGGCCGGCGCGGCGTATATCGCCGCGGTCCGCAGCTGGAGTGAAGATTCGGATCAGCTCGCGGGCTTCTGCGACCGGACCGGGCCGGGCGAGGCTTGGGATGTGCGCGCCACGCATGCCCCCTACCGCGAACTACTCCGCGAAAGCCTCGATCGGCGGGCACGAGCAGACCAGATTGCGGTCGCCGTAGACACCGTCGATGCGACGGACCGACGGCCAGACCTTGGCCCGCGCCCCGCCGGACGGCAGACCCTGCGGGTACACCGCGACCTCCCGCGAGTACGGATGCGACCACTCCGTCACCAGGCACTCGGCGGTGTGCGGGGCGCCGCGCAGCGGGTTGTCGTCCACGGGCCACTCCCCCGACGCGACCCGGGCGATCTCCCCGCGGATGGCGATCATCGCATCGCAGAACTCGTCGATCTCACCGAGCGACTCGCTCTCCGTGGGCTCCACCATCAACGTGCCCGCCACCGGGAAGCTCATGGTGGGCGCGTGGAACCCGTAGTCCGCCAGGCGCTTCGCGACGTCGTCGATGGAGACGCCGGTCTCCTTGGTGATACCGCGCACGTCGAGGATGCACTCGTGCGCCACGCGGCCGTTCTCACCTGTGTAGAGCACCGGGAACGAATCGTTGAGGCGCGCCGCGATGTAGTTCGCCGAGGCGATCGCCGTCAGCGTGGCCGCACGCAGACCGGACGCACCCATCATTCGGATGTACGCCCAGGTGATCGGCAGGATCGAGGCGCTGCCGTAGGGCGCCGCCGAGATGGTCGGCCCCGAACCCAGTGACGGCTCGAGCGGATGCCCCGGCAGGAAGGGCGCGAGGTGGCTGCGCACGCCGATCGGGCCGACGCCCGGACCGCCGCCACCGTGCGGGATGCAGAAGGTCTTGTGCAGGTTCAGGTGCGAGACGTCGCCGCCGAACTTGCCCGGCCGGGCGAGCCCGACCAGCGCGTTCATGTTGGCACCGTCGACGTAGACCTGCCCGCCGGCCTCGTGCACCGCGCCGCAGATCTCCCGCACCTCGTGCTCGTACACGCCGTGCGTGGACGGGTACGTGATCATGATCGCGGCCAACTCGTCGGCGTGCTTGGCGATCTTCTCCTTGAGGTCCGCGGTGTCCACGTCGCCCGACTCCCGCGACGCGACGACGACCACGCGCAGCCCCGCCATCACCGCCGACGCCGCGTTCGTCCCGTGGGCGGACGACGGGATCAGGCAGACGGTGCGGTGCGCATCGCCGCGCGAGAGGTGGTAGTTGCGGATCGCGAGCAGGCCCGCGTACTCGCCCTGCGACCCCGCGTTCGGCTGCAGCGAGACGTTGTCGTAGCCGGTGATCGCGACCAGCCACTCCTCCAGCTGGCCGATCAGCGCGCGGATGCCCTCGGTATCGGACGCCGGCGCGAACGGGTGCTGCCGGGAGAACTCCGGCCACGTGATGGACTCCATCTCGGCGGTCGCGTTGAGCTTCATGGTGCACGAGCCCAACGGGATCATCGAGCGGTCCAGCGCGATGTCCTTGTCGGCGAGCTTGCGCAGGTAGCGCAGCATCGCCGTCTCGGTGCGGTAGGCGTGGAAGGCCGGGTGCGTCAGGTACTCGGAGGTGCGGTTCTCGATGTCCGACGGTGCCGCCTCCACCGGCTGCACACCGAACGCCTGCGCGACCGCGGCCACATCGCCCGGGGTCGAGGTCTCGTCGAAGGCGACGGAGACGTGGTCGTCGTCGACGCGCCACAGGTTGTAGCCGGCGGCCTTCGCGGCCGCGAGCACGTCGTCGGCCCGGCCGGGCACGTTCACGAGCACGGTGTCGAAGAACGTGTCGTGGACGACGGCGGAGCCCAGGGCCGCGGCCAGCGCCGAGGCGCGGGCGTGCACCCGCAACGCGATCGCCCGCAGCCCCTCCGGGCCGTGGTAGGACGCGTACATCGCGGCCAGCACGGCCAGCAGCACCTGCGCGGTACAGATGTTGGACGTGGCCTTCTCCCGGCGGATGTGCTGCTCCCGGGTCTGCAGGGCGAGGCGGTAGGCGAGGTTGCCGTCGGCGTCGACGGAGACGCCGACCAGCCGGCCGGGGATCTGGCGGGCGTGCTTCGAATGCACCGCGAGGTAGCCGGCGTGCGGGCCGCCGAAGCCCAGCGGCACGCCGAAGCGCTGCGTGGTGCCGAAGCAGGCGTCGGCGCCCTCCTCACCGGGAGGCGTCAGCAGCGTCATGGCCAGCAGGTCGGCGCCGACGGCGACCAGCGCGCCGCGCTCGTGCGCCGCGTCGATGACCGCTTTCACGGCGGGGATGCGCCCCGATGCGCCGGGCGTCTGCAGGACGACGCCGAAGAACTCGCCCTCGGGCAGGCCGTCGGCCAGATCCGCGACGACCACCTCGATGCCCAGCGGCTCCGCGCGGGTCGAGATCACCGCGAGGGTCTGCGGGAAGACGTCGACGTCGACCACCAACCGCGGGCTCTTGGACTTGCCGGCGCGGCGCAGCAGCGTCATGGCCTCGGCTGCGGCCGTGGCCTCGTCGAGCATCGAGCTGTTGGCGATCTCCATGCCGGTCAGGTCGGAGACCATGGTCTGGAAGTTGAGCAGAGCCTCGAGGCGGCCCTGGCTGATCTCGGGCTGGTACGGCGTGTAGGCCGTGTACCAGGCGGGATTCTCGATGATGTTGCGCAGCAGCACCGGCGGGGTCAGCGTGTCGTAGTAGCCGAGGCCGATCAGCGAGCGATCGACGGTGTTGCGGTCCGCCAATGCGCGCAGCTCCGCGAGCGCCTCGTGCTCGTCGATCGCGGCCGGCAGCGCGCCGAGGCCGTTCTCGTCCGCGGGATCGAGGATGGCCGACGGGACGGCGGCGCGGGCCAGGTCGTCGAGGCTGTCGACGCCGATGACGCGCAGGATCTGCTCGAGCTCACTCGGGTCCGGGCCGATGTGGCGCGCGGGGAAGTTGCTCACGGGAGTGTTGTCGGACACTGGGACCTCCGGGCAAGGGACGGTGCCCTCCCCCTCAGTCGCCGGCGGCTCCAGAGGCGCCCAACCCACGTGGTCCTGGTGCCTGAGAGATTGACGGAGAGGTGTTGCTCCTTCGGCGCCCGTGGGCCCGTGCTCGACGGTGCCCGCTGGGCTCTCCCACGCGGTGTTGCGACGCACGGAGATTCTAACGCATTTCAGCAGGACGCCCGTACGGTGAGGTCAGGCCGGGAGCCGGGACTCCACCACCTCGACGGCCCGGTCGAGTCCGCCCAGGTCGAGCACTTCCGCCGCGAGCTCCCGAGCGCGCCCGGTCAGCGCCAGCGCCGCATCGCAGGCCTCCCCCAGCGTCGCGCCGGACACCTCCTCCGGCATCGGCACCGCGATCCCCGCCGCCGCGAGCATCGTCGCGTTCTCGAACTGGTCCGCCGCCTGCGGCGCGGTCACCGCGGGCGTGCCGGTCAGCATCGCCTCACTGGATCCGCCCATGCCCGCGTGGGTGAGGAAGACATCGCTCTCCTGCAGCACCGCGACCTGGTCGATCCATGGATGCACCTGCACGTTCGGCGGCACGGCACCGTCGGAGGCCGTCACCGTCGACGGCTCCGTCCGGCCCCCGACCTGGAGGATCACGCGCCAGTCGGGACGCTGCGCGGCGAGATCGCACGCCGCGCGGTAGACCTCCGGTTGGTCGGTGAAGGCGGAGCCGAAGGAGACCAGCAGCGTCGTCCTGCGGTCGCTCCGCCCGACGGTGCCGGCCCCTCCGCCCGGCAGGCGCCGCGCCGGCCCGGTGAAGGTGTACAAGTCGCGGTCCACGCGGTCGGCGTTCGGCTGCATCGACGGCGCGATCAGCACGAGCGAGCGTTCGGGCTTGCCCAGCAGGTCGAGGCACGACTCCTCGATGCCGTAGCCGGCGACGAGCCGGTCCTGGCGCGCGAGCATCTCCGCGCCCCGCGGATCCGCGCGGAGCCCGTCGTAGAAGGCCGCCATGTCCTCGTCATAGCCCTTCCAGGCCACGTAGGTCGGCGAGATCTGCAGCGCGGGGACGCCCCAGGTGCGGGCGAGGACGACCGACATCGCGCCGGCGATGTCGTAGAGGATCAGGTCGGGGCGGTCGTTCTCGTAGAGGTCGAACCACTGGGGCAGCTGGTTCTCGTACTCGTCGGCGAAGACGGTGAGCTGGTCGATCACGTCGCCTGCGAAGGCCTCGTCGTCCCCGGCGGACGCGGCCTCGCCGATCGCGGGGATTCTCGACCGGTAGGGCTTGAGTTCCGCGCCGGTGGGCTCGACCGTCGCGCGCATGGACGGATCGTTGGCGTAGGTCACGCGGTGGCCGCGGCGGACGAGCTCCGCGATCAGGTCCAGCGACGGGAGGACGTGCCCCGGGGCGGGGATGGAGAACATCGCGATATGGGCCATACCGCCCAAACTAGGCGCGCGGGCCGTGGCGTGTCGAAAGGTTTTCCCGGGAGCGACTATCCGGTGGCGCGAGCGCGGTTGCGGCGGCGGGAAGCCAGCTCGTCCTCGGGTGCGGCCTCGGCGGCCACGCCGTCCGCGCGCTCGCCCGGGAAGTCGGCGATGGTACCGGTCAGCTCGCGCATCGCGCCGGAGACGGCGATGCCGAAGACGCCCTGGCCGTGCTGCAGCAGGTCGACGACCTCCTCGGCGCTCGTGCACTCGTAGACCGTGGTGCCGTCGGAGAAGAGGGTGATCCGGGCCAGGTCCTCGACGCCGCGCTGGCGGAGGTGATCGACGGCCACGCGGATGTTCTGCAGCGAGATGCCGGTGTCCAGCAGGCGCTTGACGATCTTGAGGACGAGCACGTCCTTGAAGGAGTACAGGCGCTGCGTGCCCGAGCCGCCCGCGCTGCGGATGGACGGCACCACGAGCGAGGTGCGGGCCCAGTAGTCGAGCTGGCGATAGGTGATACCCGCGATCTGGCAGGCGCTGGGTCCGCGGTAGCCGAGCAGTTCGTCCGGGATGGTGTCGTTCGGGAACAGGCCCGGCGCGATGTCCTCGAGCGTGCCCTGCGTCCCTACGGCGGAACCCGCCTGCGGGGCGTTCCGCCCGGTGCCGTCCTGATCGGTCACTGCCGTCTCCCTCATGAGGTCCGTGCGCACTCCACACAGTACGCCTGCCGCGCGACGGCCGTCGGTGTAATTCCCTCGGTGCCATTTCGCGGTGTCGGCGTGAACGCTATGACGCACGGCGTCCCGAATCAACGCGACACACCGATACCCTCAAGGTGAACTTGAGGTCGAGACCGAATCGTGACCTCCGGGCCCGGAACTCAGGACTCGCCGGGCGCCTTGAAATCGTCCGCGGAGATGGAATCGAGGAACTCCTTGAACGCCTCGACCTCCTCGTCGGCGGGCGGCTCCGCATCGGGTTCGCTTGCCTCCGTATCGGTCTCCTCGTCGGGAAGGAGCAGACCCGCCTCGGCGAGCACCTCCTCCTCGGCGAAGATCGGCACGTCCAGCCGGACCGCCATCGCCACGGAGTCCGACGGGCGGGCCGACACGGTCTGGTCACCGTCGAGCACGAGATCGGCGTAGAACGTGCCCTCCTGCAGGCCCGTGATCCGGACCTCGGTGAGGGAACGGCCCACGGTCTCGAGCAGATCCGCGATCAGGTCGTGCGTGAGCGGCCGGCGCGGCTCCACCCCCTGCAGGGTGATCGCGATCGCCGTGGCCTCCCCCTGCCCGATCCAGATGGGGAGGTAGCGCGGGCCGGAGGCCTCACGCAGGAGCAGGACGGGATCGTTCTGCGGCGGGTCCATCCGGATGCCCGCGACGGTCATCTCGATCATGCTTCCAGCTTACCGGCGCGACTGCGCCGACGAACCGCGGACACAGCAGCGATCCGTGACCCGGGCGCGCTCAGCGCACCGCGTCCTTGACGGCGGCCTTCACGAGCTGGGTGTGGAAGGTGACCGACAGGGCGGCCAGCTCGCGCACCAACTCGGCGGCGCGCTCCGCCGCACCCGCGTCCCCGCCGCGCGCAACGGGATTGGCGATCTGCGCGATGAGACCCGCCTCGCGATCGGCGGAGGTCTTGAAGGCGCGCAGGTGCCGCGCCTCGAGGCCGTACTCGGCGAGCGCCTTGGCCGCCTGCACCAGCGCGACGGCGTCCTCGTCGAAGAAGCCCGCCTTGCCGGACGTCAGGAGCGCGGAGCGCTCCAGCTCCCGGAGGAAGGCCTCGTCGGCCCCCGAGCGGGCGAGCAGGTCCGCGCGGCTGATCCGGGTCTGCCGGCGCGCGGAGAAGTCGGTGGCGGGCGCCGTCTTCGACGACACCGACGCGAGCGCGCGGGGCGCACGCGGGGCGGGGCCCTCGACGGACTCACCCCGATCGTGCGCGTCCAACTGCTCCTTGATGATCTTCAGGGGCAGGTAGTAGTCGCGCTGCGCGGTGAGCACGTAGCGCAGCCGCTCGCAGTCCTTCGGCGAGAACCGCCGGTACCCCGACGGGGACCGGTCGGGCGTGACCAGTCCCTCCGACTCGAGGAATCGGATCTTGGAGATGGTCACGTCCGGGAACTCGTCGCGAAGGCGTTCGAGGACGGCCCCGATCGACATCGCGCTCGGGGCCGCCGATTCCTGGCGTGGTGCCGTCACAGGGCTCAGCCGGCCGCCGGGACGAAGAAGACCAGGCGGAACTTGCCGATCTGGACCTCGTCGCCGTGCGCGAGCGGCGAGGCGTCCACCGGCTCCCGGTTGACGTAGGTGCCGTTGAGGCTGCCCACGTCGACCACGGTGAAGCCGCCCTCGACCGCGCGGAACTCCGCGTGCCGACGGGAGACGGTCACGTCGTCGAGGAAGATGTCGCTATCGGGGTGCCGGCCCGCGGAGGTGGTCTCCTGGTCCAGCAGGAAGCGGGAGCCCGCGTTCGGGCCGCGCTTGACCACGAGCAGCGCCGCGCCGGCCGGGAGGTTCTCGAGTCCCGAGACGGGCGCATCGCTCTCGACGCCGCCGGAGGCGTCCATCTCGCGGATGATGTCGGCGCGGAACACCGAAGTGGTCTCAACGGGGGCCGATTCGTTGCCCTTGTCGTTCTCGCTCACATCGCTCCTTCGTCAGTGATCACTGCACAGGTCTGTAGTTCACGACACCTGATGGACGTACGGTCCACGGTACCGTGCCCGGCGCCTCGGAGGCGGCCGGATCGGTCTGCTCTAAAGCCGTTCTAAGGAAGGCGTTCTACGCCTCGGCGGTGAGGGCCTTGTAGGCGTCCGCGTCGAGCAGTTCGCCCAGCGCGGTCTCCAGGTCCTCGGGGGACGCCGCCTCGATCTCCACGATCCACCCCTCGCCGTACGGGTCGGAGTTGATCAGGTCGGGGCTCGCGTCGAGCTCACCGTTGATCGCGACGACGGTGCCGGTGAGCGGCGCGTAGATGTCGGAGACGCTCTTGGTGGACTCGACCTCGGCGAAGGAGTCACCCGAGGCGACCTCGGCGTCGTCCTCCGGCAGCTGCACGAAGACGACGTCGCCCAACTGGTCCTGCGCGTAATCGGTGATCCCGATCCGCACCACCGTCTCGCTCTTCTTCAGCAGCCACTCGTGATCGGGGGTGTACATCAGTTCACCCGGGAAGCTGGCACTCAACGTGGATGTCCTTTCGCGAGGGCTGGGCGGGGCCGCGCAGCGGGTTACAACTTAGTGGGCGCCACGAGGATTGAGCAACACACCCCCCGATTACCGCACCCGGGGCAGGTCACGCACCACCAGTACCGTCTGCCACCAGTAGAGCGCGAGGGTCCACCAGTACATGCCCAGGCCCCAGAGGAGGAAGGCCCAGCCCAGCGGGTGCATCACGGCGCCCAGCGCGTTGTCGAAGGTACCGGCCAGGAGCATGGGCAGCGCGTACATCAGGGCCATCGTCGCGGCCTTGCCGAGATACAGCGTGGGCAACGCGGTGAGCCCGCGGCTGCGCAGGAGCGGGACCGTGCCGGCGAGGAGCACCTCGCGCCCGATCACCAGGCCGATCACCCACCACGGCAGGATCTCGCGGACGCCGAAGGCGATCGGGATCGCGATCATGTAGAGCCGGTCCGCCGCCGGGTCGAGCAGCTCCCCCAGCCGGGTCTGCTGGTTCAGCAGCCGGGCCAGCTTGCCGTCGAGCCAGTCCGTGAACCCCGAGGCCATGAGCACCGCCAGCGCCCACCCGTCGCTGTGCCGCACCAGCAGCAGCCACAGGAACAGCGGCACGCCGAGCAGGCGCAGCACGCTGAGAGCGTTGGGCACGTTCAGGGGGCTCGGCCCCGCCCCGGTGTCCGACGGTGCGCTCACCTCCCGCTCAGATCATCCCGAACATGTTCGCCATGCCCTTCGTGGCGAACGGATTGTCGTGGACCATGTAAGTCCAGGTCAGGGTGTTGCGGCCGAGGTCGGCACCGTCGAGGTCGATGCCGTCGGCCGTGATGTCGGCCTCACGCAGGGTCTCCCGCGCCCGGCGCACGGCCTCGTCGGGCAGCTTGCGGAACTCCTCGATCACCAGGCGATGGAACTCGTCGAGCGGCGACTGCCGGCCCAGCGCCCGCAGGTGGATCGTGGTCTGCACCTCGGAGACGAAGGCCAGGTGCTCCGCCCAGCCGCGGTCCAGGTGATACAGGAAGGCCTCGCGGGCGGCCTGCTCGAGGACCTCGTCGGGGATGTCCGCCTCCCGCAGCTCCGCAAGGCGCTCCGGCTCCATCTCGGCGAAGTCCGTGAGCGGCCGGTCGGTGGTCAGCAGCGTGTGCCGGCGGGCCATCACCAGGTCGCGCTGCTGGTTGACCAGCTGGTTGTACCGCCAGGTATTGGCGTGCGTCTCGAGCATCCCGCCCTCGGCCACGCGCTGCGCCGATTCGAGCATGTCGGCGGCCTTGCCGCGAGGGAACTCGCCGGTCTCCGGGTCCGCACCGCCGGGCGGCCGCTTCAGCGGCAGGTGCCGCTCGACGATCGGGTCCTCGACGGAGGCGAAGATCACCGACGTGCCAGGGTCGCCCTGGCGGCCGGCGCGGCCGCGCAGCTGCTGGTCGAGCCGCTCGGTATCGTGCAGGCCCGTACCGACCACGGCGAGGCCACCGAGCTCGGCCACCTCGTCGTGCTCGGGGCTGTCGTCACCGGCGTCGTGACCGCCGAGCTTGATGTCGGTGCCCCGGCCCGCCATCTGGGTGGAGACGGTGACCGCCCCCTTCTTCCCGGCGTCGGCGATGATCCGCGCCTCGTCGGCGTCGTTCTTGGCGTTGAGCACCGTCGCGGTCACGCCCGAGATCTTGAGCATGTGCGCGAGCTCCTCGGACTCCGCGACGTCGTGCGTGCCGATGAGCACGGGCTGCCCGGTCTCGTGCACCTCGCGCACGTAGTCGACGATGCCCGCGACCTTGTTCCCCTTGTTGTCGTAGACGCGCATCGGCTGGTCGACGCGGACGGTCGGCGTGTTCGGCGGGATCTGCGAGACGCCCAGGTCGTAGAACTGGCGCAGCTGCTCGCCGGCCGCGATGGCGGTACCGGTCATGCCGCACACCAGCGCGTAGCGCTGCAGCAGCGCCTGCACCGTGATCGTGTCGATGACCTCGCCGGAGTCGGTCTGCGAGAGCCCCTCCTTGGCCTCGACCGCGGCCTGCAGGCCGTCCGGCCAGCGCTGCAGCTCGGCGACGCGGCCGCGGGAGGAGTTGATCAGCTTCACCTGGCCGTCGCGGACGATGTAGTGCACGTCCCGCTCGACCAGCGCATAGGCGTGCAGCGCGATGTTGACCTGCGGCAGCGTCGAGGCGACGTGCAGGTCCGAGTAGAGGTCGATGCCGCCCAGTTCCTCCTCGACCAGCTTCGCCCCGTCGTCGGTGAGGAAGGCGGACTTGCCGTCCGAGTCGATCTCGTAGTGCTTGCCCTCGCGCAGCCGGGCCACGACCTCCATGATCGCGGCCTGCGGCACGTCGCCCTTGACGGAGCCGGCCAGCACCAGCGGGATCAACGCCTCGTCGACGAGCACGGAGTCGGCCTCGTCGACGATCGCGACGTCGGGCGTCGGCGAGAGCAGATCCTCCGCGCGCGTCGCGAGCTGGTCCCGGAGCACGTCGAAACCGATCTCGTTCACCGAGCCGTAGACGACGTCCTTGGCGTAGGCGGCGCGCCGCTCCTCGCGGGTGGACGATTCGGCGACGTAGCCGACGGTGACGTCCAGCAGGTCGAAGAAGGGCTTCATCCACTCCGCGTCGCGCCGGGCGAGGTAGTCGTTCGGCGAGATCACGTGCACGCTGCGTCCCGAGAGCGCCATACCCGCGGCGGCGATGGCACCGGCGAGGGTCTTGCCCTCGCCGGTGGCCATCTCGATGACGTCGCCCTCGAGGAGGCGGTCGGCGCCCTGCAACTGGACGTCGAAGGGGCGCAGGCCCAGCGCGCGGTCGGCGCCCTCGCGGGCGATCGCGATGAACTTCGCGCGATCGTCCGACTTGGCGGCGTAGACGTCCAGCGCCAGAGCGGCGTCCGGGAACTCCGCGTCGGAGAGGCCCTGCGCCCACTCGTCGAAGGCGGCGGACTGCTCGATCAGCGCGACGGACCGGGACTGGTTCCGCGTGCTCTGCGCGCCGAGCACCTTCCACACCTTGTTGCTGAACCTGCCCACGTGACCTCCCGCTCGACGAATGCGTCACCGAGCGTACCGGGGTATCAGAGCGCCGCGAAGTACGCCGTGGAGTAGCCCACCGAACCGAGCGCGATGCGGTACAGGTCGCGGTTCACGTTCTGCAGGGTGTCGCGCGCGCTGTGGTAGTTCGGGTCGAAGGTGGCCCCGACGGTGCCGCCCCACTGCCGCTGCTGCTCGGCCGTCTTCTTGCCGTCGGCACCGGTGTCCATACCGCCGGCGGCGATGCCGATCTCCTTGAACGGCCCGTAGTCCGAGCGGCCGTCGAAGGCGGACGCCTCGACGGGGACGTTCCGCCATGCGAAGTAGTTGCGGAAGACCTGCTCGATCACGCCGGAGCCGGCCGGGCCCGCGCCGCCCTGGAGCTTGGACGAACCGTCACCGTCGAAGGTGAAGTAGCCGCCGTTCGGCGAGCCGAGCATGTCGAAGTTGAGGTAGCGCTTGATCTTCGCGGACTGCTCCGGGCTCAGCTGCTTGACGTAGTGCTCGGAGCCGACGAGGCCCTCCTCCTCGGCGCCCCACAGGGCGAAGCGCACCTTGTTCTTGACGTCGGCGTTCACGCCGAGCTTCACGGCGGTCTCCAGGACGGCGGCCGACCCGGTGCCGTTGTCGTTGATGCCGGGCCCCTCGACCACGCTGTCGAGGTGCGCGCCCACCATCTGCACGTTGTCCGCGTCGCCCTTGGCGGTCTCGGCGAGGATGTTCCAGGTCGTGGACTTGACGGTCTTGGCGTCGACGGTGAGCGTGAGTTCCTGACCGTCGGCGATCGGCGCGTTCTTCGCGACCCCGACGACGGCGATGGAGGCGCCGTCGTCGAGGCCGAGGGTGCCGCCCTTCCAGTCCTCGTCGTTGTTGTTGACGATCACCAGGGCCTTGGCGCCCTTCGCCGCCGCGGCCCGGTACTTCTCGCCGAACTGGCAGGTACCGCGCTGGACCACCGCGATCGATCCCGGCGTGACCTTCTGCAGATCCGCCGCGGAGCAGCCGAGGTTCCCGGTCACGACCGCCTTGGCGGTGACGGCGCCGCCGGTGGCACCCGAGTACTGCAGCGCCGCCGCCTTCACCGGGGCGCCGGCGGCCTGCAGATCCGTCTTCGACGCCGTCCACGCGGCATGGGTGAACTCCTGCCGCACCGGGCTGTAGCCGGCATCGCGCAGCACCTTCTCGGCGTACTCGACGCTCTGCTGGTAGCCGGGCGTGCCCAGCGCGCGGTTGCCGCCGTTGCGGTTCGCGATGTCCTGCAGCGCCTGCAGGTGCGTGATCGCACCGTCGAGAGTGACCGCGTCCGCGAGCGCCCTGGCCTTCTCCACGGCCCGGGCGTCGTCCGCCCCGCCGGCGGGGGCCGGGCGCGCGGCGCTGCCGGGTGCGGCCTTCGAGGACGATCCGGCCGCGGAGCTCGACGGTGCCGCCGGCTCCCCCGCGGTGCCGCAGCCCGCCGCGACGAGGCTCATCGCCGCCAGCGCGCCGACGACCCGGAGAATGGTGGAGTTCTTATCCATGTGCACCATGGCCTCATTAGATACGCAGGAGAGGAGGATTGTCGGATGAACACGCCCACCGATACCGGGACCGAGCTCGCGCGGCGCCTCAGCGCGGCGGGCGTCTCCGTCGAGACCTCCGCACTCCGGCGCGCGGAGTACGCCTACGACGCCTCGAACTACCGGGTCGAGCCCGTCGCCGTCACCTTCCCGCGCACCGCCGACGACGTACTCGCGGCCGTCACCGCCTGCGCGGAGCTGCGGATCCCCGTCATCGGGCGCGGCGGCGGCACGTCGATGGCGGGCAACGCGATCGGCCCCGGGCTGGTGCTGGACTTCTCCCGGCACATGCACCGGGTCCACGCGATCGACGAGGCCGCGGGCACCGTCGACGTCGACCCCGGCGTCGTGCTGTCGGTCCTGTCCCGCACCGTCGAGGACCGCTCCGGCGGCCGGTTGACCTTCGCCCCGGACCCGTCGTCGCGCACGCGGGCGACGGTCGGCGGGGCGATCGGCAACGACGCCTGCGGCAACCACTCGGTCCGGTACGGCCGGATGTCCGATCACGTCGTCGAACTGGACCTGGTCACCGCCGACAGGGCGCGGCTCACCGCGGGCGCCGGGGGCCTGCGCGCCACGGACCCTCGCGATGCCACCGGCGCGGCGCGCGCCGACGAACTCAACGCGCGCCTCCGGGCGCTGGCGGCGGACAATCTGGCGCGGTTCCGCTCCGAGTTGAGCACGATCCCGCGCCAGGTGTCGGGGTACCACCTCGACCAGCTCCTGCCCGAGAAGCGCTTCGACGTCGCCCGGGCCCTGGTCGGATCGGAGGGCACGTGCGCGATCGTGGTCCGCGCGCGGGTGCGCGTCGTGCCGCGGCCCGCCAGCGCGCTGCTGGTCTGCCTGGGCTACCGCGACGTCGTGGAGGCGGCGCGCGACATCGAGACGATCCTCGGCTTCTCCCCCGCCGCCGTGGAGGGCGTGGACGACGCGATCGTCGCGACGATGCGCGCACGACGGGGCGCCGACGCCGTCGCCGCGCTGCCCGAGGGCGGCGCCTGGCTGTACGTGGACCTCGACGGTGACGATCCGGTCACCGTCGAGGCCCGCG
This sequence comes from Tsukamurella sp. II2bb, assembly GCF_057815145.1. Classification (NCBI taxonomy): domain Bacteria; kingdom Bacillati; phylum Actinomycetota; class Actinomycetes; order Mycobacteriales; family Tsukamurellaceae; genus Tsukamurella; species Tsukamurella sp. II2bb. The sequence continues at coordinate 469,688 of NZ_JBYPZI010000002.1, forward strand.
CGGAGGAGCTGCTCGACCGGCTCCGCGCGTCCGGGCGCCTGGTGGACGGGCGGGTCGTGCCGGATCCGGCCGAGCGCGCCTCGCTGTGGCGGGTCCGGGAGGACGGGGCCGGGCTGTCCTCGCGGCTGGCGTCGGGCGCGCAGTCGTGGCCGGGCTGGGAGGATTCGGCGGTCGCGCCGGAGCGGCTCGCGGACTACCTCGCGGACTTCCGCGACCTCCTCGCCGCACACGGCCTGGACGGCGTGATGTACGGGCACTTCGGCGCGGGCTGCATGCACATCCGGATCACCTACGACCTGCGCTCGACGGAGGGTCGCGCGGTCTTCCGCCGGTTCACCGCGGCCGCCGCGGAACTCGTGGTGCGGCACGGCGGGTCGCTCTCGGGCGAGCACGGCGACGGTCGCGCGCGGTCGGAGTTCCTGCCGGTCATGTACTCACCGGACATGCTGGCCGCGTTCGCCGCGTTCCGGCGGATCTGGGATCCGGCGGGCCTGCTCAACCCGTCGTCGATCACCGATCCGGCGCCGATCGACGCGGACCTCGCCCTGGCCGGCGTGCCGGACCGCCCGTGGCCCACCCGGTTCGCGCTGCCCGACCCGTGGGTGCACACCCTGCAGAGCTGCATCGGCGTCGGCAAGTGTCGGTCGGACGCGGGCGGGGTGATGTGCCCCAGCTACCGCGCCACCGGCGACGAGACCGACTCCACCCGCGGCCGCGCCCGGATCCTGCAGGAGATGGTGCGGGGCGCACCGTCGGTGGCGGCGGGCTGGCGGTCGGAGGAGGCGCGCGAGGCGCTGGACCTGTGCCTGTCCTGCAAGGCCTGTTCGGCGGACTGCCCGACGGGCGTCGACATGGCGACCTACAAGTCGGAGTTCCTCTCCCACTACTACGAGGGCCGGCTGCGGCCGGTCTCGCATTACTCGATGGGGGCTCTCCCGAGGTGGCTGCGCGTGACGGGCGTCGTCGCGCCGGCGGTCAACGCCGCGCTGCGCACGCGCGTGGGACGGTGGGCGGCACGGTTCGGCGGCGTCGCCCCGGAGCGGGTGCTGCCGCGCTTCGCCTCCCGGCGTGCGTGGCGCGCGGAGGTCGCGCCGGCGCTGTCCGACGGTGCCTCCGGCTCCCGCGTCGTGCTGTTCGCGGACACGTTCACCCGGGGACTGCGCCCCGAGGTGGCGGGGGCGGCGGCGCGGGTGCTGAGCGGCGCGGGCCGGCGGGTGGAGTGCGCCGCCGATGCCTGCTGCGGCCTGACCTGGATCTCCACCGGACAGCTCGGCACCGCGCGAAAGCTCCTGGCCCGCGCTGCGGAGGCGCTCGACGACGGCACCGACGATCCGATCGTCGTCGTCGAGCCGAGCTGCGCCGCCGCGCTCCGCAAGGACCTGCCGGAACTGGTCGCGGACGAGCGGGCGCGCCGGGTCGCCGCGCGGGTGCACACGGTCGCCTCGTACGCCGACGCGATGCTGCGCGACGGCTGGCGCCCCGCGCCCGCGCGACGGCTGCCCGCGGAGGTCGTGCTGCAGACGCACTGCCACGAGTACGCCGTCTTCGGCGCCGGGGCGCACCACCGGGTGCTGGCGGCCGCGGGCGCCGTCGCCCGCGACGCGGTCGGATGCTGCGGCGTCGCCGGGAACTTCGGCTTCGAGCGGGAGCACTTCGCCCTCAGCATGCAGGTGGCCGAGCAGGCCCTCGCCCCGGCCCTGCGCGCGCTGCCCGACGGTGCCGGGGTGGTCACCGACGGCTTCTCGTGCGCCATGCAGGTGACGCAGCTCGGGCTGTCGGGACCGGGCCGGCATCTGGCGGAGCTACTGGATCCGGGGCGGGCCCCAGGGCACTAGGGGGCGGAGCGTTCCGGGCGGTGCGCGATCGCAGCGTCGACGGTGCGGAGGAATCCCCCGATCCCCGGCGCCGCGGCGATGTCGGCCCGGATCCGCTGCGCCGCACTGCGGTACGACGGATCGCGCAGCACCCGTTCGACGCCGGCCCGCACCTGCGCGGCGGTGGGCCGCTGCGACCGCAACCGCACCCCGACGCCGGACCACGCGATCCGCGCGGCGACCTCCACCTTGTCCTCCTGCCCCGGGGCGACGACCAGCGGCACCCCGTGGCGCAGGGCGAAGTGCGTGCCGCCGTATCCGCCGTTGCTGACCATGACCGCCGTGCGCGGCATGAGCTCCTCGTACGGGAGGAACTCCGCCGCACGGGCGTTCGCGGGCAGCGGCCCCAGCGCGGAGACCGGCGCACCGCCGGTCGCGGCGACCACGAGGACGTCGCTGTCGGCGAGCGCCTCGATCGTCGGCACGATCAGGTCGCCGAGGTCGTCGTTGGCGAGCGTGCCCTGTGTGACGTGGACGATGGGGCGGGTCCCGTCCAGTTCGCCCCACCACTGCGGCAACGCGTGTTCGACGGTGCCCGACGACGAGACCGGTCCGGCGAAGGTGAGCCGCGCGTCGGCGTCCGGGCGCGGGTACTCGAAGGCGGGCACGGTGAACTGGACGAAGGCGTCGGCGTGGCGGCTCCAGTCCATGACGGCGACGTTCCGCGGCGCGCGGCCGAAGACCTGCCGGTGAATGTCCACGCCCGCCCGCTCGACCCGGGAGAACAGCCGCGCACTCACGGCCTCGAGCGCACCGTTGCGCAGGCGACCGGCGAGGCCGTGCAGCGGCGCGAGGCCGAAGCCGAAGGGCGCGAGCCCCGGCGCCGGCCGGTTGAGCGGGACCACACCGCCGACGACGACGGGCGGACGCTGCTCCGGCGGCAGCTCGACCAGGAGCGCCCCCGCCGCGAACGTCGGATCGACGACGACCGCGTCCACGGGTTCCGTGTCGATCAGTTCCCGCACCGCGCGGTACTGCGCGACACCCGGCCGCACGAACAGGTGCTCCACATCGTGCACGATCGCCCGGACCGGAGAGAGCCGGTCGCGGTCGGGAAAGCGTGCGGACAGATCCCGGTCGTCGAAGTCGGCGTCCGCCGGCAACGCGACGTGCTCAGCTCCGGTCCCCCGGACCGCGTCTCGGAAGCGCGCCCCGGTGAGGAACCGCACCCGATCGCCCCTGAGTACACAGGCCCGCGCCAGCGGCAGGAGCGGGGTGACGTGCCCGTGGATCGGCACACTGCCGAAGAGGATGGCTGCCATGACGATTCCCATCTGGTGCGCGCGATCGACTACCGCATCAAAGTATTCATCCCAGTGGTACCGTAGTCAATATGTCGGAGCAGAGGACGTCCGAGAACTCCCGCCGCTACACATCGCGGCTGCGTGAGCAGCAGGCGGCGGCGACCCGCGAGCGCATCATCCGCGCCGCCACCGAGCTGTTCGCCGCCCGCGGCTACGCCGGAACGTCGCTGCCGCAGATCGCGCGCGCCGCCGGGGTGTCCACCGAGACGGTGCAGGCGCAGGGGCCGAAGATCCGGTTGCTGTACGACGCCATGGATCTCGCCGCCTTCGCCACCCGCGGCGAGGTCCCGGTGCTCGAGAGCGAGCTGGGCGCCGAGTATCTGAGCGCGCAGACCCCGGACGAGGCCGTGGCGATCAGCGCCCGGATCCTGACGACGATCAACCGCGGCAGTCACGGCCTGTGGCTGGCGCTGTCCGAGGCCTCCCGCACCGACGAGGAGCTCGCCCGGTCGTTCCGCGACCTCGTGATCGGCCTCCGCACCGAGAGCCTGACGATCCTGCGGCTCTGGCGCGATCGCGGATGGCTGCGTGACGACGTCGCCGACGACGAACTCCGGCGCTGGGCGGACCTGATCGGATCCGTCGAGGTCTACGACCGCCTGGTGCGGATCGAGGGCGGCTCCGAGGAGGAGTACGAGGCACTCATCGCCCGCCTCCTCCGCGAGCTCATGCTCCCCCGCTGAGCGGTCGGACCGTCGGCGCCATCTCGGATGACACGGTGCGAGCGGCGCAGGATGATGTCGTGGTGAACACCCATACGTACGCGGTCGACGTCGAATGGTCGGCTCCCGAGGGCACCGCCGGCTACCGCACCTACTCCCGGAACCACGTCCTCAGTTCGGCGGCGGCGCAATCGATCGCGGCGTCCGCCGACCCGCACTTCCTGGGTGATCCCGCCCTGTGGAATCCGGAGCAACTGCTCGTCGCGGCCGCCGCGAACTGCCACATGCTCTCGTACCTCGCGCTGTGCGCGCGGCACGGCGTGGTGGTGCTCGACTACGTCGACAGCGCCACCGGCACGATGGTCGAAACCCCCGGCGGAGGCGGTGGATTCACCGCGATCGAGCTGTCCCCTCGAGTCACCGTCGCGGGCGGCGCCGACGTCGGCCTCGCTCGCGCGCTGCACCACGACGCCGGCGAACAGTGCTACATCGCCGCGACCCTGACCTGCCCCGTCACGCATTCCCCGACGATCATGACGGGGTAGACGATGTCGCCGCGAGGTGTTCGAGGATCAGGCCGGTGATCGCCTCGGGCGCCTGCTCCGGCGCCCAGTGCGAGACCTCCTCGAGCATCTCGAACCGGTACGGCCCGGTGCAGTGCTGCTCGGTGCCGAGGGCCGCGACGTCGCCGAAGGCGGCATCGTCGGTGGGCCAGACGTACAGCGTGGGGGTCTCGACGGTGCCGATCGCCGCCGGCGGCCGGCCGCCGCGGTACCAGTTCAGGGCCGCGGTGAGCGCGCCCGGCTCCTGCAGCCGCTGGACGTACTCGTCCACCGCATCGCGGGGTACGTCCCGGCCGAAGATCCCCCGGAGCACCCGGGCACCGTCGGCGAGCATGGCCTTCTCGGTCGCGGGCGCGGCGCGCCACTCGGTCATGTACCTCGACCGGTTCGCCTGATCCTCGTCGGTCTTCATCGCCGTCGCGAGCGCGGCCGGGTGCGGCGTGGAGATCACCGTCAGGGAGCGCAGCCGGTCCGGGTGCTCGGCGGCGGTCCACCAGGCGACGGCACCGCCCCAGTCGTGGCCGACGAGGTCGAACACCGGCCAGCCCAGCGCATCCGCGATCGCCACGACGTCGGCGATCAGTTCGGTGATGCCGTACTCGGCGGGTCGCTCCGGACGAACGCCGGGCGAGTAGCCGCGCTGATCGGGGGCGACGGCACGGAAACCGTTGTCCCCCAGCACCGAGACGTGGTGGCGCCATTCGGTCCCGGCCTCCGGGAAGCCGTGCAGCAGGAGCACGGGGCGACCGCGCTCGGGGCCGGCGGCGATGGCGTCGAACGATCCGGCCGGGGTGGGGATGGACAGGTACTCGGTCACGGATTCCAGGCTATTGCACCTACCTGTCGGTGGCGCGTGCGACAGTGACGCCATGACCGAACTCAGCTCGCTGTCCCCCGCCGAACGGCACCGCGCGGCCGCCGCCACCTTCGCGGAGGTCGCCGCCGCGATCACCGACTGGGACGCACAGACCCCCGTCCCCGAGTGGAAGGCGCGCGACGTGGTCGGCCACCTCGTCGAGTGGCTTCCCGGGTTCCTCGCCATGACCGGAACCGAGCTACCCGGCGCGCCCTCGGACGCCGCGGAGCCGGCCGCCGCGTTCGGGCAACTGACCGAGGCGGTGCAGGCCCTCCTCGACGCGCCGGACGCCTCGCGCACCGTGACCACGCCGATGTTCGGCGAGACGCCGCTCGATGAGCTGGTCGACCGATTCTACACCGCGGACGTCTTCATGCACACGTGGGACCTGGCCCGCTCCCACGGGATCACGCCCGATCTCGATCCGGGCTTCGCGAAGGCGTTGCACGGCGGGCTCGAGTCGATGGGGCCGATGCTGCAGGAGTCGGGGCAGTTCGGCGCGCCGATCCCGGTGCCCGACGGGACCGATGAGGTGACCTCGCTGATGGCCTTCATCGGGCGGGATCCGGCCTTCACTTCGTGATCTGCAGCCCCGTCAGGATCGCCTGCGAGTCACGGCGGTAGGTGGCGTCGTCGGGCATCTTGGACTGCACGGTCAGGGTGACCGACCACAGGTTCGCCCCGTCGGGGACGGATACCGCCACCGTCGTGACCTTGTGGTTCGGCGTGCTGCCGGGCATCGCGTAGGTGACGGTGGTGCTCGGGTAACCGCAGACGGTGCCGGGCACTCGCTTGAGGTCGGTCACCTTGAGTCCGTCGCGCAGCGATTGGACCTGGGCGTCGAGCGCCTGCTGCGGCGTCATGCCCTTGGCGTTCTCCAGCGTGATCACCGCATTCGCGGCGAAGCCGTCCGCCACGAGCTTCTTGTTCACGATCGCGCCGCGGATCACGGCGGAGTCCTGGGAGGTCTCGCGGTCCCACCCGGTCGGCTGCGGCAACCCCAGCGTCGGCTCCCCCGCCGCCTTGGCCGGCAGCGTCAGCACGCGACCGGAGGCCGGGGCGCACTGCCCCGCCCTGGCGGCGGTGGACGTGCCGGCGGACTGCGCCGCGGAGGTGGCGGCGGCCGTGCCCTCGGCGACGGGGTGCCCTCCCGTGGACTGCGAGCACCCGGTGAGACCGAGGACCAGGGCCCCGGGCACGGCCGCCGCAGTAGCGAACTTCTTCACACGCTGCATGTTCATGTCCGGAACCGTAGCCCGTGCACGGACTTCGAGCGGGCGGATCCACGATCCCTCACCGCGGCGTGAGCACCACCACCGGGATGTCGCGGTCCGTGCGCTTCTGGTAGCCCTCGTAGCCGCTGTAGGCCTGCACGATGCGGGGCCAGAGCCGGGCCTTCTCCTCCGCGGACGCCGCCTTCGCCGTCCATGCGCTCGTCGCCTCGTCGACGGTGACCTCCACCTCCGGGTTCGCCGCCAGGTTCTTGAACCAGTCCGGGTGGTCCGAGTGCCCGCCCTTGGACGCGACCACCACGATCCGGTCGGGCTCGTAGATCGGTGCCGTCAGCATCGTCGAACGACGCCGGCCGGAGGTGCGGCCGATCGTGTGCAGCTCCAGCGCCTGCATGCCGAGCACCCGCTTCGGGAAGCGCCCGCCCGTGATCGCCAGCAGGGCGCGATGACCGTTCTCGAGACACCACGCGCCGAGCTCGGTCGCCTTGTCAGAAGGACTCATGCCCCATCATGCCGCCGGCGTTCCCCAGCCACCCATTGACAGTGGCGCGCATCACATCTATTGTCATAAACGATTAGCACTAATCGATTAGGAGATGTGATGAAGGCACCGACCATGCGGGATATCGCGGCGGCGTGCGGACTCTCGGTGTTCACCGTCTCCCGGGCGCTCAGCGGCGCGGACGGGGTCTCCGAGAGCAGCCGCGCGGCCGTGCAGGCCGCCGCGCAGGCGCTCGGCTACGTACCGGACCGGCGCGCGAGCGAGCTCCGGCGCGGCTCGCGCCGGACGGTCACGGTGCTGACCGCCGACACGGCGAACGCCTACTACATCGATCTCCTCGCCGGCGTCCAGCGGGCGGTCCACGCCGCCGGCCGCACCGCCGTCGTCGCCGATATCGCCGCCTCCGGCCGGTACACCGCGGACGACGAGGATCGCGTGGTCCAGGAGATGATCGCCTCGCGCACCGCGGGGGTGATCTCGACGATGACGCTCGCCGACAACAACATCGCGATGCTGCGCAAGTGGAACATCCCGGTGGTCTTCGTCGACTCCCCCGCCCCGGTCGGGCACGAGGAGCTGCCCTCGGTCACCGTCGACAACGCCGGCGCGAGCCGCCAGGTCGGCGCGCACCTGGCGGAGCACGGCGTGACCGAGTGGCTGTTCGTCGCCTACCCGGAGCGCTGGGCCACCCGCCGCGCGCGTGAGCAGGGCCTGCGCGAAGCGGCCGAACTGCACGGCGCGGAGCTCACCGTCTGCGAGAGCGAGAACCATCCGGACGCCGTCGCAGCCGTGCTCGCGCAACGCTATCCCGACGGTGCCGGCCTCCCGGGCGCCATCGTCGCCGGTGACAACCCGATCGCGCTCGGCGTGCTGCGGTTCCTCCGCGAGCACGGCGTGCGGATCCCCCAGGACGTCGCGGTGGTCGCCTTCGACGAGTTCGCCTGGGCACCCCTGCTCGACCCACCGCTGACCGTGGTCGACGAGAACAGCGACGCCATCGGCGAGGTCGCCGCGACCACGCTGATGCGGCTCATCGACGACCAGATCGAGGCCGAATCCGCCGGCGGGACCGCGGCCCCGCAATACCGCGCCGAGGACCGCAGACAGATGCCCGCGGAACTCGTCGTGCGCAAGTCCTGCGGGTGCTGAGCACCCCGCCACCCCCAAGCCCTACCTCCACCCCGTTGTCCCGCGGCGATGACGCCGCTCTCCCGAAAGAACGAACGACCATGGACACCCGCAGACGACTCGCCGCGCTCGGCGCGGCGCTCGCGTTACTCGCGACCGGTGCGTGCAGCACCGGAGACCCGGACCTGAGCAAAGCGGTCCGCCCCACCAAGATCACGTCGATGGGCCTGTTGGTCCAGGACATGTCCAACCCCTTCTTCTCCGCCATGACCAAGGGCGCGCGACAGGCTGCGGAGCGGATCGGCGCGCGGCTCAACATCCAGGACGCCCAGCTCGATCTGGGCACGCAGACCAACCAGATCGACGCCTTCATCCAGCAGAAGGTGGACCTGATCGTGATCTCCGCCGTCGACGAGAAGGGCATCGAACCCGCGCTGATCCGTGCCCGCGCGGCCGGCGTCATCGTGATCGCCGTCGACACCCCGGCGCGGGGCGCCGACGCCGTCGTGATGACCGACGCCGTCCAGGCGGGCGAGAAGTCCTGCCGTTACCTGTTCGAGCAGATCGGCGGCAAGGGCAACGTCCTCCTCGTCGACGGCACCCCGATCAAGACGATCATCGACCGGATCAAGGGCTGCGAGAACGCACTCAAGGACTTCCCCGGCGTGAAGGTCGTCGGGCACCAGTCCTCGAAGAACGACCGCGCGAGCGGGCTCGCCGTCACCACCGACATGCTCACCGCCGCACCCTCCGTGCAGGGGATCTTCGGGATGAACGACCCGTCGGCGCTCGGGGCGGTGCTGGCGGTGCAGCAGGCGCACCGCACCGGGATCAAGGTGACCGGCGTCGACGGCAGCCCCGACGGCATCGCCGAGATCGAACGCCCCGGCTCCCCCTACATCGCCACCGCGACCCAGAACCCCGCCGAGATGGTCCGCCGCGGCGTCACCATCGCCGAGGACATCATCGCCGGCCGGCCCCCGGCGGAGCACACCGTCCTCGTCCCCAGCGAACTGATCGACCGGGACAACGTCGCCCGCTACCCCGGCTGGTGAGGAGAAGGCCACCATGACCACCGCAACGAAGACCCCACTGCTCCGGCTGGAGGGCATCTCCAAGCGCTTCGGCGCCACTCAGGCGCTCAGCGACGTCGGCCTCGACGTGCACGCCGGCGAAGTGCACGCCCTGATGGGCGAGAACGGCGCCGGCAAGTCGACGCTGATGAAGATCCTCGCCGGCAACGTCCACCGCGACACGGGCCGGATCGTGCTCGACGGGAAGGAGATCGAGATCTCCTCCCCGGCCGACGCGGCCGCGCACGGCATCGCCATCATCCACCAGGAACTCAACACGGTTCCCGCGATGACCGTCGCCGAGAACCTCGCGCTCGGCCGTGAGCCGCGCGGCCGGTTCGGGGTGCTCGACCGCGTCGCCATGCTCCGCGCGGCGCGGGCGAAGCTCGACGCCATCGGCGCGGACATCGACCCCGGGCGCCGGCTCGGCGAGCTCAGCGTCGGGCTCCAGCAGATGGTGGAGATCGCGCGCGCGGTCTCCGAGAACGCCCGGGTACTGGTCCTCGACGAGCCGACCGCGGCGCTCTCGCGGGCCGAGTCCGAGCACCTGTACCGCGTGATCGACGAACGCCGCCGCGCCGGCGTCGCCATGATCTACATCTCGCACCGGATGGAGGAGGTGTGGCGGCTCGCCGACCGGGTCACCGTCTTCCGCGACGGCACCTTCGTCGGCACCCGCGACCGCGAGCGGATCAGCCCGTCCGACGTGGTCAAGATGATGGTCGGCCGCCCGCTCGACGACCTGTACGCCCATACGCCGCGCACCCTCGGGGACGTCGTGCTCGACGTACGGGGCCTGGCGGGCGACAGTGTCGGCCCCGTCGACCTGCAGGTCCGCGCGGGCGAGGTCGTCGCCCTCTCGGGCCTGATCGGCGCCGGCCGCACCGAACTCGTCCGGCTGATCTTCGGCGCCGACGGCAGGACCGGAGGGACGGTCACCGTCGACGGGCGGGCCGCCGATGCGGCCACCCCGCGCGAGGCCATCGAGCACGGCATCGCGATGGTCCCCGAGAACCGCAAGGAACAGGCGTTGTTCCTCGAGCACGCCGTCCAGGACAACATCTCGGTCAGCTCGCTCGCCGACTTCCGCCGGCTCGGCGCGCTGCGGCGGCGCTCGATCGCGCGCGCCGCGGGCGAGCAGATGGACCGGCTGCACCTGCGCCGCACCGCGATCGACCTGCCCGTCGGCGCACTGTCCGGCGGCAACCAGCAGAAGGCCGTCCTCGGCCGCTGGCTCCTGCGCTCGTCGAAGGTCCTCATCCTCGACGAGCCGACGCGCGGCGTCGACATCGGCGCCAAGAGTGAGATCTACCGCGTGATCGACGATCTCGCGGCGGAGGGCAAGGCGATCCTCGTCGTCTCCTCCGACCTGCCCGAGGCCATCGGGATCAGTGATCGCCTGCTGGTCGTCCGCGGCGGAAGGATCGCGGCGAGCCTCGATTCCTCCACCGCCACAGAAGAACAGGTCATGGCCCACGCCACCGGCACCATGCCCGCCACCGACTCCGGAGAACCATCATGACTGACCGACCGACGTCCCCCGCCGCACCGAAGGCACCGGGTGCCACGGGCACGACCGCACGCCGCACCGACTTCGCCTATTGGTGGGACCGCGTCGGGATCCTCGTCGTCCTCGTTGCGCTCGTGGCGCTCATGGCGGCGATCGCCCCGAACTTCGCCACCGTCGACAACATGTTCAACGTGGCCCGGGCGATCTCGATCAACGCGATCCTCGCCGCCGGCATGACCTTCGTGATCCTCACCGCCGGAATCGATCTGTCGGTCGGTTCGATCGTCGCGGTGGCGGGCGTCGCCGGGGTGCTGGCCGCCCAGTCCGGGCTCCCCGCGCCGCTCGCGGTCCTGATCGCGGTCCTCGCGGGCGCCGTGGCCGGCCTGCTCAACGGGGTGCTCACGGCCTACATGGCACTCGCGGCGTTCATCGTCACCCTCGGCACCATGACGCTGCTGCGCGGCCTCGCCTACACCATGACCGACGGCCAGCCGATCGTCGACAACATGCTGAACTTCCGCGGCATCGGTAACGGCTACCTGCTGGGGATCCCGGCGCCGGTGATCGTGATGATCCTCGTCTACGTCATCGCCTGGTTCGTCCTCGAGCGCACCCGGTACGGCCGGCACGTCTACGCGGTGGGCGGCAACGCCGAGGCGGCGCGCCTGGCCGGCATCAACGTCAAGCGGATCATCACCTCGGTGTACGTCATCGCCGGCGCGTGCGCCGGACTCGCCGGCGTCATCTTCGCCGCGCGCGTGGTCTCGGCCCAGCCGACCGCCGGGACCGGGTACGAGCTCGACGCCATCGCCGCCGTCGTCCTCGGCGGCACGAGCCTCGCCGGGGGCCGCGGCCGCCTCTACGGAACGCTGATCGGATCGGTGATCCTCGGCGTGCTCAGCACCGGCCTGATCCTGATGAACGTGCCCTTCTTCACGCAGCTCCTGATCAAGGGCGCAGTGATCATCGTCGCCGTCGCGATCGACGGCCTCAAGCGCCACCCGATCCGGCTCGGCCGACTCCTGTCCACCGCCCCTGCGACCGCGTAAACGGAGAAGGACCATGCCACACACCATTCGAGTCCGGTCCCCGCACCCGGGTCTCCGGGTCGCCGAGCCCATCGAGTTCACCGTCGCGGGCGAGCTCGACGGGGACCTGTGGGAGGCGCGCGCGGACAGTGGGGACGCGGTCGTCTGCCAGCGCATCGACGGTGCCCCCGCCGGGAGCACGCGGTTCGTCGCCGTCGTGGACGTCGACGGTGCCCTCGACCTCACGCTGGCCGGGCCGGTCACCACTCCGCCCCCGGGAATCACGGCACTGACCGCCCGGGAGGCCGACGCCTTCGCCCGCCTCGACACCGGCTACTTCGACCTCGAGCTGTGCAGCGGCACCGCGACGGGGACCGGCGACGCGAAGTGGGGCCTGCGGCATTTCGCGTCCCTCGACGAGGGCGTGGATCTGCTCCCGTCGGGGAACAACGCGATCGGCGGGTTCTACGGGCCGTTCTTCACCCCGGAGAACGGGCTGATCAACCCGCCGGAGCACACGACCGTCAAGATCGAGGTCGTCGAGCGCGGTCCCGTCCTGCACCACTACCGGATGCACGGCACCGTGCCCGACGGGCTGCTGCCCGAGCTGCGCGGCAAGTCCTTCACCATCGACTGGTGGTTCACCCATCGGACGCCCTACTTCCGCCGGCGGTACCGGGTGGACGGATTCCAGACGGTGATCAACGGCCGGTCGATCACGGACAAGATCACCGTCGGCGACGAGTTCGAGGGCGGGCAGGGCGAACTCGTCTTCGACCGGTTCGCCGCCCTCGGCACCACCGTGTATCGGGAGGGCGACCCGTACGCCGCTCAGCTCGCCGCGATGGTCGACCGGACGCTCGCCGAATCCTCGTCGAGCACTCCGACGTTCGCCTCCTTCAAAGAGGCCCTGACCGGCGACCTCGCCGCCGCCCACTGGGACCTGTACTGGCGCCTGTTCTGCGCGTGGGAGAACGCCCTGTCCCCCGAGGAGATCCGTGCCCGGCTCGCCGCGGTACGCGAGGCCTCGCACGTCCTGGCCGACCACCCCGACCGGTTGTGGCGGATCAGCGAGCAGCCGGTGGACGTCTCCGCGACGCCCGACGAGACGATCTTCGCCGGGCCCGCGCAGAGCACCGTCGAACTGCACACCGGAACGGGCCGCGCGATGGTCTGGTGGACGTCCGCGCCCAGCGGCGCCTTCCAGATCGTCCAGCGGCCGCAGTCCGGCTGGGTGAACTGGGGGACCAACGGCGAGAACGAATGCCCGGAACTCCCCGTCGGCACCACGATCAAGACCGCCTACGGACCGTTCGCGGATTCGTGGGCAGACGTGGCCGCACGCCTGGGCAGCACCGTCGACGTCACCGTCGAGTAGCGTGTCTGCTTCCTCTGCTCCAGTCCGATCATCTCGCTGGGCGTCGTCGGGAATCTTGCACCTGTCACGCCATTGAACCCTGTTCGCTGAGCGGATGCACGGAGCCACGCAGACCATGGCGCGCCAAAGCTCTCCCGAGGCCGCTCCGACGAGGCAATCCCATCGTGGCTGCGTTTGAGAACGCGCAATCGACGTTCTGCTGCTGAGAAAGGTATCCATCGGCCTGCCATGAGATGATGCCGGAAAATCAGCCCCGGCTATCACCCGGAAGCTCCCGCCCCTCAGCTTCACGTGCAGTGACCAAGGTCGACACTACCGATGACAGCGCTGTTGCCCTCCTTATGACCTCACTGTTCCAGTCCGGATTCTCGGCATCGTCTTCACCGCCGTGGTCGGTGGGGCGAATGCGACGGACCGTCCGCAGCGCCCCATCTCCGATCTTCTCCGCGTACTTGGTCCAAGCCGCGCCATCTTCCTCAGCAAGTGCAGCCGCGCAGCCAATCAGCCCATGGACGAGATCGCCGGCGAATCGATCGACGAGCAGTGCGGCTTTCAGCGTGGTGCTTGTCTCGGTCTCCTTCGGGCTCGGCTCGGTATCAGCGGCGAATGCTCCGAAGTACGCCCACGGTCTTCGTCCGGGTGCCAGCCTTTCGATTGCCGCCTCGACCTCGTCCACTTCAGCGAGAGGTAACCTGCCGCCGGGCAGCTGACGTCGGAGCGACCAGAGGCGGAGGATTAGGTCGGCGACCTCAGCCTCGGCGGCGCCTCTCTCAGATCCGGTCTTCTGCTCGAGGCTGATCATGCGCTCCGCAAGATAGTGAGCTATCCAGCGTCCGAGAGTGTCGGTCTGTTCCAGCTCAGCCGCCAGCAACTTACCTAGTTCCAACACAGCCGTTGAAGTCGTTCCATCCTGTCCCCGGTTGGTAGGAGAAGACCCGGAAGTCGTTGTCATGATCGGTGCCACCTCCTTCATCGTCGTTGTCTGCGATCCCGGCATAGCGAGCGCGACGATCTTCACGCCTGACTCGTACTTCCACGATGAGCGCGGCATCGAGGCGTCCCAACATCTGGTCGAGCGCTTCGGTCGTAATCCGTAACCGATTTCCTGATGGGCCATGTGGTCTACGGCCGGCGCTAATCTCCGCCCAGGTCTCAGACGCCAAGACGGCGTCCCCGTTCTCGCGCTCCCAGCGCAGGCCACCGTCCGCGGACGCGATGCTGAGTTTCTCCGCAATTTCCGCGGAAGGGCGAGGCAGCTCGGGAGTGAGTTCGGTGGCGAGGGGGTCCAATCGATCAATACCGCCTTCAGAGTGCGGCGTTGACACCCAACCTTGAATTTGAAATGGAGGTGAAGAGAACTGGAATTCTTCGTCGTCGAGGTCAGCTGATGGGATTCGGAAACTCCAGTAACCGTCAGCAGTTTGCAGGGCACGCACAAGCGCCCCGACGACCCCGGGGTTGACCAGAGCTGACGCGATTTCGATACTTAAGGATCGTTCATATTCGGTGACAGACGCCGATTGCCAGACCGTTACCCATCCCTTCGCGGGTTTGAGAGCGGCCAGGAACTCGGATCCGTGAACTTGCTCGCTTCCTCGTGGGCCGACGGTAGCCAAGGGGCCAGGAACCGGGCCTCGCTGATCTGTAATCCATCGCCCGTCGTAGCGTGCGACGTCGAAGCCGGCGAGCCATTCTAGGACGTCCAGCTGTTCCGCATCAGGGTCGCGGTACGGAATAGCGGTCCGCATCAGCCTTCCGGCGATGGTGAGTGTCGCGTGACGTTCTAGGTAGTAGTCGAGGTCTTCAGCTTTAGGGATCTCCCACTTGTATCCATAAGTTTCGCCGTCCTGGTAAACCGCCGCCGTCCGCCTCGGGTCCACTAGACATTCACTGTCGGCTCGCCATCCCCATTCATCGATGATCAGATCGCTAGCCGCATCTAGCACTTCTTGGTGTGTGATGACGAATGCTTTGGTCAGTTCGCCGAGGACGTACTCGTCGAAGTCCGAATGGAATCGGAACTCACCTTGCGGTGCGCCTTTCATCATTGGACTGGGGTATGTGGGGCGGTGCCCGCTTTCGACGAGCACGGGCTCTGCAAGCAAAGCCTTCCAGTCGGTCCCAACAGAACGGCCAATTGGCATGGAGGTCAGTCGAGCAATTGATGAACAGCGCCCTTGAATCACGGCGTGGTCCGGATAACGATCGCTTAGTTCGATCACTGCGGACATGAGTGCGTCCGTGCCAGACGTATCGTCTCGAGCTACTCGCTCGACAGCGACCAGGAACCACTCTGCCGCGGTCATCTCGTAGTAGTGGAATCGTTCGTCGGCGTAGCCAGCTGCATCGCCCCGTATGACGGCGGAGCCGAGCGCAACGATCACGTCGCTCACGCCGAGCTCAACGGCAGTACGCACTGCGTGTGCAGCCTGCCAACGAACTGCTGAGCGCGGGTCGCCCAGCGCGGCCCAGAGGAAGTTGGCTACGGCGATATTGATTGGGTCCGCCGGCGTCTGGTCGATGGCTGTCCTGGGACCAATTCCCAGTTCTCCCTCGAAGGCGGTGAGCGCTTCGCTAAGCACGCGGGCAGCCGTGGAAGGGTCGAGGACGGCTGAGGCTCCAGCTGCGAGCATGTAGCAGTGGTCGGCGTCGGTCAACGCTTCCTCAAGATTCAGGTGGTCGAGGGCCCGTTGAAGGAGATCGGTCTTGCGCACCTCCAAGAGATCTGCTGCCGCAGACAGGTCAAAGCTCATCCAGTTGTGGTGAAGTAGACGGACGCCATGTCGATCGACATAGGTACCGACTGCCTTCTTCAGTGAGTGGACGAAGGACTGAGCCGTACGAGGACGCGCGAGGGCCTCGTTCAAGAGCTTGGCCAGCTCATAATCGTTGAGGGCGTCAGAGCTCAATGCTGCGTCCAGGATCGGGCCCCACTGCAGGACGGGACGCGTAAAGACCTCTCCGATGAAGAGGCCGTCACTGTATGAATGAGCCTCTTGCTGAAGACGAACCGCCGCGTTCACGCCGCTTGTCTGAGTGAGGTCAAGCGCCGCGATCTGCACCTTACATGCCTCCAACTGAGCAGCGCGTTCTGCCTTTTCGTCTGGGGTGAGGTCGAAGGTTGTGCTCCGGAACTCGTCAGGGTCATTGGCACGAGGGGGATCAGGAAGTGCGAGTTGCGCGAACTCGGCATCGAGAGAGCACCCAAGTCTGTTTGCGAGATCATTTGCGGTAGACAGCGACTTTGCGTTGAGGCGGCCGGATGTGTCAAGCTCACGGAGCGCGGCGTTTAGATCAAGCCCGGTTGAGTAGGGCGCCAAAACTATCGTGAGATCTGGTCGTCCCGCCAACAGAGCTTCGCACCCTTCGGCAAGCCCCCTGAACTGCCAGTCGAGCGTCCCGAACCGGCGATCCCGCCACCGCCCGAGAATCCGGAGAACATTGGCGCCCGAGATCAGCGCGAGTGCAGCGACGAGCTTGTCTTGGTTGAATCCGTCATACACGATCGGTTCGACGGCCTCGCCGAGGTGAGCGACACGCTCGGCGAGGGCGATCGCATCCAGAGGATCGATGCCAGCAGCTGCCCGTGTGAGGGCGACTATTGCATCCCATCGATGAAGCGCGTCATCGCCCACTCCGGCAGCAGCCCTGACAGCTTGGTCGAAGTAGCTTTGAGCTTCTGCCTGGCTAAAGCGGTGCAGTCCCCGAGCTATCCGCACTAGCGTGTCGGCCTTGCTGTCGGCACCTTCAGCACTACCGGTCAGAGCATGTCGTGCCGCGTTGGAGAGATCGAGGACCGCCTGCGCGAAACGGGCGTCGCCACGCAAACCCACGATCAGGCCGAGAGCACCAGCAATCGGAGCATCAGCAGCGATCGCCTGAATCGCTTGATTGCAAGCGACCGTCACTGCTTCTTCCTCGGAGGCCGCGCCGAGTAAGGGCAAGATCTGCCGAGCGACTCGATTGGACATCGACCAAAGATCATCTTGTAAGTGGCGTTTAGGGTAGCTCGCGATCACTGCCGCTGCGGCTTGCGGGTCAAGGCTGCCGCGAGCGTACTTTGCCCAGGTGCTCAGCCAGCTGATCGCGGGACGCAGATAGCGATTGAGATCCTCGTCATTGGACTTCGCGGGATCGTACTTGCCACGCTTCGCTGGAACTAGAGTCGGCCGGTAATGATCGACGTCGAGTGGCAATTCGAACGAAGCCAAGCCAATTGGAGCCTCAAGGCGATCGAGACGCTCTGGTCGACAGGTCAGCACGATGCGAACATTCGGAGGAACATCTGCTTGCAGCCGGAGGAGGTCACGCACAAACGGCCTGGGATCTGCGTTGTCCTCGGCTGCGATCACAGCGTTGTCGGCAGCGTCCACCACGATGACCAACTGGCGATTTCCGCTCTGCATGAGCATCTCGCTTGCCTGGTTGAGACGACGAACGAAAGCCTTGATATACTCCTCAGGAGCGAGATTCCCAGAATGAACGATTGGAAAGCACAGTCCTAGTCCGGCCATCTCAGTCGCGAGTTGAACGAGCCCGTCCCGGTGACGATGCCTCGGGTGAGCCGGATTCCGATAATTGCCATTCCCGAAGCAGTCGTAGATGATGAGATCGGCACGATCAGATAGCAGGTCTGGTAGCGCGCGAGCGAACGTGCTCTTGCCTACGCCGCCCTCGGCAGTGAGGACCATCGATCCAGGAGTTTCGAGAATCTGATCCGCGAGGTCTCTGTACGCATCTCGCGCGATGAAGGGCGTGTCGTCGAGTAGGCACGGCGCGGGAGCAAGCTCATCCTCTCGGCACCCGAAAGCAGTGAGTACGTCCGACTTCAGGATTGGGCCGCTGGACTCGGTACTCGCTCGCGACGCGACAAGGTCAACAAGCGAGGCAGACACGCGGAGGTCAGCGTCGGCAGTGAGGCCGCCAACCTCTCGATCAAGTCCGCGCCGGAGAGCGGTAACCCCCGGCTCACGACCGCGAAGGTCGAGACGCGAACATAGAGAGGCGGCGGTCTCGGTGTTGAGCTTTGCAGTGTCCTTCAGCCTCTCAGCTGCCGATCCATCTGCGGACGACGGACCAGCCGCCAGTTCTCGCACTGCATTAATCGCGGTCAGGGCAATTGGCTTGTTCGTGACGATTGAGAAGCGAATGGTGGCGTGGGGGTGCTGCGCGTCTAACGCATCGTCAATCTCGGCGAACTTGCGGAGGACCGCGCAAACCTCGCCGAAAGGGAGGTTTTCGTTAGAGCGCAGCGTGGAGTGCTTGAACTGGCGCACTTCCAGGGATGTAAAGTCTCCCTCGGGAGGGCCGTAAAACTCGGTAAGGTCTATAACCTCGGCCCCGTCGGGCTCGTCGTCCGACAGAGTTGATCCGGCTCCCTCTACGTGCACCTGCCGAAGGTTGGACGCAGGACTCAAGAGGCGTAGTAGACGAGCCGCACCCCAGGTGTAGTGGAATCGGTCGCCGTCACGTGACGCGCGCACCCGCTCCGATGCGGTGGAACCGGTTCGCTGAGTGGAGGCGCCCTTCGCCGCGGCCACTCTTCAACGCTCCCGACGAGACGGACAGCGCCGCGCTGAACTCTGGTGACGACTTGTCACGTCGGCACTGGCTGACATCACCTGGCGGAAACCTCCTACCGGTGACCGGGTCACCTACTGTTCGTCCAATATCCTTTCATATTCTCTCATCCCGCCCTCGCTCTCAGGCGACACGCGCCAAGCGATCGATGGCGTCGATCATCACGGACGCGTCCGTAGCACGGATCTCGGCATCGCCTCCGCGAGTTCACCTTCCAGGCGCGAGCTCTAAACCTACGGTTCCTCGCCTCCTTGACCAGCGCTTCCCACCTGCCCGTTGACAAGCGTTGTCGGAGTGAACCACAACATCTCCACACAATTTCCAGCCGACGATCTCACCTCGTCCGCACCACGTTCTGCGATCTCCTAAATCCGCGTCTCTACTGTTCGTCAGGCAGATCGCGGAGGCGCGCGGGACGGCTTCTCCATCCCGGCCCAACGCGATGCGAACCAGCGACAGGCATACGGGCTGGGGCGCTCGTCGCCGCCGAGTCCTGGACCGCGGCCAGTCAAGTCCTGGACGTCGCCGTCTTCGGGTGGTCCTGCCGTGCCGTCGGCTCACCACGGTGACTGACGATGGTGCCGGCGACCCGGATCGACGGGGTCGCACCTCGATGATCGCACCGAGCTGCCCATCGGACCTCAGCCCCGAGTACGAGCGTCCGGCCTCCCACTACGCGATCGCCGCAGGCACGGCATTCACCTCAGCAGGCGTCAGTGCATTGGGGGTCGAGACGGGGCGACGGAGCCGGGAGACGTGATCCATGGGTTGCGTGGCAGCACCTCGTGCCGCACCGTTAGCCCGAGCGCAAGCCGGAGCACGACGCGCACTTGTTTGGCTCGGCGTAGCTCTGCTTCGCGAGTTGCTTGAGGAAGTGATCGCAGCGTGCCACACCGACCTCCCGCATGGGCAGGCCTTCGAACATCGGCAGCACGAGCGTCTGCATGTTCCGCTCGAACAACTGCAGTATGCGCTTGGAGATGCATCCTTCGAGTTCGAGGTCTTCCAGCCAAGACGTCACGAGGTCCGCGAACGGGCTGTCGGGCCACAGGTCCGACACGGAGGCTGCGGTCGGTGAGCTTCGCCTTCAGCGCACGCTCCGCCCGCTTGCGGGTATCGGCGGTCGCGTACACGAGCCGGTTCTTGCCGTCCCAGTCGCGATAGCGAGCGCGAGCGACGACGCGGCCGCTCGGACCGGAGAGGTAGCCGGTTTCGCCGAAAGTGCCGATGGTCAAGCGCTGGCGCGCCACACGATCACCTCCTCTCCGACGAAGAGGAGTCGCGCTGTTGCTCGACCCAGATGCGCACGTCGGAGACGGCGAACTTCAGGTGATTGCCGAAGCGGTACGCGCACGGCCCGAGGCCACGGGTGCGCCAGTCGTAGACCGTCGAGACCGGCACGCCCAGGTAGGCGGCGAGTGGGCCGACGTCGAGCAGGGGCTCCAAGCCCCAGTGGTTGTCTGCGGGGTGCTCGGTGTCCACGCCGAATAGGTGCGCTGCAGAGGAACGGGCACGACCGCAGCGGACGAACAGCCGTCTTAGAGCAGCAATCAGGGCAGGCCGCAGAGAGGTCAAAAGATGGGTTTGTGATAACCGGATCAAACCTCACCAACGAAAAAGTCGCGGAAACCGGTAAGTTTCCGCGACCTTCTAGTCGGGCTGACAGGATTTGAACCTGCGACCACTTGACCCCCAGTCAAGTGCGCTACCAAGCTGCGCCACAGCCCGTGGCCCGCTCTCGCGGTGCTGTAGAAGATTACCCCATGCGTCTCGGGGACGAGAAATCGCCAGCTAAGCGGGCCTATGCGTACCTTCCAGCACTCGCGGGCCACGCACCCGATCATGGGCGCCACAGCAGCCGAATCGGTCTTTTCGCCTACTGTGGACGTATGCGAACCCGGCTCAGGTACCGACGCAGCGCGGTCGCGCTGCTCGCGGGACTGATGCTCGCGGGGTGCGGCGGCGCACCGTCGGGCGACCCGGGCCGGAGCCCGAGCGCCGGACCGGCACCGATGGAGACGATCGCGACCGGCCTGGACGCGCCCTGGTCGATCGCCTTCGCGGACGGCACTCCCGTGGTCAGCGAGCGGGACCGCGGGAGGATCGTGGAGATCGTCGACGGCGCACCGCGCGAGGTCGGGCGGATCGACGGTGTCGCGGCGCGCGGCGAGGTCGGCCTGCTCGGGATCGCGATCCGCGACGGCGACCTGTTCGCGTACTTCACCACCGCGACGGACAACCGGATCGCCCGCATGCCGCTGCGGGGCGACGCCGGGACCCGCACCCTGGGCCCCGCGCGCACCATCCTCACGGGCCTGCCCGCGGCGTCGATCCACAACGGCGGCCGCATCGCCTTCGGACCCGACGGGATGCTCTACGCCACCGTCGGCGATGCGGCGCGGCCCGGCGACGCGCAGGACCCGCGCGCACTCGGCGGCAAGATACTGCGGATGACGCCCGACGGGGCCGTCCCCCGCCGACAACCCCTTCCCCGGCTCCCTCGTCTACAGCCTCGGTCACCGCAATCCGCAGGGCCTGGCCTGGGGACCCGACGGTGCCCTCTACGCCAGCGAGTTCGGGCAGAACACGTGGGATGAGCTCAACCTCATCCGACCGGGCGCCAACTACGGCTGGCCCGTGGTCGAGGGCAGTGCGGGCCGCGAGGGCTTCGTCGACCCGCTGCAGCAGTGGCGCCCGGCCGAGGCGAGTCCCAGCGGCATCGCGATCATCGGCGAGCAGCTCTACATCGCGAACCTGCGCGGCCAGCGGCTGCGGACGGTTCCGCTCGCCGCGCCGGAGACCTCGACGGAGCTGCACCGCGGGACCCTCGGCCGCCTGCGCGACGTGGTGCGCGCGCCCGACGGCGCCGTCTGGATCCTCACCAACAACACCGACGGCCGCGGCGAGCCCCGCGCCGGGGACGACCGGATCGTCCGGCTGAGCGGCCACTAGCCCGCCTACCTGGGCGCATGCGCGCTACAGTGGCGGGCATGAAGCGTGCTGTCCTGGCGGCGGCGATGATCGCCGCGTCGTTCGCGGTCGCGATACCCGCGATCGCGGAGCCGGCCGTGGATGCCGACCGCTACCGCGAGGAGGGCGGCGGATACGCCTTCCTGTACCGCTACGACGGCGCGAAGCGGGTGTGCACGATCCGGGCCGACCCCACGGTGCTGCGGTGCGGCGTCTCCGCGCCCGCCGGCGTCCGCATCACGGCGAAGGGCCGCAGCGTCCGCCCGGAGGCGGTGGAGATCACCGAGCGGGGCTGGCGCTACCTCGAGAAGCTGACCGTGGACGAGCGTCCCCGCGCGCTGCCCGAGGGCGCCCGCCTGTCGGTGCACGGCGCGTCCTGCACGGCGCTCCGCGACGGCGGCCTCGAATGCTCTGTCGATTCCGCGGGATTCACGCAGCACGACGGGCATTTCACCACCCGCGGCACGCGGCTCGACTAGGCGACGAGCTTCGCGCGCAGCCGCTCGATCACCACGTCGTCGATGCCCAGTCCGGTACGGACGTACCCGTCGAAGTCCCCGTACCGGGCATCGGCCTCGTCGAAGGCGGCGGTGAGGGCCTCGGGGAAGACTCCCGCGAGCACCCGCGCGGCCTCGCCGATGTCCTCGCCCCGCTCGGCGGCGGCCGTGGCGGCGATCTGCTCAATGACGGCGGCCGAGTACTGATTGGTCAGCAGGTAGTCGGCCATGATGTCGTCGTGCGAGACGCCGAGGATCCGCTGCACGATCGCCGCGGCCCAGCCGGTCCGATCCTTGCCCGCGCTGCAGTGGAAGAGCTGCGCACGCTCCTCTTCGGCGACGGCGCGCACGAGCGCGGCGAACTGCACCCGGGCGTTGTCCTTGGTCACGAACATCCGGTAGACATCGGCGAGGACGTCCCTGGCGCGGGCCGGATCAGTGAGCTTCGTCGGATCCAGCGCCCCGAGCACGACGTCGTCGCCGATCACGTTGAGGTGGACGTATCGGGCACCGTCGGGGACCACATCAGGCTTGGGCGTGACCTCCACCGTCATCCGCAGGTCGAAGACGTCCGCGAGGCGTGCCTGGGCGAGCCGGGCCGGATCGATGGATTCGGCGTCGAGGACGCTCGATCGGAACAGCAGGCCCCGGCGCATCCTGCCGCCTTCGGCCGCATAGCCGTCCACACCTGCCACGTCGCGGAAATTATGCACGGACCGAGCCTAATCGACGGGGTACGCGTCCCCGACGGTGACGTCGATCAGGCCAGGCGCCCGAGGCGACCGTGCGCGCACCCGGCGGCGGGCCACCAGTCGTGCGCGCCGGGCGTCGCGAGGCCGTGCGGCAGGGCGAGCGCGAGGGCGATCGGCGCGTCCACCGGCACGTCGACGGGGACCTCGACGCGCGCGGCGAGCCGGGCACCGTCGGCCCCGCGGACCAGGAGCTGCCGCATCCGAGCCCCGGCGAGGCGGGCGCCGGGCCAGGCCACGTCGGCGAGGCTCGCGTGGGGCGGGAGCTGCCCCATGACATCGCACAGGACCACCGGTCCGGAGCGCACGAGCCGGCTGATGCGGCTCACCACCACCGGGTAGGTCGACGGTGCGCCGCCGGCCAGTTCGGCCGCCGGGACGCCGCCGATGAGGACGTCGTCGCCGTCCATGACGGTGCCCTCGGGCCAGATCGTGGGGTCGAAGCTCCGGGCGATGCCGGCGCGGGCGAGTGAGGGAAGTACCTCCATCAGAGTCACGCCTACCGGTCTACGCCGGCCGCGGTGCGGGCGGTAGATCCAGGGCCGTCAAGGTCGCGCTAAGACGGTCAGACCCCCGGCTCGGCGCAGGGCAGGACACCCGCTTCGACGGCGGCCTGCACTGCGGCGTAATCCTTCTCGTTCTGGTCGGCGTAGGCGGCGGCGAACCTCGCCACGGCCTCGTCGAACTCCGTCGTCTTCCCCAGGTACGCCGAGGCCACGGCCGCGCCGGGCGACTGGGCGTGCGCGCGGGCGAGCGCGGCGGCGCAGGCCTGCCCGTACCGCCCGAACTGGTCGTGCGTGAGTAGCTCCGGCACCACGGAGCCCTTCATGTCCCGGAACTGGCGCCAGTAGAAGTCCCTGCCGCCGATCGTCGGCGTGTAACCGAGGAAGGAGTCGGACTGCGCCTGCAGGATCTGCTGTCCGGCGACGACGCGCCACCCCTGGGCACCGCTCGACGGTGCGCGGGGCGGCATCGTCGACGGGCCGAGCCGGCCGTAGGTCTGCAGCACGGACCGGGTGGCCTCCTTCACCTGGAGCAGGAGCGTCTCGGTACCGCCGGCGGGGAGGTCCCGGCCCAGCAGCACGATGAAGCAGCGCGTCCCGACACTGCCGACCCCGACGACGCGCAACGCCCAGTCCAACACCCGGAACTGGGAGAGCAGGGCCGCCACGTCGGCGCGCACCGTGTCGAGGTAGTGGTGGAAGACGGCCTCGGCGTCCTCAAGAAGCGCCCGCGGCGCCGGCACCAGCGTGGGTGGATCGGCCACGATGTGCGGCTCACCGTCGTCGCCGGCCACGGTGATCTTCTCGACCATGCGCGCGGACGTGCGCTTGCGGGCCTTCTTCGCGGTCTGCTGGATGAGATCGGTGAGCGAGACGTCGCCGGCGGCCTCCTGGGTGAGCCGGTCCACGTCGATCGACGTGAAGTAGCGGTCGACGGCACCCAGCGGCACGAGGTTCGCGAGCGTCGTCCGGTAGGCACCGACCGCGGTGACGACGGCGCCGCGTGCCTGCTCCTCGGTGTAGCCGTTCTGGCGCGCGGCGATCATCACGCTCGCGGCGAGCCTCTTGACGTCCCACTCCCACGGGGCGTTGCCCGCCTCGTCGAAGTCGTTGACGTCGAAGACCTGCCGGCGTTCCGGAGAGCCGAACAGGCCGAAGTTGCTGATGTGCGCGTCACCGCAGCTCATCACTGTGACCCCGGTGTTCGCCTCGCCCGCGAGGTCGTGCGCCATGAGCGCTGCACCGCCCCGGTAGAACGCGAAGGGCGAGTGCAGCATGCGGGAGATCCGCACCGGCACCAGCTCCTGGATCCGGACGCTGTTCTGCTCGCGAATGATGGCGACCGGGTCGCGGCCGTCCGGTGTGAACTCCGCCTGGGCGGAGCGCGGGACGCGCTTGCGAAGCGCCTTGCCGTTCGGCGCAGCTTCATTCATGGTGCGCGATGCTAGTCCCGCCCACTGCTCTCCGCCGGGTGTCGGCGAGGTACCGGCTCGACCGGGTCACATCTATGAGGTAACCCTAAGTTACGAGGCGTACGGTGGACGCCGTGACTGAACCCCGTAATGACACCGCCGCGCCCGTACGCCGCCCACGGCCCACCTACGAGGTCACCGTCGTCCGCACCGAACCCATCGGCGCGCACCTGACGCGCGTGATCGCGGAGGGCGAATCCCTCGCCGGCTTCGGCGACCCCGCCCTTCCCGGCCTGGCCAGCACTGATTCCTACGTCAAGATCGCCTTCGGCGAGTCGAGGCGCACGTACACGGTGCGGTCCTTCGACCGCGCCGCCCGACGCATCGCCCTGGACTTCGTCGTCCACGGCGACGAAGGGCTGGCCGGACCGTGGGCGCAGCGCGCCCAGCCCGGCGACACCATCACCCTCTCGGGCCCCGGGGGCGCGTACTCCCCCGACCCCGACGCGGCCTGGCACCTGTTCGCCGGGGACCTGTCCGCGGTGCCCGCGATCGCCTCAGCGCTGGAGGCCCTGCCGGCGGGAGCGCGGGGCGCCGCCATCATCGAGGTGGAGTCCGACGACGACCGGATCGCGCTGGCGGCACCGTCGGGTGTGGACGTGCGCTGGGCCGTGAACGCCGATGTCGCCGACGTCGAGTTCCTCGCCCGCCAGGTCGCCGTCGCGGACTGGCCCACCGACCGCGCCACCGCGCACGTCTTCGCGCACGGCGAGCGCGAGTCGATCAAGGCCGTCCGCAAGGTGCTGCGCGAACTCGCCGTGCCGCGCGAGCGGATCTCGATCTCCGGGTACTGGGCGCGCGGTCGCGCCGAGGACGCCTTCCAGGCCGAGAAGAAGCAACCGATCGGGCGGATCGACTGACTCCCGCGGCGGCAGTGGCGATGGTCACAGGCCGCGTCGCGACGTGAGTGTGCGCACAAACCCGCCTGCCGGAGCACTGCTTTCAGACAACTACGAATACTTTGTCTACTTGTGGATCTCGCACCAGTGCCCGGCTTCTCCCCGACACACGCCCAGCTCCGGCGTCGTGGCGTGGCGTTCACCGTCTGCGTGGCACTGATCGCTTTCGCCGTCTGGGGCGTGCAGACCCTGCGCCCCCAGGACGTCTTCACCGTCACCCTCCGCACCCCGACGGTGGCCGCGGGCATCGTCGAGGGCGCGACGGTCCGGATCCAGGGCGTCAACGTGGGCACCGTCAGCGGGATCCGGGCGCTCGGCAACGCCCAGCAGGGCGTGACGCTGCGCCTCGACGGACCCCAGGGCCGCAGCCTCACCACCAACGTGGAGGCGGCGTTCTCGGCGGGCAATCTCTTCGGGGTCTCCGAGGTGATCCTGACCCCGCACGACGGCGGCGGCGCGCTCAAGAACGGCGCCGAGTTCGCGCCCACGAAGGCGATCACCGACAACACCGTCTCGAACATGATCGCCACCCTCGGTGACGTCAACGACGATGCCCTGCGCCCGCATATGAGCCAGGTGCTGCTCAACGTCGACGCCTCGTCGAAGGCGATGCTGCCGCTGCTCACCGCGCTCGGCGGCGTTGCGCAGGCGGTCCAGGACACGCAGCGCCTGTCGACCGCGGAGACCTTCCCGACCGTGGTCGCCGCCCTCAAGGCCGCCGATCCCGCGGTGACCGCCGTGGTCCCGGCGTTCCGCTCCGCCTTCGAGTTCCAGCCGCTGCACACCGGAGCGAGCAAGCGGACGATCGCGGTCCAGGACGGCATCAACAACGAGCGCACCGGCCTCCTCGCCGGGCTCCAGGCGATCCTCACCCCCGAGGCCCTCGCCGGCCTGCGGACCGCCTCGCCCATGCTGGTCAGCCTGCTGCAACCGGTGCTCGCCGCGTTCCCGAACGGCAGCGCGACCGGCGTGGGGATTCAGCTGGCGCAGCTGATGGACAACGTGCGCAGGGCGATGCCGAACACCCCCAACGGCCCGGTGCTCAATCTGCGGCTGTCGGTGGACTACCCGGCCGTCGCCGCGGTGCTTCCGCCGGGTGTGGACGTCGCCAAGCCGGGTGCTCCGACGAAGCCCGGTGCGCCGGCCTCGCCATCGGCGCCTGCGAAGCCGACCGGTTCCGCGCCCCCGCGCTGACCGGGCCCGTCAGGAGATCAGGCTGCCAGAGCGCGGTCGCGCGCGGGACGGACCCGCAGCAGCAGCGCGAGCCCCAGACCCAGGACGACCAGGATCCCGCCGATGCCGGCGCGATCGGTTCCGAAGATCCACACGAACAGGCCGAACAGCGCGGGGCCGAGGAACGAGGCCGCGCGGCCGGTGGTCTGGTAGAGGCCGAACATCTGGCCCTCGCGGCCGGGCACCGTCATCCGGGCGAGCATGCTGCGCGCCGAGGACTGCGCCGGGCCCACGAAGACCGTGAGCATCAGCCCGAAGATCCAGAACATGGTCTCGCCGCTCACGAACAGCAGCACCGTCCCGGCGGTCACCATCCCGACGAGGCAGGCCACGATCACCGGCTTCGGACCGATCCGGTCGTCGAACCGCCCGGCGACCACGGCACCCAGCGCCGCCACCACGTTCGCGGCGACGCCGAAGAGCAGCACCGTCGACGCACTCATCCCGTACACGCTGTGCGCGAGCACCGCGCCGAAGGTGAAGGTCGCGGCCAGACCGTCCCGGAAGACCGCGGACGAGATCAGGAACCACACCACGTTCCGGTCCTCGCGCCAGAGGTCCGCGATGGTCGCGAACAGATCCCGGTACGCCCCGGCGATCCCCCGACGGGGTGCCGCCGACGGATCAGCCGGCAGCTCCGGGACGAGGAAGAGCACCGGCAGCGCCGACACCGCGAACCACGCCGCCGCGAACAGCGCGACCAGCCGGATGTTCAGCCCGCCCTCGGTGGGCACGTGCAGGAAGCCGCGGGTCGGGCCATCACCGGCGATGAAGCCGAAATTGCACAGCAGCAGTAGCACGATGCCGCCGAAGTAGCCGCAGGCCCAGCCGATCCCGGAGACCCGGCCGATCGTCGCGGGCGTCGAGACCTGCCGGAGCATCGCGTAGTAGGGCACGTTCGCCAGCTCGAAGGCCGCGGTCCCGACGGCGAGCAACAGCAGCCCGAGCCACAGGTACCGGTTCTCGTCCCGCACGAAGAAGCAGCCGGCCGTGCAGACGGTGACCACCGCGCTCCACAGCGCCAGCGAGAACCTCCGCCGCCCGGCCGCGTCCGCGCGGGCCCCGAGCACCGGTGCCGACACCGCGACCACCACTCCGGCCGCGGCCATCGCCCACGACAGCCAGCTGGTGGCGCTGATCGACCCCGGCAGATCCTCGCCCACCGCGCCGGTCAGGTAGACGGTGAAGATGAACGTGGTCATCACCGCGTTGAACGCGGCACTCCCCCAGTCCCACACGCACCACGCGGCCACCTGACGGCGCGGCACCGCCGACCCGACCACCACCCCGTCGACGCCCGCGGCCACGGCGCTACTTCTTCGCGCGCTTCTCGCGGACCCGGACGTTCACCCGCACGGGCGAGCCCTCGAAGCCGAACTCCTCGCGCAGCCGCCGCTCGAGGAACCGGCGGTAGCCCGCCTCGAGGAAGCCGGTGGTGAACAGCACGAAGGTCGGCGGACGGGTCGCCGCCTGCGTCGCGAAGAGCACCTTCGGCAGCTTCCCACCGCGCAGCGGCGGCGGGGTGGCGGCCATGACCTCGCGCAGCCAGTTGTTGAGGCGGCCCGTCGGGATGCGCTTGTCCCAGGACTCGAGCGAGGTCTCGATCGCGGGCACCAGCTTCTGCAGCGCGCGGCCGGTCTGCGCGGAGATGTTCACCCGCAGCGCCCACGGGATCTGCACCAGCTCCCGGTCGATCTCCTTCTCCAGCATGTACCGGCGGTCCTCGTCGACCAGGTCCCACTTGTTGTAGGCGATCACCAGCGCGCGGCCCGACTCGATCACCATCGACAGCACCCGCAGGTCCTGCTCGGTGATCGGCTGCGAGGCGTCGATCAGAACGATCGCCACCTCGGCGGCCTCGATCGCGCCCTTCGTGCGCAGCGAGGCGTAGAACTCGTGCCCACTGGCCTGGTTGACCTTCTTGCGCAGGCCCGCGGTGTCGATGAACTTCCAGGTCTTGCCGCCGAGCTCGACGAGCGAGTCCACCGGGTCGACGGTGGTGCCCGCGACGTTGTCGACGACCGAGCGGTTCTCGCCGGTGAGCTTGTTGAGCAGCGAGCTCTTGCCCACGTTCGGCTTGCCGATCAGCGCGATCCGGCGGGGCCCGGTGCCGCCGGTGCCCTCGCGGGGCGTCTCCGGCAGCTTCTCCAGGATGACGTCCAGCAGATCGCCGGTGCCGCGGCCGTGCGCGGCCGAGATGGTGTGCGGCTCACCGAGGCCCAGCGACCACAGGGTCGCGGCCTCGGCCTCGGCGCGCTGGTCGTCGACCTTGTTCGCCGCCAGGATGACGGGGGCCTTCGACCGGCGCAGGACGCGGGCGACGGCCTCGTCGGTCGCGGTGGCGCCGACCGTCGCGTCCACGACCACGACGATCGCGTCCGCGGTGCGCATGGCGACCTCGGCCTGCGCCGCGACGGACTGCTGCAGTCCCTTCGCGTCCGGCTCCCAGCCTCCGGTGTCCTGTACCAGGAACCGGCGGCCGGCCCAGTTGGCCTCGTAGCTGATCCGGTCGCGGGTCACGCCGGGGATGTCCTCGACGACCGCCTCGCGGCGGCCCAGGATCCGGTTCACCAGCGTCGACTTGCCCACGTTGGGACGGCCGACGATGGCCACCGTCGGCAGTTTCGCGGCGGCCTCGGCGGCCTCCGCCTCCAGGTCGTCGAAATCGCCCTCGTAGTCGGCGAAGTCGCCCTCGTCCTCCCAGACGCCGTCCTCCACGGTGGAGCCGGCGTACTCGAACTCGTTGTCACTCATCGGGCGACCTCCTTGCTGCTCGCCAGCGCGCGATCGGCCAGCTCCGCCACCGCGGCGACGGTCTCCTCCAGATTCATGCCCGACGAGTCCACCTCGATCGCGTCCTCGGCCGGGCGCAGCGGAGAGATCTTCCGCGTCGAGTCCAGACCGTCGCGACGCTGCACCGAGGCGAGCACCTCGTCGTAGGAGCTGGGCAGTCCCAGCTCGGTGTTCTGCGCGTGGCGGCGCCCCGCGCGCGCCTCCGCGGACGCCGTCAGATAGATCTTCACCGGGGCGTCGGGGAAGACGACGGTGCCGATGTCCCGGCCCTCCACCACGATCGGCGAGTCGTCGTCCTCGGCGATGGCCCGCTGGTAGTCCACGAGCTGCTCCCGTACCTCGGGCACGGCGGAGACGGCCGAGACCGCTGCGGTCACGTCGTCCTCGCGGATCCGGCGGGTGACCGAGATCCCGTCCAGCTCCACCTGCTCGGACAGCGGGTCGCAGCCCATCGCGAGCGGCAGGTCCGCGGTCGCCGCGGCGATGGCCGCGGGGTCGGTGAGGTCGACCTCCCGCTCGAGGACCCAGACCGTCGCGGCGCGGTACATCGCGCCGGTGTCCAGGTAGCGCGCGCCGAGGTTCTCGGCGATGCGACGGGCCACCGTCGACTTGCCGGTCCCCGAGGGGCCGTCCATGGCGATCACGAGCGTCACAGTCCCACCGCCTTGTAGAGAGCAGTCACATCGTCGCGGCCGAGCACCCGCAGGGAACCCGGGCGCTGATCGCCCAGCGCCACGGACCCGACGTGCGTACGCACCAGCCGCTCGACGGGGTGCCCGACCTCGGCCAGCAGCCGCCGGACGATGTGCTTGCGGCCCTCGTGCAGCACGATCCGCACCATCGACCGCCCCTCGGACGCCTCGAGCACGGAGAACTTGTCGGCCTTCACGGGACCGTCCTCGAGCTCGACGCCCGAGCGCAGCGTGTTCCCGAGCCGCCGCGGCACCTCGCCCTGCACCCACGCGAGGTAGGTCTTGGGCACCTCGTAGGACGGGTGCATGAGCCGGTGCGCGAGCTCGCCGTCGTTGGTGACGAGCAGCAGGCCCTCGGTGTCGGCGTCGAGCCGGCCGACGTGGAAGAGGCGCTGGCCGGCGGCCACGCGCTCGGCCACGATGTCGCCCACGCAGGGACGGCCCATGTCGTCGCTCATCGTCGACTGCCAGCCGCGCGGCTTGTTCAACGCGAGATGCACGAGGTTCTCGTTGACCACCACGCGCACCCCGTCGACGCGGACCACCGCGACATTGGGGTCGACGCGGCGGCCCTGCTCGGTGACGATCTCGCCGTCGACCTCCACACGACCGTCGGCGATCATCTCCTCCGCGACACGGCGCGAGGCGACGCCGGCCTGGGCCAGCACCTTCTGCAGGCGGATGCCCTCGCCCTCGGGGCCGGCGACGGTGCCGGGCACGCCGTCCGACGGTGCCCGGTCGGCCTTGCGCGCCGCGACGTTCTGGGTGCGGGCTGGCTTGGCGTTCGACAGGCGCGGGACGCCGCCCTGTTTCGAGGGCTGCCTGGTTCTGCTGGTTCGATTTCTGTCCGGTGTGCCATCACGGCGAGCGGGTCTGTTCATGATCGTTCCATCATCGCAGGCCGCGACGGATTCCGGTATTCGACGGCGAGACGATCCGGCGCGGTACCCTCGGAATCGGGTGCCGCGTAGTCACCCGGGCCTCAGCCACGCCGGGCCACGTCGCTGAGCGGGCGGTTGCGGCGGCCCATGAACAGCACCGCCGCGCCCACGGACGTGAGCACGATGGTCCAGACGAGACCGGCCTTCGGCGGGAAGAACAGCGGGTCGCCCCCGCCCTCGCCGCCGGCGAGGTCCTCGAGCCCGCCCATCATCATCGCGGGGATCAGCCAGATCGCGATGGACAGCACGGCGGCGACGCCGAGGAGACCGCTGGCCACCGCGAGGCCGCGGGTGAACCCCGGGCGCAGCGTGGCGACGACCACCACGAGCAGGGCCGCGATCACCAGGCCGGCGGTCGCGTAACCCCAGGGGATCACGCCGTCGGCCAACGCGTCGGGACCGCCGAATCCGATCGTCTTGGCCTCGGGGCCGGTGGGCACGATCCGGCCGGTGCCGGTGAAGCCGAACGGGACCGCGGTCCTACCGATGGTCAGGCCGAACCACGTCGCGGTCGTCGCCCACACCGTCAGGGCGGCGACCACGGCCGTGAGCGTGATCGGCCACCAGCGGCGCACCGCCGGGCCGAGGGGACCGAGCGGGAAGGCCTCGCGGAGGACGTCGGAGAGATCAGGCATCGGGATCGAATCCGATCACGTCGGCGCTGCGGCGGCCCAGCTTGGCGAACCGGGGCTCCTCGTCGAGACGCGAGCTGAGGTCCTCGATGACGTCGACCTCGGGCAACAGGGGCGCGAGCGGCGGCAACTCGTCGAGCGAACCCAGGCCGAGGCGCTCGAGGAAGAGTTCGGTCGTCGCGTAGGTCGTCGCGCCGCCGTCCGTACCGGTCTCCGCGATGAGACCGCGCGCCGCGAGGGTGCGCATCACCCCGTCGACGTTGACGCCGCGCACCGCGCTCACCTGCGAGCGGCTCACGGGCTGCTTGTAGGCGATCACCGCGAGGGTCTCCAGCGCGGCACGGGTCAGTTTGGAGCGCACCCCGTCGAGCAGCAGCCGCTCGACGTAGGGCGCGTAGTCCGCGCGACTGTAGAGCCGCCAGCCGTCGGCGGACTCGCGCAGTTCCATGCCGGACCGGCGCGCGGCGAGTTCGCCCGCCCACGCGCGCAGGTCCGCCGTGATCCGCTCCTCCGGCTCCTCCAGGGCGCTGCCCAGCTGCTCGGCGGTCGCCGGTGCGTCCACCACCAGGAGCAGCGCCTCGAGTGCCGAGCGCAGCTCATCCGGCTCCATGCCCAGGGCGAGGGCGAAATCCTCCGCTTGTTCGCTCACGATTCCTCCTCGGATATCTCGTCGTACTCGTCGCGGGTGCCCCCGACGACGGGATGGTGGTTCTCGCCCGACCAGCGCACCTTGAGGTCCCCGAGGGCCTCCGGCTGGTCGAACAGGACCGCGCGCTCCCGGTAGAGCTCGAGCAGCGCCAGGAACCGCGCGATCACGGCGATCCCGGAGTCGCAGTCGGCCACCAGCTCCCGGAACGCGGACCAGTGCTCCGGTCGCTCGCGCAGCCGCGCCGCGATGAGCCGGGCCTGTTCCGGCACCGAGACCTTGGGCACGTGCAGGTGCCCGAGGCCCACCGTCGGCTTCGGTTTCGGAGTGAACGCTGCCGCGGCCACCAGGGCGAACTGTTCGGGCGACACGCCCAGCTGGACCGGCGGCACGAGCTCCTCGAACCGGGGTTCCAGGCCCACGGCCCGCGGGTACCGACGGTTCGCCTTCGCCTCGAGTTGGGCCATCAGCTCGGCCACCTGCTTGTAGGCGCGGTACTGCAGCAGCCGGGCGAAGAGCAGGTCGCGCGCCTCCAGCAGCGCCAGATCCTCCGCGTCCTCGACCTCGCCGGAGGGCAGCAGCCGCGCGGCCTTGAGGTCGAGCAGCGTCGCCGCGACCACGAGGAACTCCGTCGTCTGGTCGAGGTCCGCCGCCGCGCCGAGCTGCTTGGTGTAGGCGATGAACTCGTCGGTCACCACGTGCAGCGCCACCTCGGTGACGTCCAGGCGGTGCCCGCCGATCAGCTGCAACAGCAGGTCGAAGGGGCCCTCGAAGTTCGCGAGCTTCACCGTGAAGCCCGACGGTGCCTCCGGCTCCCCGCCCGGCACCTCGGCACCGTCGACCCGGGGTTCGCGCGGTTCGACGGCCTCGATCGGCTCGGCGTCGGTGGGGATCACTTCTCCTGCGCGATCACCTCGCGCGCCAGGGCGCGATAGGCGGTGGCGCCCGAGGACTTCGGCGCCCAGGACGTGATCGGCTCCCCCGCGACCGAGGTCTCGGGGAAGCGGACGGTCCGCGAGATCACCGAGTGGTACACCGCGTCGCCGAAGACCTCGACGACGCGCGCCATCACGTCCCGCGAGTGCAGCGTCCGGGCGTCGAACATGGTGACCACGATGCCCGCGAGGTCGAGCCGCGGGTTGAGCCGGTCCTTCACCTTGTCGACGGTGTCGGTGAGCAGCGCGAGCCCGCGCAGCGCGAAGTACTCGCACTCCATCGGGATCAGCACCTGGTTCGCGCAGGCGAGCGCGTTCACGGTGAGCAGGCCGAGGCTGGGCTGGCAGTCGATGAGGATGTAGTCGTAGCGGTCCAGCACCGGGTACAACGCCCGGCCCAGGGTCTGCTCCCTCCCCACCTCGTTGACCAGCTGGATCTCGGCGGCCGAGAGGTCGATGTTCGACGGCAGCAGGTCGAGGCCGTCCACCCGGGTGCGCAGCAGCACGTCGTCGGCGGAGACGCGGGACTCCATCAGCAGGTTGTGCACCGTCAGCTCGAGCTCGTGATGCGCGACACCGAGCCCGGCGGACAGCGCGCCCTGCGGATCGAGGTCGACGAGCAGCACCCGCCGCCCGTAGGACGCGAGCGAGGCGCCGAGGTTGATCGTGGTCGTCGTCTTACCGACGCCGCCCTTCTGGTTGCACACCGCGATCACGCGGGCCGGACCGCGGCTCGTCTTCGGCGTGGGCTCGGGAAATTCGACACGGGGCCGGCCGGTGGCGTCGAGATCCCCGTCACGCGCATCCTGGGGATTCATCTGGTGGTGCTGCAGCTCACCCAGGTCCAGGCCCGGATTCTCCGCATCGGGCGCTGCCGCCACTGGCCCACCTCCTTCTTGCTCCCCACCACCCTAGTGCGCTACCCGAAACAGATGCCGCATCGGCACGCGGGGTCAGCGCCACACCCACGCCGCCGCGCGCCGTCCGCGCCCGATTCGTAAGCCCCCACCCGGAACGCCGGGCGAAACGGTGGGGCGGGAACGGATCGGGTGGGAACGTGCGAGCCCCCTCAGCCCCGCGCCCGCGGGTGGGCGGAGGCGTAGACCTCGCGCAGCGCCTGCACCGTCACCAGTGTGTACACCTGCGTCGTCGTCACCGAGGCGTGCCCCAGCAACTCCTGCACCACGCGCACGTCGGCGCCGCCCTCGAGCAGGTGGGTGGCGAAGGAGTGGCGCAGGGTGTGCGGCGAGACGTGCGTCGTCGCGGTGTCGATCCCCGCCCGCTCCGCCGCCGCGGCGAGCACCTGCCACGCGGACTGCCGGGACAACCGCCCGCCCCGGACGTTGAGGAACAGCGCGGGGTTCGACCGCTTGACCAGCGCCGGCCGCCCGCGCACGAGGTACGCGTCCAGGGCCGCGAGGGCGGGCCGGCCGATCGGCACGACCCGCTGTTTGCCGCCTTTACCGAGCAGCACCACCGACCGCGACTGCGCATCGATATCGTCCACGTCCAGGGCCGTGACCTCGGAGATCCGCGCCCCGCACGAGTACAGGAGCTCGAGCATCGCGCGGTCGCGCAGCCGCGACGGGGTGTCGGCGTCGCTGTCGCCGCCCGCCGCCTCGAGCAGCGCGATCACCTGCTCGACGGGCAGGGCCTTGGGCAGGCGCTTGGCGGGCGCGGGCGGGCGGACCTCGCGCGCGACGTCGCCGGGGGTGACCCCCTCGGCCGCGGCGAACCGGTGCAGCCCGCGCACGGCGATCAGCGACCGCGCGGCGGAACTCGCCGCCAGCGGCGGATGGTCCTCATCGCCCTCGCGCAGCGCCACGAGGAAGCCACTGACCTGGGCCTGCGTCACCTCCGCCAGGTCACCGACGCCGAGCCCCGCGAGGTACTCGCGGTACCGCGCCAGGTCCCGCCGGTAGCTGGCGAGCGTGTTCGCCGCAGCGCCGCGCTCGACGGTGAGGTGGTCGACGTACGTCCGCAGCTGATCGTCGAGCGCCACCCCGACGGACACGGTTAGCGCCCGTCCTCCACGGGCCGTCCCTTGCGGGCGGCCAGCGCCGTCGGCCGGCCCGGCCACGGCGCGTCGGAGCAGCGCAGCGGCGTATCGTCGTCGGTGACCATGGTCGCGGCGAGGATCGCGCTCACCGAGGTCGAGTTCACGATCTCGCCGGAGAGCACCATGCGCACCGCGTCCGGCATCGGGATCCACTCGACGGTCATGTCGAGCTCCTCGTCCTCCTGCTCGGCCATCTCGCAGTACCGCAGATCCGTCGCGAGGTAGACGCGCACCATCTCGTCGGTGAACCCGGGCGACGGCGCCAGGTCGACGAGGACGTGCCAGTCCCGGGCGCCGAGCCCCGTCTCCTCGGCGAGTTCGCGCTGCGCCGCGCAGACGGGCTCCTCCTCGCCGGTGTGGTCGAGCAAGCCCGCGGGGATCTCCAGCAGGCGCCGCCCCATGGGGTGGCGGTACTGGTTGACCATCGCGATCGCACCGTCGTCGTTCATGGCGACGATCGCCACGGCACCGTCGTGCTCGACGACGTCACGCATCGTCGTGCCGCCGCCCGGCATCGTCACCTCGTCCCGGCGGACCGCGAAGATCGGCCCCTCGTAGACGGTCTCGGTGCGCAGCGCCTGGAAGTCGTGCGCCTGCACGGAGCCGAGCGGTGCGAGCTGCTCAGTCATCTTCTCGGCCTGAACTGTCATCCTCCGACGGTACCTCTTCCGCGGCGGCACGGACGCCGACCGGCAGTTCCAGCTCGGCCCGGTACTTCAGGGCCGCGCCGACGAACGCCGCGAAGAGCGGGTGCGGCCGGGTCGGGCGGGACTTGAGCTCGGGGTGCGCCTGGGTGCCGACGAGGAACGGGTGCACGTCCTTCGGGTACTCGACGAACTCGACGAGGTGCCCGTCGGGCGAGGTGCCGGAGAACTTCAGCCCCGACTCCGCGATCTTGTCGCGGTAGGCGTTGTTGACCTCGAACCGATGCCGGTGCCGCTCCGAGACCTCGGTGGCGCCGTACGCGGTCGCGACGACCGAGCCGCGCTCCAGCGTCGCCGGGTAGGCGCCGAGACGCATCGTGCCGCCGAGGTCCGCCTCGCCGGCGACGGCCTGCTCCTGGTCGGCCATCGTCGAGATCACGGGATGGGCGGTGTCGTCGTCGAACTCGGTCGAGCTGGCGCCCTCGAGCCCCACGGACCGGGCCGCCTCGATGACGATGCACTGCAGCCCCAGGCACAGGCCCAGCAGCGGGACCCCGCGCCGGCGCGCGTAGCGGATCGCTCCGAGCTTGCCCTCGATCCCGCGGATGCCGAAGCCGCCGGGGATCAAAATACCGTCCATGTCGCCCAGCGCCGCCGCGGCACCCGCCTCGGTGGCGCAGTCGTCCGAGGGCACCCAGGAGATCTTGACCTTCGCCCAGTTGGCGAAGCCGCCGGCGCGCAGCGCCTCGGTCACCGACAGGTACGCGTCCGGCAGGTCGATGTACTTCCCGACGAGCGCGATGTTGACGCTCTCGCGCGACTCGTGCACGCGCTTGAGCAGGTCACCCCAGACGGTCCAGTCCACGTCGCGGAAGGGCAGACCCAGCTTGCGCACCACGTAGGCGTCGAGCTGGTTCTGGTGCAGCACCTTCGGCACGTCGTAGATCGACGCGGCGTCGGGGCAGGAGATGACGCCGTCGATGTCGACGTCGCACATCAGGGCGATCTTGTTGCGCTGCCCCTCGGGCACGTCGCGGTCGCAGCGCAGGACCAGCGCGTCGGGCGTGATGCCGATGCTGCGCAGCGCGGCGACGGAGTGCTGGGTGGGCTTGGTCTTGAGCTCGCCGGACGCGGCGAGGTACGGGACCAGCGAGACGTGCAGGAAGAAGACGTTGTCGCGACCGACGTCGTGGCGCACCTGCCGGGCGGCCTCGAGGAAGGGCTGCGACTCGATATCGCCGACGGTGCCGCCGATCTCGGTGATCACCACATCGGGGACGATGCCCTCGGCGTCGGGCGCCTGCATCGCGAGGATGCGGGCCTTGATCTCGTCGGTGATGTGCGGGATGACCTGCACGGTGTCGCCGAGGTACTCGCCGCGGCGTTCCTTCGCGATGACCGTCGAGTACACCTGGCCGGTGGTGACGTTCGCGATGCCCGACAGATCGCGGTCGAGGAAGCGCTCGTAGTGGCCGACGTCCAGGTCGGTCTCGGCGCCGTCCTCGGTGACGAAGACCTCGCCGTGCTGGAACGGGTTCATGGTCCCGGGGTCCACGTTGAGGTAGGGATCGAGCTTCTGCATCGTCACCCGCAGGCCGCGCGAGGTGAGGAGCTGTCCCAGACTGGAGGCTGTCAGGCCCTTACCCAGGGAGGACGCAACGCCTCCGGAGACGAAGATGTGCTTCGTGGCGACACGCGCGCCAACGCGAGGAGAGGGCAACGAGACTCCCGTATTCGAGCGGATACCTGCTTCTACTACGGGACTTCAGCCTATCACCTTCTCGCTACCGAGCACCGGTGCCGTAGGCCCGCACCTCGCCGCGCGTCGCCTGAGCGAGCGCCAGGGCGGTGGAGACCTGCCCGACGGCGGTATCGGCATCGTCGACGGTGGCGAGCCGCTCGGCGAGGCCCCGGTCCTGCCGGACGACGACGATCGGGCCCGCACCCTGCGACGATCCCGTACGGCCGGCGAGGGCGGCCCCGTCGCCGTGCCGCGACAGGGCGGCCGCGAGGCGCCCGATCCCCTGCCCCTCGCCCGCGCGATCGGCCGGGACTGTTCCGCCCGTCACGATCACGGCGGCGCGCGCGCCGGGCACCGTCGGGCCCGGGAAATCGACGAATCCGGCCTGCTTCAGGGCGGCGAGGGCGTCGGTCCGGCCGTTCGACGGGGGCTTGACGGCGCCCTCCGAGAGCAGGACGGCGCCGAGCAGGTCGCCCGCGCGGGCGCGAGGATCGACGAGCGCGGCGTCGAGGGAGACGCCGTTCGGGACCGCGTTCGTGACCACGCCGCGCAGCCGCTCCGCCCTGTCCTCGGCGTACAGCGCGTCGGTGAGCGTCAGCGTGCCCGCGACGGTGCCGCCGCCCTGCACGATCCGGCGGCCGATCTGCGCGACGTCACCACGGTCGGCCGACGGCGCGACGACCATCAGGACGGGGATGCCCGCGAGGCTCCGGCCCAGCGCCGACGGTGCCGCGGCGTCGGCGAAGTCGTCCGACGCACGGGCACGATCGGAGAGCTGCGCGTTCTGCCGCTCCAGCCGCTCGACCTGTCCCCGCAGGTCCGTGAGGTCGCGGTCGGCGGTGAACCTGGCGAGGACTCCCCCGCCGAGCGCGACGCCGACCGCGAAGGCCAGCAGCACCGCCGCCCAGAACAGCGCGGGCCTGCGGGCACCCGGCGAGCGGAGCCGGCGCGACGGGCCGGGCACCTAGAGTGCCCGGAACTGGCCCTGAACCCAGAGCGCGAAGCGGTTCCACTGGTCGATGAGCCACTGCAGCAGGTCGTGGCCCTGGTTCGAGACCAGTACTGCGGCGACGACGGCGACCAGCGCGGCGAGGATGAACAGCGCGATCGCGCCGCCGTGCCCGCGGCTGCGGTACAGGGTCGCGACGGCCTTGCCGTCGACCAGCTTGGTGCCGACCTTGAGCCGGGTCAGGAAGGTCGACGGGTTGGACTCGCGGCGTCCGGCGTCGAAGAACTCCTCCAACGACGCGGAATGGCCGACGGAGACGATGAGCGAGGCGCCGTGGTGGTCGGCGATGATCAGCGCGAGGTCGGCGGCGGAGCCGGTGGCCGGGAAGGTCATCGCGCCGATGCCCAGGTCCTGGATGCGCTCGAGCCCGGGGGCGTGGCCGTCGGGGGCGGCGGGCAGCACCACCTGCGCGCCCGAGCGCAGCGTGTTGGTGGTGATCACCTCGGGGTCGCCGACGATGAGTTCCGGACGGTAGCCGGCCTTGACCAGGGCGTCGGCGCCGCGGTTCACGCCGATCAGGACCGGCTCGTACTCCTTGATGAAGGGCTTGAGACGCTTGAGGTCCTCGGCGTGATCGGGACCGTCCGAGACGACCAGGACGTGCCGGTCGTTGAGGTTGACCTCGACGTCGGGGATGCCGACGCCATCGATGAGCAGCGGCGACTCGACCCGGATGAACTCGACGGTGTTGCCGGCGAAGGCCTCCAGGTGGTCGACGACGCCGGAACGCGCGGCCAGCATCCGAGAGGTCACGTCGGTATCGGTGAGCTGCTCGCCCCGCGCCAGCTCGCGCTCGCCGGAGTACACGG
Organism: Tsukamurella sp. II2bb; assembly: GCF_057815145.1. Classification (NCBI taxonomy): domain Bacteria; kingdom Bacillati; phylum Actinomycetota; class Actinomycetes; order Mycobacteriales; family Tsukamurellaceae; genus Tsukamurella; species Tsukamurella sp. II2bb. The sequence goes on from NZ_JBYPZI010000002.1 coordinate 509,602, forward strand.
CGCCCTCGTGGACGCGCACCTTCGCGCCGTCCCGGACCCGCGAGAAGACCTCCTTGCCCGCATCGTCGACGAGCTCGATGCCGGCGGCGGCCAGCACCTCGGGACCGAGGTTCGGGTAGCGCCCGGAGATGAACGGCGACGCGTTGACCACCGCCGCGACCCCGGCCTCGACCATCAGGTCGGCGGTGGTGCGGTCGAGGTCCAGCTCGTCGCACACCACGATGTCGCCGCGGCCGATCCGGCCGAGCAGACGCGTGGTGTCCTTGTCGACCCGGGCGGTGCCGGTGACGCCGGGCAGGTTCGACGTGTTGCGGGACAGCAGGCCAGTGAGCTTCATGCCGCACATACTGCCCCGTGAGTCACAAAAGTCACGTGAGGCGCGCCGACAACACTGGAAACTTTGAGCTACTTCCAGCGCAGCGGTTACGTGCTCGCGTGGGTCCCCGACTGCGCGATCTTGTCGGAGTCGGCGGCCTCGAGGAGCTCCTCGGCGTGCGCGCGGCCGGTGTCGGAATCCCCCAGGCCCGCGAGCATCCGCGCCAGCTCGGCGATCCGCTGCTCCCGCGAGAGCGCCGTCAGCGTCGAGGTGACCGAGCCCTTGCCGGTCTGCTTGCCGACGGTGAGATGCGTATCGGCGAACGCCGCGACCTGCGGCAGGTGGGTCACGACGATCACCTGGTGCCGCTGCGCGAGCGCCGCGAGTCGCCGGCCGATCTCCACCGCGGCCTTGCCGCCGACACCGGCGTCGACCTCGTCGAAGACCATCGTCAGACCCGACTCCGTGGCCGCGAGCACCACCTCGAGCGCGAGCATCACGCGGGAGAGCTCACCGCCCGACGCGGACTTGCCGATCGGCAACGGATTCGCGCCGTCGTGCGCGACGAGCCGGAACTCGACCACGTCCGTGCCGTGCGCCCCTGCGCGGCGGCGTACACCGTCGACCTCGATCCCATCGGCATCGGAGGTGTCGGGTGCCACGTCGACGGTGATCGACGCGCCGCCCATGGCGAGCTTGCGCAGCTCCCCGGTGACCTTCTTGCCGAGCGAGCCGGCCGCCTTCATCCTCGCCGCGGTCAGCGCGGACGCCGCCTCCGCGAGCGAGGACTCGAGCGAGTCGACCCGGGCCTGCAACGCCGCGAGCCCCTCGGCGGAGGTGTCGATGCCCGCCAGCCGCTCCCGGGCCTCGTCGGCCCACGCGATCACGCCGTCGATGTCCGGCGCGTACTTGCGGGTCAGAGTCTTCAGCTCGGACTGGCGCAGCAGCAGCGACTCCAGCTCCGACGGGTCGCTGGGCAGGTCGGTGAGGTAGGTGCCGAGCTCGGTCGCCACGTCGCCGGCGACAGTGGCCGCCTCCTCGATCCGCTCGGCGAGCGCACGCAGAACGGCGTCGTCGGACCCGGACAGCGCCGCGCGGACGGTGCCGAGCAGGTCGAGCACGGCCCCGGCGCCGTCACCGTCGGACCCGTACCCCGAGCCCGTGAGCGCGGCGTAGGACGTGTCCGCGGCCTCGCGCAGCGTGTCCAGATCGGACAGTCGCTTGATCCGCTCGACGGTGTCGACGTCCTCGCCGGACACCGGGTTGATGCCGTCGATCTCGGCGAGCGAGGCGGTGAGATGGTCCTGTTCTAGCGCGAGTTCGCGCGAACGGGTGGTGCGGTCGGCGAGCTCGGCGCGCGCGGCGAGCCACTCCTCGCGCACCCGCTGGTAGGCGCGCAGCGCCTTGGCCGCGGGCGCGCCGGCGAAGGCGTCGAGCAGGTCCCGCTGCCGCTCGGGACGCAGGAGCCGTAGCTGATCGTTCTGCCCGTGCACGGTGAGCAGCGGACCGGCGAACTCGGAGAGGGTGCCGACAGGCACGCTGCGCCCACCGAGGTAGGCCCGCGACCGGCCGTCCGCGGCGACGCTGCGTACCGCGATGACCGCGTCGTCGTCGAGCTCCCCACCGGCATCGTCGACGGTCCCCCGCACCAGGTCCGCGGAGCTGGCGCCCGCCAGCGAGAACCGGCCCTCGACCACGGCCTTGTCGGCGCCCGCGCGGATGCGGCCCGGATCGGCGCGCGCGCCCGCGAGCAGGTGCAGGCTGGTCACGACCATGGTCTTGCCCGCGCCGGTCTCGCCGGTGAGCACCGTCAGGCCCGGCGCGAACTCCGCCGCGGCCTGCTCGATGACGCCGAGCGACGAGATGCGGATCTCCTCGAGCACTTTCTATCCCCCGATTCCGGCGTCGTCGTGACGCTCTGTGCCGTCGGTGCCGTCGCGGCGGCCGCGCCAGCCGCTGATCGGCAGTCGGAACTTGTGTACCAGGCGGTCCGTGAACGGGGCCGCCCCCAGCTTGATGAACCGCACCGGCTCGGCACCGCGCCGGATCTCGATGCGCCCGCGTTCGGGGACCTCGAGCGTGCGCCGCCCGTCGCAGAAGGCGATCGCCTCGTGCCGGCTGCCCTCCACCTCGATCGCGATCACGGACCGCGGGCTGGTGACCATGGGCCGGGCGAACAGCGCGTGCGCGTTGCTCGGCACGATGAGCAGGGCCTCCAGGTCGGGCCACATGACGGGCCCGCCGGCGGAGAAGGCGTAGGCCGTGGAGCCGGTGGGCGTCGCGACGAGCAGCCCGTCGCAGGCGAACCGCGAGACGGGGCGCCCGTCGACCTCCGTGACCAGCTCCAGCAGGCCCTGCCGGGAGCGGTTCTCGACGGAGACCTCGTTGAGCGCCCAGCCCTGCGCGACCAGCCGGTCACCGTCGTGAATCGCGACGTCGAGGGTCATCCGCGGGTGCACCGTGTAGCGGCGGTGCACCAGGTCGTCGATGGTCTCCGGCACGGTGTCGACCTCGGATTCGGCGAGGAAGCCGACGTGCCCGAGGTTGATGCCGATGATGGGGACGTCCGCGTGACGCGCCAGTTCGGCGCCCCGGAGGAAGCCGCCGTCGCCGCCGAGGACGACGACCACCTCGCAGCCGACGGCGGCGTCGTCGGGGGCCTCGCGGACGTCGCTCTCGAGCTTTATCCGCACCCCGGCGGCGTCCAGGCGCCGGCCGATGTCGTCGACGGTGCGGCCCACGTCGCTGCGGAGCGTGTGCACCACCACCAGGAATGTGCGATCGCTCATTGCGGTCCCTCCGTCACGGCCGTGCGGATCATCTCGTCCAGGTCGTCCGGAAGGGCGGTGGGGCCCTCCTCGCGGCGCAGGTGCAGGAAGTACTCGACGTTGCCCGACGGTCCGGGCAGCGGGCTGAAGGTCACGCCACGGGTGGACAGGCCGGACGCCGCCGCTGCCTCGGCGACCCCGCGGACGGCGCTCGCCCGCAGCTCGGGATCGCGGACCACGCCGCCGGATCCGACGTTGCCCTTGCCCACCTCGAACTGCGGTTTGACCATGGGCAGCAGGTCGGCGCCGGGCGCGGTACACCGCGCCAGTGCGGGGATCACCAGGCCGAGGGAGATGAACGAGAGGTCGCCGACCACGAGGTCGACGGGGCCGTCCAGCATCTCCGGCTCGAGCGTCCGGACGTTGGTGCGGTCCATGACGGTGACGCGGGCGTCGTCCCGCAGCCGCCACACCAGCTCGCCGTAGCCGACGTCCACGGCGTAGACGCGCTCGGCGCCGCGGTGCAGGAGTACATCGGTGAAGCCACCCGTGGACGCGCCGGCGTCGAGGCACCGTCGATCCGCCACGGCGACGCCGGGGAAGGCGTCGAGCGCGCCGAGGAGCTTGTGCGCTCCCCGGGAGGCCCATTCGATCTCGCCGACCACCGCTGTGACGTGGACGGGATCTCCGGGATCGATCTGGTTCGCGGCCTTGCGCGCCACCTGCTTGTTGACGGTGACCCGCCCCGCCTCGATCAGTTCTCGGGCGTGGTCGCGGGAGCGGGCCATGCCGCGGCGGACCAGCTCGGCATCGAGCCGTACCCTGCGAGCCATCAGGCGCGATCCACGGTATCGAGGGCGTCGACCAGCAGCTGGTGCGCCTGCTCGAACACGGCGGCCTGTCGCCCGAGGGTCGCGAGCTCACCGACTCCGGCCACCGCCCCTGGGTCGACGACGGGCGCCGCGTCGAGCTCGTCGACGCGGTGCATCAGGTCCTCGACGGCCGTGCGGACGTCGGCCGGGTCGTCCCCCCGGAAAGCTGGTGGCTCCACGGTGTCCAAACTATCGGATGGTCAGCCGCAGGCCCGCCCGGCGTTCCTCGGGGAGCTCACGGGCCGCGGCGATCGCGACGTACGTCGCGTCCGCGGGATCCGCCCCTGGTCCGCCGGTCACGGTCAGCTCGTCACCGTCGACGGTGGCGGTCCATCCGTCGCGCGGTCCGGGCAGAGACTCCTCGCGCGGTCGGCGCAGGGCTCCCAGGGTCTCCGCGATGTAGGTGGGTTGCTGCGCGTCCGGCGCGGCGACGACGTCCGCGACGTCGTTGACGCCGGTCAGCACGAGGAAGGTGTCGGCGCCGAAGGTCATGCCGCCCTCGATGTCGGTGTCCAGGCGGTCGCCCACCACCAGGGCCGTGGTGGCGCCGGCGGCGCGCATCGCGTCGACGAAGATGGGGCGGTACGGCTTGCCGGCCACCTGCGGCTCGCGCTCGGTGGCGTTGCGGACCGCGGCCACCATGGAGCCGTTCCCCACGAGTAGCCCGCGCTCGGTGGGCAGGGTGGCGTCGGTGTTGGTGGCGACCCAGACCGCACCGGCCCGGATCGCCAGGGCGGCCTCGGACAGGCGCGCCCAGCCGGTCTCGGGGTTGTGCCCCTGGATCACGGCGCGCGCCTCCTCGGCGTTCTCGACCAGGACCAGGCCCCGGGCCTGCACCTCGTCGCGGAGCGCCTGCGCGCCGACGACCAGCACCGGGGTACCGGCGGGAACGAGGGACGCGAGCAGCCCGGCCCCGGCCTGGGCACTGGTGACGACGGTGTCGTCGGGCGCGGTGAAGCCGAGCTCACGCAGGTGCCGCGCCACGTCCGACGGGCTGCGACTGGCGTTGTTGGTGACGTACGTGACGGGAAGCCCGGACAGTGCCTCCGCCGCACCCGGGATCGCGGCCTGCCCCGCATAGGCGGTGCCGTCGAGGTCGACGAGGAGGCGGTCGTAGGCACCGGCGAGCGAGCTCATTCGGCGGAGCCGCCCGCGCTCAGGTCTTCGGATGCGCCCAGGTCTTCGGAGGACAGTTCGGCGACCCGCTCCTCCGCATCGGTGAACTCCTCCTCGTCCGCCGCCGCGGCGTTGAGGAACCAGGTCAACGCGTCGGCGCGACGCTCCGCGCCGAGCAGCGCCTCGGCGTAGACGTAGAACAGGCGCGCGGCGTAAAAGCCGCGGCGAGCGGGATCGAGATCCTCGGCCTGCAGGGTCACGACGGCCTTGTCGTACTCGCCGAGGTCCATCCGAGCACCGGCCTCGACCATGCGGAGCTCGGTCCGGTCGTCGCCGGTGAGCTGGGCCGCCTCGTCACCGCGCGCGGTCTCGATGGCCTTCTCGGGCCGGCCGAGCCCGCGCTCGCTGTCAGCGATCATCGGGAGCAGATTGACGGCGCCGCCCATCCGCTTCGCGGCACGCAGTTCGCTGAGCGCCTCGGACCACTCGCCGTTCATGTACGCCGCGATGCCGCAGGCCTCGCGGACGGCTGCGATCCGTCCGGCCCGTTCCCGGGCCGCCCGAGCGTGCGCCAGGGCCGCGGCGGGATCTGTGTCGAGCAGTCGCCCGGCCAGGACCAGGTGCGAGGACACGATCTCCGCGTTGTTCTTGTCCAGGCTCAGCAGGTCACGCCGGATCGCCGGGTCCAGTTCCTTGGGGTCGACGTCCTTCGGGATCGACGGTTCCCCGGCCCGGGTCCGGGGGCGGTCCGCGCGCTGATCGTCACGCTTGAATCCGCCGGAACGCCCGCCCTGTCCACCGGGTCGGGAGCCGGCGCGGGATCCGGAGAAGCCGCCGCCACGACGATCCCCGCCCGACCGACGGTCGTCGGAGCCCCGGCGATCACCCGAGGGCCGCCGATCCCCGGAGGGGCGGCCACCGAACTCCCTGCGGTCTCCCCCGCGGGAGTCGCTGTTCCGGAAGTCGCGACGGTCCCCACCACGCGAGTCGCCGCTGCGCGAATCGCTGCCACGGTTGTCGCTGCCACGGAAGTCGCGACGGTCCCCACCGCGCGAATCGGCGCTCCGGAAGTCCCGCCGGTCCCCACCGCGGAAGTCCCGACGGTCACCGCCCCGGGAGTCGCCGCTGCGCGAATCGGCGCCGCGGTGGTCACCCCGGCTACCGCCGCGGGACTCACCGGTGCGATTGCCACCGAAGTCGCGGCGGTCGCCGCCGCGGCCCTGGTTACCGCCGCGCTGGCCACCGCCCGAGCGATCGCCGCCGCGCCGGTCGTCCCCGCGCCGCTCATCGCTCCGGCCGCCGCGATCGTTGTTCCGACCGGCGCCCGTGCCACGTGACGAATCCGTGCCGCCGTTCCGGTCCGCCCGCTGGGCGGGGTTGGTGAATCCGGCACGTTGCCGGCGGTCGCCGTTCGACTCAGCCACGGTGCACCCACTTCCCGTCGCCCCCGAGGCGACACACGCTCTTACTGTACTTGGACATGGCGAAGGCCCCTGAGGAGTGGAACACCGAAGTGTTCGACACGATCCCCAAGGGCCTTCATCCTGTATCTAATTGTAGTCCGGCGGTGTCCTACTCTCCCACACCCTCACGAGTGCAGTACCATCGGCGCTGGAGGGCTTAGCTTCCGGGTTCGGAATGGAGCCGGGCGTTTCCCCTCCGCTATGGC